>NZ_CP179210.1:1225649-1838474 GCF_051201665.1 Psychrobium sp. nBUS_13 | reverse complement strand
ACAGGAATAAGTCGGTCATTCATCACTTTAATTAACTCAAATTGTGCCATCGATTTAACATCATTGAGCACATGAGATTTTTCAATAAGTAATAATGTTGAGGCATTGGTATTGCTCTCTACTACAACATAGTGACGGCATTCAATCGACGATTGGAGTTTTACCACATTACCTAACAGTGCACTTGATAAAGCTGGCGCTGCAGCAAAAAACCAGCTCTTAGGCATGAGTGGCTTATAAAAGTTTTTGGCCGCTAAACAATTTAAGGTAATTTGATAAATAAAATCAGAAGGAACTGGTAACTGCGCATCGAGCTTTTCAAAGAACAAGTTAAAATCTTCACCCTGTTCTACGGACAAATACTCATTATTAAACGCATCATTAACCAAATGACGTTTTTCAAACGCCGACACAAATACCATGCCCTCACCCATTTCTAGAGTAAGTCTATTTTGGTTATGACAGAAATTCCATTTCCAGTCTTTATTCGGTTTAATAAGCACAAGAGACCCTATTAATTATTGTCTTGATTAAATTTACGACACAGTTACGTTAGACGCTATAATATCAAAAATCAACGACTTTGGTTAATTTTTTTACATTAAAATACAAAAACTTAGCGACCAAAAAAAAGGATCCTAACAAGCGATCAGGATCCCTCTCTCGATCGCTTATATATTTGACGTTAACGAGCGTTAACCAAGTCTTTGATTAATTGAGGCCCTTGGTAAATAAAACCACTATAAACTTGGATCAATGATGCACCAGCTGCAAATTTTTCAGCGCCTGATGCTGCAGAATCGATCCCACCAACACCAATGATAGGTAATTTTCCATTTATCTCTTGATTGAGTAATTTAACAACTTCAGTTGATTTTTGAGCTACTG
This sequence comes from Psychrobium sp. nBUS_13, assembly GCF_051201665.1. GTDB lineage: Bacteria > Pseudomonadota > Gammaproteobacteria > Enterobacterales > Psychrobiaceae > Psychrobium. Next base: position 1,837,586 of record NZ_CP179210.1, on the reverse strand, counting down.
GACGTCCGCTTAGCCCACCAGCTTCACTTCCATAAGTCGAGTTCTCAACGCCCTCACGAGACAACGTTGTATTTGTCGCAATAACACCATCAACGTTGTGACGCACCAAACTATCCGCAATTTGAATCACTTCTTCATGGCTTAAGTCAGGTGCTATTTTTAACAATAATGGCACTTGTTTATTATGTTGAATCGCTAATGCCGCTTGGCGTTCTTTTAATGATTTTAATAAATCATCTAATGCATCACCGTATTGTAAGCTACGTAAACCAGGCGTATTTGGCGATGAAATATTTACCGTAATGTATGATGCATGTTGGTAGACTTTATCCATACAAATTAAGTAATCGTCTTTGCCATTTTCAACAGGCGTATCAAAGTTTTTACCAATATTGATGCCAAGCACACCATTTGATTGTCTGTTCTCAACATTATTTACCAAGTAATCAACACCGTGATTATTAAAGCCCATACGATTTATAATAGCCTGTTGTTCTTTTAGGCGGAAAATTCGCGGTTTTTCATTACCATCTTGCGCACGAGGCGTCACTGTACCCACTTCAACAAAACCAAAACCCATTTTGTCGAATGCGTCTATGCATTCGCCATTCTTGTCAAGACCTGCAGCTAACCCAACAGGGTTCTTAAAATCAATACCCATGACATTGACCGGTTTGTTTGGCAGGTTTTGAGCATATGCGCAGGCTAGCGGTGTGTTCGCTGAATGTTTTAAAAATGAGATCGCCATTTCATGAGCACGCTCAGGATCGAGTTGAAACATTAGTTTTTGCGACAATGAAAAAAACATGGGATCTCCAATATAAAAAGAATGATAAGGATAAACTTCATGAAATTTATGCCTATCAACCCTTATACCAATTGCATTAAATATTTGCCCACTTGTACTTGTTAAAATTAACTAAAATGGCGTTGCTCTCAATCCTAATAGCCAGCTATTAGTCAATCGAGCGCCTTGTTTTAGCTGATTTTCTCTACGCACAACAAGATCACTTACTTAATGCAATTGGTATTAGAATTCACTAAGTTAGTAACATAAAAAAGCCCGGCATTGACCGGGCTCTTAAAAATTGCGCTATATTATAACGCTAAAGTCGCATTATGGCTCAATAAATTTAATTCTCGTAGTGCTACTGAGAATTTAGCAAATTCATGCGTTTTACTTGCTTTAAAATCAGCGAGTAAATGCACCCAACGATTTAATAGTTTTTCGTTATCGTTTAGCCATTTAGCTACGATATCTTCACAACCATCTTTGCTTGAACAACCTTTTAATACCGTTGTTGTTAACGCGCGTTGTTGCCAATCAAGCTCTTCCCTAAACGAAGCTCTTGCCAGCGCTTGCCAATGGTTTGCTACTGGCTGTGCTGAAATTTGGTCTAAGAACCAATGCAGTTCAACTTCATCACCAAGTTTGAAGTAGATTTGCGCAACTAAACACAGATCCATATCAGCTTCTTGAGCAACTTGAGCGATATCCATTGCCGAGAACATAGTCGACGCTTTACATACCATTTCACTGATTTGTTTTGGCACGCCTTGTTTAATCATGTCATCGATTTTAGCTTTAATAAACTTAGCATCACTAGCAACCAATAGATCAAACATGTTTTCGTTAAGCACATTAAATTTAGGCTTGTAGAATTCGATTGTTTCTTCAATGGATTTAGACGTATCACGATTACGTAAGAACCAACGTGTTACACGGCGAATACTGCGGCGTGTTTCGTACAATAGCTTCGTTTGAACTTTTGCATCAAGCTTGTTATTCAACGCGTCAATGGCTTCAAATACTTCACGTAAACCGAAGACTTCACTTGCAATAGAATAACAATGAGCAATTTCATCAACCGTTGCGCCAGTTTCATCCGTCATGCGGTGAACAAAGTTCAAGCCCATGTCATCAACCAACTTATTGGCTAACTGAGTAGCAATAATTTCACGACGCAGAGGATGGTTTTCCATATCTGACGCATAGCGCTCTTGCAGAACTTTAGGGAAAGCAGCAGGCAATAAGCGAGAATGGAAGCTGTTGTCAGTTATTTCATCAATAACTAATTGCTCTTTGAGTACCATTTTTCCGTAAGCTAACAATACTGCTAACTCAGGACGTGTAAAGCCACGGTTGTCTGCTTGGCGTTCTGCTAACTCTTCATCACTTGGTAAAAACTCAAGTGCGCGATCAAGACTTCCGGCTTTTTCTAAACCATGCATGAAGCGAATCTGCTCTTTAAGCATGTTCGCACCACCATGATTACTAATCGATAGTGATTGTGTTTGACGATTATGGTTATCAATTACAATATCGCCAACTTCGTCTGTCATTGAATAAAGCAGCTCGTTACGTTGTTTCACAGTTAAATCACCATGAGCAACCAAGCTATTAAGTAAAATTTTGATGTTTACTTCATTATCCGAACAATCTACGCCACCCACGTTATCGATAAAGTCAGTATTCATACGGCCGCCAGCCGCGCAATATTCAATACGACCAAGTTGGGTACAACCTAGGTTACCACCCTCACCGATAATTTTAGCTTGCATCTCACTGCCATTGATACGCAGTGCGTCATTGGCACGATCGCCAACATCAGCATGGCTTTCGCTTGAACCTTTAAGATAAGTACCGATACCGCCGTTCCAGAACAAATCAACGTTCATGCGTAATACCGCTTTGATTAATTCATTAGGCGTTAGGCTTGCTTTCTTAATGCCTAGCATCTTTTTAATTTCTGGCGTTAGGCTAATAGATTTAGCGCTACGAGAGAAAATACCACCGCCTTTAGAAATTAAATCAGTGTTGTAATCGTCCCACGATGAACGTGGTAAATTAAATAGACGGTCACGCTCTACCCAGCTTTTAGCGGCATCTGGCGTTGGATCGATAAAGATGTGCATGTGGTTGAATGCAACTTGTAAACAGGTGTGTTTTGACAACAACATACCGTTACCGAATACATCACCCGCCATGTCACCAACAGCAATACAAGTAAAGTCAGTGTTCTGACAATCAATACCTATTTCGCGGAAATGACGCTTAACAGATTCCCAGCCACCACGAGCTGTGATGCCCATTTTCTTATGGTCGTAACCAACACTACCGCCTGACGCGAATGCATCGCCCAGCCAGAAGTTATATTCTTCAGAAATTCCATTAGCGATATCGGAGAAGGTTGCTGTACCTTTATCGGCAGCAACAACTAAGTACGGATCATCTTCATCATGACGTACCACAGATTTTGGTGGAATAAGCTCACCATCAACAATGTTGTCTGTGATATCTAATAACGCGCGAATGAAAATCTTGTAACACTCTTGTCCTTCAGTAAAGAACGCTTCACGACCGCCCGTTGTTGGTAATCTCTTACAAACAAAACCGCCTTTCGCCCCTACTGGCACAATAACCGTATTTTTAACTTGCTGTGCTTTAACTAAGCCCAATACTTCAGTTCGGAAATCTTCACGACGATCAGACCAACGTAAACCACCACGTGCGACTTTGCCACCACGTAAATGTACACCTTCAACACGCGGCGAATACACAAAGATTTCAAACTTGGGTAATGGCAGCGGAATTTCAGGAATCATTTCAGGACGAACCTTAAATGACATATAAGGTTTCGTTGAGCCATCTTCACTTGGTTGGAAGAAGTTAGTACGAATCGTCGCTAAAACCATGTCTAGGTAACGACGAATAATTCGGTCGTCATCTAAGTTGGCAACTAGGTCTAAACGATCGATAATATCGTCTTGAATTTTGGTGAGTTTCTTTTCACTAAATTTAGCACTTGGATCGAATTTTAATGTAAACAGTTCGATAATTAATTTAGCGATTTCAGGGTAACGCCCCATTGTCTCTTCGATATAACTTTGGTTAAAAGTACTACCGATTTGACGCATGTACTTAGCATATGCTCGTAAAATAGTGATCTTACGGCCTGTTAAATTAGTCGCCAGTAATAACTTATTAAACCCATCGTCCTCTAACTCACCTGACCATACTTGAGCAAATGCGTTTTGGAAGATATTTTGTACTTCATTAATGTCGAAGTTGTTGTCACCTGTATGCAGCATTTGGAAATCTAGAACCCAAGCTGAATGACCGCCTTCTAAAATTAACTCGTACGGACGCTCGCCAACGATTCTTAAACCGAAGTTTTCAAGCATTGGTAACACATCAGATAAATGAAGTGGCTCGTCTAAGCTAAACAATTTCAATCGAACTTGTTTACTGCCCTTCTTCATTTCTTGTGGACGATAGAAAATCATCCCTAAATTGTGATCGTCGTTTAATGTTTCGAGGGTCGCAATATCAACAACAGCAACGCCAGGTAATACATCAGTTTTATAGCTCTGGCTAAAGGCTTTGTTGTACTTATTACTGAGTGCTTTAGCAATAGATTCGCCATGATGCGCAACTAATGCATTCTCTAGCTTATCTTCCCATGAACGAGCGGCTTCAATTAAATCGTTTTCGATGGCTTTCACGCTAATTTCCGGTTTGTGGTTAGGTTTTAACTGCACAATATAATGTGTACGCGCCAGATTTGATTCTGAGAAGAAGGTCGTAAATGCAACTTTTTCATCTGATTCAAAGTGACGTGCTAATACTTCTTGCGTTTTCTTACGCAGCGCCGTGTTGTAACGCTCTCTTGCCATGTAAACAACACACGAATAAAAGCGGCCAAAACTGTCTTCGCGAACGACTAACTTAACGCAATCACGCTCTTCTAGTTTCAATACAGATACACACGTCGCTAACAATTCAGCTTCAGTGGCTTGAATTAATTCATCACGTGGATAGGTTTCTAAGAAATGCTGCATCGCTTTAAAGTCATGACTACCTTTGCTGTAGTTAGACAATTCAGTAATGCGTTGTAGTTTGTCACCAAGGTATGGGATTTGAAAAACGCTGTTATTGTAGATACTAGAGCCATATAAACCGATGAAGCGATCTTCACCGACAACACGTCCAGCTTTATCAAAGCGCTTAATACCAATGTAATCTGTTTTTGTTGGGCGGTGGACGCGACAGATTGTATTGCTTTTGGTCAATAGCATTAATTTGTCAGATGTTGCTTCACGCTGCGCACCAAAGGTAAGACTTGATAATAACTTAGGCTTGCTCTCTTGCGAGTTAAGCATCATACCAAGACTAGTACTTGAATCGGCCATCAATTCAATATCACCTTCAACCGCGTTTAGCGAATATGAACGATAACCAAGTAAGGTAAAGTTACCTTCATAAATCCACTGCAAGAAATTTAACGTCTCTTCCAATTCACGTTTGGGACCAGGAAAAGGTGCCTTAGCTAAACCGTCAATAACGTCTTTTAATTTACCACGCATCGGTTTCCAGTCTTGTACCGATAAAGTAACTTCTTCAAGTACATTCACTAGTTCTTGTTGTACTTGCGCCAATACTTCTTCAGACTCCAAACGATCTATTTCCAAAAGGAAAATAGTTATATCTTCTGTTTGTTCTTTTTTATTTTTTAAACTAGCGAGGGAATTAACATTACCTTGGCCATCACGAGAAACACTAATTGGGTAGTGTAGTGATAAGTGGCTGTTAATGTTTAGACGTTTAAGAGCCATGTTGACAGAATCTACTAAGAACGGCATATCTGCATGCACAATTTCTATAATAGTTTTCGTCGGCTGCCAACCATGACGAGAAAGAATTGGGTTATACACCTTAACCACTTGCTCATAAGGCTTACGTTCGTTTAACGCTCCCCATAAGCTCAATGCAGCGCCATATAGGTCACTATCACTTCGCACCGCAATATCATCTTCCGAGATATCGCCATAAATTATTTTAGTAAATGATTTAACAAGCGGGGCTAATTCTTCGCCTACGTTGTCGTCGATCATGCGTGCCACGTTTTCCAATAGTACAGAGGAATTTGCATCTTTTAATGCCATAGTCTCGATTCCTTTAATTAACTGGTTAGTTATTGTTCTAAGCTCTGGACTTCAGACCAAGCATCCTGCCTTGATCCATATATTTTTGTTTTAGTTAAGCTAGTCTATTATTAAAGACTATAAATTTCGAGTAATTTTTTCATAAAAAACAACTCGTAACACCAGTTAATTCAAGGCCTAGACAATTTCAAGCACAATGAGTGAATGGTTATGCAAAAGACAAAAAAAAAGACCATAAAATGGCCTTTTTTTAACGACAAATTACGAATTTTTAACAGCTCATTTACCTTGTTTGAACCACAATAAATTAGCTAAAGCAGGTAAAACGATAATTGCGCCCAACATATTCACTAAAAACATAAAAGTAAGCAAAATACCCATGTCCATTTGGAACTTAAGATCAGAGAAGAACCAAGTACTCACGCCAATAGCCAATGTCACACCAGTAAATATTACCGCCGTACCACGCTCTTTAAGTGCCATCATATAGGATTGCTGAACGGTTAGTCCTTGGCTCAGGCCTTGGTTCATTGTCGCAAGGATATATATCCCGTAATCAACCCCAATACCCACTCCTAACGCGATTACCGGTAACGTCGATACCGTTAACCCGATATTAAGGAATGTCATCAGTGCTTGCGCCAACGTAGACACAACAAATAGAGGAACAACTACCGAAATAGTGGCACGTAACGACCTAAAGCTTAGAAGACACAACGCGATCACCGCACCATAGACGTACATCATCATTGGCGTTTGCGCCGCTTCGACAGCTTCATTGGTTGCAGCCATAACGCCGACTGGTCCGGATGCCAATTTAAACTTCAGCGTATCAGTATCTAATAATGACGCTTGATGCTTAGCTTCTGCGACAACACGTTCGATTGTATTTGCTTTATGATCTTCTAAAAACAGCAAGATCTGCATGTTGTCACATTTAGCGTTGAGCAAACCTGTCGTCGTCGGCACTTGCGAAATCGATTGTACTAAGGTTGCTTGCGTACGTGACAATGTTCGCCATTTAGGGTTGCCTTCATTAAAACCACCGTTAACGGTTTTTACCACACTCGATAGACTAATCGCTGATTGAACACCTTTAACATTTTCCATTTGCCACTGAAATTTGTCCATCGTTGCTAATGTCGTGTAATCCGTACAAGAATCCGCTTGGCCTTCAACAATAATCGACATGACATCGGTAGTGATTGAAAATCGCTCGGTAATCAGTGCTGTATCTTGATTGTAACGGGACCATTGATGCAGCGCTGCAGCGCCTGCTTCTAGGTCGCCGACTTTCATTTTTTGTGCTTGAAAGTGACCAGCAACAAATAATACAGCGGTTAACGACACCACCACTATCGCAGCTTTACGAGATGCGAACATCGCTAATAGCGTCCACAGTTTTTCAAGGGCCGGATTCGGCTCACTTTCTCGTGGATTAATTTTAACGTCGCGATAGGAGATTAATACCGGCAATAAAACCAGATTGGTAAAAATAATTACGCCAACACCCAAACTCGCGGAAATAGCTAACTCACGAATAATTCCAATATCAATTGAGAGCAGCGTTATGAAACCGATAGTATCTGATAATAGTGCAACACCACCTGGAATTAACAGCGCACAACATGTCGCTGCAGCCGCTTCTTTAGAGCCCAGTCCCGTCAGCATTTTCTTTTTAACGCCATTAACCACTTGAACACTGTGGCTAACACCGACTGCAAAAACGAGAAATGGAACTAAAATTGACATTGGGTCTAAACCAAAACCTAATAGTGTCAGCAATCCCATTTGCCAAACAACGGCAATGAGAGAACAAACTAAAGGTAGCACAGTCAATATCCAACACCGCGAAAACAAATAGACCATTATCGCCGTAATCAACAGAGCGACAATAAAAAACAACACAACGCCCTTTGCGCCTTCAGCGACATCCCCCGCCATCTTGGCAAAACCAATAATGTGAATATCAATATTATCGTTTAATAGCTTCCCTCTTAAATCATTCTCCAACTGTTCAGCAAACACGAGCGTTTCAAGTCTTTCACCCGTTTCAGGGTTAAAATCTAGTAACTTTGCTGACACCATCGCTGAAGAATAATCGTTAGATACTAATCGACCAACAATACCTGCTTTTTCAACGTTGCTTTTTACGATATCTAATCCGCGCGCATCTGCAACAAAGTCTGCTGGAATAACAGGACCGCCAGCAAATCCGTCTTCAACCACTTCGGTGAACCGTGTAGACGGTGAATACAGTGATTTAACTGAGGTTCTGTCTATACCAGGAATAAAGTAAAGTTGGTCGTGAACCTGCTTGAGATCATTAAAAAATGATTCACTAAATACATTGCCATCTTTAGCACGTACCGCCACCATAATACTGTTAGCGCCGCCAAAATCTTTAGCGTGTTTGGTATACGTTTGCATATATTCGTGATTTAACGGAATATTCTTGGTAAACGCTGCATCCATTTTAAGTTGAGATGCTTGAAACAATAAAAACAACGTAACTAAGGCAAAGAACGCAACCACAAATCGGCGGTGGCGAAAGATAAATTGTTCTACAAAAAACACCAGTTTATTCATGTTGACCTACTTCGAACCCTTGATTACATTTAAACCTTTACTGCCAGCTAGCCAAACTTGGTCTTGAATTTGATGAATATCCATCAAATCCTGTCCTTTTTGTAAACGATGCTGAGTAAAATTAACGCCATCATCTTTTGAAATTAATAACGTACCGTTATTTTGCGCCGCTAAAACATCGCCATTTTTCAATTGATAAATGTCATTGATGCTGTTGCTATTGCCAAGATCGACTTTTGACCAATTTATACCGTTATCAGTTGAACGAAACATGTTGCCACGTAAGCCGCCGACTAAAATCGCACCAGAGGACAACTGAGCTCCTGTGAAGAAAGAGCCTTCATAGACATTTTCAATACGTTGCCAACTCTTTCCTAAGTCACTAGAAAATGCGATTAAACCCAATTCACCGACCAACATCAGACGCTGGCCTTTTAATTCAATCATCTTATTGAAATGCGGCAATATTGATGCGATTTCAGATTGATAATCTTCTTCGCTTTCTTCTCGCACTTCCGCTAGATATTCGACATCGTCTTCAGGAAGGAGGCTTTGCAAGAATTGTTTGGTCCATGTTTTACCACCATCAACGGTTCCATAAAACATACCGTAAGCGCCAATTGCAAAGCCCTGACTTTCACTGACAAAATCGACGTCAAGTAAAGGACGATCTAACGCAGGGATTTGCAGTTGGATTTCCCAAGAACTACCGCCATCGACTGTGTGCAGAATAGTTGCATCGTGACCCACACTCCATCCATTTTTTTCGCCAAAAAACTCAACATCAGTAAGCAATACATCGGTTGGCACCAAAACCTGTGACCAATCAGCTTTGCTATCGCTGGCCAACACATGACCGCGCGCACCTACCGCAATCATCTGTTGTCCATTATTTGCAATAGCCATAACGGGTGCATGTTTTGCTAACACAGCTGCTTGAGATGTAAACACCTGTTTAACTTCTTGCGTAGCTTCTGTAGCACTAGCCAGTGACCATGTACCTGTCATACCTGCTAGTACTAACCCGAACATTAATTTATTTGTTTTAAACAACTTTTTAATCCTCAATAAAAACTAAAGCCGGCATATAGCCGGCTTCACTTTTATCTTTAAAATTCGAACACTAACAAATTATCTACCGGCACGACGTAAAGCCGATTTAGTGAATTTTTTATCTGTTAATTTCGCATCAAAATTATACATTTTACTATGGTTATCTAAGCCTTGTGCTAAATAACGACGTGATTGTAAATCGTAGTAAACGTCTAATGTTGACCAAGACGCTGGTAACTCATAGTAGTTTAGCTCATGTGCCATCGCTACGCGGTATAATTCATCACGGTTATCGTAGATATCCGCAACTGACACCTGCCAGTTATCTTCATCGATGAAAAATACACGTTTTTTATATGTATGACGCATGCCTTCTTTCAAGGTCGCTTCTACTTGCCATACACGATGTTTCTCGTAGCGTACGTAATCTTGATTAATATGACCTGGTTTAATTAAGTCATCATAATCCAAACCTTTCGCATGCAGCTTATAAGAGTTGTATGGAATATACACTTCTTTTTTACCGATTAACTTCCAGTTGTAACGTGATGGTGAACCATTGTACATATCGAAATCATCGGTGGTACGCAGACCATCAGTCGCTGTACCCGGCGTATCAAATGCAATATTTGGCGCTAAGCGCACGCGACGTTGTCCCGTATTATACGTCCAAGCTTTACGTGGCTCGCTGTCTTGGTTTAGTGTTTCATGAACCAATAATGCGGTTCCCGCTAAACGTGCTGGCTGAGTGGTAACTTGCTTAAACTTAAACACGATATTGTCATCGGCCAGTTTATCAGCTGTCATACCCGGTTCAGTGTATTTAAACAAAATGCTGTTTTTCATTTCCATCATGGTGTAATCACCCGATGCTGTCGGCGCAACTTGCGCCGACACAATTTCTGCTTTTTCACCACGGTAACGAGTAATGTGATTCCAAATTACTTCTAAGCCCGTTGTAGGTATTGGAAATGGAACTCCCAACACTGCATTACTAATACCATTACCACCAAGAATTAACTCAGCTTTAGTTGCATTATCAGCAATCGCGTCGTAAACATTCTGCGGCATTGATGCACTTCGACGAGTTGGGTAAACATGCATTTTAAACGTATCAGGATACGTTTTAAAAAGCTTAATTTGTCCAGGGGTTAAGTTGTCTTTGTACTGTTCTACGTTCTTAGCCGTGATAGTAAAAGACACTTTATCAGCTGCAAATGGATCTGGATGGTGATCACCTTTTGAGTAACCAGCTACTGGCTTAGTGATACCGCCAGTCCACGCAGGAATCGAACCGTCCGCATTTCCGGCACGTGTCGCGCCTACAGGGGTTAGTTCTTTTTTCAGCTTAGCCGCTTCTTCGCTAGTAACCGCAGCATTTGCTTGCGCGCTAAGAGCAAGTGTCATTGCCGTAATAAGGGTTAATTTTTTCATATTATTGTGCACCCGTTAGATTGAATATTTAATGCTAAATGATACGAAGTCTTTATCTTCCATGGTATTGATGGTGCCTTTACCACCCCAGAAAGAGTTATAACCAAATGATGCAGTCCAACGATTTTGATATTCAAAATCTACAGAAGCAGCCATTGATTTAGAGCCTTCAGTAAATAGGAAAATTGGGTCAGGTGTAATACCTTTCACGTCATGTGAGAACACCAATTTAACTGACGCGTTTACACCGTCAAATACGTTGTTATGGTCTGTTTTAGCCACTAAACGGTAGCCCCAAGCAAAATCAGTTGGGAAAGGATTAGTTTCTGGACCATTGTGAATTAATTGAATAATACCCGGCATATCTGGATTACCACCAGAACGCGCCGTGTTAGGACCATTTAGACGTAGAACGTCTTGGTCTGGCATATCATGAATCCAAACCGCACCAAACTCACCAAATAATGTTAGGTTATCAGCACCTAAAGTAGGACCAAACAAGTGTGCAAGGTTAAACTGAGCTTGAGTTGTATCAACCAAAACGTAACCGTTTGCTAGTGCACCTGGTGGTACAGAATCGCCTTCTTTAAATGGGTAGGTTAGACCTTCCATTTGCGAAATTCCGTCTAAATCAGGACGTAAGCCAGCATTCGCTAATTGTTGTGGCATCGCAGCAAACAATAATTCTACATCATCTATTTGTAGCGCTTCGTCTTGACGATGAGAAACTTCACCAGCAAAAGATGTTTCACCCAATACTGTATTGAAGCTTAAACCATAAAGTTTAATGTCTTCAGGGAAGACTATTTTTGCTTTTGTAAAGGTATCTAGCTCTTCTAATGTATCGTAATCTACATTGCCAGCAGCTGCGCCAAGCACTCCAAGATCATGTTGAATAGCGGCTGCAGTGAAGTTAGACGCTTGCCCCGAAATTAATGGGCGACGACTGTGATAGTTCATGTAGTAAAACGCAAGTTCTGCGGTATCAAATTGATACGCGAATTTAAGACCGTATTGACCACCATCTTCTGGTTTGATGTCATTACTTCTAATTGCTACTTTTGTTGGATACGCCAACATCAACTCACCAAGCGTTGCCGCAGGTACTTGACCTGAAGTTACCATGCCACTCAGTTTGTTTAACTCAGAAATTAAGAAGTCACCATCAATATCAGGGTTACCATTGAATCCTAATTGGATCGCACTATATTGACCGCCACCGGCAACAAAGTCATTTGATGCAAAGTAGGTACCGGCAGCAGGAACCACAGTTCCTTGCCATTCATATTGATAGTACGCTTCCATCGATAAGTTTTCAGTTAAGCCCGCAGAAACCCACGCCATGCCTTGTGGAATAAAGGCTTCTTTTAGCTCAGCGCCAGGTGTGCGTAGCCGACCTAAATCAACTGCGTTAATCGTTGAAATACCATGTGAAATTAATGCGCTTTCACCCCAGCTAATTACCTGCTGACCAATACGGAACGATACTGGTGTCTCACCAAAGTCCCAATCAGCAGAAAAGTATGCATCTAATAAACGAATGTCTGAACAAAAGCGTTCATCAGCCGTTTTATCACGACAAAGATCAATACCACGATCTTGACCATCAATTTGTAGCTCACGCTTATAATCAGGGTTGCCATCTAATGCGAAATCATGAAAGTACATACCACGAATAAATACACCGTAGTTTTCATAACGTAAATCAAGTTCATGCAAGCCCTTGACGACTTGGCTAAATGCATCGCCTTTTGACCAAGCGAGGTTTGCTAAATCACCATTACTTGAATACGAGCCATCTTGGGCAAATAATTCTGATGAGATATATTTGGTATTACCAAATGCAGTATAACCAGACCAATCTAATCCATTGTTTGGATTATTAACGATACCTACTTGATTATCAAAATCGCGTTTCTCAACACGCCAAGAGCTACCATATGAGAAAGTAGAGTTAAAACTACCTTCGATATCGCCCCAGTTGAAAGTTACTGCTTGCGCACTGGGTGCAGTTAGCGCTGCCATTGCAGCTCCTATACCGACGGCTAGCACGGATTTTTTAAACACGTTCATGTAGCTTTCTCCACTTTCCATTTAGGATTATTGTTATTTTTTATTTATGTTAATTATTTCACTAACATAATCAGCTAACACTAATTTTTACAGCAAATAAACGCACCCTGCAACTGATGTTTTGATTGATTTATCTAAAGTTTTCTAAGAAATAGAGCAAAAAACCTAACCCGACATTTAAAAAAAAATGCAGCGTTCTCTATTTATCAAGAAAACGCGATATATTCATCGTTAAAGCATTGTTATAAAAGAGTAAAATAATTCACTCTCGTTTAATTGCCATGCCGCTAATTCGCACTATCGTTTAAAGTAAATACTCTAATAAATTCTATTAAGTGTGATAAATTTTCCATCAACTTGCGTAATCAGCTCAAATTTTCCGAAAATACCGTCGCGCGTTAAAAATTGTCGAAAGTGTTTCGCCGGTATATCAATTCGCCTTCCGACCTCATCGACCACCTGCACAGTATCAATTTGCCCCTGATAAAAAGGTAAAAAACGCTCATAACTCACATTAAGAGAAAAATAATATTTGTTCATAACTCTATCGCACTTATTGACTTAAACTTAATGTAACTTTTTCAAGCAAGTCTTTAGAAAGCGTTGGTAACTTAGCTAAGGTAGTTAACTCAGATTTCATTAGCGCACTTCGCGTTTCATCAAACTTGTGCCATGACAATAGCGGTGTGACTAAACGTGCCGCTATTTGTGGATTAATGTCATTAAGTTTGATCAATTGCTGCGTTAAATAGCGATAGCCACTGCCATCAATCTGGTGAAATTTTTTTGCGTTCCCCTGCGCAAAAGCACCAATCAAGCTGCGTACTCGGTTCGGATTTTGCCAACTAAAACTCGGTTGATTCATCGCGTCAATAACTCTCTCTATTGCATCGCTTGCCGGCCATTGGCCAATGGTCATAAACCACTTATCCATCACTAATCCGTTCTCGCTCCATCGGCTAGAAAATATATCAGATAACGATTCAAAACTCGGTAGTTGATATTGGCAAGCAAGCGTTAATGCATTAATCGACTCTGTCATTTCTTTTGCATCAGCAAATTGCTGTGCAATTTCACCGTCCATGTATTCGACGCTTTCAGGCGTTGCTGGCGCGCATAAATAACTCATCAGCACCATTTTTAAAGAACGCAGAGCGCTAGACGTTGATGTAGCCAGCGGCAATTCTTCAACACAACGCTCATAACGTAATCGCAACGCATCATGACAATGAAGTGCTATCTGTTGTTTAACGAATTGTTTCGCTGCTAATAACCCATCAACATTAATGGGGGTTTCTAGTTCAAACAGAGCCATATCCGCTGGCAATTCTAGAGCTAATGCAATGAGCGCTGGATCGCTGTCATTGTCATTCAATACAATGTTCACAGCAACGAGCAATTGATCGTCGATACTCATAGTAATTTGTTTGCTATTTTCTAAAATCACTTTCGTTAATAATTGCTGTGCACTATCCCAACGCGAGATGTCATTACGGCTATAAGATAAGATATGCACTAAGTCATCAGCAGTTTGAGTGTCTTTAAGTTTTATCGGCGCTGAAAAATCACCAAGCAATACTGCAGTGGTGCCTTGTTCAATATCATCAAAAGTAAATGATTGCTCGGTATCAATTAACTCAAGCGTACGAGGACTATTTTTACCTGACAAAATTTCGCCTGTAGGGCTGATCAACTCAATGTTGATCGGAATGTGTAACGGCGAATTATCACTATTACCTGTAAACTCTTGCTCTAAGGTTAGCGTCAATTGACGACGTCGCGCGTCATAAGATTGAGTTGATGTAACAATGGGGGTGCCTTTTTGTTGATACCAACGTTTAAACTGAGCCAAATCGACGCCAGATCCCGTAGCCATTGCATTGACAAAATCATCACAAGTAACAGCCATGCCATCAAATTGCGAAACGTATTCACGCATGCCGGCTTGAAATCTATCTTCTCCAAGTAATGTATGAATCATACGGATAACTTCGGCGCCCTTGTTATACACTGTCACCGTATAGAAGTTATTCATTTCCATAACCGCCTCAGGGCGGATAGGATGCGCCATCGGGCTAGCATCTTCGCTAAATTGATGAGAGCGAATGACTTTAACCGCATCAATACGATTAACAGCACGAGAGCCTAAATCAGAGCTAAATTCCTGATCGCGAAAAACAGTCAACCCTTCTTTTAAACTCAACTGGAACCAATCGCGACAGGTAATTCTATTTCCTGTCCAATTGTGAAAGTACTCATGACCAATAACCGATTCAATACCATGAAAATCTTTATCTGTTGCACTTTCCTTATCCGCCAATACATATTTACTGTTAAAGACGTTGAGCCCTTTATTCTCCATGGCCCCCATATTAAAGAAATCAACAGCAACAACCATATAAATATCTAAGTCATATTCAAGGCCAAAACGTTCTTCATCCCACTTCATCGAACGTTGCAATGCACCAAGAGCGTAAGTCGCTTTTTCTTTATTTCCTTTATCTACGAAAAATTCTAGTGCGACTTTGCGCCCTGATCTAGTTTCGTATTCCCCCGTCAATAAATCAAAATCTCCCGCGACTAACGCGAAAAGGTACGCTGGTTTTTTATGGGGATCTTGCCAAGTTGCAAAATGGCGATTTCCGTCGAGTTCACCACTATCAATTTTGTTACCGTTACTTAATAAAAACGGATACTTATCACGATCTGCAATGACTTTTGTCGTATAGATCGCCATCACATCAGGGCGATCAAGATAATAAGTTATACGTCGAAAGCCCTGTGCTTCACATTGCGTACAAAATGCATCGCCAGCGATATATAACCCTTCAAGTTTTGTATTCTCGCTTGGGTTGATTTGCGTAACAATTGTTAATTCAAACGTCTCAGGTACCTCTTCGATGAGCAGCATATTATCTTCAAGCCTATACTCCCCTGCTTCAAGTGCGTGCTGATTAATACTCACCGACAACAATTCTAAATCTTCACCGTCAAGTTTTAACGGCGCGCCTGCACGTTGACATGTGACGTTTGATATTGCGGTCACTACAGTTGCTGTTTCGTTGAGCTCAAACTCAAGTCCGATGTCGCTAATTAAATAATCTGGTGTTGTGTAATCTTTTAAATATTGTGTTGTATCTTGAGACATAACCTTCCCTTGAAAATGATTGGGCATAAAAAAAGCCTGAGAAACTCAGGCTTTTATATCAAAAATTTGTACTTAGTTAAATTGAGGCTCTTCTTTAGAGACCAACTTTTTCACTTTAAAGCCTAACAGCGCAAAAATTACACCGAAAATTGGGCTTGCCCAGTTAAATACACAGAACACTGCATATTCTAACGGGCTAACTAGCAATACAGATTGCATATACGCACCACAAGTATTCCAAGGAACAAGCGCAGACGTTACAGTGCCGCCATCTTCTAACGCACGAGATAGATTCTCTGGCGCAAGACCACGTTTTTCATATTCATCTTTGAACATACGACCCGGCATAACAACGGAAATATACTGATCCGCCGTTAACAGGTTACTACCAAATGCCGTCACTATCGTTGTAATGATTAATGAAGACGCTGATTGTGCAAAGCCAACTAATAAATCAACAACACGCTTTAACAAACCAACATGTTCCATCACTGCGCCAAATACCATTGCCGTAATAATCAACCAAATCGTCGTCAACATTGATGACATACCGCCGCCAGACAACAAGTCATTGAGTGCAGCATCACCAGTATCGACTGAAACGCCGTCAAACATAGCTGTCCAAATGACTGTTACATTCGCACCAAAGCCATCAAGGCCTTCACCCGCCAGCTCAATAATTAATTCCTGTTGAAACAATACTGCCCATAGGCCGCCAACCAAAGCGCCAATAAATACCGCTGGAAATGCAGCAACTTTCTTTAACGCCAATGTTAAGGTGACAAGCAGTGGAATAATTAAATACCATGCAATGGTATATTTGCTGGTTAAGCCTTCACTTAATTGCGCAATACGTGTCGCTTCTGCACTATTTGTTTCCGTCATACCTAAGATGATAAAAACCACAAGCGCGAAAACAAAACTTGGAAATGATGTCCACGCCATGTGGCGAATATGCGTAAACAAATCGGTACCAGCAACAGCTGGTGCCAAGTTTGTCGTATCGGATAATGGTGACATTTTATCACCAAAATAGGCACCTGAAATGATTGCACCAGCGGTAATAGGCAGCGAAACACCTAATCCACCAGCGACCCCCATTAAGGCGACACCAATAGTTGCCGCTACCGTCCAACTACTACCAATACTAATCGCGACTATCGCACAAATAATACAAGTCGCCGCATAGAAAAATGATGGTGAAAGGATTTGTAAACCATAATAAATCATGGTTGGTACAGTGCCGGAAAGTAACCATGTACCAATCAACGAGCCAACGGCCAATAGAATTAAAATCGCCGTCATTGATAAACTAATGCCTTTAATAATACCTGCTTCGATATCATCCCATTTAAAGCCATTTTTTATGCCAATAATTGCGGCTAAGCCAGCACTTAACAGTAATGCAATTTGGTTTGCCCCCGATGACGACGAATCACCAAAGTAAATTACTGCACCACCTAAGAGTGTCACCATCAGTAATACTGGCGAAAATGCGTCCAATAGTGACGGTCGTTTGATCTGTGAATTCATAAATATCCAATTCTTATTGTTATTCTCTACTTATACTTTATTTAATGATTAGTGTAAGTAGGCAGATGAAAAGAAAGTTATATCATCAATTTTCGGTTGAACACAATGTACGGTATTAGAATAGTCGAACCACTAAACCGTCATTGTGTCGTCAACAGTTGTTGATTAACAAGGTTATCTACGTAAAAAGGCCGCTATAATCGGCCTTTAGTATCATTGGTTAGCAAATTAACGTTTCGCTATTTTACCCAAATCAATATAGTCAAAGGTAACATTTGCCGCTTCATCAAGGTATGGATCAAGTGCAGGTGCTTTCTTTGGCAGATCATCAAGTGTTTTAACTGGCTTTAAGCCCTGTGCTTGTCGGCGCAAATTAGCGCGAGTTAACGAACGTTTCTCTCCGTCTTCACGTTCAGCTTTGCGAACGATTTCCACTAAACTTACACTGACTTTATCTTTATCGGCTTTATAACGTGCAATATCTTCATCCATGAAAACAAACTCTTGCTCATTAGCGATACGTGATAAATGCTTTGCTGTTAACGGTTTGAAGCTAGATGGGCTAACTTCACCTAACACTTTGTAACGCGCCTTTGGAATGCTGTCCCAAGGTAACGTGTTGTCTGCAACTACCTCACCAAATTCATCGGCAATTATCGGTGTTGGGAACAAGATATCTGGTGTGACACCTTTATTCTGCGTACTGCCACCGTTGATACGATAGAATTTTTGAATCGTATAAGTGATATAGCCAATTGGCTTTTTATAATAATCATAAATTCGGCTAAGTCCGCGATGCTGCTGCACGGTGCCCTTACCAAATGTTTGCTCACCCAGTACAAGCGCACGTCCATAATCTTGCAGCGCTGCTGCGAAAATTTCAGATGCCGAAGCACTATAACGATTAACTAATACTGACACCTTTCCATCATAGAAGGTGGTGTTATCAGGATCATATTTAACATCGACACGGTTTTCACCGTTTTTTACCTGAACAACTGGGCCTTGCTCGATGAATAACCCGCTTAATGCCATCGCTTCAGGCAATGAACCACCACCGTTATTTCGAAGATCAATAACTAAGCCTTCAACATTCTTTTCTTTAGCTTCTAAAATGAGCTTTTTAACATCACGTGTGAGATTAACGTAGAAACTCGGGATATCAATTACTGCTAGGCGGCGACCTTTGTACTCAGGCAGCTCAGACTCAATGATTTCTAATTTTGCTTGACGATCTTCAAGTTTAACTTTGTCACGCTCAATAGAAACAATACGTGAATTATCAAGTCCACCAACATTACCAGAGACTATTTCTAATTTAACCGTCGACCCTTTTGGGCCCTTAATTAAATCGACGACATCATCTAAACGCCAGCCAACAACATCAACAATCTCTTCATCGCCTTGTCCGACACCAACGATTTTGTCGTCAGGACCAAGTTGTTCACTTTTGTCAGCAGGGCCGCCAGGAACAAGCTCAGTAATAATGGTGTAATCATCTTCCGCGCGCAGCATGGCGCCAATCCCTTCGAGAGATAAACTCATCTCTACTTGGAAACGCTCAGCATTACGAGGTGATAAATAACTCGTGTGAGGATCAATAGCACGTGCAAACGAATTCATAAACACTTGATAAACATCTTCACTCTTAGTTTGAGTAATGCGTTTTAAAGCGTTGTTATAGCGTTTACCTAATACTTCTTGAATTTCCGGCCATTCTTTACCAGCAAGTTTAAGGTTTAGCGCATCATATTTAACACGCTGACGCCATAACTCATCAAGTTCCTTGGTGTCCTTCGCCCAATTTGCATCTTCACGATCGTATACATAATCATCAGCAACCGTAAAATTCATCGGCTTATCTAGCAACGACAACGCATATTGGTAACGTTCAAATCGACGATTCATGTGCAATGAATAAATACTGTAAATGGCTGATACATCACCGGCATTGAGCATATCATCAATATTAGCGTTTAACTTATTGAAGCCATCGATGTCTGCTTGCGTAAACAGCGATTTGTTGAAATCAAGATTTTCAACATAACGCTTTGCAATCTTTGACGAAAATTGATCATTAAGTTCAAAGGTCTTGAAGTGAGTGCGAGTAAATAACCCGGTTAAGCGTGTAGTGGAGACTTTATGTTGTGGCTCTGGCGCTAACTCAGGAATTTCATCCATCTTATATTTACTGTCTAAGGCTATTGCCTGTCCAGCTAACACTAATGGAATAATTCCTAACGTTATACGGTTTAGCATATAAAATCTCCTTGCTAAATTAAATTTTAATTATTACGACTTAGTCAAGATTTGGTCAACGTTTACTTTAATGACCATACCTGATGCTAAAGCTACTTTAACGTCTGACTTAGTGATATCAACAATAGTTCCGCTCATTGGCGCTTTTGCTACGTTAACCAATACTGATTGGTCAATTTTTAGCGTGTTAATATCTTCAACTTTATCACCCGTCAATACTTTAGCCGCTGGCTTGCTTGAACGTACTTTACTTGCTTGTTTAGCACGAGCAGCAGGCTTAGGCTTTTTAGCTTTTTCTGGGTTAGCAGCTTTCTTTGCTGCTTCACGTTGCTTAGCTTTCTCTTGTGACTGTGCCAGTGTCTGGGCAGCATGGTCAATATGTTCGTGCTCTAGCTCATCACCTTCAACGCCATCTAAATCAACACGTTTCGCGCCGGCTTTAATACAACGTAGGTATCTCCAACTCGTCGTATAATGACGAATAGCACCACGAAGTTGAGTTTTGCTCACACGTTCGTCTTCTGCCAAACGCTCACTAAGCTCTTGAAATAAGCCAATTTTTAAAGGCTTTGCTTCGCCTTTGATACTAAAACATGCTGGAAATGTTTCTGCCAGCATTGCAATGATTGCCTTATTGTCTGTTAGTTTAACTGTAGTAGTCATTTATTCTTCCGAGTTTACTTCAAATTCTTCAATTAAAAATGTTACAAAGTGTACGACAAGTTCATCGTCCACTTCCAAAAGTCCAGGTTGGTATTGCCAGTATGGCCATACCGCATCAATCATTTGTTCAAAGAGATCAAGGTCAATCGATTCATCAATGACACTAAATAAATGATGGTAAATTCTATTAATGTTTTCCGCAGCCAATTCTTCTTCACCTTCCCATTCGCCAACTTCACTAGCGTCAAAGAGGTATTGGTGAATATCAACTCTATCGTACATCATTAATTATTTTCCTATTTTGCAATAAATTCAAGATCGCATTGAGCAAGATGGGCGACTAACGCCTCAACACACAAAGTGAGTCCAGCTTCATCTTGTTCAGTAAATCTTGCAAGTGACGGGCTATCAATATCAAGCACACCAATTGCTTTGCCGTTAACGATTAATGGAAATACAATTTCTGATTCAGATGCATTATCACACGCAATGTGCCCAGGAAATGCATGAACATCATCAATACGTTGAACAATATTTGTCGAGATTGCTTTACCGCACACACCCTTATCTAACGGTATACGATAACAGGCAACTTTACCTTGGAAAGGGCCTAATACTAATTGATTATCTTTTAAAAAATAAAAACCAACCCAATTAATATTATCAAGTGACTGATTAAGAATTGCAGACACATTAGATAGTACTGCAATGGCGTCAAACTCGCCGTCTGTCAATGCTTCAATCTGACGAGCAACGAGGGAATAATCTGTGTTCAAAAATCTTTCTCTAATTAATTATAAAGCGAATTGCACGCTACTATACCTTAGTTGGATTAAATGAAAAGAGTCTTTACCTGACTAAGCCGTAACTATTGACGTATTTAACAGCAAATACACAAAAATAGGAAGTACAACGGCAACGTTTGAACATATACCTCACAAGGAGATTTAGTTACAATAGCCGCCGAATTGACATAGGCCACACACATGACATCCAACAATATCCAAATTCCTGACGCGTTTATTGATTTAATCAAAGACACTTTACCGGATCATTTATCTGTCGAAGATTTAATTCACTACTGTCAGCAGCCGCTACGATTTAGTATTCGTATTAATACGTTAAAGATAAGTCATGACGACTTTATATCATTAATGACGCCTTTAGGTTGGACATTTACACCAATAACGTGGTGTAAAGATGGTTACTGGATAGCGTTAAATAATGATGCAACCGCGCCAGGTAAATTACCAGAACACTTAGCTGGCTTGTTCTACATTCAGGAAGCAAGTTCAATGCTGCCACCAACGGCGTTATTTGAAAATATAGAACAAGCTCCTGACTTTGTTTTAGATTTAGCCGCAGCCCCTGGTTCAAAAACGACACAAATCGCTACCTTAATGAAAAACCGCGGCTTATTAGTTGCTAACGAATTCTCATCAAGCCGAGTCAAAGCATTGCATGCCAATCTCCAGCGATTAGGCATAAGCAATACGCTAATTAGTCATTTCGATGGCAGTGTTCATGGCGATTACTTAGAAAACCAATTTGACGCTATCTTGCTCGATGCCCCTTGTAGTGGTGAAGGCACAGTTCGAAAGGACAGTGACGCATTTAAAAACTGGTCGATTGAACACCTTGATGAGATCACCACATTGCAAAAGGCCTTGATCAAATCTGCGTTTATGGCGCTCAAGCCAGGTGGCGAATTGGTTTACTCTACGTGTGCACTTAATGGTCTTGAAAACCAAGGCGTTTGTGAATGGCTATTATCAGAATTTCCAAACAACGCAAGCGCGGTTTCATTACATAACTTATTTGAAGGGGCTGAAAAATCAGTCACCGATGAAGGCTACCTCCATATTTGGCCGCAAATTTACAACAGCGAAGGATTTTTTGTTGCCAAATTTACCAAAGCATCAGCCACAAGCTGCTCAAATCAGCCCTCATTTAAAAGTAAATTTCCGTTTGGCGTGTTATCTAAAAAGCAACAAACAAATATATTGGAAACGCTAGAACCACTGCTTAGAACGGCGGACTTTAGCGATAACCTTTATCAGCGTGATGATGAAATATGGGCATTTCCGACGGGTTCACAGCAGCTCACAGACAAAATGCGATTTGCACGCCATGGGGTTAAGGTAATAGCACTTGGCAAAAAACATCACACCATTAATCATGACGCTATCACCATCTGGGGAAAGGTATCAGTTGACCTAACCAGAGAGCAATATGCAGCCTTTCTTAAAGGCCAAGACTTGTTGATAGACAATCCAACCAAACAAAAAGGTGAAGTTATTCTTGGTTATCAGGGGATCCCGGTTGGGCTTGGTAAATGGGTTAACAATAAGATAAAGAACAAGTTACCGCGCCACCTTGTTAATGACCACGTACGACTTTAAAGAAAGCGGTGCTAATCACCAAAATATTAGTCCCACTTTAGAATATATAAGCTAGGCTAATATAAGTGATTCCCCTAAGCTCGGTACAGGACTAGTACCGAGCTCTTTTTTACCAAGAGGAGCATGTAGTTACGCAGATAATCGTTGTTGACAAGATTCCAAGCAGTCGCGTCGCTCCACTTCAATTGCCATTACCTTATTTTTTTTCATATCAAATAAAACAAATGTTGTTTGCGCATCAGTCACTGTATTACCCGTTTCTTTACAACGAATCACCTGCGACACGATACCACTGTTGTTGCCAATTTTACTGATTTGCGTCTCAACCACTAAGTGTTGATGCAATAACGCTGGCGCGCGGTAATTAATATTTATATTTGCTACTACAAATCCAGCGTAGAGTTTAACTAACGTTTCAATATCGCTGGTCATACACTCCCGTCGAGCTTCTTCTAAGAATTGCAGATAACGCGCGTTATTAACGTGTTAATAGCCATCCAAATGATAACCCCGAACAATGATTTCTGTCATACAGCCTCTCACTTAAACAAGTGTTTAAATAGATGCTAACACAAGAAAAAGGCACTGTGACAGTACCTTTATTGAGAAATTTCATCCTTTACCTAACAGGAACCACGGTTTGCCCAATCGGTGCAAAACTTAGCATCGCAAGTTTTAGATGAACAATACCAAACGGAATACCAATGATTGTCACAAAACAACATACCGCGTGAATTAAATGCCCTAAGCTTAACCACCAGCCAAAAAGTACGAACCACACAACATTACCCACGACGCCTAAAGACCCAGTTCCGATGTCCTCACGCCGTGTTAAATACTCGCGATTTTCAATGTCGTGACCAAATGGCCAAAGTGCTAATCGCGCTATTACGAAACATGAACGCGCAAACGGGATCCCGACAATACTGATACAGGCAATGATACCGACAAACGCCCATAACAAACTCATGATGACGCCGCCACATAAGAACCAAGCCACATTTAAAATTAATCGTAATAAACTCATGTTGTCTCCTTGAAAATTCAACCACTAGTCAACTGTTGCTAGTACTCGTGTATTGCAAAGAAAGAACCAAATCGTAAGTAACTGTTTTAAAATAGTAATATTATATTAAGATTCAATTTATTGACATAATATGCCAACAATCAGTGAATTTAACCAATATGACTCAGACACTTCTATCAACACGGTGGTTTCTAAAAGATTCATTACACGTTATATTGAAGCTCGACCTAACGCGATGAAAATAAAAACAATAAAGGAATCGAAATGAATGCTGTTGTCTTAGCTGTACTTCTAATGCTAATACTTTCACTATGTCGAATTAACGTAGTTTTCGCGCTAATTATCAGTGCAATTGTCGGTGGTTTGTATAGTGGAATACCAATGTTAGAAACCATAAACGTCTTCAAATCAGGTTTAGGTGGCGGCGCGCCGATCGCTCTTGATTACGCCATGTTAGGAGCATTTGCAGTAGCGATTAGTCGTTCTGGAATAACTGACCTATTGGCCAACAAAATTATTGCGCTTATTGGTCGTAAAACTGATGGCTCACATACCATGGTAAAAGCTATTCTATTTAGTATTATTTTGTTAGCGGCGATAAGCTCTCAAAATATCGTGCCGGTACACATCGCCTTTATTCCTATTTTAATTCCTGCACTATTAGGGATATTTAACCAGTTTAACCTTGACCGACGCGCAATTGCTTGTACGTTAACCTTCGGTTTAACCGGTACTTACATGTTGCTCCCTTATGGGTTTGGTCAGGTTTTCCTCATTGAATTATTACTCAAAAACTTAACCAACAATGGGCTTGAAATAACGGCATCGCAAATCCCATTTGTGATGGCGATTCCGGTAGGCGGTATGCTGTTAGGGTTATTAGTGGCGTTATTTATTACCTATCGCAAGCCACGAAAGTATATCTCACATGAAGTTGATGCGAGTCAGCAAACCTTGGATTTCAATCCGCGTTATATTATTGCAGCACTCGTTGCCATGCTGGCAGCATTGGTTATTCAGCGCTACAGCAACTCCATCATCGCCGGTTCAATTGTTGGTTTAATTATCTTTGCCATCGGCGGCGTTTTTAAGCCTAGCGAAACCCAAGATATTTTTACCAGCGGTGTAAAAATGATGGGAACCATCGGCTTTATTATGATTTCAGCGGCGGGCTTTGCAACGGTCATGAAGGCAACAGGCGACATTGAATCATTAGTGAGTGGTTTTTCGTCGGTCATTGGCGATAACAAATTGCTTGCGGCCCTTGTGATGTTAGTGATTGGATTATTAATTACCATGGGCATTGGTTCATCATTTTCCACCATTCCAATTATCGCCGCTATCTATGTTCCGCTTTGTTTGTCATTTGGATTTTCCATTCTTGGAACGGCAGCATTAGTGGGCACAGCAGCTGCCTTAGGTGATGCGGGTTCACCAGCATCCGATTCGACACTTGGCCCGACCTCAGGTTTAAATGTCGATGGTCAACACGATCATATTTGGGATACTGTCGTGCCAACTTTCCTGCATTACAATATTCCACTAATCATATTTGGCAGCGCTGCGGCCATGATTCTATAAAACATCTTAAGCAATTAAAGGGAGCGTAAAGCTCCTTTTTTAGCCGATTATGCCGTAATCAATCCCTGCTGCCAGTCTTTCCAAACAACCTGATACCCCTTGTCAGTAATCATCTGCGCTACAACATCTACACTGCGAGTATCATCAATACTAAACTGCTCCAATGATTTATCGTCATTAGCGTAACCGCCGGGTTGTGTTTTCGATTCCGCACTCATCGTCGTGATACCAAGCGCCACCATGTTATTGCGAAAGACAGCGGATTCCCGAGTAGAAAGTGATAATTCTACTTGTTGATTAAAGATACGATAAGCACATATTAGCTGCACTAACTCTCGTTCATTCATCGGTGAATTAATATCGCCACCGCCTTCGCAAGGGCGCAGGCGTGGAAAAGCTAATGAAAACTTCATACTCCAAAACTGCTTTTCTAAGAAGCGAAGTTGCTTTGCAACATAAAATGCATCCGTTCGCCAATCTTCTAATCCCAGTAAGCAGCCTAAGCCGACTTTATTAATGCCGGCTCGCCCGACACGTTCTGGCGCTTGTAGACGATAATCAAAGTCTGACTTCTTGCCCTTTAGGTGATATTTCGCGTATTTCTCACGGTGATAGGTTTCTTGGTAAACCAAAATAGATTCAACACCTAGCTCGTGTAAACGGCGATACTCTTGTTCTTTAAGTGGCTGAACTTCCATCGCAATATGACTAAAGTATTCTTTGAGTACTGCTAAGGCCGATTCAAAATACTCGATCCCAACTTTGCGCTCAGACTCTCCTGTCACAATTAGTATATGTTCAAAGCCTTTCGCTCTAATGGCTTGTGCTTCTTGACGTATTTGCTTGAGGTTTAAGGTAGTACGGCGAATTTTATTTTCCATACTAAAACCACAGTAAGTACAAATATTCGAACACATATTTGATAAATACAACGGCACAAATAGCTGAATTGTTTTGCCAAAACGCTGCTGAGTCAGTCGCTGACTCTCAGCCGCCATATGTTCTAAGTAGGGCGCTGCCGCTGGAGAGATAAGGGCTTTAAAATCATTTAGCGACAAACGCTGATCAGCCTTTGATTTAGCTAATGCTTGAACAACAGCGTTATCATCAATAGACTTTATCTCGCAGGCCATTTGCTGCCATTCATCCATTTTTACATGCTGGCTAAATGACTGTTCGCTAACTTGATAATTGCTCATTAGTCTAAGAAACCTGTCAATGGACTTGTAGCGATTGCATGTTGTGCTTTGGGTGCAAGCCCAGCCAAGAACGCACTGCGCCCTGCTTGAACCGCTTGTGCAAACGCTTTAGCCATCGCTATTGGTTGGTGTGAAACCGCCATCGCGGTATTGACAAGTACAGCATCAGCACCCAATTCCATCGCTAGTGCAGCATCTGATGGCGCGCCGATCCCAGCATCTATCACCACTGGCACATTGGCTTGCTCAATAATGATTTCTAGAAACGCTCGCGATGCTAATCCTTTGTTAGAGCCAATTGGCGAGCCAAGCGGCATGACGGCGGCACAGCCGACTTCTTCTAAGCGCTTCGCTAAAACGGGATCGGCATGCATATAAGGTAAAACAATAAAGCCGTCATTGGCCAGTACTTCCGCCGCTTTAAGTGTTTCTATCGGATCAGGCATGAGGTACTTAGGATCAGGATGTATTTCTAACTTCACCCAATTAGTGCCTAATGCTTCACGAGTTAATTGTGCGGCAAAAATCGCATCTTCTGCATTTTTTGCTCCGGAGGTATTAGGTAATAGATTAAAACCAGCCTGCACTAAGGGTGCTAAGATATCGTCCGTTTTATCTGCGATATCAACACGCTTTAGCGCCATAGTCACCAATTCACTTTGAGAGGCTTTAAGCGACGCCATCATCATTTCACTGCTAGAAAATTTACCGGTACCTGTAAAAAGACGCGATGAAAATGTCTTATCACCTATGGTTAATACATCTGTTGTTGTCATTTTTCCTCACTCAATTTTATTGCCATGACCTACTATTTTTTATCCACCAGCGATTGCACCAAATACATTGATCCGATCGCCATCGTTGAGCATAAACTCTGACCACTGCCCTCGTGGCACTATGGCGTTGTTTACTGCAATTGCCAGTGTTGCAGTGTCGACATTAATCTGAGAAATCACCTCATTTAGACGATTATTATCAGCCGCTATCGCTAATTGCTGATCTTGATTAACGGTCACGTGAATTAGTTGATTAGTCATTATTGGGCTCCTTCATATTTGCACAGACTTCACAATTGGGATTTCCAGTGCGCAAAAACTGGTTTATCGAAAAATGGACACCATCGATTAGACTTACATGAGATGACAGTTTGCTTGGTAACTTAAGCAGAAAACGCAGTGCTTCATTTGCTTGGTAGCTGCCTATTACACCAACCATTGCGGGATTAACGCCCATACTCTGACAAGAATTCTCTTGTGTACTCGTGACATCAAATAGACATTGGTAGCAGCCATATTCAGAATTTGGCAAAACCAGCAATGCCTGCCCTTGCCAACCAATAACGCTGGCACTTAGCAAGGCTAATTTATTGGTGACGCACCACTGGTTAATCAGCCGCCGAGTTTCAAAATTATCGGAACAGTCAATGACAAGATCATGCTCTTGAAGTAACTCATCGACATTATCGACATCCAAAAAAAGCGGATTAACATGAATATCAATGTCATCATTTTGGCTAAATAATCGCTGCGTCAATTCATCCGCTTTATTGAGCCCACAACTATCTCTATCAAATGCTATTTGGCGTGGCAGGTTCGACAATTCAACGTCATCACCATCGATGAGGCTCATCGTGCCTACACCTGCGCCAGCGAGATAAGTTGCAACGACATTGCCTAGCCCGCCACAACCAATGATCACCACCCGAGAGTTTTTGAGTTGCAACTGCCCTTGTTCACCCCAGCCATCAAGCATGATTTGACGGGAATATCGTTCAAATTCGCTTACACGCAGCTCTGTTGTGCTAAAACGGTCATTCATGTGCGGCCCCTACCCCAATGAGCTCTATTAACTGCTGGGTAACTTGCTCCGGATCACACGCCTTGGTAATAGCCGTCACTAAAGCAACACTCGATATTTTTGTATCGACGACCCCTTGTACTCGCTGAGCGCTAATGCCGCCAATCGCCGTAACAGGCATTACACCATCAAAGAGGCGTACTTGAGTTAATAACTTAGCAATCCCTTGTGGCTTGGACGGCATATCCTTTGTCTGGGTTGCAAAAATATGCCCCAACGCAATATAGCTCGGCATAAATTGTTTGGCCCACAAGGCTTCAAAAACACCGTGAGTACTTAAACCTAGTCGCACGCCTGCCATGTTAATTGCGTTTAGATCTGCAACAGCCATGTCTTCTTGCCCTAGGTGAACACCGTATGCTTGGTGCTTAACGGCCAACTGCCAATAATCATTAATAAACACACGAGCGTTATATGCTTTGCCAAGACGAATTGCTTCAATAATGAGCGGCTCAGCATCGCTTGGCGTTAAATCTTTAGCACGCAGCTGAATAGTTTTAACCCCTTGTTTGAGAAGACGCGTTAACCATTCAATGGTATCAACGACAGGATAGAGACCTAAATCAAGTGGACACGGCGCAAATGCGCTTTCAAAACGACTCAGCGCTTTAAATACCATGGCGTTAAATACCTTGATCTCTGGTAAATCATCAATACTAATATCAGCGGTTAAGCTAATAGCACCTCCAGCTGAATTACCTAAGGCGCCTGCCGTCCGGTACGCTTTTCTCATCACGCCACAACTCAACACAATGGCATCACAAAAGCGATAGTCATTGGCGACATAGCCTGCAATTAAGCTTGCTAAAATACAACCACTACCACGTCGATGTGCATGTTGTGTTTTGATTGGTGTTAACACGAAACTTTTTGCAGGCTCTGCAATGTATTCACTTCGTTGACTAGAAAGCGCTCTTGCATAGAAATCTGTGACACCTGATTCGTTCGCAAAAACATCGCTAATATGGCCACCTTTGAGATAAACCTGACAAGAAAACTTGTCAGCAAGTTGTTGACAATAATCGCTGAGGTTTTCTTGACATTTGGGCAACTCACCACTCAATCTCATTGCTTCATGAAGATTCGGGGTTAGCAAATCCACCTGTGGTAGTAACTCGGTAGTAATTGCCTCAAGCATCGACCGTAAAATCGGCGCAGCATCTGATGATGCTCGTATGACTGGATCGTATATCACCCACAGCGTAGGGTTGAATTGGCGAAGCGATGCTAACTTATCCGCCAACCATGTGACTTGAGTACTATTAGCCAAAAGCCCAATCTTGATGACTTGTGGCGGGCACTGCTCCATTAACGCCTGCCATTGCTGATCTAACAACGCAGTTTTAGTGTTATTTAGGCTATAAAAAGCATTTGAATTTTGCGCTGTCACGCAAGTGACAATATTCACGCAGTAGGCACCGCTAACCGCAACAGCGCGGTTATCGGCACTAATACCAGCAAGCCCTGTAGGATCAACACCACCAATCGCCCACACAATGGGCGATGGATGATGAGGCTGGCAGTTATTCACTAGTTAACCTCTTTTGCTAACTTATAAATCTCGCTACCTTGCTCATTAAATTCAGCAGATTTCTTGGCCATTTCAGCGTCAATTTCGAGTGTTTCGCCCACCAGTTGAATCTTTATGGTTTCTTGCTCTGCCGCGTAATCTCTCACTTCTTGAGATATTTTCATCGAACAGAATTTTGGCCCACACATTGAACAAAAGTGAGCCACTTTGCCAGAGTCTTGCGGTAAGGTTTCATCGTGATATTCACGTGCACGTTGGGGATCTAAACCAATGTTAAATTGGTCATGCCATCTAAACTCAAAGCGCGCTTTTGACATCGCATTGTCGCGAATTTGAGCGCCGGGATGACCTTTTGCCAAATCGGCGGCATGGGCCGCAATTTTATAAGTAATTAAACCTTCTTTGACATCTTCTTTGTTCGGTAAACCAAGGTGCTCTTTGGGTGTCACATAACACAGCATGGCACAGCCGTACCAACCAATCATGCCTGCACCAATACCAGAGGTAAAGTGATCGTAACCTGGCGCAATGTCAGTCGTCAGCGGGCCTAACGTATAAAACGGCGCTTCGTCACACACTTCCAGCTGCTTTTCCATGTTTTCTTTGATCATGTGCATTGGGATATGACCAGGGCCTTCAATAATAACCTGAACGTCATATTCCCACGCAACTTGTGTCAACTCGCCTAAGGTTTCTAGTTCCGCAAATTGCGCTTCATCATTAGCGTCAGCAACCGAACCCGGGCGCATCCCATCACCAAGAGACAAACTAACATCGTATTGCGCGCATAACTCACAAATCTCTCTAAAGTGCGTATATAGAAAGCTTTCTTTATGATGAGACAAACACCATTTTGCCATGATAGACCCACCACGACTTACGATGCCTGTAACGCGTTTAGCCGTCATCGGCACATAGCGTAATAAGACACCAGCATGGATGGTAAAGTAATCAACTCCCTGCTCCGCCTGCTCGATAAGCGTGTCGCGGAATACTTCCCACGTTAAGTCTTGTGCCACGCCATTTACTTTCTCAAGTGCTTGGTAAATAGGTACAGTGCCAATTGGTACTGGCGAGTTCCGTACTATCCATTCACGGGTTTCATGAATATAGCGACCTGTAGACAAATCCATCACCGTATCTGCCCCCCAGCGTGTTGACCACACCAGCTTTTCTACTTCTTCTTCGATAGATGAGGTTACTGACGAGTTGCCAATATTTGCGTTAACTTTAACAAGAAAGTTACGGCCAATAATCATCGGCTCTGATTCGGGATGATTAATATTATTTGGAATAATAGCGCGACCACGTGCCACTTCATCACGTACAAATTCTGGCGTAATATCTTCAGGAATACTCGCGCCAAAACTTTCGCCTTTGTGCTGTGCTAACAACACGGCATCTCGTGTTTTTTGACGTTGCTGATTCTCACGAATTGCAATATATTCCATCTCGGGCGTGACAATACCTTGCATCGCATAATGCTTTTGAGTAACACATTGGCCAGCCTTAGCGCGACGTGGCTTGGGTAACTCTTCAAAACGAAGATGGTCTAAGCCTTCATCCGCCATTCGCTGTTGCGTAAAACTTGACGTAACTTCACTTAATTCTTCAGTATCATCACGTTCTAAGATCCAGTCACGACGAAATTTTCCTAATCCGCGTCGTAAATCAATGTCTACATCGTCTTCACTGTAAGGCCCTGAAGTATCATAAACATACAGAGGTTCATTGGGTTCAAATACAGGTTCGTCTTTACCGCCGCCAATGAGCGAATCAGCCAACGAAATTTCGCGCATGCCAACTTTTACATCGGGGCGAGAGCCTTCTACGTATACTTTTTGAGAGTTAGGAAAGGGTTGGCCGCAAATTTCTTCTATAAATTGCTGCGCTTTTTGTCTATCTATTCTAGCCATGCAAACATCACCTTTTATAATTATGGGAGTAATGCTTGTCAGGAGAAACTACAAGAGATGCAATGGTGGTAGGTCAAAATAAAGATGCAATAATACATCAAAAATAGATTACACGTCGGGCGCATAACGTCACTATTTAATTATTGAAACCATTCAACTTTTTGCTCTTGTTTCCCTTCGCAGGTATTAGCCTGATCAGGTTCTACGGATCCCGCATTTGCGGTCTCAGCCAGTGGCACTCCGACAAGATTGTCATTCAGCAGATGCTGAAAACAGGCGCTAGTATAAGAGCAAGGAATCAATGTTTTCAAGCGTTAATTAAGTTTTTAGTCTAAAGAGACTGCTGATGTCTTTATCCAGTAACAATAAAATGATAACGTGTCTCGCAATTAATATAGTCAAATACTTGGATTTATCCCTATGATAAAAAATAAGTTTTCCAGCAGACATTTTTCTCTTAAGAAAGCTGTAATTGTCTCATTTTCACTGATGTCAATGGTGTCTGTCAGCTCGTTTGCAGAGCAGCCAAAAAGAATCAATCCTCAAAAAGAAACAGCGATCTTTTCACGATTTGCAATCCATCATCCTGTCTGGTCAGAGAATGGTATGGTGGCATCTCAAGAAGCGCTTGCTACGCAAATAGGCGTAGACATATTAAAACAAGGCGGCAATGCAGTAGATGCTGCTGTTGCAGTTGGCTATGCCCTAGCCGTTACGCTACCGCGCGCTGGTAATATCGGCGGCGGCGGATTTATGTTGGTGTATTTAGCCGATGAGAAACGTACGATTGCCATTGATTATCGTGAAATGGCACCAAATAAAGCCCATCGTGATATGTATCTCGATGAAGAAGGCAATGCCAATGCCCGCCTATCGCGCTTTCACGGCCTTGCCGTAGGTATTCCTGGCACTGTCATGGGCATGCAACACGCCCTCAAAAAATACGGCACCATGAGCACAAAACAAGTCATTGAGCCTGCAATAAAATTAGCGCGTGACGGCATCAAAGTATCGCCAGATCTTGCTAATTCACTTGCAGCAATGAACCGCCGATTAAGTCACTGGCCAAGCACGCAAGCGATTTTCTATAAATCAGATGGCGGTAACTACCTACCGGGTGAAGTGCTGTATCAAAAATCACTCGCTCATAGTTTAGAGCTCATTAAAAAGCATGGTATCAAAGGCTTCTATCACGGCGAAACAGCAAAAAAGATTAGCGCAGCGGTCATTAATGCCGGTGGTATTATGACGGTTGATGATTTAGCTAACTATAAAGTTGTCGAACGTAAACCAGTGACTGGGACTTATCGTGGTTATGAAGTTGTGTCTATGCCGCCACCTTCTTCTGGTGGTGTACATATCGTACAAATGCTTAACGCGTTAGAGCAGTTTCCGATAAAGGATATGGGACACAATAGCGCTGATACCGTTCATGTAATGACTGAAGTTATGCGCCGAGCTTACGCCGATCGTAGCCACTATTTAGGCGACCCAGACTTCCACAAAGTACCAATGGCAGCACTGGGCAGTAAAACCTACGGACGAGAAATCGCCGCGCAAATCGACATGAAAAAAGCAACACCAAGCTCAGAGGTGTCTCCTGCGAAGAAACTCCCTTACGAAAGTAACGAAACGACTCATTATTCAGTCGTCGATAGATGGGGCAATGCTGTATCGAATACCTACACGCTTAACTTTAGTTATGGTGCAGGCCTCGTCGCCAAAGGCACAGGTATTTTGTTGAACAACGAAATGGATGATTTTTCAGCGAAACCTGGCACACCAAACGGCTTCGGATTACTTGGCGGTGAAGCAAATTCAGTGCAACCCTATAAGCGTCCACTGAGTTCAATGACACCAACTATCGTATTAAAAGATGGTAAAGCGCATTTAGTGACTGGCAGCCCAGGTGGATCACGTATTATTACCACCACGTTGCAATTAATCATGAACGTTTTAGATCATGAAATGAATATCGCAACCGCTAGCGCGATGCCGCGTTTTCACCATCAATGGTGGCCAGATGAGCTACGTATTGAAGAAGGGTTTAGCAAAGATACTCTTGATTTATTAAAAGCTAAAGGACACACCATTAAGCTTAAATCCTCGATGGGTAGTACCCAAACGATTATGCCTACGGAAAATGGCGTTTACGGTGCGTCAGATCCTCGTCGACCAGCTGCGTTGAGTAAAGGCCACTAGATTTCCTTGCAATTACACAAACATGTAAAAAAACGCCAGTCAATTGACTCAATGCCGATCGTTTAAGAGAACTTGAACGATCTTGTAGATAGATCATAATCCCCAGTCTTTGTTAAGATTTGGGGATTTTTTATATGTTCACTCAAGAGTTATACCAATTGCATTAAGTAAGTGATCTTGTTGTGCGTAGAGAAAATCAGCTAAAACAAGGCGCTCGATTGACTAATAGCTGTCTATTAGGATTGAGAGCAACGCCATTTTAGTTAATTTTAACAAGTACAAGTGGGCAAATATTTAATGCAATTGGTATTATTGGGAACGATGGGAAATAGAGCAAGGTTTTGGAGAATTAAAATCGAGCCAATTAAATAATGAAATAACCTTGAGAAGTCGTTTTCCACAAGGGGTTAGACAAGAACTTTGGGGCGTGTTGTTAGGCTATAACCTTATTCGACTGGAAATGGCGGCCATCGCTAAAGAAGCCGATGTTTCTCCGACAAGGATTAGTTTCACCGCCGCAATTTTCATCATTGATACTCAAATAAGAGCGCTAGCGTTATCATCGAACGGGACGATACCAAAGAAACTACAACTGATGAGGAAAGATGTGAAACATTTTATCCTGGCCGACAAGAGAAAGCACCGAACGTTTTCACGTTCGGTGCTTTACATTCCATCTCGGTATCCATTGAGATATAAGCCTAAGAAAGCTTAACCGAATGGCATTAAGTCAATTGACTGGCGTTTTCATTTATATCGATACTGGCTTCTAATTAAGTTAGGTAACCCAGAGTTACATTGATATTTTACCGCGAATATTGCTGGTGTTCACACCACCGCTCCCCGCTTCCTTAATGGTTAGGCTGCCAGCATCAGTTACGTTAATGCTGCCGCTACCATCAGAAATAGAAACATGGCCGCTAATACGATTGACATCAATATCACCACTGCCATCATCAACACGCACATCACCTGTTACATCATCTACGTGGACACTGCCACTGCCATCACTAACTTTCACATTACCGCTAACATGAAATGCTTCAATGTCACCACTTCCGTCGTTGATGGTTAATGAACCACCAGTCTTAGTTAAATCGATGCTGCCACTGCCATCGTTGATTGAAACATCTTTACCGATATTTTTTACTTCAATGTCACCACTACCGTCATTCACATCAAGTTCACCACCAATTTGTGAAATATACATGCTGCCACTGCCATCATTAACCGATAAATCACCAGCAATATTAGAAATATTCATATCGCCGCTACCATCATTTACGTCTAGATTTAAATGACTTGGTACGCGAACAACTAAATCTAAATAAGCGTGGCTATTGTCAAACATACGGCCGTCGGTCTTAGCAATTAATTGTGCCGTTGAGCCGCTGCGCTCCAGAGAAAACTCGTAATCTTTACCGTTTTCACTACCAATAACCGCATCAACTGTTATTGACGAAACAGTGTTATCACCAACAATTTTTAGGCTGCCACGACCCGCATGAACATCGAGTCCTTTTAATGATTTCGCATCGTCTAACGTAAGTTGTTGCTTGGATTCATTTAAATCTTTGTGATTATATTCATGTGCACCAACGGCAATGACACAACCATTTAACAAAAGAGAGCTAACGGCTACAGCAAGGGCTAATTTTTTCATTTTTAGTATTCCATTTAGTATTTTGATGTAATGTTGCCACGTTAAAGCAATCAACAGGCCAATTAGTTATACCGTTTAAAAACAATACATTATACTGGATAAGTTTCTTTAACGATAGTTGAGTCTAGTCAATTTAACAATTGATAAGTCAAATTAACCAGCGGGTAGCAAAGATTCATTGATACGACTATTTAAGATGGAGACCAACCAATTGAGAACCACAAATACGATGCAACATAGAATCACCATCGCAGCGCTAATTGGGGCGAATAGCGTTGGTGCTTTCATCATTGTTGTCATGAGTGAATCCTGATAATAAAAAAACCAGTCGTTTTCAGTTGGAAAGGCAACTTCATGAAACCAATAAAATACTGTTTTAAAACCAATTGCCCAACAGGTAATCAAAAGCACGATAACAAAACCGATTAACTGCACCAATTGTGCTTTGATACTTGAGAATTGACGGCCTCTTTTGATCTTCAATCCAATGACAATTAACAGGCCAGTAAACACAGTGCCACCGCCTATAAATAATTTTGACATTAAATTGGCAACATCCTGGAGGTGCCGAACTTCCGCTTCTCTTAATAGTGCGATTGGCTGACCTAGATAGGGATATGAAATCTGCGCTAAGCCATCTCCACCATTGTTAATCGCGGTAACGATTTGTGAAAAATACTCTACATGCTGTGCCATTATGGTGGTTTCAAACCCGTCCTTATAACGGTTTTGGGGACCAAACTCACTAATCGTTTGACCAATATCTAACCATTGATAAAACGTTGGATAGAAAAAATCTGCAGTACTCAATATTCCCCAGGTAATCAACAACGCGCTTATCAACATAGCGAGGCTATATAGGGTATTGGAAAATATCGACAGCATAGATTGTTTTTTCATCGTTCATTGGCCATATAAAATTATGACTACATCATAAACTAAGTTATTAAAAACATGAAATTAGGAGATAAGAATCAGATAACCGAGGGTTACTAACGAAAAGATTAAGATTCATTTGGAAACAATAAAGACACATTAAGGTTATTAATTACTAATTTAAAGTAGGTTAAAGTCATCCTATCCATATCAAACAATTATTTGAATCATCGTTAGTATTCAAACAGACGGGAACATATTATGAAAATTATCGCCTTTGCAGCAAGTAACAGTTCAGTATCTATCAACAAACAACTTGCCCACTATACAGCGACATTAGTCAACGACGCGTCAATTGAGGTATTAGATCTCAATGATTTTGAAATGCCCATTTTTAGCGAAGATCGCGAGAAAGAAATTGGCCATCACCCCTTAGCCATTGAGTTTTATGTCAAACTGGGTAGTGCCGATGCTATTATCATTGGCTTTGCTGAGCATAACGGTTCATACAGTGCGGCTTATAAGAATATTTTCGATTGGACTTCACGTTATAATCGCGAAATATTCCAAAATAAGCCGATGATTTTATTAGCGACTTCACCTGGCCCGTCAGGCGCAGTGAATGTACTTAAGCAAGCGACGGACAGTGCCCCATTTTTTGCGGCTGATGTTAAAGCATCCTTGTCTATTCCAAGTTTTTATGACAATTTCAAAGAAGGCAAGATGACTAATTTGGATCTAAATAATCAGTTAATTGAAGCGGTGAGTAATCTTTAATCGCTATAGTATTTTCGTCTAACAAGTGCCGACATACCTTTATTAATTATCATTTAAATACATTAACTTACTTACATTGTGATTTTTGAGGCGATTATTTAACGTGCAATTAGAATTGAGATATGTCGGAGGATACTGCTATCATTCACTTTTAATTGGCATAGTGAAAATAAACAATAAACTCATGATGGTTGCCAATTATGAAGGAAGCTGACTTAAAACAGCCTATTAATGCTATACGACGCGTCTTGTAATAACCATTGATCTAGCGCGAATGCGCGGACTATTTTTATGATTAAATGTCCGTTATCGAGTGTTAAAAAACGGCGCTGTTCCAAAATACTGTTGTCACCCGTAAGCCGCGACTAATATTTGCTGTTTATCTACCTTTGCGTTGCTTTCCCTGAACCACGCAAGATAATTAGATAAATACGTCGTTGCCACACCTTTCATTTTTCCGTTAATCCAGCCTTTAAAGTTAGCTATCGCGCAATTCACTGTTTGGATATTGTACACCTCATCTATTACTCTGATTTCACCGTTGATTAACCGCTTATGGTCACCATGTTTTTGTTTGGCAATTGCCACATAGGACCAACAACCATCGCTGCATAATACCAATTGCATTAAATATTTGCCCACTTGTACTTGTTAAAATTAACTAAAATGGCGTTGCTCTCAATCCTAATAGCCAGCTATTAGTCAATCGAGCGCCTTGTTTTAGCTGATTTTCTCTACGCACAACAAGATCACTTACTTAATGCAATTGGTATAATACCGAGTGTTCAGTGATATTTTCAGCTAAATTCGCTGCTATTTCTGCCGTTGTATCAGCGGCTAACATAGGGTTAATCATATGGTTGCTGCGATCTATCGATAAAAGAACGGCAACTTGACCATCCTTGGTTCGTTTATCGATGCCGCCCCCTCGTTTTCTGGGCTGACGTTGCTCCGCTAAAGTGTTCGAACCTTTTTCTGAGTAAGCTAGAAAAAACTCATCAACTTCAATAATTCCCGATAGCTTATCGTCATTTTTACCCGCTTGAGCAACCAGAAAACGATGTCGCCATAAGAAAGCCGTTTTAAGGTTAATACCACAAACCTCGGCAGCTTCTCTTAGGGGTAATTTTAATTGCATACAACGCGCATAATCTTCCCACAGATGAGATTTATGTAATCGAGCGAATGGTGTCTTAGTCTTGTTGTTAAAGGTTTTATGACAACCTTTACAGCGGTATCTCTGTATCGCACCTGATTTCCCCCACTTTTTCAATTGAGAGGATTCGCAATGAGGGCATTGTGGGGATAGGTCAAAAAGAGGCTGAATAATTTCATCGGTACTGATTTCAGCCTCTAGGGCTTGAATTGACTGATGAACTATCTCTCTTTGCGCTGGAGTCATCGAGGAACGTTGTTTCGTTATCCGGTTAAGCTTACTTACAAATGATTTAGTATTGATTACCAATACCTTCAATAAGTTAATCTCACTATTGAGTATAGACAACAATTAGCTACAACAGCGCCTAAAAAATACACTTAATACAAAGGACAAAAATATCGTTTTTACAGGCGATAACACAGTCATAACTGCCTACAAAATTAGTTGAATTTCTATTTATGCAGGCAGTGTAAACAAGGATGAAAGAATTAGAAAGAGTCGATAACTAGTTATTTTAAGCTTATCGTCAATATTGGCTTTGTTGCAATCTAAAATGCTAACCAGTAGCCCTTTTATTTATAATTTTATAGATCGTCAGAATTGATGATTGACAACAACAAAATTGATAATTGAGGCTCGTTACATCGATAAGATGTGATCCAATTCGATAACAAACGGTCATTTACACAAATTAAACTAGTCTTTGTTAAAAGCCTTAGGTAAAATGTGCCGCTATTTTTTGCGCTCAGTGATGGAAATTTTTATGGCCAAGAAACTTTTAATTAAAACTTGGGGTTGTCAGATGAATGAATACGATTCATCGAAAATTGGCGACTTGCTTAATGACTATAACGGTTACGAATTAACCGAAGAACCGGAAGAAGCAGACGTATTATTGCTTAACACCTGTTCAATTAGGGAAAAAGCCCAGGAAAAGGTTTTCCATCAACTAGGGCGCTGGAAAACACTTAAAGATAAAAAGCCCGAAACCATTATTGGTGTCGGCGGTTGTGTTGCATCTCAAGAAGGTAAAGCCATTCGAGAACGTGCTCATTTTGTTGATTTAATTTTCGGCCCACAAACATTACATCGTTTGCCAGAAATGATTTCAAAGATCCAACAAGGTGAAAAGACTGTTATCGATGTAAGTTTCCCAGAAATTGAAAAATTTGACCGACTGCCAGAGCCTAAAGCCGATGGCGTAACAGCTTTTGTATCTGTGATGGAAGGTTGTAGTAAATACTGTAGCTTCTGTGTTGTACCTTATACTCGTGGTGAAGAAGTTTCTCGTCCACTTGATGACGTTTTATATGAAGTGGCGTCATTAGCTGAGCAAGGTGTACGTGAAGTTAATTTATTAGGTCAAAACGTAAACGCTTATCGCGGCGCTACCTTTGAAGATGATATTTGTGATTTCGCTGACTTAATTCGCTTAATTGCTTCGATTGATGGAATTGACCGTATTCGTTATACAACGAGCCACCCTGTTGAGTTCACTCAGCGTTTAGTAGAGGTGTATGCTGATGTGCCAGAATTAGTAGATCACTTACATTTGCCAGTTCAATCAGGCTCAGATCGCATTCTAAATCTAATGAAGCGTAATCATATGGCGATTGAGTTTAAGAAAACCGTCCGCCAATTGCGCAAAGTGCGCCCTAATATCGCAATGAGCAGTGATTTTATCATTGGTTTCCCTGGCGAGTCAGATGAAGACTTCCAAGATACAATGAAACTTATCGAAGAAATCAATTTTGATATGAGCTTTAGCTTCATTTACAGTGCTCGACCTGGTACTCCAGCGGCTGATCTTCCTGACGATGTGCCGATGGAAGAGAAAAAGCAGCGTCTTGGTCTATTGCAACATCGCATTAATCAGCAAGCACTTCAACATGCACGCCATATGCTCAATACTGAACAACGTATTTTGGTTGAAGGCCCGTCAAAGAAAAACCCGATGGAATTACGTGGCCGAACTGAAAATAATCGCGTGATTAACTTCGAAGGTCCACACAGCTTGATCGGTGGTTTTGCCGACGTGAAAGTTGTCGATGTATTCACTAACTCATTACGTGGTGAATTCGTGCGCGGTGAAGGTGAAATGGGATTACGTGTTGATACGTCACCTGAGTCAATCTTAGCAAAGCACAATGAATCTATTGATGAATCAGGTGTCGGAATATATACACCGTAAGAATCTAGCTTTATATTTGCGCTAGGGAAAAACGAAAGACAACAACTTGTCTTTCGTTTTCATCAACAAAAAGGAACAGTTAACTCTTGGCTAAAAACATTATTACCGTTGATACCTATATGGAGCCACCGACACAGGCTCGTTTAATCAACCTATGTGGTCCGTTTAACGACAATCTAAAGCAAATAGAGCGTCGCATGGGCGTAGAAATTCTCTATAAAGACAATCACTTTCAAATCATTGGCCGCCCTGAAATCGCTAAACCTGTATCAGACATGTTACGAGATCTCTATATTGAAACTGCCCCAGTTAATGGACAAGCAGCAGAGTTGACGCCGGATCAAGTTCACATGGCTATTGAAGAATGTCGCGCGCTTGAACAAGATGAAGTGGCCAATCAAGGTAACGAGTTCTACATAAAAACTCGCAAAGGCATTATTAAGCCGCGCAACTTAAACCAGCAAGACTATGTTGCCAATATCAAAGCTAATGATATTTGTTTTGGTGTGGGTCCTGCCGGTACCGGTAAAACGTATCTCGCTGTTGCTTGCGCTGTAGATGCATTAGAACGCCAAGAAGTACGCCGTATCTTATTGACTCGTCCAGCAGTTGAAGCCGGCGAAAAACTCGGTTTTTTACCCGGTGATTTAAGCCAAAAAGTAGACCCTTATTTACGTCCACTTTATGATGCACTGTTTGAAATGCTCGGTTTTGAGAAAGTCGAAAAACTGATTGAAAAAAATGTCATTGAAATCGCCCCACTAGCCTATATGCGTGGCCGCACACTCAATGATGCATTTATGATCCTAGATGAATCTCAAAACACCACCACAGAACAAATGAAAATGTTCTTAACCCGTATCGGTTTTAATTCAAAAGCGATTATCACAGGTGATATTACGCAGGTTGATTTACCGCGCCACGTAAAAAGTGGTTTGCGTCAAGCCATTGAAGTACTCAGCGATATCGATTCTGTGAGCTTTAATTTCTTCCAATCACGCGACATCGTACGCCACCAAGTAGTTGCACGTGTGGTTGAT
This sequence comes from Psychrobium sp. nBUS_13, assembly GCF_051201665.1. GTDB lineage: Bacteria > Pseudomonadota > Gammaproteobacteria > Enterobacterales > Psychrobiaceae > Psychrobium. The sequence continues at coordinate 1,795,467 of NZ_CP179210.1, read as the reverse complement.
GCGTATCAAGCGTATGAAGATAACGAAAATCGTGCCAATGCTGTTCGCAAACAAGAAAGGGCGATGCAAGAGATGGCTAAGCAAGAAACAGTAGCGCAAGAGTCACCTAATAATGATTGATCTTGATTTACAAATTGCCTGTGACGAATCCGGTTTACCCACTCAAGCCCAGTTTATCACCTGGTTAACAGCGGCATTAAAAGATGTAAAACCAAATGCCGAAGTGACGATCCGTTTGGTTGAACCTGAAGAGTCACAAGCACTTAACTCAGAGTATCGCGGTAAGGATAAACCAACCAATGTGTTGTCATTTGAATTTGATGCGCCGCCAATGGTTGAACTCAATTTACTTGGTGATCTCGTCATTTGTAAATCAATTATCGAGCAAGAAGCAATTGAACAAGAAAAAGCACTCAATGATCATTGGGCGCATATGGTGATACATGGTTCGTTACATTTATTAGGAATGGATCATATTAAACCAGATCAAGCACTTGAGATGGAGTCGCTTGAAAAGAAAGTATTATCCACATTAGCGATTGACGATCCCTATCGTGACGACATATTATAATTTCAAATATCGTAGGAAAAATAATCAGCAATGAGTGAAGACAAACCTCCAAGTAGTCAAACAACTAACAAAACTTGGCTAGAGCGTATCGGGCAAATGTTCCAAGGCGAATTAAAAAGCCAAGAAGAATTAGTTGAATTTATCCAAGATGCAGGCGATCGTGCATTAATTGATTCATACACCCAAGACATGATCCATGGTGTGCTTAATGTGTCGCGCAAGCGCGTGAGAGATATCATGATCCCGCGCTCTCAAATGGTTGTATTAGAAAATAACCATACTATCGCCAAAACAATTGAAGTGATTACCAAATCTTCTCACTCTCGATTCCCTGTTATTTCTGAAGACAAAGATAATGTCGAAGGAATGTTGTTAGCCAAAGACATTATCCCGCTAACACTTGATGGTGATATCGAAAACCAAGTAATTAGCAATATTATTCGTCCTTGTGTCATCGTTCCTGAAAGTAAAAAAGTAGATGTATTGTTGCGTGAGTTCCGTGCTAAGCGCTATCACATGGCTGTCGTTGTCGATGAATATGGCGGCGTATCTGGACTCGTTACCATCGAAGATATCCTTGAAGAGATCGTTGGTGAAATTGAAGATGAATCAGCCATTGATGAAACCATTACCGAAGATATCAAAAAAGTTGGTAAGCAAGTTTATTCAATAGCCGCATTAACAACTCTGGAAGATTTTAATCAATACTTCGATACAAAATTTGATGAATCTGAAGTTGATACCATTGGCGGTTTAATCACCAAAGAGTTTGGACATTTACCGAGCAGTGGTGAAGAGATTCAACTTATGGACTATCAATTTAAAGTCATTAAAGCGGATTCGCGACGATTAGTACAATTGCAAGTTAAAGTACCAACAACAGAGTCGCAAACTTAATAGGATTTAAGTAGTTTATGGGATTCCCCCCAATGTTAAACGCCCTTCAGGGGCGTTTTTTTATCTTACCTGCCATTGCATTTCTAGCCGGTATTTTCGCCCATTTTGGGTTTGCACCCTATGATCAGCAATGGGCAGTTCCCGTTTCATTAATCGCTCTATTCGCGTTGCTACATCATCATAAAGTTAATTCGGTTAGGACAGCATTTGGCGTTGGCCTAGCATTCGGGTGTGGTCTATTTTTAGCAGGTCTGCGTTGGGTTCACGTGTCATTGGATATTTTTGGCGGTTTGCCGCTGATAGTGACATTAATCTTGATGCTGTTACTTGCACTATATCTTGCCCTATATCCAGCATTGGCCTGTTATCTCTTCATTAAATATCGTCAGCCACAATGGCCATTATTTAATGTGTTGTTGTTCACCAGTGCGTGGTTAGTGACAGAATATCTACGCGGTATCGTATTAACGGGATTCCCATGGTTATCATTAGGTTATAGCCAAACAACCGGGCTTTATGGTAGCGCCGCATCGGTCGTTGGAATGTTGGGCTTGTCAGCCATTATTTGCTTGTTATCTACCCTCGCCTTTTACACCATAAAGCGTCACTTTAAAAGTGCAATTGTACTCATCATAGTTGCCTTTGGTAGTTTTAGCCTAACTAGCCAACATCAGTTAATTGAGCAAGATCGCTCCGTCAACCTTGCGCTTATTCAAGGCAACATTGAGCAAAGTGCAAAATGGGATGCTAAGGCCATGTGGCCGACTATTACTCGTTATATGGATTTAAGCCGAGAGCATTTTGATAGTGATGTCATCATTTGGCCTGAAGCTGCTATGCCAGCCGTTGAAGGCTGGGTCCAAGATTATCTAAAATTAATGGATTCGGCAGCAGCATTTAATGACAGCGCCATAATCACCGGTATTATTGGCCGCACCCCAAAGAAAGATATCGCACCAAACCTCGCAGCTAAGCCACCGTCTTCCATTAATCATGATTACTTTAACGCCATCATGACTGTCGGCAATGCCACTGACAGTCGTAATATTGGAGGAATTTATCAGCCAAATCATGATAATAGATATTATAAGCATCAATTGTTACCCATTGGTGAATTTGTGCCTTTACAGTCGCTGTTACGTCCTTTAGCGCCTTTGTTTAATTTGCCAATGTCTTCGTTTGCCCGTGGAGATTGGGCACAAAACAATTTAACAGCAAGGGGTTTTAAGTTTTCACCGGCTATTTGTTATGAGATAGCCTTCGGCGATCTAGTCAGGGCAAACATGAAATCAGATACAGATTTTCTACTGACGATTTCTAATGACGCGTGGTTCGGTGAGTCCATCGGGCCACACCAACATATGCAAATCGCTCAAATGCGCGCCGTTGAATTAGGAAGACCTTTAATTCGAGTGACTAACACTGGGGTAACTGCTATCGTCGATCAATATGGAAAGATAGTGAATAAGCTACCTCAATTCAAAGAAGCCGTACTGCGAGCAAACGTCAAAACTGTCACTGGTGAAACCTTCTTTTACCGCCATGGCCAGACACCGTTTGTGATTTTGTTTGGGTGTTTGCTCGGAATTTGCATGTTAGCTGGCCATCGCCAGAATCGCTTGACACAAAAACTGGCGACGATAAATGACGGTTATTCATTAACTAAGGACTAAAGGCGATTCGCCTAAACTGCGAGCCTTGGCACCGAGCACAGGTGCTTAAGGCTTGCGGATGATAAACCAAGATAGCGCTTGAACATTGTAAACAAAGAAACTGCCCTAGCCCTACCACATCGTTCGTCTGGTAAAGCCCATCGTGTTTTATATCTTCACTCAGTTCTAGCCATTCTATTTGGCACTTATCACTTATTGCTAAGGCCCATTGCCAAATAGTTGATTCCATCGCAAGGTAGGACGGAGAATTGATTAGCGCCGGGTTTTGCCGTGAATCACTGATAAATTCAGTGAGATCAATTTTTAACTGCCACTCAATATCACGCAGTTGTTCATCACTTATGTCGTGATTAAATCGATAACTGTCCATGCCAGTAGCAATGAGCACGTCTAAACTATCTTTTTTGCCATGCTCTAACCAACGACGTTGTAACGATTCCAACAACTTATGGTATCCAGTTTTAAATATTGCCTTATCAGTTTGCATAAATAACTCCCCAATGAACAACGTATTCACCCGATTCAAGATAAAGGTGCGAGAATAGAACACCATCATTTGAAACAGGTATAGTTAAAATATACGCCTAGATACAACAGATTGCACAATTTTGACTAACTTTTTATCATCCAAGGCAACTAACTATTGTTGCAAATCAACTTGGGCTGTATCCTATGGCTAATTTTTTCATATTTAAAACGTGCAACACCTTCAACTTGGTTGATTGCCGTTAAGTGTCCTAGGTAAAGTTAAATGCAAGAGCAGTACACTCCATCGCAAATTGAATCGAAAGCCCAAAAATATTGGGTTGATACCAACACCTTCAAAGCTATTGAAAAAGATGGCCAAGAAAAGTTTTATTGTTTATCAATGTTTCCATACCCAAGTGGCCGGCTGCACATGGGTCACGTCCGTAACTACACCATTGGTGATGTTGTATCACGTTATCAACGTATGCAAGGTAAAAACGTACTGCAACCAATGGGTTGGGATGCATTTGGTTTACCCGCTGAAAACGCGGCAATTAACCATAAAACGGCGCCGGCTAAGTGGACGTACGAAAATATTGACTACATGAATGATCAATTACGTGCCTTGGGTTTTGGCTACGATTGGGATCGTGAACTAGCAACGTGTAAGCCTGACTACTATCGCTGGGAGCAGTGGTTCTTCACTGAGCTTTACAAAAAGGACATGGTATACAAGAAAACATCAGCGGTTAACTGGTGTCCACATGACCAAACAGTATTAGCCAATGAGCAAGTTGTTGATGGCTGTTGTTGGCGCTGTGACACTGTGGTTGAACGCAAAGAAATTCCACAGTGGTTTGTTCGCATTACCAAATACGCACAAGAGTTATTAGATGACTTGGACGAGCTAGATGAATGGCCAGAAAAAGTTAAAACCATGCAGCGCAACTGGATTGGTCGCTCTGAAGGTGTTGATTTAAGCTTTGCTTTAAAAGATCGTCAAGACAAATTAGACGTTTACACGACGCGTCCTGACACGTTAATGGGCGTAACGTACGTTGGTATTGCTGCGCAACACCCGCTTGCATTAGAAGCTGCTAAAACTAACAGCGACATCGCGGCATTTATCGAAGAATGTAAGACGACTAAAGTGGCTGAAGCGGACATGGCAACCATGGAAAAGAAAGGTATCGCAACGCCTTTCTACGCTGTTCATCCATTAACAGGTCGTGAAGTACCCGTGTGGATTGCTAACTTTGTATTAGCAGATTATGGCTCTGGCGCCGTCATGGCGGTACCAGGTCATGACCAACGTGATTATGAATTTGCAACTAAATATAACTTGTCGATTGAAGCGGTAATTCACGCAACTGACAGTGAAGACAAAACCGTTGATATTAGCGAAGCCGCTTACACCGAAAAAGGCGTTTTGTTTAATTCGGCGCAGTTTGATGGTTTAACATCAGATGAAGCACTTGACGCGATTGCCAGCGAATTAGAATCACAAGGTAAAGGTAAGAAAACAGTTAACTTCCGTCTTCGTGACTGGGGTGTTTCTCGTCAGCGTTATTGGGGTAGCCCGATCCCAATGCTGCATCTTGAAAATGGCGATGTCGTGCCAGTGCCAGCTGAGCAGCTACCTGTTGTGTTACCAGAAGATGTTGTGATGGACGGGATTAACTCGCCAATAAAATCAGACAAAGAATGGGCTAAGACAACCTATAACGGTCAGCCTGCGATGCACGAAACGGATACCTTTGATACCTTTATGGAGTCAAGCTGGTATTACGCGCGTTACGCATCACCCGCTAAAGATGCGATGTTAGATCCTGCACAAGCTAACCACTGGTTACCTGTTGATCAATACATCGGTGGTATCGAACACGCAATCTTGCATTTATTGTACGCGCGTTTCTTCCACAAATTACTACGCGATCAGGGCTTAGTCGACAGTAACGAACCGTTCAAAAAGCTATTAACGCAAGGCATGGTACTGTCAGATGCTTTCTTTAAGCTTGATGAGAAAGGCACTAAGCAATGGATCTTATTAGATGATGTTGAAACCATCACTAATGACAAAGGTCAGATCATCGGTGCAACTCAAAAATCAACGGGCGAGTCAATTGAGCATGCTGGTATGAGTAAGATGTCAAAGTCTAAAAATAACGGTATTGATCCACAAGTGATGATTGATAAATACGGCGCAGACACAGTTCGTCTATTTATTATGTTCGCAGCCCCTGCTGAGCAAACACTTGAATGGGTAGATTCTGCGGTTGAAGGCGCTAACCGTTTCTTAAAACGCGTATGGCGTTTGGCTTACAATCACATTGAACAAGGCGCGACTCCTGCGATTAACGCTTCAGCGTTTAATGACGGACAAAAATCATTACGCCGTGAAGTACACAAGGCTATTGCTAAAGTGTCAGACGATATTGGCCGTCGTCAAACGTTTAACACAGCCATCGCAGCAATCATGGAATTAGTTAACCGCCTGTACAAAGCGCCAACAGAGTCTGAACAAGATCGCGCGATTCTAGGCGAAGCAATCGAAGCCATTGTAAAAATGTTAGCACCAATTGCACCGCATATTTGTCACGAGCTCTATGCCGCATTGGGTCATGACGATAATCTTGCCTTTGTTGACTGGCCAAGTGTTGATGAATCAGCACTAGTTGAAGATTCAAAACTTATCATCGTGCAAGTTAATGGTAAATTACGCGCCAAACTAAAAGTTGCTGCTGATGCATCAAGAGATGATATTGAAAAGCTAGCCCTAGAAGATAGCGATGTACTGCGTTTCACGGAAGATAAAACAGTACGTAAAGTCATCGTTATTCCAGGAAAACTAGTTAATATCGTAGCTAATTAGTTCAACGGCTTCATCGATTTCTAGGAAAAAGTGTATAAGGAAAACAGGTAACTGTTTTCCTTATCAATACTAAACATCATGACGAGGTGACCTTTGCACCCTATCAACAATTTCACAAAAGTATGTGTTATTACAACCATACTGTTCATTATCTCTGGCTGTGGTTTCCGTCTCCAAGGTCATTATCCACTGCCTACTTCATTACAATCTCTTAATGTTCAAAGCCAAGATAAATTTAATGAGATAACCCGCTTGGTTACAACGCAACTATCGCAACAAAAAGTACAATTAAATACCAACAGTACATCACCTGTATTACGTCTGGGTAAAGAGAAGTTTGAACGCGGCACATTATCGTTGTTTTCAACAGGACAAGTGGCTGAGTACGAACTCATCTACTCATTAGATTATCAATTAATTGAACCTAACAAAGAACCTAAACTGTTTAATGTTACTATTCGCCGTGATTATCTAGACGATCCTCAAACCGCTCAGGCTAAAAGTCGTGAGCGCGAACAGTTGCTAAGAGAAATTAGACAACAAGCATCACGCCAAATTATTCAGCAGCTTAGTCGACTTTAATAACCAGTATGCGCATTTATGTAAACCAACTTAAACAACATCTCAATCAGTTGGCGCCAGTTTATCTGGTACTCGGTGATGAACCTTTACAAAAGATCCAAACAGTGGATGCCATACGTCATGCTTGTACTCAACAAGGTTTTGATGAACGGATATCACTTATTCAAGGACCACAATTTGGTTGGCATGACCTAAACGCCAAGGGTCAAAACCTATCGCTTTTTTCTAACAAACAATTAATTGAATTAGAACTCACAAGCCTAAAACCAGGTCAAGAAGGCGCAAAAGCAATTAATGAGTTTTTAGCGCACCAATCACCAGATACAATTTTGTTGATTCATGGTCCAAAAGCAACCGCTGAAGCGCAAAAAGCAAAGTGGTTCAAGGCGCTAGAGTCTAAGGGTATTTTTGTACAGATAACCCAACCTGAAGGCCACCATTTTGTAAAGTGGCTTGAGGGCGAAATAGCCAAACATCGACTCAATATTGAACCGCAAGGCATTTCTTTGCTATCACAGATGTTTGAAGGCAATTTATTGGCAGCGTCTCAAGAACTTGAAAAGTTATCATTACAAGTGGGCCAACATGCACTAGATGTTGCAGGACTAAAACAACGGGTAACCAACCAATCTCGATTTAGTTTATTTGAATTACAAGATGCGCTTCTTGAAGGCCATTGTGATAAAGCGCTTAAAGTATTAGTGAGCCTACAACGAGAAGAAGTTGAGCCCCAACTTCTATTTTGGGCCTTTAATCGCGAACTTTCTTTATTGATAAACCTGAAACAGGCACAAAGTCAAAAGCACTCACTCAGTCCACTTTATCAGCAAGCACGAGTTTGGGCTGCGCGGCAAAAGTTATTTGATGCAGCGCTGCGACGATTATCACTCCAAACCCTATTGCGTTCACTGGCAATCTTGAGCGATATAGAACAGTCTATTAAATTATCCTATGATTTACCTTGGGATAAGTTAACCCAACTCACGTTAACTATTACTGGTGATTTAGATTAATGAAGACGCCAATTGGGTTGTTCGGTGGCACCTTCAACCCTGTTCATCACGGGCATTTACGCAGTGCCCTTGATATATGCCATGCATTATCATTGGCTCATGTAACCCTAATTCCTAATTTTATTTCACCCCATAAGCAACACGAAACGATTGCACCAACACATAGATTAACTATGTTGACGCTTGCAACACAAAGCTGTCAACAACTTAAAGTGAGCGATATTGAAATCAACTCCCCCACTGTTTCGTTTACCGTCGATACGATAATTCACTTTAGAAATAACTATCCAGATCAGCCACTGTGCTTTTTAATGGGTATGGATTCTTTTGTTAATTTCACCACATGGCATCGTTGGCAAGATATTCTCCAGCACTGCCATCTCGTTGTTTCGCAGCGTCCTGGTTATCAGGTTGAAGCACAAAGTGATGCCCACACTTTGCTAACACAACATGAAACTAAAAATATAAATGATTTACGGGTGAACCTTGGCGGGAGAATCTATCTGCATCAGGCCTTTCCGCTAGCAATCTCATCATCCCAAATGCGCCAAGCAATTAGCGAAAACCAGCCAATTACTTTCCTCACACCACCAGCGGTCGAAGCATACATAACGACGCATCAACTTTATCTAGCCAACTGAATTAGTGATTGATATCATTCGCCAATCTTTTAGTATTCCCCCATTGAGGCACAGATGGCGTCGTTACAAGACCAACTATTAAAAGCAGGTTTAGCCAATAAGCAATCTGCAAACAAAATCCGTAGTGAAAAACGTAAGAAAAATAAAGCGGTTCGTAAGAAACAAGTCGAAGCAGATACCTCACTTCAAGATGAAATTGATGCAAAAAAACAGCAGCAAGCCGCTGTAGACGCCGAAAAAAATGCTGTCATTAAGCAAGCATTAGATAAAAAATCAGAGCAAGGCAAAGTCAAACAAATGATTGCTCAACTTCATATCAAAGATTTTGAAGGTGAACTCGAGTATAACTACGTGTTAGACGGTAAAGTAAAGCGCTTATTACTTAATGACGTTAACCACAATGCCTTAGTCAAAGGCCGTATCACTGTCTGTCATTTTGACAACGTTATTTATTTACTGCCGACCTTAGCCGCCGATAAAATCGCAGCGGTTGATGAGCAATACATCGTTCTACAAAACGATAATCAACCGACTGAAGTTGACGAAGACGATCCGTATGCTGATTTCCAAATCCCAGATGATTTAATGTGGTAATTATTCGCGTAATTAATGTATTTCGCTAAATTCGTTTATTTAACAAGCAATTGATAAAATACGATGTTGACATATTTTAGGACTTCTATAATATGCCTCGTCAACGGAGAGGTGGCCGAGTGGCCGAAGGCGCTCCCCTGCTAAGGGAGTATGGGCTTTAAATCCCATCGAGGGTTCGAATCCCTCCTTCTCCGCCATTTTATTAAATTCATTAATAAAATGGGAATTTGATGCGCGCATGTAGCTCAGCTGGATAGAGTACCTGGCTACGAACCAGGCGGTCGGAGGTTCGACTCCTTCCATGCGCGCCACTTCTTCTTTTTATTCCCTATTAATATCAATCTATATTCATTAAATCGTTCACATTAGACCCGTTTCTAACACAGCTATCATAATTTGATGACGTCCATGTCATGTAATCCACTTATGATTTGAATCAAAACAATAATACCAATTGCATTAAATATTTGCCCACTTGTACTTGTTAAAATTAACTAAAATGGCGTTGCTCTCAGTCCTAATAGCCAGCTATTAGTCAATCGAGCGCCTTGTTTTAGCTGATTTTCTCTACGCACAACAAGATCACTTACTTAATGTAATTGGTATAATAACTACGCGCCAGTGCTTGTTAAGAATATCCTCGCAGGGCAAGGCCGCATAGCTAATGAAATAGAAATAATTTTCTTAGGAAGCTAATTGTACTTGGTTACGACCATTATTCTTTGCGGCGTATAATGCGTTATCGGCACGCTCTATCAAGTTTTCTAGTACTTCGTTCGATCGTTTGACCGCAATACCAAATGACGCCGTCACAGGCTCAATACGTTCACCAGTGCGTTTATTACTAAAGGCCACTTTAGATAATTTAGTGCGAATGGTTTCGGCAATATCCTTCACATTATCTATCCCTAATTCAGGACACAATAATGCGAACTCCTCACCGCCAAATCGTACTGGCGTAACTGATTTTGGGCATTCTTGTTTTAACAACTTACCAACGAATTGAAGGATTTGGTCACCCATCAGATGGCCATGTGTGTCATTGAAGTTTTTAAAGCGGTCGATATCAATCATTACAACAGACATGGGCATGTCATCATTATGCGCATGTTGGGTAAATATCGACTCAAATACTCGTCTATTGGCAAGTCCCGTTAGCGCATCGGTAGAAGCTTGTGATTGAGACTCTTCTAACTCTTGCTTTAACGCATTAATTTCGGACTGTGCTTGGGCAAGTTGTGACTGAAAAGCTTCGTTAGTACTGCATAAACCACTCGCATTTGAACTCAGCTCGTTAAGTTTCTGTACCAATTCATCACTCAGGCCGGACGTTCCCAGCTCCATGATGTTTTCTTTAAGCGCCGATGAATAGACGGCAGTCTCTTGTGACGTTTTTTCGATGGTGCCAGATAAATCACTCACTAAATGAACAAGCGACTGTTGAATCTTATTGTTTTGACTCAGTTGGTCATCCGTTTGAATGATGTGCTCCAAAAATAACGACTCACTCACATCAACGGGACAAGTACCATAGCGGGAAACTGTATCTTCGAGTGCTTTATTTAGCGATGGGTATGCTTGCGAAAAATAACTATACCAAAGTGTATAATTGAGCGGATTGGGTACAATGTCATGCTCGACCATTTTCGGTACTGCTCGCCTAAGGTAATTAGCCGCTTGACTTGAATCTTCAGAAAATTTCAACGTAACCTCGATAAGATTAGGATAACAACATAGTTCCAACAACAGGAAGAAACTAATCTTTTTTTACGATCACAAGTTTACGGATAGCTCAGCCTTAAACAACCAACCTAAGTACCAACTAGTATCTCCATGTAATAATAAAGAACCATAAAATTGCAATATTTTGTTACACCTCTAAGTGTAGTTAGCTCATAATGTCGGCTTCTCTTGAATATCTATTTTAGAGTAATCAATAAATTTCCATTTTAAAACAGCAATTTACTTACTAGACCTTGGTCTAACACACCATCCTAGTTAGCCCGTCTAGATTTGTAACATTTTGATTACAACCCGCTGTTTACTAGGCTTTATTGATTTTTAAGAAGCGTTTATTCTCACATCCCAAAAATACTATTTAGACTAAGGTCTTGATTCCCATACCTAGCATGCTTGCTAGATTAACTTTCGTAACTCCAACATAACTATTAAACAAAAGGGGGCAGTTATATGAGTTTCGAAAACAAAGAGCAGGCTGAAGGTTATTGGAAAGAAAACCTGAAGATTATGCTGAAATTATTGGCGGTTTGGTTTGTTGTATCTTATGGATGCGGCATTTTATTTATTGACCAACTCAATGAAATTACTTTCATGGGGTTTAAGTTAGGATTTTGGTTTGCCCAACAGGGAGCCATGTATGTCTTTATTGCCTTGATTTTCATCTACGTCAAACAGATGAACAATCTTGATAAAAAATATAACGTAGAAGAATAGGAGCGATAAGATGGATGTACAAGTATTAACCTATATCATCGTTGGTCTAACGTTTGCGATGTATATTGGTATCGCGATCTGGGCCCGCGCGGGATCAACGAAAGAGTTTTATGTTGCTGGCGGTGGTTTACCACCCGTAATGAACGGAATGGCAACAGCGGCAGATTGGATGTCAGCAGCGTCATTTATTTCATTAGCAGGTATCGTGTCATTTACCGGCTCTGATGGTCTAGTGTATCTATTAGGATGGACTGGCGGTTATGTATTATACCAATTGCATTAAATATTTGCCCACTTGTACTTGTTAAAATTAACTAAAATGGCGTTGCTCTCAATCCTAATAGCCAGCTATTAGTCAATCGAGCGCCTTGTTTTAGCTGATTTTCTCTACGCACAACAAGATCACTTACTTAATGCAATTGGTATTACTGGCGTTATGTATGGTGCCATATTTACGTAAATTCGGTAAATTTACAGTGCCTGATTTCATTGGCGATCGTTACTACTCTGACACAGCACGTATTGTAGCCGTGGTCTGTGCAATATTCATATGTTTTACCTACATAGCAGGTCAAATGCGTGGTGTTGGTGTTGTATTCTCTCGCTTCTTAGAAGTAGAAATCGAGACCGGCGTTGTGATCGGTATGGCCGTAGTATTCTTCTACGCAGTACTAGGTGGTATGAAAGGCATTACTTATACGCAGGTAGCGCAATACTGTGTGCTTATCTTCGCATTCATGGTACCAGCAATCTTTATCTCGGTGATGATGACTGGTAATCCAATTCCGCAGATTGGTTTTGGTAGTGAAATGGTTGATGGATCTGGTTATTTACTTGCTAAACTCGATGGTTTATCCGAAGAGCTAGGATTTGGTGCTTATACCGAAGGGCGAAAATCAACATTAGATGTATTCTGTATCACTGGTGCATTAATGATTGGTACCGCTGGGCTACCCCATGTAATCGTGCGTTTCTTTACTGTTCCTAAAGTAAAAGATTCACGTATTTCTACAGGTTGGACACTAGTATTTATCGGTATTATGTACACCACTATTCCAGCATTATCATCATTTGCACGTGTGAACATGATTGAAACAATCAATGGTCCAACAGTTCAAATGCAAGATGGCTCTAAAGTTTATGGCCAAGGTACTTCATACGCCGACGCACCTAGCTGGATTAAAAACTGGGAAAAAACTGGCCTAATCACATTTGATGATAAAAATGGTGATGGCAAAATGTTCTACTCAGGCGATGAACGTAATGAAATGAAAATTGACCGTGACATCATGGTACTAGCGAACCCTGAAATTGCTGATTTACCAGCATGGGTAATCGCGTTAGTTGCCGCCGGTGGTCTAGCCGCAGCGCTCTCAACATCTGCTGGCTTACTATTGGTTATCTCAACGTCGGTTTCTCATGATTTAATCAAGAAAACATTACGTCCTGATATTTCAGACAAGCAAGAGTTAATGTGGGCAAGTGGTGCAGCAGCAGCGGGTATCATAATGGCTGGTTACTTTGGTATTAATCCGCCGGGCTTTGTTGCTGCAGTAGTTGCTTTTGCCTTTGGATTAGCCGCTTCATCGCTCTTCCCAGCTATTATCATGGGTATCTTTAGCAAGAAGATGAACAAAGAAGGTGCGATCGCAGGTATGATTACTGGTCTGTTATTCACAGCCACTTATATCATTTATTTCAAATTTGTGAATCCAACAGGTAATACCAATTGCATTAAGTAAGTGATCTTGTTGTGCGTAGAGAAAATCAGCTAAAACAAGGCGCTCGATTGACTAATAGCTGGCTATTAGGATTGAGAGCAACGCCATTTTAGTTAATTATAACAAGTACAAGTGGGCAAATATTTAATGCAATTGGTATAACACCGCTGACAACTGGTTATTTGGTATTTCTCCAGAAGGTATCGGTACTATTGGTATGCTAGTTAACTTTGGTACTGCATTTGCTGTGTCGAAAGTAACGGGTGATGTACCGCAAGATGTTGTAGATATGGTCGACTCTATCCGTGTTCCTAAAGGTGCCGGTGAAGCTCACGATCACTAATAGATAGTCTTTTATTACTATGTAAAAACCAGCGCTAGTCGCTGGTTTTTTATTATGCATGCTTTATTAATAATTCCACGGCAGCGCCGATGATTATTAACAACAAACCGCTGAACAATAGCAGCATTGCTCGATAGAGCATGCGTCTAAACCGCTGTTCATCGTTCATGACATTCAATGTTTAGCCGATATGAGCTAAACCTCTCATGTACGGACGAAGTGCTTCAGGAACAGTTACTGTACCGTCTGCTTGCTGGTTGTTTTCTAAAATAGCAACCAAAGTACGACCAACCGCTAGACCAGAACCATTAAGTGTATGAACTAGTTCTGGCTTGTTCGTTTCTTTGTTGCGGAAACGCGCTTGCATACGACGCGCTTGGAAATCACGCGTGTTACTACACGAAGAAATTTCGCGATAACAATCTTGCGTTGGTAACCACACTTCTAAATCATAAGTTTTAGCCGCTGTGAAGCCCATATCACCTGTACATAACAATACTTTACGATACGGCAGCTCTAACAATTGAAGAATTTTCTCAGCGTGGCCGGTTAGCTCTTCTAATGCCGCGTCTGATGTTTCAGGTTTAACGATTTGCACCATTTCCACTTTATCAAATTGATGCTGACGAATTAAGCCTTTAATATCACGGCCGTATGAACCCGCTTCACTTCTGAAACATGGCGTATGGGCTGTAAATTTAAGTGGCAGCGCTGACTCTTCAACAATCTCATCACGCATTAAGTTAGTTAGCGGAACCTCAGCCGTTGGGATAAGACTTAAGCCTGTACCCTCTTCATTCGCCGGATTAGTGTGGAATAAATCCTCACCAAATTTAGGTAACTGACCAGTACCACGTAAGCTATCGCTGTTAACAAGATACGGTACGTAAGTTTCGGTATAACCATGGTTATCAGCGTGTTGATCAAGCATAAACTGCGCAAGTGCACGGTGCATACGAGCTACTTGGTTCTTCATCACGACAAAGCGTGAACCGGTCAGTTTAACTGATGCTGCGAAATCTATTCCGCCAAGCGCTTCACCAACATCAGCGTGATCTTTCACTTCAAAATCAAACGTACGTGGCGTGCCCCAACGTAATACTTCAACGTTATCATCTTCGTCTTTACCAAAAGGTACTTCGCTATCTGGTAAATTTGGTACGCCCATAGTGATATTATCGATATCGCCCAAAAGTGTTGCTAACTCAGCTTTTGCCGCGTCAAGTTGATCGCCTAATTCGCCAACTTCAGCAAGTAATGGTGCAATGTCTTCACCACGTGCTTTTGCTTGACCAATTGACTTAGAACGGGAGTTACGTTGCGCTTGTAATTCTTGCGTGGATACTTGTAATACTTTACGACGCTCTTCAAGCTGCGCTAGGGCATCAGTATCTAATTCATAACCACGTTTTGCTAAACGCGCTGCTGTTTCTTCTAACTCTATTCTAAGATATTTAGGATCTAACATGTTTCTTCCACTGTTTTCTTGCTGTTAAATTTGTTTTTAATTATTTGTTGCCTAACCACAACCCAATACACACCGCGCTTAAACACAGTAATAAATTGAAAAGAATGTTTAATGTTGCTTTTTGAAACTCACCGGCTTGGAGCATTAACACTGTATCGAGTGAAAATGTCGAAAACGTCGTGAACGCCCCTAAAAACCCAACACCTAAGGCAATTCTTGCTTGTGGCATTAACGATTCACTTTCAACAAGGGAAAATAATAACCCCATTAATAGTGAACCTACAAAATTGGCGATAAGTGTACCAAATGGAAAGCCTTTACCAAACACATTAATTGCCAATTGTGACAATCCATAGCGAGAAATTGCGCCCAATGCACCGCCAAGGCCAATTAGTAGTAAATTATTCATAGCGCTTGATGTCACTTTGTTGATTTAATTGCTTTAAATAGTTGAGTTTATCCGCAATTTTACTTTCTAAGCCGCGATTGGTTGGTTGATACACTTCAATGTCTTTTATTTGAGGGGGTAAATAACTCTCACCTGCGGCAAATGCATTTTCTTCATTATGGGCATAGCGATATTCTTGCCCATAACCAAGCTCCCTCATTAATTTGGTAGGGGCGTTACGTAAATGATGTGGCACTTCAAAATCACTTTCTTTGGCCACCAGCGCTTTCATATCACTAAACGCCATATAAACAGCGTTACTTTTTGGCGCACACGCCAGATAAATAACCGCTTGTGCAATGGCACGTTCACCTTCACTTGGCCCAACGCGATGAAAACAATCCCACGCGCTCAAAGCCACTTGCATCGCTTTGGGATCTGCATTACCAATATCTTCAGAGGCAATAGCCAATAATCGCCTGCCCACATAAAGGGGGTCACCGCCTACCGCTAACAAACGGCAAAACCAATACAAGGCACCATCTGGTGACGAGCCTCGAATTGACTTATGAAGTGCTGATATTAAATCGTAATAAAGGTCGCCTTTGTTATCAAACTGGCTAACTTTGTCGCCACAAACTTGCGATAACATCGCCAGATCAATAGCTCGACCATCACGCATGTCCATGAGCAGTTCTAGGTAATTAAGCGCCATTCGGGCATCACCCTGCACCACGTTAGCAAGGCCTGTTAATACATTATCATCTAAGGATATTTTCTCTTTACCAAAGCCGCGCTCTTGATCTGCCAGCGCTTGTACCACGAGTGCTTTAATATCGTCGTTTTCAAGTTTTTTAAGTAAATAAACACGAGCTCGAGATAACAACGCATTATTGAGCTGGAATGATGGGTTCTCAGTGGTCGCACCGACAAAAATTACCGTACCGTCTTCAATGTAAGGTAAAAACGCATCTTGTTGCGATTTATTAAAGCGGTGTACTTCATCGACAAACAGGAGCGTTCGGCGCGATTGCGATTGCGCCACTTGTTTGGCACTTTCAATGGCGGCGCGAATCTCTTTAACACCCGATGTTACTGCGGAAATACGCTCAACATGAGCATCGACATAATGAGCAACGATCTCTGCCAAAGTAGTTTTTCCAGTGCCTGGTGGCCCCCACAAAATCATCGAGTGCGCGCGACCAGCTTCTAAGGCTGTGCGCAGCGGCTTACCCTCACCTAAAATATGCGATTGACCAATATATTGTTCAAAATTTGTCGGACGCATACGAGCAGCAAGCGGCTGAAAGTCAGGCGAAAAATCAAATGGCAAGCTACTCACAGGTCTTATTTAGCTCCGCGCTGATCGTCAAAGTCGACACCTTCTGGCATATCAAACTTGAAAGCATTAGCATCAATGGCGGTTTGATAATCAAAATTATTAAACACAAAATGACTTGTTTGACCTTGCGCATCGAGAATATCTAACGCGGCAATTTTATTATCGCTAAAAGACATTACAATCTTTTTGGTGAGGTTTTTAGGATCTTTAGGCTTCACTTCATAACGCTCGCCATTCTTTTTAACATCAAACAATAACCAGGCTTCATCACTTTGATTAGCAATAAGCCACAAGGGTGATTGCGTCATGGTGCTATCGAGATCCAACGCGCTTACCTGCTCAACGAAAGGGTTGTAAATCCACACGCTTTGACCGTCAGAGACGACAACTGACTCATCAGGCTCATTTGTGACCCAGCGAAACATGTTCGGTTGCGACATTTTCATTGAACCAGTGGCTTGTTGAATTTCTTGCCCTTTGTTATCAACAACTGTTTGAGAGAAGTTCGCTGCAAATTGGTTATAAACATTAAGCTTACTGCGAAGTTCCTTAGATGCGCTGTCTAATACATTCTTCTTGTGCAGCTCAATGTCTTTCATTGGTGGCTGAGTCGCCAACGTCGATGGCGCAACAAACCCCGTTATAGACAGTGATAAAACGAGTGTTAATAGTGACTTTTTCATAATACTTCCTTTAATTCTTTGGCGCTGGCGGCGCTAATACTTCGCGCGTGCCATTGTGGCCTGGTGAACTTACGACGCCGCAAGCTTCCATTTGTTCAATCAATCTAGCGGCGCGATTGTAACCAATCTTGAATTTACGCTGCACGCTAGAAATTGAGCCTCGACGGGTTTCGGTCACAAAAGCAACGGCCTCATCGTAAAACTCATCGTTTTCTTCGTCGCCTTCTACCGCTTCACCTGGCAGTAAAATAGCTTCATTACTTTCACCGGATAAAATGGCATCGATATAATTCGGTTTACCGCGTAATTTCCAATCATCAACCACTTTGTGGACTTCATGATCGTCAACGAACGCGCCGTGAACACGAGTAGGAACACCCGTACCCGGTGGTAAATACAACATATCACCCTGCCCTAATAGCTGCTCGGCACCTTGTTGATCTAAAATAGTGCGAGAATCAACACGCGACGATACTTGAAAGGCAATACGCGTTGGAATGTTTGCTTTAATAAGGCCGGTAATAACATCGACTGACGGACGTTGGGTCGCTAAGATCAAATGAATCCCTGCAGCACGCGCTTTTTGTGCGATGCGGGCAATAAGCTCTTCGACTTTTTTACCAACAATCATGATCATGTCAGCAAATTCATCAACGATAACCACGATGCTTGGTAGGGTTTCTAACAGCGGCGCGGTTTCATCCATGCTATCGCCCGCTTTCCATAGCGGATCAGTTAGTGGCTCACCCGCTTCTATGGCCGCTTTCACTTTGGCGTTATACCCTGCAAGATTACGCACACCAACCGCTGATAACAATTTGTAGCGGCGCTCCATTTCACCCACACACCAGCGCAGCGCATTAGCTGCTTCTTTCATGTCGGTGACCACTTCAGATAATAGATGTGGGATCCCTTCGTATACTGAAAGCTCAAGCATTTTCGGGTCAATCATGATCATGCGAACTTCGTCAGGCGTAGATTTATAAAGCAATGACAAAATCATCGCGTTAACGCCCACAGATTTACCAGAGCCTGTTGTACCAGCAACCAATAAGTGAGGCATCTTGCCTAAATCAACAACAACCGGCATACCGGCGATATCTTTACCCAGTACCATTGTTAAGGGTGATTTATTGTTAGCGAACTTTTCACTGGACAGGTTTTCACGCAAGTAAACAATTTCACGATTTTCGTTGGGAATTTCTAGCCCAATCACGCTTTTGCCAGGAATGACTTCCACCACCCGAACACTCAGCGCTGACAATGAGCGAGCCAAATCTTTAGAAAGACCTGAAATTTTGCTCACTTTAATACCTGGTGCTAAATCCAATTCAAAACGGGTGATTACAGGACCTGGGAACACATCAACCACGTTCGCAATGATATTAAAATCGAGTAATTTAGCTTCAACTAACCGTGATACGCGATCTAAGTCTTCTTGTGCTATCGGGTTAATTAACTTTTTAGGCGCGTCTAATAATTCAAGTGATGGCAACGGCGTCGTTGAGCGGCGCACTGGCGGCAATCCATCAATCGTTCCTTTGCCTTGCTCGACTTCAACCACTTTAGGTTGCACAGCAGCAATGGCTTGGGCTAGTTCAGCCGTCGATGGCGATTCATTCTCATGGTGCAATTGAGATGATGGCTTATCATCTGGGCGTTGATACATTGTTAAGTCAATGTCGACATCTTCATTTGCTGCACTAAAAGACGGCAGGTCACTATGTTCTTCTAGCGCTTGTGAAGCACTATTCACACCAGTAGTTGGCTCTAGCTTAATCTCTTGAGGTAATTCTTCAGCATCATCTAATGAAATCTTAGGCTCTTGAATATTCCGTATCTGCGGCGCTTCTAATTGTTGTGCTTCGCTTTCAATAGTTATCGGCGATACTTCTTCAGTTAATTGCGGCGCTTCGTCATTTTCATCATTATCAGTTTGACGTTCACTGGTATTGATAAGACTTGCGCATCCCTTCACAATCCACATCACAATCGCGAGTACAACAGCACCAGTGCGTTCTACGACTTGCATCCAACCAATACCGGTCATCAAGGTAAGTCCAGCAGCAATAAAGCAAACCAATAATAAGGTCGTTCCGATGAAGTTAAAGTTAGGTAACATGGCATTAGCGATGATATCGCCAATGATCCCTCCCGCAGAAAATGCTTGGTGAATATCATCAAAATTGATACTCGCCGTTGCTAAAATGCCAAAGGTCGTTAAAAAGAAACCGATAATACGTAAGCCCATCGTAAAAAAATCTATTTCTCGCAATCGATGGTGCGCTTTAAATAACACATAGCCTAAACCAGCAAGCAAGAATGGTAGGCTGTAAGCCAAAATACCAACGCTCACAAATAGAATATCCGCCAAATAAGCACCAGCATTACCCATCCAGTTTTTAGCGAGTTCATCGCTGGCAGTTTGGGTCCACGCTGCGTCGCCAGCATCAAAGCTATATAACGCCAATAATAGATACAATGATAATAAGGTTGATGTCACGATGCTCGCTTCTAAAACGCGTTGCATGCCAGTAACAGGTTGTGATGTTGTCGATGCAGAAGAATTACTATCCATAATATGCTCGTTTTCTATTGCTGGGGTATCAGCCAACTGTTTGGTGGATTCATTATTATTGTGAGAAACCAAGGCTGAACTCCTGTTGAACAGTTGCGTAAATAACGTAATGATTTTATTTATTAAAATTAAGCGCGAATTATCGGCTTACGATACAAAATTTAGGGTGTAATTGCCATGTTTACGATGCTAATTGCTGTTAGTCCACACAATTTAATTTGAAATAGGTAAATTTGTTGAATATTTAACCTCCTCCATGACGACATAGGTGCGGGAATCCTTAATATCAGGTAAAGATAATAAGGTTTCGTTGAGTACTCCACGATAAGTCGACATATCCGATACGCGAGTTTTCAGTAAATAATCGAAATCACCAGACACCAAATGACATTCAAGAATAGTATCTAATTGTTGTGCTGCTTGATTGAATCGGTCAAACACATCAGCACTACTACGATGTAACTTGATTTCGACGTAAACTAAAAGCGATGCATCTACAGCCGTCGGATCTAACAACGCTGTGTACTGTCTTATTACGCCATTACGTTCAAGCCGCTTTACCCGTTCTAAACAGGGTGTTGGGCTCAGCCCGACACATTTTGCTAATTCAACATTCGAGATTCTGCCGTTATTTTGTAACTCACGTAGAATGTTTTTATCAATGCGATCAAGTTCCATAACCTCATCTGACCTCTTATTGCAGTATAAAAAACTAATTAAACCATATTTCGCAGAACATTTCGCTAAAAATGTCGATCATTAACCTAAATTAAAGACAAAAATTTCATAAGAACTTTCATATAATATTCGCATTGAAATCACATCCCATTAATAAGGTAAAAATATGCATATCGGTGTACCAAAAGAAATAAAAAATCACGAATATCGCGTAGGTATGGTTCCAGCAAGCGTTCGAGAGCTTGTTCAAAATGGTCATAGTGTTGTTGTTGAAACTAATGCTGGTGTTGGCATCGGTTTTTCTGACGAAGACTATATTAATGTAGGCGCGACTATCTCAGAGACTGCCAAAGCAATCTTTGATGCGGCAGACATGATTGTAAAAGTAAAAGAGCCTCAACCTGTTGAGTGTGCAATGCTTCGTGAAGGCCAGATTCTATTTACTTACCTTCACCTTGCCCCTGACTTACCGCAAACTCAAGCATTAATCGACTCTAAAGCTGTTTGTATCGCTTACGAAACAGTCACTGATCGCAATGGTGGTTTACCACTATTAGCACCAATGTCAGAAGTTGCTGGTCGTATGTCTATTCAAGCTGGCGCTCAAGCACTAGAGAAATCTAATGCAGGACGCGGTATGTTATTAGGCGGCGTTCCAGGTGTTGAACCTGCAAAAGTTGTTGTCATTGGCGGCGGCATGGTTGGTAACAACGCGGCACAAATGGCGGTTGGTCTGGGCGCTGAAGTCACTATTTTAGACCGTAGCATCGATACATTACGTCGCTTAAATGTTCAATTTGGTAACACAGCGAAAGTACTTTACTCAACAGCTGATACGCTAGAAAAAGAAGTATTAGCAGCTGACTTAGTGATCGGCGGCGTATTAATTCCTGGTGCAGCAGCACCTAAATTAGTCACCAAAGAGCACATCGCTGCGATGAAGTCTGGCGCCGCTATTGTTGATGTTGCAATCGACCAAGGTGGTTGTATTGAGACATCTCACGCAACAACTCACCAAGATCCAACATACATCGTCGATGAAGTTGTTCACTACTGTGTTGCTAACATGCCGGGTGCAGTACCGCGTACTTCAACGTTTGCACTTAATAATGCAACACTGCCGTACATCATCGAATTAGCAAACAAAGGTTATAAAGCCGCGTTATCTAGTAACCAAGATTTCTTAAATGGTCTTAATGTTATTGACGGTAAAATCACTTGTGAAAGTGTTGCTATTGCTCACGGTATGGATTTTGTTGCGCCGGAAGTTGCTATTGCTTAATTGCTAAAGAGCATCAGGTGTAAATATTAAGAGCCAGCTTTACGCTGGTTTTTTTATGCACTTAATAAGCTATAACGTATAACATATTGTGCCCCTGCCTTGATATCCCTATACTTAGCCCCATATAAATTCATATTACTAATGACGGCGCTTATTTTGCGTCGCAATTGCATTATTTAGGAGTTATTTCGATGAGTGAAGTAAAACATTGCCAGCTATTAATTTTAGGTTCTGGTCCTGCTGGTTACACAGCGGCTGTTTATGCAGCGCGTGCTAACTTAAAACCTGTTTTAGTGACAGGTATTCAGCAAGGTGGTCAATTAACTACGACGACTGAAGTAGAGAACTGGCCTGGCGATGCAAATGATTTAACAGGTCCTGCACTAATGGATCGTATGAAAGAACATGCTGAAAAATTTGATACTGACATTGTTTTTGATCACATCAACAAAGTAGATTTCTCTAAGCGACCATTCACCCTAACTGGTGATAATCAAGTATTTACTGCAGATGCTGTTATTTTAGCAACAGGCGCATCAGCTAAGTACATCGGCTTACCATCTGAAGAAGAATTTATGGGTCGCGGTGTATCAGCCTGTGCAACCTGTGATGGTTTTTTCTACCGTGGTAAAGAAGTGGCAGTAGTAGGCGGCGGTAACACGGCTGTTGAAGAAGCGCTTTACCTTGCTAACATCGCGTCTAAAGTGCATGTTGTGCATCGTCGTGAAACATTCCGTAGTGAAAAGATTCTAATCGATCGCTTAATGGAAAAAGCGGCGAACGGTAACATTGAGTTGCATCTTAACTCGACATTAGAAGAAGTTGTTGGCGATCAAATGGGCGTTACTGGTGTTAAGTTACAAGGCACTAACGGCAATACCGATAGTGAACTTGCTGTTGACGGTGTGTTCATTGCTATCGGTCATCAACCGAATACGGGTATATTTGAAGGCCAATTAGAGATGGAAAATGGCTACTTAAAAGTACAATCAGGCCTTGCTGGAAATGCCACTCAAACGTCAATTGAAGGCGTATTTGCAGCTGGCGACGTATTTGACCAACATTACCGTCAAGCGATTACTTCTGCGGGCAGTGGTTGTATGGCAGCGTTAGATGCTGAACGATTCTTAGACGCACAGTAGTCTCAAAGCGTATTTAGCGACTTGTTGCCCCAGCGCCGCTAAACACAGTTGTATTACACCTAAAAAAGCCCCAACAACTTTTCTGCTGGGGCTTTTTATTTGAGGAATTTTATAGCTTAGTTATCTAAATTTTGTCGATAAACACGCCAGTCTCAAAATACACTAATCTCACTTTATCATTAGCGCGATAGACACGACCACTTTGTGTTGACAGGATAATCGCTTGGCGTTTGCCATTCGTTAATTTTACTTGCAGTTCGGTAAGACGTATTTTGATACTACTTTTTAGCTCGTTCCCTTCAATCTTCTTTTGATTGTGTGCCAAAATTGTACTTAAAACTCGTTTAACATCGTCACTAGATCCATTGCCGTATTGATATCCTAAGGCACCACAAAGTAATGAATTACCAAATAACGCCCAGTTTCGATTTCGATCACGCTCTAAGTCTTGTTCACTTAGTTGCCTAATACTTGATACAACGGCAGATTCCACCTTTGAAATAAGAATGTTTTTATCACTAGCCACAGCTTGGCCTAGCGAGCCAATTGCGCCAATAAATATCAAAAAAACCACAAAAACCAATCGTTTCATTAAGCTCTCCATGTGCTATACGTAGATCATAGTATATTATAGTGTAATAAAAATTAACGGTTAACGCACCTATTCTTCACTATGAGTCAACTTACGCTGCTGAAAATGGATAATATCGACTTTCCTCCCGTCGAATTAGCAATGAACGAGCCGGATGGTTTATTAGCCATTGGTGGAGATTTATCTGAGGAAAGATTACTAAACGCTTATTTTCATGGAATATTTCCGTGGTTTAATGAAGATGATCCTATTATGTGGTGGTCGCCGAGTAAGCGTTGTGTCATTGATTGCAATGAGTTTCATGTCAGCAAATCATTTAGAAAGTTTTTAAGACAATCAACTATCCGCATCACGATTAATAAGCAGTTTAACAACGTAATAAATTATTGCCGTCAGCCGCGCAAAGATGAACTAGGTACTTGGATAGATGACAAAATGGCTAATGCCTACAGCAATCTTCACTATCAAGGCCACGCCCATAGTATTGAAGCCTGGCAAAACGACCAACTCATTGGTGGTCTGTATGGAATATTTATCAACAATACGTTTTGTGGCGAATCAATGTTCTCCTTAGCACCTAATGGCTCTAAGGTGGCTTTACTCGGCCTTAGCCAGTTTCTTAAGCAGCACAATGTCTCAATGATAGACTGCCAAATTGAAAACCCTCATTTAATGTCTCTTGGCGCTAAATTGATTTCGCGCCACGCATTTGTTGAACATCTTTCCAATACATTACCAAGTAAAATTGATTGGCAGTCTCAGGAGATAACTATTGTCTGAATTAGAGCAACTAACGCTTGGCTTGACACAAGCAGGAGATTGCAGTTATTTACCGAGAGAGTCTGAACGCCTCTTGGTCGTGTACCCTAATCAACAAATTAACAGCTATCTATATCAGCAGTTAATGGAAAGAGGGTTCAGGCGCGGCGGCAATGATGCGTATCGTCCACACTGCGAGCAATGCAAGGCATGCCAAAGTATCCGCATCAAAGTGGATGATTTTAAAGCCAGCAAGAGTCAAAAACGTGTTATTAGCAAAAATAAGTCTATTCGAATAAAATGGGTGACCTCTCCGTCACAAGACTACTTTCCTCTCTACAGTAAGTATATAAGTCTTCGGCACCAAACAGGCAGTATGTATCCGCCACAAATAAGTGCATTAGAAACATTCACTCAATGTGATTGGCTTAATATCGGCTTTTTAGAGAGCTATGTCGATGACAAACTCATCGGTGTTGCGGTGACTGATATCTTGGGTAATGGATTATCAGCAGTATATACTTTTTTTGATCCTGAATTTGAACATCTTTCACTAGGTAAATTTCACATTCTGAAACAAGTTGCCCAATGCAAACAGTTAAACCTTGAATATTTGTATCTTGGCTTTCAAATTGATGACTGTAATGCGATGAATTATAAGCAACAATATCGCCCAAATGAGCGCTTCATCGACAATAGATGGATTAAATACAAAAATTAGCGTCCAAACCTTTACACGGCGTCGTAATTAGTTCATCATTTGCGCCCATAAATTAGCACTGATAATGATTGCTTAATAGTTAAACAATTTTAATCTAAAGATGACAGGAATAAGTCTGTAATGGCAAAAGAAGACAACATTGAAATGCAAGGTACTGTGTTAGACACATTACCTAATACCATGTTCCGCGTAGAATTAGAGAATGGTCATGTTGTGACAGCTCATATTTCTGGAAAAATGCGTAAAAACTACATTCGTATTTTAACTGGCGATAAAGTAACGGTTCAATTAACACCTTACGACTTAACAAAAGGCCGCATCGTTTTCCGTGCGCGTTAATTGTTTCCTATAAATAATTTCAATATGAAATTATTTGTAAAAAAAAGCCCATCATTGATGGGCTTTTTTGTAGCTATTAGAAACTAACGGTTATACCAATTGCATTAAATATTTGCCCACTTGTACTTGTTAAAATTAACTAAAATGGCGTTGCTCTCAATCCTAATAGCCAGCTATTAGTCAATCGAGCGCCTTGTTTTAGCTGATTTTCTCTACGCACAACAAGATCACTTACTTAATACAATTGGTATTAGTTGATCTCTTCATGCTTTTCTTGTGGCACATAATCAAATGCTAGCGCATCGTTCTTAATGCTCACTGTTACGGTTCCACCTTGAGCCAGTTTACCAAAGAGTAATTCATTGGCCATTGGCTTTTTCAATTCTTCTTGGATAACACGAGTCATTGGACGTGCGCCCATGGTTTTGTCATAACCTTTATTAACTAACCATAAACGCGCTACTTTATCGACATTTAGCGTTACGGCTTTCACATCAAGTTGTGCTTGCACCTCAACAATAAACTTGTCGACCACTTGCTCGATAATTGATTGTTCAAGGCTATTAAACCAAACAATAGAATCGAGACGATTTCTAAATTCAGGCGAGAATACACGATTAATTTCCTGCATTGCATCAGTCGAATGATCTTGAGCTTGGAAACCAATTGATTGACGCTCAGTTTGCGTCACACCAGCATTAGTCGTCATCACGACAATAACGTTTCTAAAATCAGCTTTACGGCCATTATTGTCAGTTAGGCTACCATGGTCCATCACCTGTAATAACAGGTTATAGACGTCGCTGTGTGCTTTCTCAATCTCATCAAGTAATACAACACTATGCGGGTGTTTACGAACGGCATCCGTTAATAGCCCGCCTTGATCATATCCAACATAACCAGGAGGCGCACCGATTAATCGACTCACTGTGTGACTTTCTAAATACTCAGACATATCAAAACGAATCAACTCGACGCCTAAACATTTCGCCAATTGCTTACAAACTTCTGTTTTACCCACACCTGTGGCACCAGCAAACAAGAAAGAACCAATTGGTTTGTCTTCATTACCTAACCCAGAGCGCGATAAACGAATTGCTGACGTTAATTTCTCAATCGCAGGGTCTTGACCAAACACAACAAGTTTTAAGTTACGATCAAGATGTTGCAACAGCGTAATGTCAGATGACGATACCGATTGTTCAGGAATACGCGCCATTTTAGCAATGATGGTTTCGATATGTGGAACATCAATGACATTGTCATCTTGTTCGTTACGCGTCATTGCGTGTCGGGCACCAGCTTCATCCATTACATCAATGGCTTTGTCTGGTAAAAAGCGTTCTAAGATGTACTTATCTGATAATTTAGCTGCTGCTTGCATTGCTGCACGCGTATAAGTCACATTATGATGTTTTTCGTAACTAGGTTTTAGTCCCATTAGGATATCTGTCGTGTCTTCAATTGTCGGCTCTACGACATCTATTTTTTGGAAACGACGTGCTAACGCTCTATCCTTCTCAAAAATACCACTAAATTCTTGATACGTTGTCGAACCAATACAACGCAATTTACCATTGGATAATAGTGGTTTGAGCAAGTTAGATGCATCTAACATGCCGCCAGAGGCAGCGCCGGCACCGATAATCGTATGTATCTCGTCAATGAACAAAATCGCATCAGCCTGTTTTTCAAACTCTTTGAGCACAGATTTAAAACGTTTCTCAAAGTCGCCGCGATACTTAGTTCCCGCTAAAATCGCCCCCATATCAAGCGAATAAATAACATTATCTTTGATCACATCGGGCACATCATCTTTAATGATTCTAAAGGCTAGCCCCTCAGCAATTGCTGTTTTACCGACACCAGCTTCACCGACTAACAATGGATTATTTTTACGGCGACGTGATAACACTTGTACAGTACGCTCGACTTCACTCGCCCGGCCAATTAACGGATCTATTTCACCAGCTGATGCTGATTCATTCAAATTAACAGCGTACTTGGTTAATGCATTTGCTTTACTGGCGTCATCCCCACCTTCACTCTGTTCAATACCTGGAATAGGATCCTGTTCTTCGTCTTTAGAGACCCCATGAGAAATATAATTAACCACATCAAGACGTGATACATCAGACTTTTTAAGTAAATAAGTAGCCTGTGATTCCTGTTCACTAAAAATCGCAACTAATACATTTTCGCCACTAACTTCACTGTTCCCTGACGATTGAACATGAAATACAGCGCGTTGTAATACACGTTGAAAACCTAATGTAGGCTGTGTTTCACGGTCGTTATCATCAACAGGGAGTAACGGCGTTGTTTCTTCAATAAAGGAAATAAGTTCTTGTTTAAGACTTGCTAAATTTGCACCACACGCATTAAGTGCATCTTTAGCTGATTCGTTGTCGATAAGGGCCAATAACAGATGTTCTACCGTCATAAATTCGTGACGTTTCGCACGTGCATCTCTAAAGGCGTTATTGAGCGTTAATTCTAGTGATTTATTTAACATAAGTTTCCCCTTTAAGATAAAGTCACTGTAACCAGCAATTATACTTCTTCCATTGTACATAATAGTGGATGACCGTTTTCACGAGCACAATCATTCACTTGGCTCACCTTTGTTTCTGCGACATCAGCACTAAAAGTGCCACAGGTTGCTTTCCCTTCCTGATGAATTTGCATCATCAGCTGATAAGCGGTCTCATCAGTTTTATTAAAATATACCCTTAGAACATCAATTACAAAGTCCATCGGCGTATAGTCATCATTATTTAAAACAACCTTGTACAACGATGGCGGTTTCAAATCCTGCTTTTGAGTGTCCTTCTCGAGCACTAACTCGTTATCATTAAACTCGCTCATATTCTAATTTTAGACTCTTTATAAAAATTGTGTGGAAAAATCAAAGAGATTTTATCAAAAAAAACTAATTATCGCTTGACTGAAAAATGAATTTGATTAACTATTTTAGTATAAAATTCGTATTAAAATCCAAGCTTAAATAGTTTTATATGAAATTATTATGAAATTAGTAGATATTTAGGTTGAGTGGATCAACAGTAAATCAGAAGGAATTGCTATTATGGCTACAGGCACGGTGAAATGGTTCAACAATGCAAAAGGATTTGGCTTTATCTGTCCGGATAACGGCGGTGAAGATATTTTCGCTCACTATTCGGTGATCGAAATGGAGGGGTACCGCACGTTAAAAGCGGGACAAGAAGTTAATTATGAATTACAAAGTGGTCCGAAAGGCGCACATGCGGAGAAGATTAGTCCAATAGAAAATCAATAAAAACACCCATTGGGTAATCATCCATTCCCATGTGATGGGGCTGTTGTTACAATAGCCCTAATCTAACTCAATTATTTCATCTCAATGTCTCAGACGCGCTCACGTTTATCAATCAAACGCAAACCTACACCACAAAATACTCACGCTAAGCAACGCCATAGTAATGTCTCTAAACCCAAAAAGCCGCAAGGACCAACCAAGGTTATTTTATTCAATAAACCCTTTGATGTTTTG
The DNA here is from genome assembly GCF_051201665.1 of Psychrobium sp. nBUS_13. Classification (GTDB taxonomy): domain Bacteria; phylum Pseudomonadota; class Gammaproteobacteria; order Enterobacterales; family Psychrobiaceae; genus Psychrobium. The sequence goes on along the minus strand of NZ_CP179210.1, from coordinate 1,766,131 downwards.
TGCCAATTTAGTGGTGGCGAAGGGAGAGAAACGCTTGCGGATTACGTTGATGTCAAAGAAGTGTATGCCGCTGGCCGCTTAGATCGTGACAGCGAAGGCCTGCTATTGTTAACCAATGACGGTAAATTGCAGTCAAAAATCACCGAACCAACCAATAAAATGGCTAAAACCTACTGGGTACAGGTTGAAGGTATTCCTAGCGATGATGCAATTAAGCAATTAAGTCAGGGCGTTGTATTAAAAGACGGGTTAACCCGACCAGCACAAGTAAAAATCATCGAAGAACCCAATACGTTGTGGCCAAGAAATCCACCAATTCGAGAACGTCAATCTATCCCGACATGCTGGCTTGAGCTAACTATCACCGAAGGACGCAATAGGCAGGTTAGGCGAATGACTGCGCACATAGGACATCCAACGCTACGTCTTATTCGTTACCGCATTGGACAATGGAGTCTCGATGGTATTGACAAGGGGCAGTGGCAACAAATAAAAGGCTAATCGACGCCTAAGATATCATTAATTCGTCTACCCAGTGCTAAATCTTTGTGATAGAATTTGCGCCCGAAAAATGCCAATCATTTGTTAACTTCATCACACTATTTTGTTGATTTGAATTTAATAGGTGATTTATATCACAATCAGTAGGGTTTTAATGTTAGACAACGCAAGCAACGCATCCAAAAAAGTCATTGTCGGAATTTCCGGCGGTGTTGACTCATCTGTATCAGCTTATTTATTACAACAACAAGGCTATCAAGTCGAAGGGTTGTTTATGAAGAACTGGGAAGAAGACGACACTGATGAATATTGCTCTGCCGCTGAAGATCTAAAAGACGCACAAGCCGTCTGTGAAAAATTAGGCATCCCATTACATAGCATCAATTTCGCTGCAGAGTATTGGGACAACGTATTTGAGTATTTCCTTGAAGAATACAAAGCAGGTCGTACGCCTAACCCAGATATCATTTGTAATAAAGAAATTAAGTTTAAAGCGTTTTTAGAATTTGCCGCCGAGGCATTAAATGCTGATTACATAGCGACGGGTCATTATGTTCGCCGCCGTGAAGTTAACGGCCAATGGCAATTATTACGTGGACTCGATGAAAATAAAGATCAAAGTTACTTTCTCTATACGCTTGGTAGCGAGCATGTCGGACAAACACTATTCCCTGTTGGTGAGCTAGAAAAGCCTGAAGTACGCCGAATTGCTCTTGAGCAAGATTTAGTAACGCATAACAAGAAAGACTCAACGGGTATTTGTTTTATTGGTGAACGTAAATTTAAAGACTTTTTGGCCAAATATTTACCAGCGCAACCTGGTATTATCGAAAGCTGTGAAGGTGAAGAAATTGGTAAACACGATGGCTTGATGTATCACACGCTGGGCCAACGTAAAGGGCTACAGATTGGCGGTTTATCTAACCATGGTGAAGCACCGTGGTATGTAGTTGACAAAGATGTTGCTCGTAACGTGCTTGTTGTTGGTCAGGGTAGTGACCACCCTCGCCTGTTTTCCAATGGCTTATTAGCAAGTCAAACGCATTGGACAGACCGCTTGGGGCCACAGCAAATTGCTAAACTAACCGTAAAAACACGTTATCGCCAAACCGATATTCCTTGTACTGTTTACCCAGCAGGTCCCGATCAAGTACGCGTTATCTTTGATGAGCCACAAAGCTCTGTAACGCCTGGTCAATCGGCGGTATTTTACGATGGTGAGGTCTGTTTAGGCGGCGCAATCATCGATGAAGTTATAAGGGATTAATTGTGTCTGTTGAGTCAATTGACAATCAAGCATTAGCATTTGCGGCGTTAGCACAATGTGCCAAGCTAGCAAATGATGTGGCCCGTCAGGGCGTTATCGATAACGACCTATGGCAGGTTTGTGTTTCAAGCTTAGTGTGCACTAATCCGAATTCAGTGATGGATATATACGCGCCCGCCTCTGATCTTGCATCGGGGTTAGACACGTTAATAAAGCAACTGTCTGATTCTGGTGAAGGCCGTAGTATTGAAATAACAAAATATATCGCAGGTATTGTGTCGTTAAGTCGCAAATTAATGCGAAATGATAATGCCATGGCAGTGATGAGCCAGCGTATTGATCAGGTCAAACGTCAACTGCATCACTTCACTATAAACGATGACGCAGTGATTAGTAATTTTGCCAGTATTTACAGCGATATTGTTAGCCCGTTAGGGGCGAAGATAAATGTGACAGGCACACCGACACATTTACAACAATTACTGAATCAAAAGAAAATCAGAACATTATTATTAGCTGGCGTGCGCGCAGCGATTTTATGGCAACAAGTGGGTGGCAAACGCCGTCATTTGTTCTTTAGCCGTAAAGCCTACGTCAATTCGGCTAAACAACAATTAACCCAATTTTAAATAATCTTTATTGAGGAATTATTCATGGAACTTTCTGCCCTAACCGCAGTTTCTCCAGTAGATGGTCGTTACGCAAGTAAGACGAAAGAACTTCGCGCTATCTTTAGTGAATTTGGTTTAACCAAATACCGTGTCGAAGTAGAAGTTCGTTGGTTACAAAAGCTAGCGGTAACTCCAGCGATTACTGAAGTTCCAGCATTTAGTGATGAAGCAAATGCCTATTTAGATGCCATCGTTGCAAACTTTGACGAAACCCATGCTGCGCGTTGTAAAGAAATTGAACGCACAACCAATCATGATGTTAAAGCTGTTGAGTATTTTCTTAAAGAACAGGTAGCAAATCAACCTGAATTACACGCAGTGAATGAATTTATTCACTTTGCATGTACCTCAGAAGATATTAATAACTTGTCACATGCATTAATGCTTCGCGGCGGCATCAATGACGTTATTTTGCCATACACCGAGCAATTACTTAACGAAATTAAAGCACAAGCGATTGATTACAAAGATGCTCCACTATTATCTAGAACTCACGGTCAACCTGCTTCACCTTCAACAATGGGTAAAGAGTTCGCCAATGTTCATCAACGCTTAGCACGTCAAGTTGCACAAATTAAAGAAATTGAGTTATTAGGAAAAATTAATGGCGCGGTTGGTAACTACAACGCTCATCTAAGTGCTTACCCTGAAGTTGATTGGCACACATTCTCACAAGAGTTTGTGGCATCGCTTGGCCTAACGTGGAATGCGTTTACGACACAAATCGAGCCGCATGATTATATTGCAGAACTTTTTGATGCTGTTTGTCGTTTCAATACAATCTTACTTGATTTTGATCGCGACATTTGGGGTTACATTTGTTTGGGTCATTTCAAACAAAAAACGATTGCTGGTGAGATTGGCTCGTCGACTATGCCCCACAAAGTTAACCCGATTGATTTTGAAAACTCGGAAGGTAACCTAGGATTAGGTAACGCTATTATGGCTCACCTTGCACAGAAGCTTCCTGTTTCTCGCTGGCAACGTGACCTAACAGACTCAACTGTATTACGTAACCTAGGTGTTGGTTTGGCGCACAGTGTGATTGCCTATCAGTCGACACTAAAAGGCCTAAGTAAATTAGAACTTAACCGTACAGCGCTATTAGCTGACTTGGATGCAAACTGGGAAGTATTAGCCGAGCCAGTGCAAACGGTGATGCGTCGCTACGCCATAGAGCAGCCGTACGAAAAACTTAAAGAACTAACACGTGGTAAGCGTATCAATAGCGAAGATTTAAGCGTCTTCATCGATAAACTTGAACTTCCTGAGTCAGTTAAGACTCAGCTTAAGGCAATGACACCGGCAAATTACATTGGCCGCGCGATTGCCTTTGTAGACGATATCGCATAATCCGATATCGTACATGCTTTAATAAGGCAATGATGTTCTAATGAATATCATTGCCTTTTTTTATTTCATCAACCTAAAGAAACACTTATGTATAGCGTAAATTTAAACAACCTCACTCGTCAGCAATTTTTAGATGAATACTGGCAAAAAAAACCAGTATTAATTCGTGGCGCACTGAACGATTTTGACGATCCTATCACGCCAGATGAATTAGCCGGCCTTGCCATGGAACCATCAGCTGAATCACGCCTTGTTTCACAAACCGATGGCGAATGGAACGCTGAGCACGGCCCTTTTGAGAACTACGATCATCTTGGTGAAGAAAACTGGTCATTGCTTATTCAGGGGGTTGATCATTGGGATGAGAATGTTGATGCACTCCTTAAAGAGTTTAGATTCATGCCAAACTGGCGTATCGATGATGTGATGGTAAGTTTTGCGACACCAGGCGGTGGAGTTGGCCCTCATGTCGATAATTATGATGTGTTTATTATCCAAGGTAGCGGTAAACGCCATTGGCAAGTTGGTAGCAATGAGGCCTTAACTGAGGTCGTAGCTAATGAAGCGTTACTTCATGTCGAAGCCTTCGAACCAATTATCGATGCTCATTTAAATCCTGGAGATATGCTTTACATTCCACCCGGTTTTCCACATCAAGGCGTTGCGATTGAGCCGTCAATGAGTTTTTCGGTTGGCTATCGCACCATTGCAAAATCTCATTTATTCAGTGGATTCGCCGATTATCTTATTGATAATCAACTAGGTAAAGACATGGTTGTTGACCCGCGGCGTCAAGCAACAACAACACCAGGATTAGTTGTTCAAGACGATATCAGTAACCTGACCACAAGTTTGCAAGACATATTAAATGACGAACAACGCTTAACAGATTTCTACGGTAAACATTTATCTGCCGCTAAACATGAATTAGCCATTGAAGAAGATATCGAACCGTTTTCAGCCGATGAAATGTTGGATATTTTACAAGAGCAACCACTTAACCGTTTGGGGGGATTACGCTGTTTGTACTTTCCACAAGAATGGGCAAAAGGTTGGTTATATGTCGACGGTGAAAAATATGCTGTGTCGCCAACATTACATAACGCCATTGCATTATTAGCCGATGAAACTGCCCTTTCTCATACGCAGTTAGCGCCGTGGCTTGAACATGACGAATTTAAGATGCTAATGACACAATTTGTTAATCAAGGCTTCTGGTACTTTCTACCAACCGAATAAGCAGGTTAAGGGCTGATATCAACTTTTCTTTACACCTACAGAAAAGCTTTTTATTGGCCCGTAACTAGCCACCCAGAATAAGACAATGATATGTTGCCGTCACTCTAATAATAACAACCTGACGTGATGACAAATTTTTGTTATTTCGTTTACAGCATCTTAGGAGAACTAACGTGGCTGTTTTTAATTTACCTTCTTTTGATAACCACGAGCATGTTGCTTTCTTTAGCGACGAACAAAGCGGCCTAAAATCAATCGTCGCCATTCACGATACTACCTTAGGTCCAGCGGTTGGCGGTTGTCGCATGTGGAATTATGCTAGCGACGAAGAAGCTATTACCGATGTGTTAAGACTCTCACAAGGCATGACCTATAAAAATGCCGTTGCAGGTCTTGCAATGGGAGGTGGTAAGTCCGTCATTATTGGCGATGCCAATAATGATAAAACGCCAGAATTATTTCGCGAATTTGGTCGCTCTATTCATCGTTTAGGCGGAAGATATTACAGTGCTGAAGATGTTGGGATCACAACTCAAGATATTATGATTGCGCATCAAGAAACACCTTACATGGCGGGTCTAGAGGGAAAAAGTGGCGATCCATCACCATTTACAGCACTCGGCACCTATTTAGGTATTAAAGCCGCGGTGAAATACCAACTAAATAAAGATTCATTGAATGGTTTATCTGTGGCTATTCAGGGTCTTGGCCATGTAGGTTATCACCTTTGTCGCCACTTACATAACGCCGGCGCTAAATTGGTCGTAACAGATCTTAATCAGCATGCACTGGCCAAAGTGAAGCAAGAGTTTAATGCGACTATTGTGGGCCTTGATGAAATTTATCATCAAGATGTTGATATCTATGCCCCTTGCGCATTAGGCGCAACGATAAATGACCAAACGATTAATGTTATTAAAGCAAGTATTGTTGCAGGTTGCGCAAACAATCAGTTAGCAGAGATTCATCACGGTGAAATACTGCGTCAAAAAGGCATTTTATACGCCCCAGATTACGTCATTAACGCTGGTGGTATTATCAATGTGTCATTTGATGATAACTATGATGAAGCGAAATCAACGGCGAAGGTTGAACGTATCTACAATACCTTGCTAGACATCTTCCAAGAGGCAGACAGTAAATCGTGTCAAACAAGTATTATCGCCGATGCATTAGCACGCGACATTATCGCTAATAAGAAAGCACAACAACAATTACTTTAATAAGCCTTTTTTACTAATTGCTTATTGTTAAATAGCGTTTTCTTACCTATAGTTAAAGACATGGAAGTCTTTACATTGAGTATTATGGACAATAACCGATTAACATCCTTGAGCACTATCCCATCTTCGCAATTGGCGGCATTTAACTATGTCACGACACCAATGTGGATTTATGATGTTGAAGCATTTAAAATATGCTGGGCTAACGACCCCGCGCTAGCGCTTTGGAACAATAGCCAAGACAACCCCCTACTATCTCGCGATCTTTCCCAAGATATGTCGCAAGTCATTGAGCTGAGTATTAAGCAAATTGCGAAAGAAAGTCGTAAGAAGCCGCGTAAAAGTTGGTGGACGCTTTATCCGCAAAATATTGCCAAGCAGGTTTATATTCGATTTTCGAATATCAGTAATGATGAACAACAAAACTTATTATTGTGTGAAGCACTTCTTGAGCGTGATGAAATAGAACGTGATACCCACTTTGCGCTCGATAATACTATTCAATCATTATTCGACCGAGACGGACATTTATTAAGTGGCAACCTCCGATTTTCCGAATCTTATGCGACTCAAACTATCTCATTACCAGAACTTATAGAAATGGAAATGAGTGAGTTAAAACATAAGATGGGATCTAGCCATCAAGTGGAATTTGAACGCCAAACAATAAATCGCGGTGTGATGGCGTGGTATAAATTTCACATTAAAGAGTTAATGCCAGAGCAACATTATATTGTTAGCCAAGAAAATATTACCGAACGGAAATTAAAGGAACAGACCTACCGTCACCTTGCCTATCATGATCAATTGACCGGTTTACTTAACCGCTATGGATTTAATGATTATCTCATCGAGCAATGTCATAAAGCGCAACCATTCTATTTATTCTTAGTTGATTTAGATGCTTTTAAGCTTGTAAATAACAACCTAGGCCATAGTGCTGGTGACGAAGTTCTTGTGGAAATAGCACGGCGTTTTGTGATGCACTTACCCGACAGTTATCAAACTTGTCGTTTTGCTGGTGATGAATTTATTATTGTAGTACCACAGCAACAAGACAGCCAATCAGTTGATGCGATCAGCCGATTGATTTTAGACATTGTTGTTCAGCCCATTGAAAAAATAGACAGTATTCAAATCACCGCTAGCATTGGTGCAGCAAGCTATCCACTGGATGCAAAAGAGCCCAACGATCTCATTATGTATGCAGATACTGCAATGTATAAGGCTAAGGAACGTGGTTCGAAAAGTTACTGTAGCTTTGCTCAACAAATGAGTTTAGAAATTCAGCGCCGCTCTGCGATCCAACAAGGCCTGAAGCAGGCATTAAATTTCAGAGAGCTAGTGCCATTATTTCAGCCAATTGTTGATATGAAAAACAACACGCTTATTGGCATGGAAGCATTACTGAGTTGGGATAGTCCAACACTTGGTCGCGTTCCGCCACAAGAATTCGTGGAAGAGGCAGAGCGATCTGGCATGATGAACGAAATTGGACAATGGATTTTACGCAGTGCCTGCGAGCAATGCTTGTCATGGCAAAAACGTACTGGTCATCCACTCACATTATCGGTTAATGTTTCGGCAATTCAGCTCAACGATAACTTTATTAATACGCTAGATGACATTCTGACTAAAACGGGCTTTCCAGCGAAACAACTTACGCTTGAGCTCACCGAGTCAATATTCTTACTGAATATTAAACAAGTAATAAAGCGTCTTAAGGCAATAAGCAGTCGAGGTGTTGGCGTTTGTATTGATGATTTTGGGACCGGATATTCATCATTATCCTACATTCATAAATTGCCCATTGACGCCCTTAAAATTGATCGTTCATTTATTAATGATATTGATAATAGTGATGTGGTTATTGAAGCAACCATAGCTATGGCCAGTAAATTAGGCCTGAAAGTGGTCGCCGAAGGTATTGAGAGTCAACATCAACGAGAAATGATGCTGCGCTATCCAAACTTATTGGCGCAAGGCTTTTACTACTCACGACCAGTGAATGCACAAGAATTTGAAAAACTGAGTCTATTTACAAAATTATTTCCTAAAACTGGCGATAATATTGTGTCTATGCCGCGCTCTGGTTAAGACAAGTCACCCAAACAATATGGCTTATTAGCAACAGTAAGCCATAATTTGTTATCAATCTCACCTTGCTGAAAAAGCGCCAACTCAACTAGGTCATAAAACACTGCACGGTTGACTTGAGCGGTTAGTCCTCGCCATAACTTAACATAAAGCTTGTCATTGCTCAGCATCAATGGATACTCATCACCAACCTCAATACAGTCACCGATGTTTGTGACAAGTGTTAATCGTGTACCTTGATTTTCGTCCACCGTTAATTGGTAGTCCACCACTAAAAATGCGGCGTCTTCGACGCCAATCTCAATTTTTTCAATCGGTGTTTTTAAACAATGAACACCGTCTTCAACACACAGCACTTTACTAAAGAGTAAAATCAACTTATCACGAGTTATTTGAGTGCCATTATGCCACCACTCGCCATTGGCCTTAATGAGCAAATCCATCGCGCCACAGCTTTGTGGCGACCACTTTTCTAGAGGGTAAGCCAATCCTGACAGCTCACTGCTCGTTTCGACGCCAACGGCTTTTGTAAATTGAGATAAATCAAATCCACTCATCGCTTAATCCCTCCAATACCAATTCAGATCAGCTTAACGCATTGGCGATAACTTGCACTGGGTGTAACGGTTTGAAATCGTCAAATCGCTTTACCTGACTGCGACAAGAGTAGCCAGTTGCTAGCACCTGACTCGCTGACTGCTTTGCTAATTTTGGCTGCCAGCTCATTGCGTAAAGTGACTGAGAGTTTTCAACATTTTTCACTTCATGGCCATAGGTACCGGCCATACCACAGCAGCCAACTTCCTGAGAGGTTAGCTTTAAGCCAAGATGTTTAAATATTGTTATCCAGTCGGCGTGCGTTGAGGTAACCGCGGTCTTTTCACTACAATGAGCAAACAACTGATAATCTGTTTCATCAGCTTTGTTACTTATAATCTTAACTTCATTTAGCCGTGGAATGAGCCACTCCTGAAATAATTGAACGTTAAAGTCACCGCGTTGTTCGCCTAAAACAGCATGGTACTCATCGCGATAACAAAGCACTAATGAGGGATCTACGCCGACTAATGGACAACCTAGCTCGGATAACTGAGTAAAAAAGTCACTGGCGGTTTTTGCCATTTTAGCAAATTTGGCTAAGAAACCTTTAACGTGAGCAGGCTTTCCATTGGGTTTAAATGGCAGCAACATTGGCGAAAAACCCAAGCCAGCTATGGCAGCCATTAATCCTTCAACAACATCAGCATCATAAAAGCTAGTAAATGGATCTTGTACAACCAGGACTATCTTTTGGCGTTCGGCTGGGCTCATGCTAGACAACAATTGGCCATCAAACTCATCATAACGCTGCCCTACTCGCTGTGCTAATGTCGGTACGGATAACGCAGGAGAATCAATCATACCAATTGATTTTTTGAGCAATAACGACGAAATAGGATTGTTCATCAAGCCATTAGCAATACGCGGAAACTTTGCCATTAACTGACTCGTTGCCTCTACATTAGCAACAACATGGTCAACCATTGGACGCAAATAACGTTGATGATAAATATTAATAAAGCGACTTCTAAAACCAGGTACATCAACTTTAATTGGACACTGACTGGCACACGCTTTACATGCAAGACAACCTTTCATCGTGTCCATCACTTCATGAGAGAAGTCTTCGCTTGAATCACTAAACCACGAATTTTTAATCTTGCTAAATACAGAAGCGCTACAGTCTTGTTTTTCAAGGACCACAGGGTCGATTCCCTGTACACTTAACAAACGCAACCATTCTCGTACCATACTGGCTCGGCCTTTAGGAGAGTGGCGTCTGTCACGTGTAACCTTGCTCGATGGACACATCGGCGAGTCAACATCAAAATTAAAGCACTGACCATTACCATTACAGCTCATTGCTGGCATAAAGTCTTCACGCACTGCCACTGGAATTTGTCTATCAAAAGCGCCGCGCTTTACATCGCTAACGCGCACTAATTGATGGTCACCTTCTATCGGGGTGCATATCTTTCCTGGATTGAGTCTATTTTGTGGGTCGAAAATACCTTTGATAACCCGCAACTGCTCAAACAATGCTTGGCCGAAAAATTCAGGGCCATATTCACTGCGATACCCTTTACCGTGTTCTCCCCACATTAAACCGCCATATTTAGCGGTTAATGCCACCACTTGATCAGAAATTTCTACCAATCTGCGCTCTTGAACTTCGTCGCACATATCCATCGCAGGTCGCACATGAAGAACACCGGCATCAACATGACCGAACATGCCGTAGTGCAAATCATGAGAGTCCAACAACGCTCTAAATTCAACAATAAAATCAGCAAGTTGTTCGGGCGGAACCGCGGTATCCTCAGCAAATGCAATAGGTTTTTTAAATCCCTTAGTAGCCCCTAACAAACCCACTGATTTCTTACGCATGGCGTAAATTCGATTAATTTCACCTAGTTCATTACAGACTTGATAACCAAGTATACCGCCGCGTTCAAGTTTACTATCTTCTTCTAAACGCTGCTCTAATGTTTGTAAAAGCTGAGCCTGTTCCTGCGGATCATTGCTGGCGTACTCCACCATATTTAATCCATCAGTGACTTTATCTTCGCGTTGTGGGATAAGGTCGCTAACGGTATCCCAAACAATATCCTGTTTGGCTAAACCGAGTACTTTACTATCAACGGTTTCTACCGACGTCGCTTTCGCTTTTACTAAGTTGGGCGCATCACGCAGCGCCGAATCAAAACTATCGTAGATAATATTGACTAAGGTACGTAATTTAGGGATAGGCGTTAAATTAAGTTTTGCCTCACTGATAAAAGCTAATGAGCCTTCAGAGCCCGTTAAAATTCGAGTCAGATTAAATTCGCTCAAATCATCATTAAAAACATGTTCTAAATCATAACCAGTTAAAAAACGATTGAGACGTGGAAACTTCGCTAAAATAAGCTCGCGATTTTCAAAGCAAATATCTGCAACTTTCTTGGTAATCATTTGACCAGTTGAATCACCACCAGCGCGCGCTTCGTCTACGGATTGATTCACGGTTTCTAGCACATCACCATTAACTAAAACACTCGTGAGTTCCAACACGTGATCAGATGTTTTTCCATATACTAAAGAACCTTGTCCCGACGCATCAGTATTAATCATACCGCCCAGCGTAGCGCGATTAGACGTTGAGAGATCAGGCGAGAAAAAGTAACCGTAAGGCTTAAGAAATTTGTTTAATTGATCTTTGACTACACCGGTTTGTACGCGCACCCAGCCTTCTTGCTCGTTAATTTCCAGAATGTTGTTCATATGACGTGACATATCAACAATAATGCCGTCATTTAACGATTGGCCGTTTGTGCCAGTACCACCGCCACGAGGGCTAAATGTTAGCGATAAAAATTCCGGTGTATTGGCAAGCGTCAATGCGATATGAAGGTCACTAGTTCCTTGTGGAAATATGACGCCCTGAGGCAAATTTTGATACACACTATTGTCGGTAGAAACCGCTAATCTGGCACCATATCCATACTCTACATCACCTTTAAACCCATGTTGAGGTAGTGCTTTTAAATAAGAAAGATAAGACTTAGAAACAAGTTGTTCAACATTTAGTTGCGGTAACATAGAAACATTCATTTTTGGCTGCAGACAATGACAGGCAATATACCATGAAGTCACTTGATTTTCAGTGCTCTTGGCGCAAATTAATCATGAATTTTTTGGCGTAAATTAGTGGTGATATTGGCGTTATCAAATTTTTAGGTCATAATACCGACAACTTAGGAGAGTTTAGATGTTACGATTAATTTTAGCGTTATTAATTCCTTGGCTACAATTTTTTACCATTGGTAAGCCATTGTCAGGAATCATTTGTTTAATTTTACAAATTACCTTAATTGGTTGGCCAATCGCCGCTATCTGGTCAGTGTATGCATTAAGCCAATACAACACTGACAAGAAAATCAAGCAAGCGATGCGTGATTAAGACGCGTGATATCGATAGTGATAAACTTTCAGTCCTTTATCACTATCGGTTTCTTTGAACACTGAGGGATTGTCTACCACACCGATAAAATCACACGCTGGCGCGTGTTCATTCATCATCGCCGAAATAAAATCACTACCGAGATCTGGTGAATTCAAACAAACTAACAAATCCGCTTTATCATTAGCTAACTGAGCAATTCGCTTAACCAACTTATGATAGTCCTGCTGCGCAACAAAACTGCCTAGTTGGTTAGTCGGAGGATCAAAAATAATCGCGTCATAACCGCCATAACGCTTTAGTTTTCCCCATGATTTGAAGATGTCATGGCGAAAGAATTTTACTTTTTCAGTTGGGATATCATTAAGTTTATGATTCACTTTTCCAAGCTTTAACGCGCCGTGACTCATATCAATATTAATCACTTGATTAGCACCGCCAGCAAAAGCTGCCAACGAAAATGAACAGGTATAACTAAATAGATTCAGAACATTGCGACCATGAGCGATATCTTTTAACCACGAACGCCCTGCACTCATGTCTAAAAATAAGCCATTATTTTGACCATCCAATAACTTAACTTGGTAGGTAGCACCCGACTCAGTAACATGATGTGGCACAGGTAATTCACCACGAATAACTTCCACAGGCGCGCCATGAATATAACGTCGCTGGATTAATAATGGGCCGTCAAATGTTGGGTAAGCCTGACCGATGGCGTCAATAACGCTTTGCTGAAAGTCCGCGTCATGTTCAGCAAATAAAGTAATGAAAACGGCTGGTGCAAACCAATCAATAGTAAGCTGTTCAAAACCAGCAAAGTATTTACCCCGTCCGTGAAATAAACGACAAGCATCGTTCCCTAATGGCTGCTGTGATAATTGGTCAACTAATAATTGCATGATATGGCTAAGTGTCTAAAATGGGCGCTGATTATAACGAGCTAACACTGTTTGGTTAAGTGTTATTTTGCCCTAAGTTTGGTGACAACTTCGCCACCTATTCCCCAGTTATCGGTATTAACCTCGTCAATAACCACCACGGTGGTTGCTGGATTTTTCCCTAACACATCCACGAGCAAATCAGTTGCTCCTTTGATTAATGCCGCTTTTTGCTCTGCAGTCACGGCTTCGTCTGTAATTTTAATATTCACATATGGCATAGCATCTCTCCCGATAATTTTTTAATTGTTTGTAGGGTCTGTTGAACTTTTGAGTTCATAATTTATACACTCATGGATAACCAAATCATACTGCATCCTAAGGCGACTGTGCTTTCATAATTTACTTACAGCTTGTCATATCTTGTCGCAATACCTCGATATTGTTTTAGGCGAGCAAAAACACTGTCAACTAAGTGACGGTATTTGTATAAACACCAGTCTATATCAGTATTCCCAACCTTTGAATTTTGTTTTCTCGGGATAACGGGTAATGATAATTTATCGCTAATTTGTTCTCTAATAGTTTCACTGTCATATCCTTTATCAGCAATAATGTACCCACCACTTGGTAGTAAATCGATAAGGTTTATCGCTTCTTTACTATCATCAACCTCACCACCTGTTAGGGTAAATTCAATGGGCAATCCATAACTATCAACCGCCATGTGAATTTTTGTTGTATTTCCAGCCACACTTTTACCAATGGATTGAGTGTTGTCGGTGGCCGCACCAGCGCAATGCGGGTGTGCTTTTACAATGGTGCCATCAATAAATACCCAGTCGAGATCGGGGTCATTTTTCAATGCCCTAAATACCTTTCTTAGACCAGAGATTAAATCGCCGATAAATAGCGCTCCAATCACCGAAGTAATCAGGTATATCACGCCATGGGCAGCCTGTTCGCATCCTATAAAGAATTCCCTCAAACGCTTTTCTGTGGTCACATTTTTGATAAACACGACCTGTCAAAATCATAAGATTAGATAGCTTTTTCCACTGTTCATTTGATGGCATTGTTCGCGGCATAGTTTCTTTGGTGTTTTTGTTTTTGGAGAAATTATTATACCAAGTTACTATGCTGTTCAAAAACTAGGCTTAAAAGATCAACACGCCCTATCATTACAACTGGTCTAACCTGTGTCAATATATCGAATAATTACAAATAACAACCAAACAAACGTAACTACTATTGCGAATCGTTATCATTTGCGTATAATTCTCACCCTAACTTACTATATGACTCCAGGATACAACGATGCGCGCATCTAAAATCATGTTACTTTCAGCATTAATTGCTAGCTCTAGTGCTGCTTTAGCACACACGCCCTATCTACAACCAACATCTTTTGACGTTAATCGCTCAGGCAAAGTAAGTTTTGATGCGTCATTCGCTGAAAAATTTTTTGTACCTGAGGTTGCATTCAACAACAGTATTTTCACTATTACGGGCCCATCTGGCAAGCAAGTCACACCAGACTTTCTATCCGTTTTGTCGGTTAGAACTATCGCTGAACACACGTTAAAGGACTCAGGCACCTATCGTGTAAGCACGGGTGATCGTTTAGGTAAGATTTTTAAAATCTATAAGAAAGACGGTGAGCGCCATTCTGCAAAAGATCCAAAAGCGCCCCTACCGAAAGGTGCAAAGCTATTATCTTTTTTCCAATCCAATACTAAAGCAGAAACCTACGTCACTAAAGGAAAGCCAAGTAAACAAGCGCTTAACGCGACAAACAACGGCTTAGAGTTAGTGATGAATACTCATCCAAATGAATTATTTGTCGGCGATGAAATTTCAATGAACGTTCAATACGACGGTAAAGCCATCGATGATTTAACCGTTGACGTCATGCTAGCAAAAGATCAATTTAGCACCGACAAGGCGGCCTATCAAATCACCAGCGATCATGGAAAGTTAAGCCTTAATGTCGACCAACCAGGTACGTATCTTTTGAGAGCTCGCCACAGAACAAAAGCACCTGAAGGATCAGTAGCACCCGTTATTAGTAACACCTACACCCTTACGCTAGAAATTATTGATTAATTCCATAGGAAACATCATGAAAAAAATACAATTACTTGCACTAAGTGCTTTATTTACAAGCTTGTTTACACAAGCGGCGTCTCATCACAAGTTAGTGTTCATCAATCAATATGACACAAATCAGGATTGGTCATTATCGTTAATAGAGTTTAATAAAGCACGTGAATCACGATTTAACGTCACCGATGAAAATAATGATGGCTTTGTTGATGAAAGCGAATACGTTTTTGAATACAAAAACCGCATGGACAATCAGTTAACAAAAGATCGTCAAGGGCAAATTAAGCAGACCATTATTCGTTTTAATGCCTTAGACAAAAATGAAAACGCTCGCATCGATTTAATTGAATATCAAGGTTCAGGAGAGCGCACTTTCACTTACTTTGACACCAATAACGATGGCGTGATAAGTGAAGGCGATCCAGCACCAAAGCGCCGTGCGAAAAAAACAACCAAGACACTGACGGCTCTCGAGCAACAAGAAGCACAAATCAAAAAGCTCCCTCGTGCCAAGCGCGTCTTAAATATGCCAACAACGCATTCATTTAAAGGGTTACTCACTAAGTATGACGCTAACGATGATAAAACAATAACACCGGAAGAAATTGCTATTGTTCGTCAGGCAATCTGGGATCTTGCAGACGAAAACAACGATGGCTCGATTTCAGAACAAGAATACCTTTACGAGTTTGAAGATCGCATGGACATACAAATTGCCAAAACGCGTAAATCAGCAGTGAAACAGACCTACGTTCGATTTGGCATCTTAGATAAAGATAAAAACGGAAAAATGACACTAGCTGAATATCAAGCATCCGGTCATCGCAGCTTTAATCGCTTTGATACAGACAACGATAAGCTGGTCACGCTAGGTGAAGCGATGCCAAAATCCTATGCTAAAAAAAAGGATAAGAAGAAAGTAAAAAAACAAGATGTAGCCAGCAACACGAGCTATTAGGTGACAAAGCTTGTAACAAGCGAGTTACAAGCTTTTAGGAGTTCAAGATTGCGATGAGGACGATCGCAATCCAATATCTCATCATTGATAGTAAGGATAAAGCTGTCAATATTACGAGCAACGTTATGTTTTATCGAGTATTTATTTTATTAGGTGCCTTATTTCTAAGTCACCAAACCTTTGCAACTAAAACCAGTGCCCAGGCGAATGGCGTGTTAGGAACATCCTTTGATATTACGCTGTATGGCATTGACCAAACACAATCTCACGCAACGATTAGCTCACTACTTAGCCATATAAACGATTTAGAAGACACGTTATCTACATGGCGTAAAGATAGTGAACTTAGTCAGCTTAATCGACTTAAGCAACTCAATGGTATGTCAGAGCATTTAGTGCAAGTACTTAATCTTTGTCATCAATGGGAAATTCAAAGCAAACAGCATTTCAGTTGCCGAATGGGTAAAATCCACAAACAGTGGCAACAGGCAGTCGCTAAACAGGTTCTACCCAATCGAATTGCAATGCGACGATTGGCGCGCGATATCATCAAGACACCGACGATCGACTTTAATACACAGCAAACAGCCACCATACAGTCGCATGTTGTGTATGACGTATCCGCACTTGCTAAGGGTTATATTCTTGACGATGCAATCAAATTCATTCGAACGCACTCTCCAAAGGTAACAGGGATCAAACTCAACATTGGCGGTGACATTGTTTTTTGGGGTGAAAAGCAACCAAATACACAATGGAATACAGCAATTAGTCAACACAATGTTATGAATGACAACGGACAAGCAACCACTATTTCAATCAGCCAAGGCGCTATTGCGCATAGTGGTATTGGGGAGCGCGACTTTAAGATAAATCGACGTCAATTTAGTCATATTCTCGCGCCTAAAGAAGGATGGCCGATTGATACTCCTCACAGTGTCAGTGTCTACGCAATGAACGCAACAACGGCAGATGCAACAGCAACTATGCTAAGTAATATGGACATTGCAAGCGCCATAGATTGGGTTAATGAACAACAAGATCTAGAAGCGCTATTTCAAACCGCTGATGGACAAAAATATTGGTCTAACAATTGGCAAGCCTTAGTCAAAACGGAATCAAATCGGCCGCTCACTCGATTGACGGTTGATTATCAAATACCATCGTTTAGTGATACTGATTATGAACGTCCCTATTTGGCAATTTGGCTAACCGATGAAAATAATCAGCTTGTTCGCCAATTATTATTACTTGGCAGCTCTAATCGTTGGGCGCAAGAAAACAAGCGTTGGTGGCGTAATGTCGGTCGTAAAAATGACAGCATGCTCGACGCACTTGCCAAACCAACACGTCGCCCAGGCCATTACAACGTGCAATGGGACGGTTTCGATCTGCATCATAGTATTGTTGAACAAGAGCAATTGATAGTTCATGTAGAAGCATCTCGTGAACATGGCGGCCACGATTACAAGCGAATAAAAATCGATTTAACAACCAATTCGCCGATAGTCCTTAACGGCTCCGGCGAGATTGGAAAAACGGTTATCACCATTAACTAGGGTCTGTTCTCCATGTCGTTAACGCAATTGAGAACAGATGCGCCCTGCCTCAAAGCATGGCCCGCTGATTAACTTTTGGAATCACTCAATAAAGAAACGAAATACGAATCATTCGTGCTATATTTAACATTAAGGGTATTATACTATGTTCAAAACTACACCTACGCTACTCGCGGCTGCCGTCAGTTTATTGATTGCTCAACCTGCATTCGCCAACAATGAATTACAAAAAACCACCGTTAAAGATGATAAGTCAAAAACCGTGTCAACCAAGAAGAAAACGATTACAAGCGCAGATATCGATAGAGAAATGCAAGGTGACATTTATGATGCGGCGCGCTATATGGCGGGTGTAGATGTTGCAAATACGGGAAACCGCTTTGGTGCAAATGGTTTTAATATTCGCGGTATGGAAGGTGACGCCGTCGCCATCACTGTCGATGGTTTATCGCAAGGTGAAAGCTTAAACCCACCAAGCTTTAGTCGTTATGGTATGTTTAGTTCCACACGTAATGGTGTTGATCCTGAAAGTATGAAAACGGTTACTATCGTAAAAGGAGCGAATTCTGTTACGGCAGGAAGTGGTGCTTTAGGCGGCGCAGTAATGTACGTAACTAAAGATGCTAAAGACTTTTTATCAAATGACGCTGACGCGTTCAATGGCAATGTAAAACTTGGCTTTGATGGTCGCAGTGATGAACAACTCGTCAGCGTTAGTCTAGCAAAACGATTTGGTGATTTTGAAGCGCTAGCAATTTTAACATCCCGCGAAGGCAATGAAACAAAAGCACACTCTGATGGCCTAGATACATTAGGTAATGCACGTGGTATTTCTGATCCCCTTGATAAGTCACAAACGAACGTATTATTGAAATTAAACTATCGATTAAACCAAGCGATGAACATTGGTTTGGTCTTTGAAGATTATGATAAAAACAGCCAAGGACAGTCGCTATCACGTGAGTCAACAACCTACAGCGGTTTTCGATTTGATGATGACTCAACGCGCGAGCGACTCGGTGTTACGTTTAATTGGCAGGCCAATAACGCTGCATTTGATGAACTGGACGTTAAATTAAATAGCCAAAAAGTATTCACCAGCGGCGTTACTTCATTCGATTACACGAGCCGTGGCGCCACCTATTTACGTGTTGAAGATCGTAATTACCAACAAGACATGACGAACATTAGCGCCGATTTCTCAAAAGTCATTGCCAATGGCAGCACCACGCACAATGTCGTTTACGGGTTAGCTCGAATCACATCTGACGTAAAAAACAGCTTACAAGACATACGTTACAATGATGTCTCTAAAGACAGTGGTTTACGCGACGGTTATCCTATTATTGACCCTTCTTGGATCCCTAAAACTAAATCAACCACGACGACATTGTACCTGCAGGATTCTATTAGTCTGTCAAACCAGCTCAGCCTTAGTGCTGGCGCTCGATGGGATAAAACGAGTTACGATCCAAAAGTTGATGACACCTTTACTGATCCAACCGGCAATGCTGTTGCCAGTGCCGATTTTAGTGCGCTGACCTCACAGTTAGGCGCAACGTATGAGTTTGATGAACATCATAGTATTACATCAAGCATTAGCAGCGGATTTAAAGCACCGACAACACAGCAACTTTATCTTAATGCTAATGGCACCGGCGAATTTAGCGACGTTGTTCGTCAAGTTGATCCAACCACTGGCAGCGTTAGCTATCAACCATCAGGCAGAACAGAAATAGATTTAGAGTCAATTACTAACCAAAACCTTGAGTCAGAAAAAGGTCTGAACTTAGAATTTACTTATCAATATAGCAGCGAAAAATTCGATATTGCGGTGACGGCGTTTAATTCAAGTTATGACAACTTAATTATCAACGAAATTCAAAGCAATACATTCGCGACCCCACTTACAACAGCAAGCTTTAAATGGTTTATTCCAACGTGTAATGCCCCAGTGCGCACCGATGCTTGTTATACGGTAAGTTCTGTAACGGGTGATGAATGGAAAAAACCAGTCAATGCAGGTGAAGCGACCGTTACGGGTTTTGAAATTGAAGGACAATGGCATATCAGCCAAGAGCTCGAACGTACGCTTTAGTTACTCCCATGCAACTGGCGAATATGACAATGGTGACAACAAAGGCGATAAACTTGATGCAATTTCACCTGACACCGCCGTTATTGGCTTAGACTACCTATCGCAACACAGAAAATGGGGCCTGAGTGCTGTCGCTCGTTTCATCGATAAAAAAGACCGCGATGAAAGCTACCCAGCCACTTTCTACTCTGACAGTGCAACAGTGGTTGATCTCACCGCCTTCTATAACATTACCGATAATCTAACGGTTCGCGGCGGTATCTACAATGCGTTTGATGAAAACTACAGCTTATGGAATTCAGTGCGCCACGTTCGCGCTGGTAGCGGCGGTTTCTTTGGCGGTGTAGATCTCGATGAAGACACTGGAATTAGCCAAGGTATTGCACGTTATTCTCAGCCAGGTCGTGAAGTGGTTGTTAACTTAAACTACCGATTCTAATTCACAGCACGACATACTTAATTGATCCTGCTGATATTAAAAAGGGACTGACGATTAATCGTCAGTCCCTTTGATCACATCGACTTTAAATCCCTTATTGCAAAAGAAACCAATGGACGAATGCGTGTTCGTCTAATGGCTCTTTCTCAGGTAAAAGAAGCCACTAACAACGCACAAACTGCAAGAAACTTAAACATTAGTCGTCGTATCGTTAATGACTGGGTAAAAAAATTTTATGAGCATGGGCTTGTTAGTTTAAAAGAGAAAGTTCGCCCTGGTCGACCTTGTAGCTTAAATCAACAACAGCTTACTCAGCTAAGCCAATACATTCGCAATAGCAGTATTAAAAAGAATGGCGGAAGACTTAAAGCGCAAACGCTTGTCACTTATATTGCTCAACAATTCAAAGTCGAGTAGACAGTTTTTAATATCTATAGGTTATTACACCAACTTGGCTTTTCATGGATCACTAGCCGTTCTAGGCACCCAAAGCAATCAGATGAAGTACAAGAGACTTTTAAAAAAATTCGAAATGGAAACGATCCTCACGATCCCGTGGAATGTGAGCCTTATACCAATTTGATTAAGTTTGTGATCTTGTTTTGCGAAGGAAAAACAAATGAAGGCAAGGCGCTTGATTGAGCAATAGCCAGGTATTAGGATTGAGAGCGCCTTGTTTTAGCTGATCTTCTCTACGCACAACAAGATCACTTACTTAATGCAATTGGTATCATTTAACGGATAAGTTCGATAATCTATCCATCATAAAGTTGCCTCCCTACTCACCAGAGTTGAATCCAATAGAGCAAGTTTGGCAATGGCTACGCCAAAATGAACTCGCCAATAGATGTTTCAAGGGCTATGACGATATTGTTGATGAATGTAGTAGAGCTTGGAATAGCTTTATATCTGATGCCTCTAGAGTGTTCAAATTATGCTCTAGAGACTGGATCAAGGTGGGAACTTAATTAATGCAATTGGTATAAACTTTAACTTTAACTTTAAAAAGCAAAATGCCCGTTAAGTCTTTCGACTCAACGGGCATTTCTATAATAAGTGGCGGAGAGATAGGGATTTGAACCCTAGAACGGGATAAACCGTTGCCGGTTTTCAAGACCGGTGCATTCGACCACTCTGCCATCTCTCCGCAGCTGGTGAAGCGCATATTAGTGAGCTTTAGCCAGCTTGTAAAGTCTAAATTTAAAATAAAGTGTCGACTGTCTAACAAATACTCATTGTGAACAATTAATTAGCGACGTTTAACGTCGTAAACGCCATCAACATTATTTAACTTACTCAATAGCCGAGTAAGAACTTCTTGATCAGCCACTTCAACAGTTAAACCAATCTGCGCCGTTTGAGTTGCTTCTACCGTTTTAGTATTCATGCCCAACATATTGACCTTATCATTGGCAATAATGGCGGTAATATCTCGTACTAATCCCGTTCTATCGTTGGCAAACACCATTAACTCAAGGGCATAACCACTGCTTGAATCATTTCCCCAATGAACTTCAACATTACGTTCAGGGTGACGAGACAGCAGTTCCTTTAGCTGTTCACAATCTTTTCGGTGAATTGACACACCTTTACCTTGCGAAATAAAGCCATCAATTTCATCACCGGGAATCGGCTGGCAACACTTCGCCATGTGAGTTAATAAATTACCAACCCCTTCTACAACCACCTCACTTTTCTTTTTATTCGATGATAATGCCTGTGTTTTGACATTAGCAACAGGTTCAACCACCCCTTTCTTAAAGTGAAGCTGTAAGAAATTAACTAAAGAATTAATACGCACATCACCACAGCCAACAGCAACGATGAGATCGTCTAACGTATTGAAGTTGTATTTACGCACCGCGACTTGAGCATCAGATAACTTAAGATCTAAACGCGCTAACTCTTCTTCTAAAATTTCACGACCTGCAAAGGCATTTTTGTCGCGATCCTGTTGTTTGAAGAAATGCTGAATTTTAGACCGAGAACGCGATGAAAACACATAGCCCAAACGTGAATTTAACCAATCGCGTTTAGGATTAGGTTCTTTAGCCGTTAGTACTTCGACTTGTTGGCCAGTTTCTAATTTAGTAGTAAAGGGAACAATGCGTCCATTCACCTTAGCCCCAATACAGCGATGCCCAACTTGAGAATGGATATAATAGGCGAAATCTAACGGTGTACACCCATTTGGCATATCAACAACATCGCCATTGGGGGTATAAACATAAATACGATCATCAAAGACTTGCTCTCGAATATCGTCTGCTAAACTGCCGCTGTCTTTAACATCATCTTGCCAAGCAAGAATTTTACGTAGCCATTCAATCTTTCCTTCAAAGCTACTGTCTTTAGTACCACCAATACCCTCTTTATAACGCCAATGTGCAGCAACACCCATCTCGGCGTCTTGATGCATTTGTTCAGTTCGGATCTGTACTTCAATCGTACGCCCTTGCGGCCCTAACACAATAGAATGTATAGACTGATAACCATTGGGTTTAGGGTTTGCAACGTAATCTGAAAACTCACTCGGCACATGGTGCCAAAGGGAATGTAAAATCCCTAATGCGGCATAACAATCTTGCAGTTTATCCACGACAACACGAATGGCTCGTACATCAAAGAGTTTGTCAAAAGACAAACTTTTTTGATCCATCTTTTTCCAGATTGAATAAATATGTTTTGGGCGACCGTAGACTTTGGTGTTTACACCTTCTTTGTCGAGGCCATCACCTAATTTGCCAACAAAGTCATCAATATAGCTTTCACGCTCTAAGCGCTTTTCGTCAAGCAACTTGGCAATTTTTTTGTAGGTCGTTGGATGCAAGTAACGAAATGAGATATCTTCTAATTCCCACTTCAACTGACCTATGCCTAAACGATTAGCAAGAGGGGCATAAATATCAGTAATCTCGCGGGCAGCAAGTACACGAGTCTCTTCATCTTCGTTTTTAATTTCACGTAAGTAAGCGACACGTTCGGCGAGTTTGATCACCACCGCACGTACATCAGCTACCATCGCCATGAGCATGCGTCTTAAATTATCAACTTGATTCGTTGACAACTGACGACCTTGACCATGCAGTGTTTTAATGGCCGCCATTTCAGACACATTATTGAGTAAGGTAACGACTTTGGACGATGTTAATTCAGCAATTTTCTCATCATCGAGTAAATCAAGTTCACACCAAGGATAGACCAATGCCGCTTTAAGCGTGTCGAGATCCATATGCATATTTTGCAGGATCTCAGCCATCTCACGAGCCTTAATAATTAAGGCTGGATTATCTTGCTCAAGCGCCAACGTATCCATCGTTTTATATAGCGCTTTGAAGTGTTTTACTTGCTGTTTTTCAAGGCCAAATTTAGTCACCCACAGTTCTAAATCAAACTCACCTGCGAGGTGCCCCTCTCTTACCGCCACCATAACAAACCCTTGTTCTACTTAATGGTAAAAATAGGCTAATGATGCTAACAAGGTATTACCCATTCGCCAAGTAAAACTGCTCGCTTAGCGCAATAAACCTTTTTTCACGCGTTTAGGCTTAGCCGTTGATTTTACGAATAATGCCATTGATTCTACGTGCGTTGTTTGAGGGAACATATCCATTGCACAAATCTTCGACAATTCATAACCTTGTTTAATAATTTCATTGGCGTCACGTTCAAGCGAAGCGGCATCACAAGATACGTAAACAATTTTGCTTGGCTGCAATTGACTGAGCTGACGACAAATATCTAGCGCACCATCGCGAGCAGGATCAAGGAGAATTTTATCAACCTTTTTACGCAATTTATTACTAAACCATTGTTGGTCAATAAGCGGTTGCGATAAGTTACAATGATAAAAAGATGCATTGTCTATCCCGGCGTTGCGAGCATTTTCAGTCGCCTGCTCTGCCATTGCCTTAACACCTTCAACACCAATGACTAATTGTGCATAGCTGGCCAGTGATAGGCTAAAGTTGCCGACACCACAAAACAAATCGAGTACTTTATCAGTAGGTTTTACGTCGAGCCATTGCGCTGCAATCGCTACCATCTTCTCATTCACAGCACTATTAACTTGAATAAAGTTACCGGGCGTAAATCCAATGTCGAGCTTTGCAAGCGGGTAAGTTAAGGTCGGTAGTTGAGCATCAGGCAAAGGATGAATTGCACCGCTATTACTTTCCAGTAACACCGTCAATGCTCGCTGCTGCGCAAATAACCTCAATGCTTCAATATCACTGGTGCTCAAGCGTTTTGTTATTCTAAACAACGCAATGTCATGAGATGGCGTCGCAATAACCTCAACATGGCCAATCTCTTCACGACCGTCTAACGCATCAATAAGCGCAGATAGTGGAGAAAAGATATCGTTAAACGGCTTAGTTAGTACATCACAACGGGAAATATTGACAATATCACTACTTCCCTGCTGCCTAAAACCAACGCGCAGTGTTTTATTCTTTTCAACATTCACACTCAAGCGAGCACGGCGGCGATAATGCCAAGGTTTTGACGCCACTGCTTGTTGCCAATGCGTTTCCTGACTAATCTTTGCAAAGCGTTGTTTAAGCCCTTGCTCTTTAAAATGCAGTTGATTGTCACTTGATAGATGCTGAGTTTGGCAACCGCCACATTCACTAAAATGGGCACAAATAGGCGAGATTCTTTCTTTACTGGCTTGCTGAATATCAATGAGGTTGGCACGCGCATATTTTTTTTGTTCATCAATAATTTGAATTGATACCTCTTCGCCCGGCAAAGCGCCTGGCACAAAGACCACTTTGTTATCAATATGGGTGACACCCGTCAGTGATTGATCAATAGATTCAATCGCAACTTGTTGTTGTCTTCCCATTTTTTTTATTTTTTTTGCTGCGTTATAAAAATTTGCCATGTCTATCACTTATAAAAATATTGTTATTACATTAATTAAATCGCGGTGTTATGATAAATTCTTAACTAAATATCAAAGCAAAGCACTGACAGGCCTCTTCTTTTCATGAAACAAACTGCCAATTATAGCCTTAGAACTTGGGTGTTTACGGTCACCCTAGCACCAACGATCTTGGTAAGTTTAATGTTAGGCGGCTTTTATACCCTTAGTCTTTTTAGCGAATTAGAAACAACGCTAGAAGAACAAGGCAAAAATATTATGACACCGTTAGTCATTGCAGCCGAGCAAAGCCTAAAAGAAAATAATCGCGAGTCACTTAAAACCCTTGTCGACAGAATGCATCGTTCCCATTCGCCGCTTATTAACTCAATTGCAATTTATAACGAAAATAATCAACTTTTTGTCACCAGTAATTACCACCGAATGATCGGAGAATTTAGCGACTTTAATGCGCGAAAAATGCCTAACACGCTCACCATCGAAAATAGCGGCGAGCATATTATCATTACTAGCCCGATCTCAATAGAAATAACGCAAACAACAAATGATTTAGGCCAAGAACGGGTGATCGGTCACCTTATGATGCAACTCAACAATCACGAAACGCTCATTCAACAACACCGCGTAGCCCTCACCACCTTTATCATTATATTGTTAGGTGTGCAGCTTAATTTGTTCTTTACCTTCAGGCTCATTAACAATGTTACTCGCCCTATTGGTGACATGGTAAGAGCGGTTGCAAAAATTCGAGAGGGCAAGTTAGATACGCGATTGCAAGGAAACCTAATCGGTGAACTTGAAATTTTAAAGCGGGGTATCAATGCAATTGCCGGCTCACTCAAAGAATATCACGAGAAAATGCAACACAACATCGACACCGCAACCAGTGAACTGCGGGAAACGATGGAACAAATTGAAATCAAGAACGTCGAGCTCGATATTGCAAACCGAAAAGCCCAAGAAGGCAGTCGAATAAAATCTGAATTCCTCGCCAACATGTCCCATGAACTGAGAACGCCCTTAAATGGTGTTATCGGTTTAACGCAGCAGTTATTGAAAACACAGCTGATGCCCAATCAAATTGATTATCTGCAAACTATTGAAAAATCCGCGCAAGGGCTATTCAATATTATCAAAGATATTCTTGATTTCTCAAAGCTTGAGGCAGGCAAATTACATCTTGATGCCATGCCATTTAGTTTGCGCGATACCATTGCTGATGTCACCGATATATTGGCAACATCAGCCCACGAAAAAAATCTTGATTTGCTTGTGAATATCTCACCATCCACCATAGATAATGTGATTGGTGATAATCAACGATTCCAGCAAATTTTAACTAACTTAATTGGCAACGCAATTAAGTTTACTAAAAAGGGACATGTTAGCCTCAATATCTATTCAAAGCAGATGGCCAATCATCAACACAAATTATTTTTTGACGTCATTGATACGGGTATTGGCATTCAACGTGAGCATTTACCTCGCCTATTTAATGCATTCGCGCAAGCCGATTCAAGCATTAGCCGTAAATATGGCGGTAGTGGTTTAGGGTTGATTATCACTAAGCGATTAATTGAAGAGATGGGCGGAAACATTACTTGTGCCAGTGAGCCCGGTATTGGTTCTCAGTTTTCTAGCAATATTTTAATTGAAGAAAGCAATGCTAATCCAGCGTTTCATATTAATGCGCGTCTGCATAAAAATATTCAAGTCTTTTGTGAATCAATTCAACACGCCAGTATTCTTAATCAGCAGATTAATCACTGGCAAGCAAACATCGATAACTTTACCCAGTTTGAAGAATGGATGCATGCAAGTAGTCTAGAAGACTATGATTGCGCGATTATTCACTATGCTGGTCCTTACGATAATCTGATTACCCTCGAAGATCTCATTAGTGGTGCCAACCATGTTGACAACATTATTGTGCTCATTGATACCAATGATCTCACCGTGCATCAAAATATTATCGCGTTAGGCGTTAATTATTGTCATATAAATCCAATCAGCTACCGTAGACTATTTAACAGCATTGAAAAGATACAGGCCTATAGCACGCGCGTCGTCCAAAAACCTGAACCAGAAGCAGTGAAATATCCGAAAAAACGTGCCTTGTTAGTTGATGACAATGAAGCGAATTTAAAGCTCATTAGTACAATGTTAAAAGACAAGGTCGGGTCTTTGGTATTAGCAACCAATGGCGAAGAAGCTGTTGAAGCATGTTGTGTGCAAAAGTTTGATATCATTTTTATGGATATCCAAATGCCAGTGCTCGATGGCGTGCAAGCAACCGCTATCATTCGTAAACACGGTATTAACCAATTAGTGCCTATTGTGGCCACGACTGCTCATGCCCTAGAAGAAGAAAAACAAGTGTGGCTCAATAAAGGCATGGATGATTTTCTAACAAAACCACTGCTTGAAGAAAGTGTAAATAATATTCTTGAGCATTGGTTAGATTCCAATCATGTTAAGGAAAATATTGCCCTCGCCTTACAAACTGACGCTAGCGATTCCCTACTTGAAGGCGATAACCCTCACGTATCGTGGCAAGCATCACTTGATCAAGCCATGGGTAAAAAAACACTTGCGGTCGAAATGCTACAAATGCTCATCGATAGCATCCCACCAACTATTTCTGCCATTGAATCAGCTGTGAGCAACCAAAATAGCAAAGAATTATTACGTGTTATTCATAAATTGCACGGCGCTTGCTGTTATACTGGCGTTCCGCAGCTCAAAGAATTGGCGCACTCCATTGAAACAGCGTTAAAACAACAATCTGCGCTTGTGGATATTGAGCCTGAAATACTAGAGATTCTCGACGAATTACAATTGGTCGCCACTGTTGGCACTACGTTATTAAATAAAGAAAGCGATACCATTAATGAGTAATAAACCAGGGTTCTTTACCCGAATTAAAAACCTAAGCTTTGAACAGCAACTTACATTTGCCAACGTGTTAAGCGAACGCATGTTACCCAACTACCAACTATTTAGCGATAGTGTGCAATTTGGTAACCCACAAGTGTTAAAAACCATTGTTGATCTCATTTGGCAAAAGCTTGCGAAGCAATCCGTTAAGCTTAACCTTGAAGTTCAACAAAATAAGCTTTTAGAGAACACGCCTGAGTTAGCGGACTACGATAATTTTGGTGTAATTGCTGCTATTGATTGTTCTATGGCATTAAACACCATATTAGTCGCGTTAGAGCAAAAGATGGATGAAGATTTAATTAACATTAGTAAACTATCAAGTTCCACCGTTGCAAGCTATATTAGCGCCATAGAAGGTGATATTAGCGACGAAGCGACCTTTGAGCATGAAATGATGGTTGAAGAAAAGACACTGCAAGATTATCTGCTGACTCAAATCGAAGAAGAGCCAAAGTTATCGCCTGCTTTCCTTAAAGAATTACGCACAGAATTTAAAGGCTTTGGCATAAGTAACATCGGTATCGAAAGTTAATAAGTCTTCCCTTTTCGCGTTACCATTAAAAATGCCGCAATTATGCGGCATTTAAGTTTAGAACATTAGAGGACTTATTAAGAGCCTGCGCGGCTCACGAATTTCTTCTCGGCGACGTTAATTTTAATCTTTTCACCGCTGGCGATGTATTCTGGCACCTGTACGACTAATCCTGTTTCAAAATGCGCAGGTTTAGTACGTGCACTAGCCGATGCTCCTTTAATGGATGGCGATGTTTCGTTGATAACTAACTCCACCCACTGTGGCAAATCGATGCCAACGGCATTACCGTTAACTTCTAGCAACTGAAGTCCTTGCGTATCTTCAGTAATAAAAAGCAGTTCATCTTCAATGTCTTCACGATTAAAATTGAACTGGCTATAATCTTCGTTATCCATAAAGACATATTCATTGCCATCAATGTAAGAAAAACTCACACCGCGAATAGTCAATTCAAGCTCTTGGATTTTCTCATCGCCTTTAAAGCGCTGCTCAACCTTAGCACCGGTTTCGATATCTTTAAAACGCATTTTATAAAGTGTTGCTGCGCCGCGAGCACTTGGATTTTGAACAAAAATATCTTTAACTAACAGTTTTTTACCGTCTAATTCAACCGCCATACCGCGTTTGATCTCATTTGCATTTGTCATTACATTGCTTCCTTAAAGCGCGTGAATAAACATCACAATAATAAATAGTGGGCACACAAACTTTACATACCATGGCCATATTTTCCAAAATAGCCCGTGTTCAGCCCCTTGATAACCTTTTTTAATTTCATTAAGTGCGCCGCTGCGATGCCATACCCAACCTGCATATATACAAAAGAATAAACCTAATAAGGGCTGACTGTATTTGGTTGTTACTGTAATAACTAATCCAAACAACCAACTAAAATTAAACACAATGGCTAAGCTAAGCATCGTGACCAATGCGCCGATCACCCAGCTAGTAATCACGCGTGGCTTTTTGTGTGCCTCAACGACATAAGCAACCGGTACTTCAAGTAATGAAATTGACGATGTTAATGCCGCCAAAGACATTAGTACGAAAAACGCGAAAGCAATGAATGGCCCCGCTGCGCCCATTTGTTCAAATAGCGCCGGAAGAATAGTGAAAATTAACGTATCACTATTGAGTAATGCCCCGCTGCCATCAAATATTTCAACCCCAAAATAAGACGCAATATACATCGATGGGATAATCAAGAGGCCCGCAACAAACGCTAACCCGACATCTAATAACGTAACCCATGCGCCCGCTTTTACAATGTTTTCATCACTTGATAGGTATGAGCCGTAAATCAACATACAGCCAACACCTAATGACAATGAGAAGAATGCCTGTCCCATTGCACTAATGATTAGCTGACCATCAAAAATCTGACTAAAATCGGGTTTAAGGTAATGTGTTAGTCCAACCATGGCGTTTGGTAGTGTCAACATATAACCAATCAATGCCACTAGAATAAGTACCAGTGCTGGCATCATGCGCTTGGACCAACGCTCTATACCATGATTAACGCCGGCGCCAATAATCAAAATAGTCAGCACCATAAAACACAGCGTGAAGATGATATTTCTGCTTAATGAAAACTGAGTTAGCCAGTTTGCCGCTTCAGAAAACCCGAGAAGAGCCACGACGGGTTCAATCGCAAATGCGAATAACCAACCGGCAATAATTGCATAGAAACTCAAAATAACGGCGACCGTAATGAGCCCTGCGATTCCAACCAGTTTTCCGCCCAGTTTCAATAGGGGTTTATCATTAAGCATTGGCAAAGCAATGACGGCATTAGCGCGGGCATGACGCCCTACAATAAGCTCTGCCATTAGCGCGGGATAAGCAAGACAAAATGCGAGCAATAAATACACTAATACAAATGCACCACCGCCATTACTGGCAACTTGCGTTGGAAACCCCCATACATTGCCTAGCCCAACAGCCGCGCCAGCAGCTGCCATGATAAAACCAGCTTTAGAGCTAAATTGACCACGTTCCAATGGCTTCCCCTCGTTATTTTTATTATTGGCAGTCACATGGCTAATAGGACTGAGGTTATCGTCAATCGTATTAGTAATGTGTTTGTTGAAATTAAAAAGGCGGCTAGTGCCGCCTTTTTAACTAACTAACCTAACATTAAGATGTAGGGTATTGAATATCGCTTTTTTCTTTTAGTGAATCAATAAACGCTTTGTATGCTTGACCACTTTGCGTGCCGTTTAGACGTTGAATGACGCTGTCTAAATCAGCTGCAACGTCGCTCGCCTCTTTAACCGCTACTAGATCAACAACGGCTTGACCTTGTGACGTACTCACAAGCTCTGCAGCATTGCTTTCACCTTTAGCCATCTTAAACGCCGCCGTTACAATCGCTGTATCGATATCACGTGTAGTACGTGCAACATCAGACTTTTCAACAACAGTTACACCGTCAATTGACTCGCCTGCTTGCCAGCTTACAAGGTATTGCTGCGCTTTCTCTTTAGCCAACTCACTTGCTTTTTGCTGTTTTAAGATACTCACAATTTGCGCTTTAACATCACTCATTGGCTTAACTTCTGATGGAATGTGCTCTTTTTTACGCACTACCATATGATGTTCAGGGCTAATCTCGATAACATCAGAGTTAACATTTTCGCCAAGCACTTGCTCAGAGAACGCTGCATCGATAACGCCAGGAAAGTTAACTGCCAATGGCACACTATTACGCGTGAACAATGCAGTCACTTTAACGTCTGATTCAATTTCAGCAGCCGCTTCAGTTAAATTCTCAGGAACAGCAAAGCTCGTGTCAGTGAGTTGTTGTTGCAATTTGTAAAAATACTCTTTTGCCGCTTCAAACAACAACTCTTCTTTAATTTCAGCAGCAACTTCTTCAAATGTTTTTGTTGCAGCAGGCTCTAAGTCGGTGATTTTAATAACATGAAGATCTGATTCAGTGGTTACGATCTCAGATGTTGCACCGTTCTCAAGGGCAAATACCGCTTTAGTGAACACGTCTTCGTCATCTAGGGTCATCCAATCAAGATCACCGCCTTCTTCACCACTTAATGTATCTTCAGATAGCTCTTTTGCTAGCGTAGCAAAGTCTTCACCCGCTTTAACGCGAACTAATGCCGCTTGCGCTTTTGCTTGAGCAGCCGCTTCATCATCACCTAACTCAAAAGAGATGTGAGACACTCGGCGACGTTCAGGTGATTGATATTGACTTAAACTTGATTCGTATTGCTCACGAACTTTGCTTTCTTCAACAGATACTTTCGATAATAAATCAGCAACCTTTAACTCAACGTATTCCAAGCTCAATTGCTCTTGAGTGGTAAACTGACCGCTGTTTACATCATAGTAATCCGTCACTTCGTCGTCAGATACAGCAACGTCGTTAAGAAAGTCAGCCGCTTTAATATCGATGTAACGAATATCACGTAATTGATTTTCCAGTTGAGCAATTTTCTCAGCTTCGTTTTTCAATACAAAATCAGAACCAATCACTGCGCCCATCAGTTGTTGACGTGTTAAATCAACGCGTAATAGTTCGCGAAACTGTTCTACGCGATAACCAGAACTACGAATTAAGCTTAGGTAACGGTCATTGTTGAATTGGCCATCGACATGAAATTCTCTCATGTCACGGATATTCTTTTTAATCTCATCATCGCCAACGCGTAAATCCATCGCAGCAGCCGTTTGACTAATCAATGCTTGCGCAATTAAACGCTCTTCAACACCTTTACGTACACTATCCATATACGTTGGGTTATTAGCGATCATCTTAAACATTTCACCGTATTGACGTTCTAAGTTAGCACGTTCTTTGGCAAACTCATTTTCAACTTGTGCTTTGCTAATCGTTTCACCATTGACGATAACGCTGGCTACTTCTGTGTTACCACCTAAATAACTACCGATACCTGCTAAGGCAAAAGTTAAGATCACTAGCACTAAGATGGCTTTGGCGACAACACCTTGCGATCCTTCACGAATTCTTTCTAACATCAGAGCCTCTTAAATAATTTAACTATTATTTTATTATTAGTTTTATAAAAATTGTCGATATCATATCAGCAAAGCACAGGGCAATCTACACAGCTAAGCCAATAAGCGAGCGGTTTTCGTTGTTTTTTTAAGCGCTTAAAAAGCCCTCTTCTAAAACCTAGGATTTGATCTAAATTTTAGGCAAAAAAAAACGCATCAATTGATGCGTTTTTCTATAAATTTTGGCGGAGTGGACGGGACTCGAACCCGCGACCCCCGGCGTGACAGGCCGGTATTCTAACCAACTGAACTACCACTCCTAATAATCGCTAACAAGATGTTAGCGATAAAAGCAAAAGCAGTTCTTAGTTAACAGAATCTTTTAATGCTTTACCAGCTTTGAATGCTGGAACGTTTGCTGCAGCGATTTTTATCTCTGCACCAGTTTGTGGGTTGCGGCCAGTACGTGCTGAACGTTGACGAACTTCGAAAGTACCGAAACCAACAAGTGAAACTTTATCACCTTCTTTAAGTGCATCAGTAACAGTACCAATGAAAGCGTCTAATGCGCGACCTGCATTTGCTTTTGAGATGTCAGCGCTTTCTGCAATTTTATCGATTAGTTGAGACTTATTCATGTCATACCCTTTATTTATTCTTTTAACTACAGCTTAACTTCCTGAGCTGCGTTTTTTTATTATGGCTAATGAAACTACTTCATTACACCCTCAAAATATAACTTAGTTAAAAATAAGTTATACATATTAAATCTCTGTGACAACATTAGCGCTAGCTTGCGCCCCAACTGCCTCATAGCAATTCAACGTTAGTTAGGCTATCACAGTTTTTAAGATTTAAAAGCCCTTTTTTTAAAAAAAAACGACTTTTTTTCATCGTTTTCTACGGATTAATCAATATTTACGCAGATTTTGCGCAAAAACCTTGTGGATCCTGCTCTAGCGCAAGCGTTAGCACATCATCTACCCATTTCACAGGATGGATTTCTAAGTCACCAATCACGTTATCAGGGATGTCTGCTAGGTCCTTTTTGTTACCATGCGGGATCAGCACGCGCTTAATTCCACCACGATGTGCGGCTAATAACTTCTCTTTTAAACCACCAATTGGCAATACTTCACCACGTAAGGTAATTTCACCAGTCATCGCGACATCGCCACGAACAGGATTACCAGTCAAACTTGACACTAACGCCGTGCACATTGCGATACCAGCACTTGGACCATCTTTAGGCGTTGCGCCTTCAGGGACATGCACGTGAATATCACGTTTCTCATGGAAATCGCTATTGATACCTAGCTTGTCAGCACGGGCGCGAACAACCGTCATTGCTGCTTGAATCGACTCTTGCATAACATCGCCAAGTGAACCGGTGTAATTGAGCTTACCTTTACCTATCACTGATGCTGTTTCAATCGTTAGTAAATCACCGCCGACTTGAGTCCACGCTAGACCTGTCACCTGACCTATTTGATTGTTCTCCGCTGATTTACCAAAATCATAACGCTGAACACCTAAGAAATCATTGAGATTGTCATTGGTCACAATAACTTTACCGGTCACTTCTTTTAACAGAATCTTTTTCACTGCTTTGCGACATAGTTTCGAAATTTCGCGCTCTAGGCTACGGACACCTGCTTCGCGTGTGTAATAGCGAATAATGCCCATAAGTGCGCTATCTTCAATTTCAATTTCACTCAGTTTAAGACCGTTGCGTTTAATTTGTTTCTCTAATAAATGCTGTTTTGCAATATTAAGTTTTTCATCTTCGGTGTAACCCGAAAGGTTTATCACTTCCATACGGTCAAGCAATGGGCCTGGAATATCCATCGAATTTGACGTTGCCACAAACATAACGTCTGATAAATCATAATCGACTTCTAAATAATGGTCGTTAAAGCTATTGTTTTGTTCTGGATCTAGCACTTCTAGCAATGCAGAAGCTGGATCGCCTCGCATATCAGAACTCATTTTATCGATTTCATCGAGTAAAAATAATGGGTTCTTCACTTCAACCTTCGCCATCTTTTGGATCAGCTTACCCGGCATAGAGCCTATATAAGTACGACGATGGCCACGGATTTCCGCTTCATCACGAACACCACCAAGTGCCATTCGTACATACTTACGGCCAGTCGCTTTAGCAATTGATTGACCCAATGACGTTTTACCAACCCCCGGCGGTCCAACTAAACATAAAATTGGTCCTTTAAGCTGGCGTACACGAGATTGCACCGCTAAATATTCTAAGATGCGCTCTTTTACACGTTCTAAACCATAATGATCACTATTAAGAACAACCTCAGCTTTTGACAGGTCTTTTTTAACCTTGCTGCGTTTCTTCCAAGGAACGTTTACCATCCAATCAATGTAGCTACGAACAACCGTTGCTTCAGCAGACATCGCAGACATCATTTTAAGTTTCTGTAATTCAGATTCAGCCTTTTTCTGACCTTCAGCTGTCATACCAGCGTCTTTAATTTTCTGCGCCAGCTCTTCCATCTCATCTGGCGTATCATCAAGTTCACCGATTTCTTTTTGAATGGCTTTCATTTGCTCATTCAAATAATACTCACGTTGTGACTTTTCCATCTGCTTTTTGACACGGCCGCGAATTTTCTTTTCCATATGGAGTAAATCTATTTCAGATTCCATCATGGTTAATAAAAACTCTAGACGATCATTAACACTTTCAATTTCGATAACTTGTTGCTTATCTTCAAGATTTAGTGTCATGTGCGCCGCCATCGTGTCAGCAAGGCGCGCAGCGTCATCAATACCAGATAGCGACGTAAGTACTTCAGGTGGGATCTTTTTATTGAGCTTAATGTAAGAATCAAATTCAGAGACAGCCGTGCGAATGAGCACTTCTTGCTCAAGCTCTTCGACTTGCTCAGTCACTACATATTGTGCGTCTGCACTAAACAATTCGTCTTTGGTTTCTAAGCGATTAATTTTGGCTCGCTGATTACCTTCCACAAGCACTTTCACTGTACCGTCGGGTAATTTTAATAGCTGTAAAATCGTTGCAACGGTACCAACATCATAAATGTCGTCACGGCCAGGATTATCAACACTCGAATCTTTTTGGGCAACAAGTAGGATTAATTTGTCTTGCTCCATGGCTGCTTCTAGGCAACGAATAGACTTTTCACGTCCTACAAATAATGGGATCACCATATGGGGATAGACGACAACGTCTCGTAAAGGTAATACTGGAATATCAATGCGGTCTGAGCGCTCTAATGGCATGCTTTGTCTCTCTTAACTGTGATCCAAGGTTACTACTAAAATGATATTGGGATAAGCACATATCATTTCAATGGCTTGGGCAAATTATTTGTCGAGTTTTTTGTCGAGGTAAACTTTTCTTTAAAATTACAGGTTATCGAATCTTATGCAATCTTTAGTTAAGATTCATTCCATTTAAACGCGCATTTGATTAATAAATATCCCTTATCCGTTAGCTCTTTGGTTTCTATAAAAATTTACAAATTCACTGATAAAAAATAGGGGTATTTACATTTTAAATGTTGAAAGCGGTTAAAAAATGTTCTAATAATATTTTTGTCGGGTTTTAATCAGCAAGCTAAGTCTAGAGGCTTATTAAAGTATCACTGGCATTTCATTTGATGAAATGAACAGATAGCACCACACGGATAAAGTGATGTTATCGATAGTTGTTCAACCAGCTTGTACAACTCAGTCCAGACATCGTTTTTGCCGTCAGTCATAGGGAAATGCAGGTATTTGTCTACACTCCCCCCCATGAAAACTTTTGCCAAATCATCTTTCTTGTGGCCTTACGGCCTGTGATGTAGAGAGAAGTGACATGATTAGTTATTTAATTGGATTAGGGTCTGTTGATCTTTGTGGTTCAAATTTTGTTCAATCTAAAAGGGTTTTGGGCAAGGCATGAGGATTGATGCCTAGTTTATCTAGGTGAATGACGAATAACGCGGCACAAAATCCTTTTAGATGAATCCAACTGACAGCATTTGTTTGTTATTTCTACGGCGTTATCGCCTATTCGTGTATTGCTACATGGATGTAGCTCATTAGGATAATGCAGGAGCTATTATCGAGCCAGCTACACCACATAGGCTCTGCCTTGCAGAAACCTCAAACAAATTGCTGCAAAAATGAACTCAAAAGATCAACAGACCCTAGTTAACAACGTCAAAATAAGTACAAAAATATATGCAGTCAGCGGTATATTTTTAACTGGAATGGTATTAATACTCGGCTATATGGGAGTATTAGTATTACAAAAAATCGACGACATCGAACATGTTGCTAATACGTCCGCAAATCGCGTCGAGCAAGCGAGTTTAGTCCAGTCTTCGATAAACGATCTTGATTTAGCGCTCATCACCCTCATTGCAATTGATGATAAGGCAGGTACTCGCCAGGCTACCGTTGCTTCTATCAAAGCCGGTGCGCAGCTTGATAAAATTTTAAATCAACTAAAAACAGTGACCAATGATTCACCGCTAAGTATTCAATTGTTAGAAGCCGTGAATAGTATCCGATTACAGCGCATGAAAATCATAAAATTTGGCCGTAAAAACAACGACCAAAATGCAATTTCAGTGCTCAATCAGATAAAACCGACACTTGCGAAAATTCGTCAATTGAGCAAAACCCTCACCCAACAAGAAATCGAATCTCAAGTCATCAACATCAATGCCACTAAAAATGATCTTATGCATACCATTATTGTCGTGGCTTCTTTTGGGGGATTAGGGGTTCTCATCGGTATCACCTTGTCATATGTTGCAGTGAGAATGATGAGTAATCCCTTGCGCGAAATCGAATACATTATGCGACTAGTTTCTCGTGGTGACTTAACGCAAGAAATTAACTCGCAGAATACGGGACGAGATGAGATAGGAATGACACTACGTGGCATCAAAGACACAGTCATCAATATTCGTAGTGCGGTGATAGATATTAGAAAAGCCTCAGACTCGGTATCAAGCGGCAGTAAAACAAGCACATGCGGCGAGTGATCTTGCCTGTTCGTCGAATCAATTAGTGAGTAAATCGGTTCAGGACTTTAAGTTCTTTCAACAAGAAATGGAGCAAACAACACAAAGCAGCCGTGAGCTCGTGGACGTTGCCGCCAATATTAGCAAGATCACAGAAGTCATTAACAATATCTCTCAACAAACTAACTTACTCGCACTTAATGCGGCAATTGAAGCAGCACGCGCAGGAGAGCACGGCCGTGGCTTTTCCGTTGTCGCTGATGAAGTGAGAACATTAGAAAATCGAACGACTGATGCTGTGGATGATATTTCAACATTAATTAACCAAGTTACCCAATCGGTAGAACAAACGGTGCATTCATTAGAAGAGGCAGCTACAACCGCTGACAATAACATTCACCAGATCAATCACATTGCTGAAAATATTAGTCAAAATAAGAGAATAGCCGATTACATATCAGCGGCGCTTGATGATATTACAACGTTAATGAGTCAGCAATTGCAATGTAGCGAACAGACCACCAATACAGTGAGTTTACTGATTGAATGTAATACCAAGTTGACAAAGTTATTGCCCACTTTTGCTGGTTAAAATAAAATGAATGTTGCGTTGCTTTCAATCCCAATAGCCAGCTATTGCTCAATCAAGCGCCTTGCCTTCATTTGTTTTTCCTTCGCAAAACAAGATCAC
This sequence comes from Psychrobium sp. nBUS_13, assembly GCF_051201665.1. GTDB lineage: Bacteria > Pseudomonadota > Gammaproteobacteria > Enterobacterales > Psychrobiaceae > Psychrobium. Next base: position 1,727,719 of record NZ_CP179210.1, on the reverse strand, counting down.
AAACTTAATCAAATTGGTATAACAAGCAAAATAGAGAACAAACGAAAAAACTATTTGGACTAAGCCACAAACTCGATGATGCGAATCTATCGCTCAATGAGGCTGTCGTAAAATTTAAAGTTTAATCATCAATGAAAAGGAATATCACATGTTTAAATATGTAAACAAAATAGGCTTTATATCAATAATTACCGTGGTTTCTATGAATGCTCAGTGAGCTGAGCATCAAGTAGGCCAAAAAACTAAAGACTTCACCGTAAAGGCGCTCACTATTAAGCAAGGAGATGTTGTTAGTTTTCCTAATTTCGACACGTTTTTTCATAACGTCTACAGTTTGTCTGATATTAAATCTTTTGATTTAGGGTCTTACAAGCAAGGTGAGACTAAAAAGCGGACTTTTAAAGAAAAAGGCGTTGTGGAAGTCGAATGCGCTATTCACCCCTAAATGCAAATGACGATAACAGTCGAATGATCCGAGTGTGTATTAACCATTGGCCAACTAAATTGTCGCCAATGGTTGAAAAACTCTATCAACCTATAGGTGATTATTATGAAAGTTTTCTGTGTTTTATTCATAACACTAATATTGTCATGCTTTTCTAGTCAGTCTGTGGCAGATTGCGGCTCCCTGCCAAAAGGCATCGAATGTGGTATTAAAGTATTCAAAGAGCGATGCGCACTTTGCCATGGCGCACTCGGGCTTGGTGAAGGAGCACTCCCATTATCATTATCCAACTATCCGAATACGAATCTATTATCGGAAAAGACAAAAGGATTGGCTCGCCAGGAAATACTAAGGATTATTACCAACGGCGGTATTTTAGACGAGATAAGTAGCGAAACGCCTCCATGGCATGATGAATTTACCTGTTTAGAAATCGATTCTGTTGTGGCGTTTGTCACTGCATTAAAAGCCCAACCAAACGCGTTTTTACAGCGTTTACAACATGATGCTGCCAAGCTTTCGCCGTCTCTGAAACGGGGGCGTCAGGTTTACAAAAGTCGATGTGTACTTTGTCATGGCGTCAATGCAGACGGACAAGGCAAGATGGCAAAAATCATTAAATTACCTCCCCCATTTAACCTTATACCAATTGCATTAAGTAAGTGATCTTGTTGTGCGTAGAGAAAATCAGCTAAAACAAGGCGCTCGATTGACTAATAGCTGGCTATTAGGATTGAGAGCAACGCCATTTTAGTTAATTTTAACAAGTACAAGTGGGCAAATATTTAATGCAATTAGTATTACACACTGCCAGTTTTACCGCTACGCTAAGCAGAAACAAAAAGTGCCAGTGATTTTGCAATCGACTGGCACTTTCGCGTTAAAAACTTATTTATTTCTTAACGCCTAGCTCGCGTAAACGTTCTTCTAAGTAACTATCAGCCGTATAACGCTCAGATAACACAACTTCTGGTTTTGGATGTAAGAACAATGGTAGCGAAATTCGAGAATGTTCAGTACGTCCACCTGTTGGGTTAATTACGCGGTGAATAGTCGATGGGTAATAGCCACCAGATGCTTCTTGCAACATATCACCAATGTTAATGATGATGTTACCAAAATCACAAGGAACGTCATACCAACTACCATCGCTCGCAACAACTTGTAAGCCAGGTTCGTTAGCTGCCGGTAACACGGTTAATAAATTAATATCACCATGGGCAGCAGCACGGATTGCGCCAGGCTCTTCTTCACCCGTCATCGGCGGGTAATGTAGAACACGTAATAATGTCCCTTCACTGTCCTTAACCATTGACGGTAACGATTGTGTAAATTTAGCTTTAACATCGCTTGGCGCGTGTTCTTCAATCCAACCTAGTAGCTCTTGGGCTAAACCATTAGCCAGATCGTAATATTCCATAACCTGTGCTTTAAGGTGCTCAGGCATGCGGCCCCAAGGGTAAATATGAAAATATTCTTTAATATCTTTTACAGAATGCCCTTTGGCGACTTCTGACACTGACGGTGGAAAATAGCCATCTTGTGTTTCAGGGTTAAACAATAAGTCATGCTTGGCTTCACTCATAAAGAAATCGTACCAAGTATCGTAAATCGCTTGGACTTTCTCTTTAGCAATGGGGTGGTTCGTCAACACACCAAAGCCCGTTTTATGAAGTGACTCAACAAAGCGTTCTGCTGCATCACTTGCGGTATAATCAACGGTTAAAACATTCATAATCTTTATCTCAATATTAATTTAAGCATTAAGCCACACAAAGTTTACGGCTTATTGTTGATAAATGAAAATAACGGTAGTGCTTTCGTGACACAATTGGGTGTTGTGTCACAAAAGGTAATTACAACAAGACTTTGCTGGCCAATCTAAATTGATGTATATCAACTTATTTCATAAAAGACAGCAAGAAGTAAGGCAAAAAAAGGTGTTGACTGGAGAGTTAACGCCTTGATAACGGCAGTTAATTGACCGACTAATGAAGTCTAAATTTACTAACTTGGCGGGATAACCCTAGCGCCATGTCACTTAGATGGTTAGTTGTTGACGTTACTTTGTCGATTTCAGCCTGATTGCTATTTGCCTTATCGCCAATATTTTTAACGCTATCTTCAATATGCGCACTTTCAGTCGCTTGATCTGCAACGTGCTCCAGACTAGTCAATGACTCTTGAGCACCAGCATTTAGGTCAACTAATGGCGTAACCATTTGTTGCAACATATCGACGCCCTTCTCTAATACCAATTTGATTAAGTTTGTGATCTTGTTTTGCGAAGGAAAAACAAATGAAGGCAAGGCGCTTGATTGAGCAATAGCTGGCTATTGGGATTGAAAGCAACGCAACATTCATTTTATTTTAACCAGCAAAAGTGGGCAATAACTTTGTCAACTTGGTATAATTCGGCTTGTCCAGCGGTAATTCGGTCAACAGCATTATTGGTTTCGTTATCGATACCATCTATTACCCGATTAATTTCTGTCGTTGCCTGCGCTGTGCGTCCAGCAAGAGCCCTAACCTCATCAGCAACCACAGAGAATCCGCGTCCACTCTCACCAGCACGCGCAGCTTCAATAGCGGTATTAAGAGCCAATAAATTCGTTTGATCGGCAATCTCACTGATCATGGTAATTAAATCACGCACTGCTTTAGCGCGGTGATGTACACCTTGCACTGCATCTGCAGAATCACTAATAGTCGTAGAGATAGTCGCAAATTGACGGGTCGCTTGTTCAATCATATCCTTACCTCGATACCAATTGCATTAAATATTTGCCCACTTGTACTTGTTAAAATTAACTAAAATGGCGTTGCTCTCAATCCTAATAGCCAGCTATTAGTCAATCGAGCGCCTTGTTTTAGCTGATTTTCTCTACGCACAACAAGATCACTTACTTAATGCAATTGGATAAGACATTGTTTCATCGCGAATATAGAGTATGTCACCACATTTAACCTATAAAAATACCGCGACGATGCGCGGTATTTTGCAAGCTAAACTTGTCGTTAGGTTGATTAAAACGGTAAGAAATTAAAGGAATAATTTATACTTGTTTCTTCAACATTTGCGGCGCCAAAGTTAATTAACTTAACGCGTGCAATCAACTTCTTTTCTAGTCCAGAGTCATTAAGTTCACTTGAAATAATCGAACAATCACTTACCCGACCATTAGGCTCAACAACAATAAGCATTTCAACTTTACCTTCCAATGAAGGATCTTTCCTCAAGGCGCGGCGATAAATCGTATAGAACGCGCCTTTATTACGATCAAGCACCTCCCTAATGGATTCCACATCACGTCCACCCGACACAGCTTGTGCTTGTTCGGTATCAGAAACCTGCTGCTCACCAACTTGCTTATCTGCGGCTTCAACACTAGTCACTTCACGTCCGGTTAATTCGACCCGCTTACCAATTGTCTGACTCACGTTATTGTTATCCAACGATGCTGTTGTCCCAGCAAATGCTTCTGATTTTGGCTCACCATCAGCAACTGCTGCTTCTTGACCTTCGGTACTTAAAGGTTCATTAGTAGTGGGCGCCGTCATTTGCGCAATTTCGCGCAATTGTGCTAAATCATCTTGCATGGCCAACAGCCCCGATTGCTGGGCCTTTTCACGGGCTCGCTCAACCTTTTCTGTTTGCGTAATATCAGGTTTAGGCGCTGGTTTAGGTACTTTAATTGGCTTAGGCTCTACTTTGGGTTCTTCAACCACCTCTTCTTTTTTCTCTTCAACGGGTGTTGGCTTTGGTTTCTCTTCAATTTTTACCCGCTCAATAAATTTGGTTAATTGAGGCGGGATCTTAGCTTTCTCTTCCCGTGTTAATTCAGGCACTGTTACCATTTTGACCACGATAGCAAAAATAATCGTTAAAATTAAAAACAGCCAGGTAATCTTACTAAATAGCTTATTCTCATTAGGCGTCTCGCTCCAATGAGCAAGCTCAAAGGTGGATACATTAACTTGCGTCATTACCACCTCCGTCACTGGCTTTGGCCCGCTGCTCTACCGCCAAAGAAATATCGCCAAACCCTGCTTGAGAGCATGTTAATAGAATTTTTTTAAGCACTGAGTAAGCAAGCTTTTGATCGCCAAGAATGGTAATAGCACGTCCGCCTGTTTCCGATGGCGTTTGGCGTGACTTATGATAAGCCAACTCATTCGTTAGACCATCAATGGTTGTAATTTCATCATTAGCAAGCGCTTCAAGTGTAATAATTTCCTTACCTTGCAGTAACAGATGACTGTCATTAATCAACAGCACTAAATTCTCTTGCGCCAATGTTTTAGACTGCGATTGCGGTAGCTTAATGCTTTTATCTGCTTCTAATACTTCCACGTTAGAAGAATTAACAATCAAGAAGAACACTAAAATAGTAAAGATATCCATCAATGACACCAAACTCAGCTTAGAGCTTTTAGCCATTCTTTTGTGATGGCGAGCTAGGCGCTTGGTTTTTGCCGACTGTTTCATTGCGCCTCCTCATCGTTATTAATGTGAGCTAATAAATCCGTTGGCGCATCCAACAATGAAACATCAGGGAATAATTCAGCATCGACCAAAGAAGCTGCAACGACTGCTTCATACGAACGTACACTATCCATGACAGTAACAATCGTTTGATATTCCGTAGCTGGCGCTAACAACAGATTAATATCTTTCTTTTCAATGCCATTTTCATTGAGTAAAAACTTCACCTCTTTAAGCGATTGAATCAATAACTTGTAATCATGTTTGCCATCAGGCGTTGCTGGAATGGTTTTCAATAATGCACCTTGAGGGTAATAAAGTGCCATTTTTTTCTCACCAATGAGAAGCTCCAAATTCTTTAGTTCATCATTAGGCGTCGCAGACATTTCTTTAATGTCACTAGGCAACTTTAATTCCAATATGGTGATATGAGAAAAAACCATCATCATCAATAGCACTGGCACAAGCACGATCATCAAGCTCATAAATGAGGTGATGTCCAGCTCTGGCTCTTGTCTAGTTAGACGAGTCTTTTTAAGCATGATTAATCTTCCGTATTTTTGTTCATGCTATGACGTAATGACAACAAGTTAAGGCATTTAACACCCGCGGCTTCAAGCGAGTCGATAATATCTGTTGTTTTAGTTTGAATAACGCTATGACACATTAATAACGGAATTGCAGCAATCAAACCAAAGGCGGTCGTGTTCATGGCAACCGAAATGCTTTGTGATAATAACGACGCTTTTTCTGATGGATCAGCGTTCGCAACCGCAGAGAATGCGGCAATCAAACCGATAATAGTCCCTAAAAGACCTAACAAGGTTGCAATATTAGCCAATGTCGCCAAATAAGCCGTGCGGCGCTCTAATCGAGGCATCACTTCAACCACACTTTCTTCCATTGCATATTCGATGTCTTCACGTGATTTGCTGTAATTTAGACGTTCAACACCAGCGGCAACTAAATTTGCAACGGTAGCATCATTAGTTTTGGCATACTGACTTATACCATCATAATTTTCGCTGTTGAGCATGCGCTGGATTTCACCCATGGCTTGTTGATTAGCGCGTCTGGTTTTCGACAAAAACAAAAAACGGTCTAACGCTATCGCCAAGCCAACCGCTAACACAATAGAGATCGGGAACATAAATGCGCCGCCATCCTGGAAGAATCGAATGATTGTATTAAGAAAATCCATAGTTATACCCTATTAAATATTATCTAAAATTAAAATTATTGTTGTTGACGAGCCAACAGATGACCTGCTAATTCGTGTTGTTTTTTCATTGATTTAACGCTTCGTCCACGCAAACTCTCAAATTGACTTTTATGCACATGATTGACTGATATCACCGGACTGGTTAACTTTTTCCACGGCACGATAGAAATAAATCGTGGTTGTTCTTTACTACCCACGATGGTGTCTTTAAGTTTAATGACATTACTTGGCAGCGCTGGTTTTTCAGCGGCACTGACCCCATTAATACTCATTGCCAAGATAACGAACAAATATTTAAAACGATTACTCATTAGTCGCTCCTTGCTCATTTGTGCTCTCTTCTTTGGACAAATTATTAGAAGATGCCTTTAATTGTTCAGCAGCACGCTGCTCACGTTTCTTCTGCGCAGCAACACGCCGACTTAAATCAGCAATCCAACCTTTTAGTTGTCGACTCTCAGGTTGATTGTTAAGCGCTGACAATGCAGCCACCGTTTCATACTCGTTTAGAGCAGCAGGTTGCTCCCCCATATATATATCTAACAAGATTGCGAGATTTTGCCGCGCTGTGACAAATGCAGGCCAAGCTGCTAAGGCCTGCCGATAATGGTGGCTTGCTTGCTGAAAGTCACCTTTTTCTCGCAAAAGCGTTGCCAGTCGGTTATGTGCAAAGTAATTTAACTCATTAACGTAAATCGCTTGCCGATAATGTGCTATCGCATGCTCTTTAGCTGACTCTTGCACAGCGATATCACCTAATTTTAACCAAGGCCCTGATAATGTTGGCGCAGCAATCGTAATCGCTAATAACTGTTCCTTCGCGACTTTCCATTGTTTATTATTCACCATCACTAAGGCTTGCTTAAAGCTTGCAGCCACCTCTGGCGATATAATGGGTGGTGATAATAAATAAGTATTTGGGCTTTGATGCAGTTTTTCCATCGGTGTTAATTCAATGACAGGTTCAACTGGCGCTTGTTCCTGTTGCGCAAGATCCTTGTCTAATGTCTGGCAACCCGTCATCACAAAAGCTACCGCGATTAACAAAATGACGCATTGTCGATTAATAAATAACATCAGCATCTCCCGCTATCGTTTCTAACTTGTTATATCGTCCTGGCAACAACTGACGCAATGTCGCCAAACTTTGCTCAATCCATTGGTCATAAAGACCTTGTGATGTCAGTGTCGCATTAGCTTCTAATAATGCTATTGCTTGATCTTCAAATGGGTAAGCTTGCTCTTCTAACAAAATGTCGTATTGCTCCAATGCTAATTCATCCAAGCCCTTTGGACGCTGCGAGCTCATCAGATCACTGGCCAATTGGCGGTAAACTTGCGCCGTTTCATATGTCGACTGAGTAGAAAAAGAGGCAACTCGATAATCTGACACTTTTTTATAAGCCGTCAGGGTTTTCTCTAAGCTTTCCTTTTTGCGATCTAAACTGCGCTTAAGCGGTAGAGTAAGTTTAATTTTATCAAATTTAATTTTAGCATCACGAGCAAATACCAGTGCACTTTTCGCTGCTAGAAAACTTGAACGTGCAGTTTGTTCCGCATTAGCATTGTCATGTGCTTTAATGATCTTTCGGAGCCAAAAGCGATACTTTCTCTGTTCATCAACCACTAAATACTTTTGACTGAGCTGCTCCATCACTTCCATATGTCGATTGAACGGTTGTGTATAGGTGTTAGCATGTCTGCGCAAGGTAAGTATTGCATTTTTATTATCGCCAGCTCGGTCAAAGAACGACGCTGTTAGGTATAATGCTTGTTGCTGTGCATCAGACTCTTTCATGCTATTAGCAATCGATAATCGCTGGGTTGCAGCCTTGTCCCAATCTTGTTGTTGCTCATAGATTGACGCGAGTTGCATATCGATATTTTGTGAGAGTTCATCAGACGGATAACGCGATTTAAAAGCCAGCAATTGCGTGACAGATTTTTCTAAACGACCTAATTTATAGAGATATTGCGCCGCATTGAAATGTGCTAATTTCCTAACTGGTGAATCAGGCGTCTTGCTTAACACTTGCAAATAGGTGCTTACCGCAGCATCTAATTGATTATTCGATGCAAGTTGTTCTGCACGATTAAACAAACTGGCTGCTAAATTGTTAGCAATAACAGTGCGGCGATCGTCATCCTGAGAAAGCAGGGTTAAAACATGCTCGTACTCGCTAATCGCTCGTTGGTATTTACCCTGATTGTAAACGCTGTGAGACTTGATTAATTTAGCATCTATTGTTCGTGCCTCACCTATCGGAGAAGACCAAGCGATAAGCCCATCAACAGTGCTTATTGCGTCATCATAGCGCGCTTGTGCATAACGATGACCCATTAAATCAAATAACACATCAACTGCGCGAGCATCGTCTGCAAACGACTGTGTGAATTGCAATACATTTAGCTCTTGAGCGCTTAATTCTTTTACGCCAGCTTCATTGGCAATAGGCTGAGGCATAATAGCGTCGGCATTGAGCTGATTAAAGGCCAAGATACCGCTATAAGCAGCATCTGCTCGCTTGGACCGTTCTCGGCCAAACGATTGGTCTACGCCATAAGCAAAGTAATTATAGACGTCAATAGCTCTACGCCACTGTCTACTTGCATAAAGGCTATCGCCAAATAAAAAAGCCAACTGCGCATCATCATTAAACGTTCGCTCATATTGGAGCAGTAAACTCGCCGCTTGTGCAAACTCCGTGACTTGCTGCGTTGGGTCTTCACTGTCTTGAGCAAGCCTATATTGATCCAATGCCATTTCTGAAAGGTAAGCTTTCAACACAGGGCCAAATAGGCTTTGGCGCTGCTCACTCCACATAGTCCAATATGGGCCATCGATGCCATACGTTGTCACATAGTTAATTTTTTCAGCCTTTGCCAACGAAGGAAAACGTCCTTGTTGATAGATTTCAACTTTATTAATGGCGAATTGTGGCGCCCAGTGATGCGAAGGATAGTTTGTGACGAAAACATCATAAGTTTGTGCACTATCGCGATAACGTTTATCAGCAAGTAGCTGCTGCGCCATCACTTGAAAATGTAGATATTCAAAATAACGGCCACCGATTGATTGGTAATGGCGCGCTAAACTTTCTGCGCCTTCGCTATTGGCGAAAATAAGATTCATCACCTTAAACGCGTCACTGACCAATTGCTTACTTGCAACGGGTAAGCCATCAATCGTTAACTGTGTGGTTGCTTTTGTGGGAAGGTTTAAATCAAGAATGTCACTGAATCGAGCAAGCGATTGACTGGGCTGCTCTAATTTATAATGAGCCCAGCCCAGCATATATAACGCGGTCTGGTAATATGGCGAACTCACATCGTTATTAGCTATTGCTCGTGCAGTAATTTTTTCATAGGCGAGCACCGCTTTTTGGTAATTTTGCTGAGAAAATAAGAACTCACCACGCCTAAAGTTTATCTCATCAGTCGTTTCATGATCGTTAGGAAATTGTTGAGTCATCGATGACAACAAGGTAAAACTGTGCTCTGTCTCACCTTGTAATTCATACGCTTTGGCCAATTCGTACATCACGCTATGCGTGATTTCACTCGTCGGATAATCAGCCAACCATTTGTTATACGCTGCTATCGCTTCATCGTAGTAACCGGTGGCAGTTTTTGGCAATATAACGCCAACTTCTTGAGCCCGCTCTCCAGCAATAGCAAGTAACTGTGCTAATCGATAATCAATGCTCTCTCGTAATCTAGGCTCATTGGTAATCGTCACTAAATGCTTGTAATCCTCGATCATTTTTTGCAACGTTGGCGTTGCTTGTGATGATTTCCTTACTAACGAGTCATTAGACAGCGTGTCCCCTAGTGTCGGCGTTTTAGGAATAACATTCGTCGCGTTTTCCCCCTGAGTTTTTAAATCTGTTGACGTATCGTCTGCGCATACCTTTAGTGGCGCCGCCCCTATACAAACGACAGCAATTAATGCTGTGAGTTTATGAATCATTGTCGTTTAGTCCTTGTTGCTCTTTGACGAAATGACGATTAAAACTCGCATCATTAATTCTCACTAACGCCAGCTTTGCATCAATAATAAAACGCGCTAATTGTTCATGTTCTTTCGCGTAATACTCATCGATAGACTGCTCTATTTTTGTCATTATACTTTGCTGAATCAATGGTATTTCGAGCTGCTGTTTTGCAATATCTGTACTGATGGTAACCATGAGCGCGAGTTGCTGTTCCATTACCGCTATTTTTGCGAGGAAGTCTTGCAAGATTTGATACGCTAAGTTGTTATCAGTGAGTTGATTATTTAGATCGGTGATGGCGTCGCGCGTTTGTGCAAGATGTTTAGAAAAGTTACTAAAGCTATGCCACCACACAATGCGCTGCATCAGGGTAACCCGTCGCTCAGATGCGGTATTCTTTTGCCCAGTTCGTTTAAGAAAAACCATGCGAGAAAATGTGTCATCAATGCGCTGTTGAAGCTGCAAATAATGGTCTGACAGAAAAAAGTGCCCATTGCGATTAGCTTCAGCGTCATCCACACTGGTCACTATTGCCGCCCGTTTCATAGTCGTTGTTTCTATGCGGCGCTCTAATTTTTCGATAGCATCATTATTAAGTAACTCGCTAATGTTCTTAATTTGATGATCTAACAAAAAGTTAAATGCGGCGATTGTCTGTAGCTGCTTATTGTAGTCCATATTCAAACGGTTCAACGTTTGGTATTGCTGATTTAAACGCAGCATAGACTCGCTAGCTAAGAACTCAACAAACAATTCACTCTTGTCTTCACCATGATAATCACAAAATCCAATTTGTGGATAAGCCAATAGCGTTGCAAAACAAGCGCTCTGCTCTTTTAAATGTTGTCTCAACTGAGACTGTGAAGCCAGTCGTTGTTGTGCTTGTTCAATACTTTTTTTGAGTGTCTTGACAGCGGCTACTTCATCACCTAATTGTTCCAATGCATATGCATCAGCCAATAAGGCTTCATAAGTTAGAATACTTGGATCCTTCCCTTGAAATACACGTGAGAAAGCGGCACGCGAATCTCGAAAATTATTTGTACTATTGTACGCTAACCCCAACCCAAGCAATGCACTGGTATCGACAGCTGAATCAATTGAAATGTCGCTAAAACTTTCAATTGCGTGTTGTGGTTCATTAATATTTAAAAATTGATAACCTAATCCACGAAGTGCTTGATCTTTTGTTACTTGATATTCTCCATCAAGAGATTTCACATTTTTCAGAATGTCGACCAATTCGGCGCTAGTACCATTTTCAGCTGTCAGTTGTTGCAACCATGCTGCGCCTAGGTCTGATTGAGGAGAGATTGAAATGTCCGCAACGCTCTTTTTAGCATTTAGCGAAACCAACCCTTGTAAGTAAAGGTAGTCAGTATTTAATGTCGCCGGTATGTCACCTGCAATAGCTTTTAACAAGATCTGCGCTTCTGCCCATTGTGACGATTCGATATGCTCGTTAACTAAAGTAAGAATGGCATTAATATTCGCGTCACTGTCTTTGGACAGTCGTTTAACATAGTCAGTATTGCCATTGGTAACGTGCAATAAGCTTTCTAAAAACTGGTAAGTGTCTTTGTTTTGATCACTGAGATTTTGACTAGAAATCAAAGACAATGCTTTTAATGCCGATTGATAATCTCGCTTATAGTAATGAAAAAGAACAGCATCATAGGTTGGTTTAAAATCAATAGACGACTCAATTTTCTGCGGTGACAATTCTTGCGCTGTCACCGGAAAAATACAGAGTCCGGCTAGGAATAAAGTCGCCAAAGGTTTCATGAGGTAATCCTTACAATCGACTTACAGATAACACTGGCACAGTTGTGCCCGCCGTATCTGACAACCTAATGTTTATCGACAAAGGCTTATTACTTTTATATATGCCCGCATTGCCTGCGAGGCTAATCACCGTATTTGTACTATCAATTCCTTTAGCAGTCACTTTAAAATCATGCTCACCAACGCTTACATTACCTAAAAATAGACGCTGCATACCGCCTAAATCTAATGCGTGGTTATCTTCTTTCGAATAAATATGGCTGGCCACTCGTTGCCCATCAATAAAAAACTCAAGTTGACTTAAGACAACGGATTTTCCGAGTTTCTTCGACACATAAATCGCAACTTGCGTTGTTGCGGGATATAGCAAGTCTTCTTCCAGCTGTGCTAACTCTTTGTGTAATTTAACAGCTTGTTGCTTTAACGCCTGAATTTTACCAGCAACACTGCCATTGGCCGCTGCGCTGGCTACATTGCATACTGTTAACAATAAAATGCTTAACAATAATCTTTTCATGTGATATCCCGTCGTATTATACTGCGTTAATAGGTCAAATACTTAACTAAACGACGTGTTGAATGTTTGTCTATGTAAAAAGAAGTGATTTTCAAATCCTTTGCACCTAACAAAAACACGCATAACAACATACGTTTAGCTATTAGTTCTTCATCCTAAATAAAAAATTTCTAAAATAATCAGGCTCAGTGCCCTTTCATTAAAAAGCGATAAATTATACATTCTTTTAACGGAAGAAAGATAGACTCATCCTTACATAATAATAGCTTATATATGACGAACATCTAGCACTATAGTGCTAGATAACCTTTTCTTCACCGCCCAATAGTAACGCTAACCATCTTGTTGAGTTATTAGATTCTAGCCCAATCTTTAATATCATGGTTAAAGGCACCGATAACAACATGCCGACGGTTCCTAACAACCAACCCCAAAAAATCAATGATAGAAAGACGACTAAGGTAGATAAACCAAGTCCTTTTCCTAAGAAACGTGGCTCGACGGCGTTGCCCATGATGATATTGACCAGCAAGTAAAGGGCGACTACGCCACCAGCCCAACCAATGCCTAATTGGATAATCGCCAGTAAAACTGCAGGTAGCGCCGCGATTATTGAGCCAATATTTGGAATGTAGTTCAGTAAAAAAGCTAAAACGCCCCACAACACCCAATAGTCTAAGCCCATTGCCCATAATACCAAGCCGATAATGGTACCCGTGGCCATGCTAACCATTGTTTTGATGGCCAAGTATTGATTTACAGACGCTAAAAACTGATCAATTTGCGCCATACGCATATCAGGATCATCAAGCGCAACATGAAGTTTTTTTGGTAAGGATGACGCTTCAGACATCATAAAAATTACTGTAAGAAGTATCAGGAATAAATTAGCCATCACACCGCCAAAACCACCGACAATCATGGTTACAACATTCATAGCAGCGCCTGGATCGAAATATTCTGTCAATTGGTTTAATTCAACGGGGAAATTATATTGTGCTAATTGCGACGACAACCCGCCAAATTGTTCAGTAAGCTGCGCTTGATAAGCCGGTAGTTGACTGGAAAAGTCATTAACTGCCTTCCCCACAAGATTAGCCAACCACATACCAGCAAGTACCACAAAGCTAATAATTAAGGCTATTGCGAGCCCTTTCGGAACGCGCTTTGCCGTTAACCAAGCCAATGCAGGGTTACAAATAATGGCAATAAAAACCGATAAAATAAAAGGAACAATAACAGGGCTGGCAGTTTTGATACCTGCAAGAATGATCACTAGTGATGCCAACATTAGGGCAGTTTTTAGCGACGGAGAGAGTTGAGTTTTAGGCACAATAACTTCGCAATAATAAATAATATTTCAATAATTTACGCACTAACGGTTGAAAAAACAACTCAAAATGGCCTTAATGAAAGCATATTAGACAAATAAGGATCATTATGAACAGTGAGTTAGCGGTAATTCGTATTAAAAACCTCAGATTACGAACCTACATCGGCATCAATGACGACGAAATAGCCAATCGTCAAGACGTCATTATCAACGTTAAAATTCAATACCCAGCTGAGAAAGCAACGGTAAGTGACAACATGGATGATGCACTGAACTACCGTACCATTACCAAGAAGATTATTGCACTAGTTGAAAACAACCAATTCGGATTATTAGAAAAGATGACTAGTGACGTGTTAGCGATTGCCAGTGAACATCCATGGGTTTGTACAGCCAGCGTTGAAATTGATAAACCACACGCCCTGCGTTTCGCCGACTCGGTATCATTAGAATTAACCTATCAAGAAAATTGATAATTAATAACTTAGGGGATTGACAAGAAAAATGTTGGTGCCCGGAGACGGACTTGAACCGTCACACCCGAAGGCGGGGGATTTTAAATCCCCTGTGTCTACCAATTCCACCACCCGGGCAACGGATGTTTAACTCAATGAGTTAAGATAAATCTGTGGATGTTTTAGCGACAACTAAAACTAAGTGCGAATAACGCGATAGCAACTTGTTAAAATAATTAATCATTTGATATATTTAACTATTTTAATAAATTGAGTTGGTGCCCGGAGACGGACTTGAACCGTCACACCCGAAGGCGGGGGATTTTAAATCCCCTGTGTCTACCAATTCCACCACCCGGGCAACGGATGTTCGATTATCTAATTGACATCGAATTTGTGGTCAATTTTTATTAGGAGTAATAAAAATTGAAGCGATTTATGAGGCATTAAACTAGCTGACCTCTTTATTTCTCGTTTATCTGTCTGATACAAAATCAAACAAATAGAATTTGGAGCGACTTACGAGGTTCGAACTCGTGACCTCGACCTTGGCAAGGTCGCGCTCTACCAGCTGAGCTAAAGTCGCAATTTTTCTTTAAAAATTAAATACTATGTTGGTGCCCGGAGACGGACTTGAACCGTCACACCCGAAGGCGGGGGATTTTAAATCCCCTGTGTCTACCAATTCCACCACCCGGGCAACACAGTATTTTTATTGATATCGTCCCATTAAAATGGAGGCGGGTCCGGAGTCGAACCGAGGTGGACGGATTTGCAATCCGCTGCATGGCCACTCTGCCAACCCGCCGATATCAATTTGTTAAATTTTGGAGCAATTTTCTAGGTACTAAACTAGCTGACCTGTTATTTTGCTTTAAACCATTATTTAATATTTCTATTAATTAATAATTTGGAGCGACTTACGAGGTTCGAACTCGTGACCTCGACCTTGGCAAGGTCGCGCTCTACCAGCTGAGCTAAAGTCGCATTCAAATTTAACGTACCTGATGACTAACGCTTAATAAATTAAGTGGCTTACTACGTTTTGCGTAGTGCCGTGTTGTCATCCGATGCAGCGCATTCTAATGATTTATTAAGGTGAGTCAACAATGTTTTTATCTTTTTATTTCACTTGACCAAATATCCAACGAAAAGCGCAAGATTAGCGCGAAATGACTTTTAAATAAGCTATTTATTCACTATCGCTATTCATTGCTTGAGTTGCAGCCCATAAATAACTAACCATAGATGAGACAGTTAGCGCTGTTGCAATGTACATTAACCCATAACCAATGTTCATGACCGTTTCATTATAGCGAGATAATAAGGCAATTATTGATAACATTTGAGCGGCCGTTTTCACTTTACCCCAAATTGATACGGCAACAACACCGCGTTTGCCAAGCTCTGCCATCCATTCGCGCAGTGCGCTAATAATAATTTCACGTGAAATCATAATAATGGAAGGAACCGTCACCCACACAGATTGATAATCTTGGCTAAGCATGACTAATGCAGCGCCTACCATCACTTTATCGGCTACGGGATCAAGAAATGCGCCAAATTTTGTGCTCTGATTAAGTACGCGTGCAAGATAACCGTCAAGCATGTCGGTGCCAGCAGCAAACCAGAATATAAATGCAGAGATTAAATAACGATGCTCAGAATCTAAGAAAAATGAAAAAATAAAGACAGGGATTAATACAACACGTAGTAACGTGAGTAGATTTGGAATGTTTAACGGCATCGAAAAAACTAACTGTTTTGAAAAGTGCCCTTATGTTGCCTTATTCACCAACGTAATACAAACCTGAACGAGCAATGGCGTGATAATTGATTACTAAATGTTCACATCAATCATTTAAGGCATCAAAAATAGTTTGCGCAAGTTCGCCACTTATTCCAGGAACTTTCGCTATTTCTGCTTGGCTAGCATTTTTCAGGGCCTGTAGACCCCCCATGTTTTTAATAAGGGCTTGTCGACGCTTAGGGCCAATACCAGGAATACTCTCTAAAGTGGAGGTATTTTTAACTTTTGCACGACGAGCTCGATGACCAGTAATTGCAAACCGATGAGATTCATCGCGAATATGTTGAATAAGATGTAATGCCGGATTATCGTTTTCTAAATCGATAATTTCTCGAGTAATACCAACAAATAAAGTTTCTAAACCCGCTTTACGCCCTTCCCCTTTTGCCACACCTAACAATAATGGCATCTTAGGCAAGTTGTCTTGGTATTTAGCCATAACCGCTTCAGCTTCGCTTAACTGACCACGCCCACCATCGATAAATAAAATATCCGGAATTAGCGCGGGATCATTTGCTTTCGCAAATCGACGAGACAGCGCTTGGTTCATTGCTGCGTAATCGTCACCTGGCGTTATGCCTTCTATATTAAATTTTCGATATTGCGCTTTCGCTGGACCTTCGCGGTCAAATACGACACAGGATGCTACCGTTTGTTGTCCTGAGGTATGTGAAATATCGAAACATTCCATACGCGCTATTTTAGCGTCGCTATCAATAGCTTTTTCAAGGGCGGTAACACGCTGTAACTGCGTGCCCTTTTGAGCCAGTTTACTCTCTAATCCTATACGCGCATTTCGCTGTGCCATATCTACTAATTTTGCACGTTCACCACGGGTATTATTAAATAAACTAACTTTATAACCCGCTTCACTGGTCAATGCCCCTTCAATAGCCCCATCGTCAATTTGCGGTGCGCTATGTAATATTTGTCGCGGAATTTGACGCCCTGCACTGGCATTTAAATAAAATTGTAAAATAAACGCGCTATATAGCTCTTCAGTATCGGTGTCTTTAGGGATTTTAGGATAATAACTTCGCGAGCCAAGTACCTTACCATTGCGAATAAACAGCGTGTGAAAGCAGGCAATACCATGGTCGTAGTTAAATCCAATAACATCTACATCGCTTTGATCTGAATTAATCCACTGCTGTTCTTGGACTTTACGCAGCGCTGTTAATTGATCGCGATAGCGAGCCGCCGCTTCAAACTGCAATGATTGACTGGCCAGCTCCATTTTTTCAATAACTGTATCAAGCACATTCTGGCTATTACCTGATAAAAACATCCCTGCTAGTTTTACTTCACTGGCGTAATCATCATCACTTACCAATCCTTTAACACAAGGCGCTAAACAACGCTTTAATTGATATTGCAAACAAGGACGAGAACGGTTGCGATAATATGCATCCTCACACTGCCTGATGGGAAATATCTTTTGCATTAGATGCAAGCTTTCTCGAACGGCACCACTATTAGGATAAGGGCCATAGTATTTACCCTTGGCCTTTTTGGCGCCGCGATGGCTCGTAATACGAGGGTGCTTATGATCTGAAA
This sequence comes from Psychrobium sp. nBUS_13, assembly GCF_051201665.1. GTDB lineage: Bacteria > Pseudomonadota > Gammaproteobacteria > Enterobacterales > Psychrobiaceae > Psychrobium. Next base: position 1,710,114 of record NZ_CP179210.1, on the reverse strand, counting down.
CGAATATGAATGGATACGATTTGTCATCGCGCAGCAATACATTATATTTGGGCATATGATGCTTGATCAGATCATTTTCCAATATTAATGCTTCAATTTCACTAGCAGTAACAATGATTTTAACGTCAGCAATTTTACTGACAAGGATACGAGTCTTGCCGTTAGTTATATTGCTTCGAAAATAACTCGCTAAACGTTTTTTGAGATTTTTTGCTTTGCCGACATAAATAACAACGTCATCAACATCAAACATTTGATAAACGCCAGCCGACGTGGTGACGTTTTTTAAAAAGGATTGGCTATCAAACAAGAAAGGACCCGCTAATGGCTAGAGTTTTTCAGTATCTAAAATACCATGACGAATTGCTAAATGAGTTAACTCAACATCTCCGCTCACTTCTAGTTTGGTAAACAAACGATAACGGTATGAATTAACGGTTTTAGGGCTCAAACTCAATTGTTCTGAAATATCATTAACTTTCTGACCAGTCGTAATCATCATCATGATTTGTAATTCACGCTCAGACAGAGTTTGAAATGGGTTATCCTGTGATGGTCTAAACTGGCTTAATGCCATTTGCTGCGCAATTTCAGGTGATAAATAACGTTGACCAGATTTAACTTGTCGAATAGCGTTAATCATTTCAAGTGGTGCAGCACCTTTTGTTAGGTATCCAGCAGCACCCGCTTGCATCACTTTTGTTGGATAAGGCTCTTCACCATGAATACTGATTACGATAACTTTAATATCAGGATTTAGACGTAAAATACGACGAGTAGCTTCAATACCACCAATTCCCGGCATATTCATATCCATCAATACAATGTCAGTATCATTATTACGACACCACTGTACTGCGGTTTCGCCAGAGTCAGCTTCACCAACGACTTTAATGCCTCGTACATCTTCAAGCAAACGCTTAATACCAGTACGCACTAATTCATGATCATCAACTAAGAAAACGTTTATCACAAAAAATCCTCAACACCCACAAAGTGGTGAATTTGTTACTTATCAACTTGAACCACGATTGAATTTTAGACACTGTGTCTAAGTTTTCAAACATCGTATTCTACAGTAATCTATTTTCATTTAGATTGATACTGAAATTTACTCGTCGGTTTACTTCATTCGTTGGTAAATAAAACGGCATAATTACCAACAAACTTCATTTTAAACAATATTATAGCAAGATACATTAACCAAATATTTTACTAAGCAAAGTAATCACTTCATCTATTTTTTTACCAGACTCGACCTGTGCAATAATAGAATTTCGTTGTGCTTTTATAAAGTCAGATGTTCCTTCCATTGCTAATACACGGTCTACTATTTCAGTCGAAGACTCTTTACTACGGCGCGTGACTTTTCCGCCGCCAGCTTTGCTTGTGCTCTTACGCGCTGGTTTGTTTTTCAATTTCAAATAGTTTGATTGCTGGGCATGCTCTTCATCACACCAAAACAATAAATCCATCAATACAACGCGATTATTCCACAACGCAAGTTCTGACTCGTCAGACGGTTGTTCACTGCTATACCATGGCATAGTGCGGATGGTGCCAATGACGTCAGTCCAATACGCTTCAAAATCATGTAATTTTAATTTAGCGATATTTAAACCCTGACATAGTTCATCAAGTTTAGTACTGCTGATTGTTACAAATTGATCTGGACGTTTCATCGCCAGAAGTCTTGTTGCAACCGCTAAGCTTGGCTTTTCACCCGTGCTTATAATGGCCACCATAAAACTGCCAACAAAATCAGCAAACTGCGATTGGGTCACTTCACCTTCATCAGGGATTTTTGACAACGCATCATCAAAGGCCGCTGGATTAACACTCAATAGTTCGTGAAATCCTTTCGCAGTTTTGGTTTGACCAAACCACTGCACGTCAAAGTTATATAACGCGGTATCATGGTCATTCGTATGTTTACCAACAAATGCCAACCTGTCTTCAACACTCAGTTCACTTAATGTCGAGGTGTCTAATTTGCTCACAAAGTCTAATAAACGTAAGCGTTCCTCAAGCCCATGACGCTGTGCTTGACTATTAATAAACTCTTGGTAGATAACCCAAGGGGCTGCTTTTGCCATGGTTAGTTGCGTTACACTGGTAGCTAACGTTAATAAACTAATTACTTTTTTTAACGGCTTAAATTGAATTTCATCCATTAAATCACGGTTAATTCTGTTAACACACACATCCAATAACTCATGACACCACGCTAAAAAATCATCTGGTTGACGCTCAACCTTTACAGCCATCAAGTTCAAACTCAATGGCGCAACTTGTTCTAATATTTTTTGGTAAATGGCAGACTGAGACGCTGACAACGACATTTTAGAGGGAGAAATCAATAAGTTTTTCACGTGCTACAACTCCAGCAAGCTTAATGCGACTAGCTATCAGTTCAATAACCAGTAAGAAAAATAAGCCGTGCATCATACGGTTTATTTGCGCAGCTGCAATGGTTTGAAGTCACAAAAGTAAGGATGGCGGTGCGTTAGCTTAAAATTTGAATGGTTGAGTCCTAATAGAAAAAATTCAAGTGTTTATTTTTTGCGGCTATAACTATGAAATGCACCGATTATACCAATTGCATTAAGTAAGTGATCTTGTTGTGCGTAGAGAAAATCAGCTAAAACAAGGCGCTCGATTGACTCATAGCTGGCTATTAGGATTGAGAGCAACGCCATGTTAGTTAATTTTAACAAGTACAAGTGGGCAAATATTTAATGCAATTGGTATTACACATTCAGTTTGCTATATACCCAAGCCACTTGAAGATGCATGTTTCAGAGCTCGGGGAGGAATCGAATACAAGGCAGGATTTGTAATTAATGGCTACTCTCGGCAATAAGCTCCTGCATTGCCCTAATGTTTCACATCCGTGTGAAAACCTGATTATGAATCATAACGCGGTAGTCGTTTTCTACCCGAACGCCCAAGGGGCAAGGCAATAAGCGACCAACCGGCAACTGCTCCTGCGTTGCTCTAGCTCCGGTATCCATACCGTCGTACGTCGTTATAAGATATTTATTAATTTCTACATGGACGTAGAACAGTAGGATAACGCAGGAGCAGTTATCGGGAATGACTTAACGACACATCTTATGCCTAGTATTTGGCACGCTTGTCGACTTGCTGAAATCGAGCATCTTCATGTCGCTTGGGTATTAATTCCAAAAGTTTGCTGGTGCTAAATTTAACTAGATAACGTTCTTTAGGAGTTAGCTTAGTTAAATCCAGTTTTTGGTCGATTAATCTAACATCATGCCCATCGATTTTTATATACTTTTCAACGTCGATACTCTGTTGATTCATAAAAATAATGTTTCTGAGCTTTTCGTCACTAATCTCCGTGTTGATTACTTGCCAATGACCGTCAATTCGATTGACCTGAAACAGATTCTTTATAAATAACACTTCATCATTATTGTTGTCTGAAACGAGGGCAATACTCACATTCACCGCATTAACAGCAAAGGGAATCCAAAATTGCTCTCGTCGTATTTGAACCGTAAAGTCCTCTTGCAGTACGCCAAAATACTCAAGCAAACTTAAATTCACAATAAAATTATTATTTAAACATTGTTCACGAGTCTGTTTTATCTCGCTTAACGGCATGGATAAACATTCATCAGGTAAACTATCAATTGTAAGCTGCTTGGTATACTCATTGACTAATGCTTCTACTTTATGGTTTTCACCTAATAAACTGGCCACAAACAAGCCAATGAGAAGCGTAACTACAATTAAAACTGTAACGGTATGTTTAATCATCCTTAATCCTAATATCCTGTTGCTTTATTTAATAATTAGCCTATCTAAAATCAATCTTTAAACCCATTACGTAAAAACACACTGCGGGCAGCCATAAATGTGTCCGGTGTTGAATTAACAAAATCAATCGCCAATTTGGCGCCGCTTGTTAAACATTTAGTTTCATCAACTAATTCATATTCGTTCATGACGATATGCATCGCTTCAACAGTATGTTCAGCTTCGCCCTTTCCTATTGAAAACTCATCAGGTTCGAAATTATCAATCATCCAAACCTGCATTTTTTCAACGGAAATTTGGCCTGATTGCCACTGTGATAACACGTCAATAAGCTGTGTTTTGCTAATTACTTTACTCATATTTTTGCCGTATAAATTAAAGAAAATCGTCTAATGAATGCCAATCGCGCGGCGCTTGTTCATCACACTTAACACAGTTAAGTGTGACACCAAGCTTTGCAGTTCGGCCAAGTTCTGATATTACCCAAGGGCGGTTTTGCCACGGGGGATCGTGGCGTACATGTTGATTGTGACCACAAACAAGCTTCGCAACCCAATGGTTTTCATCATCGCGATGAAAACCGACCATGGCCTGTTGCATGATTTAATCTTGCTCTGGTGGTGATTGCGTTGTTTCTTCATCAACAATCGGCTCACCTAGGTTTACATCGATTGAATCGACACGTTGTAGTCCACGCGGAAGTTTGTTACCGCGGCGGCCACGTTCACCAATGTAATGCTCTAAATCACTAGCCTTAAGCGTCAGTTTACGTTTTCCTGCGAATAACGTGACATCACTATCACGGTTTATCACCGCTAGTTGTTTCACAAATTCTTCACGCGTAGTAACGCGTGAGCTAGGAATATTAATAATTTTATTGCCCTTACCTTTACTTAGCTTAGGTAAGCTCTCTAATGGGAAGATTAGCATACGACCTTCATTTGAGATTGCTAGACATAATTGACTGTCATAGTCGTGCACCTTCACAGGTACCATCACTTCGCTACCTTTAGGGCGCGATAATAAGGCTTTACCTTTCTTATTGGCAGACACCATGTCACCAAACGAACCGATAAACCCATAACCGCCATCAGTGGCCATTAAGAACAATTGTTCTTCACCGCCCATGACTGTATGAGCCATCGTCTCACCGCTGCCTAATGTAAAGCGGCCAGTGAGAGGCTCTCCTTGGCTACGGGCTGAGGGTAAAGTATGCGCGTCCGTACTATAGGCTCGTCCAGAGGTATCAATGAACACCACTGGCTGATTTGAGCGCCCTTTCGCTGAACTCAAATAACCGTCGCCTGCTTTATAACTTAAGTTTTGTGGTTCAATATCATGGCCTTTAGCACAACGTGCCCAGCCTTTTTCAGAAACCACAACAGTAACCGCTTCGCTAGGGACTAAATCTTTTTCTGATAACGCTTTTGCTTCTGAACGCTCGATGATTGGAGAACGTCTGTCGTCGCCAAATTTTTCCGCGTCAGCGACAATTTCCTTTTTAACCAAGGTCTTCATGCGACGTTCGCTAGAAAGGGTTAATTCAATTTTGTCACGTTCAGCGCTTAATTCGTCTTGCTCAGCTTTGATTTTAATTTCTTCAAGCTTGGCTAACTGGCGAAGTTTGATTTCTAAAATAGCTTCTGCTTGAATTTGCGATAATTCAAAGCGCGACATCAACTCCGCTTTTGGATCATCATAGGTACGAATGATCTCAATCACTTCATCAATGTTTAAAAACGCAACCAATAAACCATCTAAGATGTGCAGACGCGCTAAGATTTTATCAAGGCGATATTGCAAACGGCGGCGCACTGTTTCAAGACGGTACTCAATCCATTCGGTGAGAATATCTTTTAAACCCATCACGCGTGGGCGATTGTCTAAACCAATGATATTGAGGTTCACACGATAATTTTTTTCTAAATCAGTCGTTGCAAACAAATGATTCATCAAACCGTCAATATCAACGCGGTTAGAACGCGGGACTATCACTAAGCGCGTCGGGCATTCATGATCTGACTCATCACGTAAATCAGACACCATCGGTAATTTCTTACCTTGCATTTGACTGGCAATTTGCTCGAGGATTTTTGCGCCTGATACTTGATGCGGCAATGCAGAAATCACGACTTCACCATCTTCAATATCAAACACAGCGCGCATTTTTATTGAGCCCTTGCCTGAGCTATAAATTTTTTCAATATCAGCTTTAGGCGTAATAATTTCGGCATTTGTTGGATAGTCAGGTCCAGCGACATGCTCAAGTAATTCACCAAGTTCAGTCTTTGGTTTATCTAATAAAGTAATGGTTGCATTGGCCACTTCTCGCACATTGTGAGGCGGAATGTCAGTCGCCATACCAACGGCAATACCTGTAATGCCGTTGAGTAAAATATGAGGTAAGCGAGCAGGCAGGATCACAGGCTCTTTCATGGTGCCATCAAAATTTGGCTGCCATTCCACCGTGCCTTGGCCTAATTCGCCAAGCATTACTTCACTGAATTTAGAAAGTTTCGCTTCGGTGTAGCGCATTGCCGCAAATGATTTAGGATCATCCGGCGCGCCCCAGTTACCTTGACCATCAACAAGTGGATAGCGATAAGAAAATGGCTGTGCCATTAATACCATGGCTTCATAACAAGCTGAATCACCATGAGGATGAAATTTACCTAATACATCACCGACGGTACGAGCAGACTTTTTATATTTTGCCGATGCATGTAAACCTAATTCACTCATTGCGTAAATAATTCGACGCTGCACAGGCTTTAAGCCATCACCAACATGCGGCAGTGCCCTGTCCATGATGACGTACATTGAGTAATTTAAATAGGCGTCTTCGGTAAAGCTGTGCATTGATTGTTGTTCAACGCCATCCAAGCTCATTAATGTTTTATCTGTCATAATTTGCCTATTTAAACCTGTTCTTCAATATTTAAAGCTGTTTGTGCCAAGTTGCCTTTCGTCTCTAACCAATGACGTCTATCTGGCGAACGTTTCTTGGCAAGTAACATATCCATGACTTCACATGTCTGCTCTTCTTCTTCAAGCGTTAGCTGAACCAGTCGGCGAGTATTTGGATCCATAGTCGTTTCACGAAGTTGTAATGGATTCATTTCACCCAATCCTTTAAAACGCTGTACGTTCACTTTACCGCGTTTTTTCTCCGCTTCAATGCGATCTAAAATGCCATTTTTTTCATCTTCATCAAGCGCATAGAAGACTTCTTTACCTATATCGATACGGTATAACGGCGGCATAGCAACATAAACATGGCCTTGGCGCACTAATTCTCGAAAATGCATCATAAACAGCGCACACAGGAGTGTTGCAATATGCAATCCATCCGAGTCGGCATCAGCTAGGATACAAATTTTGTCATAGCGTAGCGCAGATAAATCAGAAGAGTCTGGATCGAGCCCAATCGCCACCGAGATATCATGAACCTCTTGTGAGGCAAGTACCTGAGACGATTCAACTTCCCAAGTATTAAGAATTTTACCACGCAGTGGCATCACTGCTTGGAATTCACGCTCACGGGCTTGTTTTGCACTACCACCAGCAGAATCACCTTCGACTAAAAACAACTCTGCGCGCGATGGATCTTGACCGGTACAGTCCGTTAGCTTACCAGGTAGTGCAGGGCCTGAAGTAACTTTCTTTCGGGCGATTTTCTTTGTGGCTTTTAATCGACGTTGCGCGTTATTGATACATAAATCAGCCAATTGTTCGGCAATTTCAGTGTGTTGATTGAGCCATAGACTAAAGGCATCTTTCACAACACCAGAAACAAAAGCACTACACTGGCGAGAAGACAAACGTTCTTTGGTTTGCCCTGCAAACGCTGGGTCTTGCATTTTTACTGACAATACAAAACTACAGCGATCCCAAATATCATCCGGCGTTAATTTGATGCCACGTGGCAATAGATTTCTAAATTCACAAAATTCACGCATCGCATCAAGTAAGCCAGCGCGAAGGCCGTTAACATGCGTACCGCCTTGAATAGTCGGAATTAAATTTACATAGCTTTCGCTCAGGGCATCGCCACCTTCCGGCTGCCATACCACTGCCCAATCAACCGCCTCTGATTTACTGCTCATACTACCAACAAACGGCGTTTCAGGCAGACATGGCCATTCTTTTACGGTTTCTAATAAATAATCTTCTAAGCCCGATTCATAGTGCCATTCTTGGACATCTTTGGTGATCTTGTTAGTAAATTTAATTTTTAGACCGGGACATAGCACCGCTTTTGAGCGCAGGTTATGGTTAAGGCGTGAAATAGAAAATTTATAAGAATCAAAATAAGACGCATCAGGCCAAAAGCGAACACTGGTACCCGTATTGCGTTTACCACAAGTCCCTGTCTCACGAAGATCTTCAACCTTATCACCGTTCTCAAATGCAATTTCATACACTTTAGCATCACGGCGAATAGTGACTTCAACACGTGTTGACAGTGCATTCACAACTGAGATACCTACCCCGTGTAAACCACCTGAAAAGGCATAATTCTTCCCAGAAAACTTACCACCGGCATGCAGTTTACATAGAATGAGCTCTACGCCGCTCACACCTTCTTCAGGGTGAATATCAGTGGGCATACCACGACCATCATCAACAACTTCAAGTGAATGATCTTCATGTAAAACAATTTGGATAGAACTTGCAAAACCAGCAAGCGCTTCATCGACACTATTATCGATGATTTCTTGACCAAGGTGATTTGGGCGTGTGGTGTCGGTGTACATTCCCGGACGGCGTTTAACGGGATCTAAGCCATTGAGTACTTCGATGGCATCCGAATTATATTGCTGTTCACTCACGATAAGGCCTTATGTGGTTGTTCTTATTATTACGCTCAGTGTAACGAAATTTGCTTGATCATTTAAGTACTTAACATCAATTTTCGAATAAAAATTCTACAATCGCATGTAAATATCTGTCAAAGCCTACAAAACCGTGATCGCCAAGCGGCTCTAGCGTAATGCGGCTGTGCTGATAAACCGATAACGCATCACAATAATCAAGGGTTTCATCGCCTTGTTGGAGCAGCACCCAGTAATTAGAAGCGGTAGATAATGCATCAAAATTCATCGCAGCTAATTCATTACCATCTTTTTTAGTGACCTTAAATGTTTCGCCAGAATACGGATTGGTATAATCACCGACTAACGAATCAATCATACGATGTGGCGCAACAACCGGATTAATCAATACCGCTTTTACGCCATACTTTTCACCACACAAGGTGGCTAAGAACCCACCCATAGAGCTGCCAACGAAACCAATCACTGCATTTACGTGCTTGTTTTTTATGTCGTTAACTATTGAGATAATTTGTTCAAGTGCAATACGCGGCGTAACTTCAAGCGTTGGTGTCACAATGCTAATGTCAAAGCAATTATCATTGATGAATTGATTCATTTGTAGCGCTTTAACTGACTGCGGCGAGCTATTAAAGCCGTGAAGATAGATAAGATATTTAGGGCTATTCACAAACATAGTTCATTGGGAAGAAACAATGATTGGCAGCATAAACTATCTCTCAGCGCTGCGCAAAACAACGCTGATAAAAATAAAGACGTGGTTAGTATCCTGCGGGGTCAAATGTTGCAATAAATTTATTATCAGCAACACGATGTACCTTGGTCTTTATGGTGCCGTTAGCCAGCAACTCTAAGTAACGAAAACCAGGTTGCGCATCATCGACAGAAAACTCATCTTGATTTGGGGTAAATTGAACACTGGTTGATGGACAACCAAGCACTCGAACACCATCTTTGACCTCATCAACCATCTGATGAACGTGCCCAAACATCATACCTTTGACATTGCCGGCCTTATTAACAGCATCCCACAATTCGTCACGATTGGTTAAACAATGATTGTCAATCCATTCACTATTCATCGGGATTGGATGATGATGTAGCACAAGCATAATGTGATGCTTCGGATAATCAATAGCAGCTTGTTCAATTTGTTCAAGCTCTTCATCACTAATTGCACCGCAAATTTTCCCAGGAATTTGGGAATTTAAAAGCAACAATTGCCAATGCTTAAATAAAATACGCTTAACCGGCGTAATAGCGCCAACTGACAGCACATCATTTTGCATAGCAACTTCGTCATGATTCCCCGTAATCCAAGCAACTGGGTGTTGTTGATATCGGAAAACTTCACAACATTTTTGGTAAGATGCTTCACTGTGATCTTGAGATATATCACCAGTAATCAACGTTAGATCAACACTATGATATTGCGATGCCAACGCCTTTACAGCCGCAAAACTTTCATCACAATTTATGCCCATTAACTCTTCATTGCTCGAAAGATGAAGGTCACTAAATTGTAAAATCTGTGGATTGGCCTGTCCTAGCCTTAAAATATCTTCGTTCATGAATGCCTCGGATCCAATGTCATTACACGTCCGTCCTTAAAACAATGCTCTAACCATTGCGTTAAAAACTTATTGATTTGGTATTTCTCGTCCGGCTGTTGCATCAGCCGATTAGGATAATCATAACGTGATTTAAAATAACGGATCTGTCGACTAGCTAACACTTCTGCCATTTGGGCATCATGATAAAGCCGTACTTTTAATCGAGGTGTGAGACTGGTTGCACTTTCATCATCAATGATAACGCTTGATGCAATATTCTCTATATCAAGCACGCTCGTATACTGAGTTTGCTCGCAAACACTCAGTTGATAACATCCATTATCTAAGTGAAAAAAATATGGCCTTTCGCTATCTAACTCGGGTAAGAGCTTGAGAATTAGTAAATAATTGTAAGAATGAGCACGATGAAGTGCCAGCATATCTGGTTGATATTTCGATTTTGTTAAACTGTTACTCGCCATAAACTACTCAGAGGATGTTCTATATCTTAAGGGCACCATTTATTCTTCAACGTTTGATGATTGAGTGCCAACCATTGAAGACCAACTATGGTAACACCATTTTGAAATTTAGATTGCGACAAATGGTCAATTGCTTCACTAACGTCTATGACCATCGTTCTAATATCTTCTGACTCACATTCCAAACCTGCAATCGCTAATGCTTGACTGGCATCTATTTCAGCAATGTATAGATCGATACACTCGGACGTTCCACCAGGACTGACTAAATAACTCATGATTTTATCGAGACGTTGGCAATCTAAACCTGTTTCTTCTTTGAGTTCTCGCTTGGCGACATCATCTGCCAATTCGCCCTCTTCAATCATTCCTGCCACCAATTCAATCATCCATGGATTAATGTCATGCCCAAAGGCACCAACACGAATTTGCTCAACCATTACAATTTGGTCGCGCACGGGATCATAGGGAATAACAGCAACAGCGGTATCACGTTCAAACAGCTCTCGTTCAACTATCTTGCTCGTTCCGCCGGAAAATAACGCATGGGTGAAATAATATTTAAGCATTCGAAAGTAGCCCTGAAATACCACTTCTTTTTTAACGACGGTGACATCATTTTTCGAAAATTGCTTCATCAATCAATTTGCCTTTACAAAGATTTACATCTTAGTTGTTAATATTTAAATATAATTGTTCAGTATAACTTGAATTATGCTAGCTTAGACACCATTACTAATACCTAGTAGCAAATTGAATAGTAATGCCATGAGTTTCCATAATAATTAGGAGATTCCTCGCATAAAATAAACTGTTACACTTGGCCTCTGGTTAAGTGACAAAAAAACGCTTAGATTAAGCACAAATTATTGTAAAGACCGTTAGGATTTCAAATGAGCTCTAAATTAAATAAACTCATGTTGTCAGTAAGCTTAGGTTTACTTTCTATGACAGCCAATGCAGATGGATTGCACCAGATTTACCAACAAGCCCTTCAAGGCGACCCACAAATTAAACAAGCAAAAGCAAATCGTGATTCTAGCTTTGCAGCAATTACTGAATCTCGCGCAGTTTTATTACCACAAATTTCAGGGTCAATTAGCCTTGGTAATCGCGGTAACGATGCAACTGGTAGTTATGAGTGGAACTCACAGTGGACTAGTGGCGCAAACATCACTTTAACACAGCAAATATATTCTCACGGTTCTTGGTTAAGCCTTAGCTTATCTGAGAAATCAGCGTCTCGCAGTGATGCACAATTAGCAGCGGCCCAGCAAGGACTAATTCTTCGTGTTGCCAATGCCTATTTTGATGTACTTAAAAATACTGACAGCCTGTCATTTGTGCAAGCAGAAAAACGCGCTATCGAACGTCAACTTGAGCAAACAAAACAACGTTTTGAAGTGGGCTTAAACGCCTTTACTGATGTTCACGAAGCTCAAGCACAATTTGATTTATCAACAGCTAACGAAATCATGGCGTTAAATAGCCTTGAAAATAGCCTTGAAGTATTAACAGAAATCACAGGTCTTAAACACAGTGATTTAGATGCGTTAAACACAGAGTCATTTAGCGCAGCAATGCCAATGCCAGCCGTGTCTTCAGAGTGGATTAAACTCGCTGAAGAAAATAACTTAACGTTATTAGACAGTCGCTTAGCGCAAGATATCGCAAAACAGCGTATCGATTTAGCAAAATCAGGTCATTTACCAACATTAGGTGCATCTCTTAGTGCTGACAAAGATTTTAAAGGCGAAAAGACGCTTGGTGGTTCAATTGGCTTACAGCTAAACGTACCTATCTATAAAGGCGGCGCAACAACATCACAAGTCGACCAATCGCGTTTCGGTTATGTGGCTAGCGCACAAAAATTAGAACAAGATCATCGCAGTGTTGTGCGTAATGTTCGTAATAACTTCAACAACGTTCGTGCTTCAATCTCATCGATTAAGGCATACGAGCAAGCAGCAAAGTCTGCTGACAGCGCATTAAAAGCAACAGAAGCGGGTTTTGAAGTGGGTACACGTACTATCGTTGACGTATTAAACTCAACGCGTCAAGTATACAACTCAAAGCGTCAACTGTCTGATGCACGTTATTCTTATATTCTTTCTGTACTGAGCCTAAAACAAACAGCTGGTACATTAAAAGAGCAAGATTTAATCTTGATTAGCAAGGGTCTTAAATAAGACGGTGCTAACGCCAGATTGCAAAAAACCAGCGTAATGCTGGTTTTTTTATGCCCTTATTTCAATGGCAACAATTCCTTGTTCACTGCCAATGAGCTTGCCAATAGACAATACCTAGGAGCCCTTGTTCGTTTAGTAATGCGCTAAACACCGTTAAATCAATCTCACCCTTACCTTCTTTCGCTCTTGAATATGCATCTATGACTTGGCGCATTGCAGGTAATGCTAATGAACTGCGAGGCTTTATACCATTAATTGCATTAAGTAAGTGGTATAACACATCATCTGCTTTAACGCGGCCACCACGAATAAACGCTGGGGCAAGCTTGGTGATTTTTCCGCCGACCTGTGCCACTAATACCGTTTGCTCCTTAGCCATCACCATGCCTTGCGATTTAACCTTCATCGTTAACTCACTAACATTAATCGTTTGAGTTTTAACGACCGGAATAAATGCTTTAGGTTCTTTTTCTTTTGGCGCTTCCTTCATGGCAACAAATGCCGCTGCAATCGCAATAGTTCCTAGCAATATGAGAATAGGAAGTATTATTTGTTTTTTAGTGGCCACCATGGCTGCTAGCGTGACGAAAATAATTGGACGAAATATAGCAAATTAAACCATATGGTTTTGTATAGAAGTTTCGTGAAGTTGTAATGAAGAAAAGGAAGAAAGGAAACACTGAGCGAATGCCCAGTGCCTCAAGGTTGTAAATGATAATTACTTAGCTTTTATACCAAAGAACATGGTGTAAAAAACAGGGACAAACACTAAGGTTAAGACAGTAGCGAAACCTAACCCAAACATAATGGTCACGGCCATTGATTGAAAAAACACATCGAATAATAATGGAATCATGCCAAGAATAGTTGTTATCGCAGCCATCGCAACTGGCCGCACACGACTAGCACCCGCCATTAGCACGGCATCAAAAGGCTCAAGTCCTGATTCAAGCTCAATATTGATTTGATCAACTAACACAATTCCGTTTTTAATCAGCATTCCTGACAAACTCAATAACCCAAGTAACGCCATAAAACTAAACGGTGCTTGCATCACGAGTAAACCACCAGCGACACCAATAATAGCCATCGGTACTGTTACCCAAATCACCAATGGTGCACGAATGGAGTTGAATAAGAATACGGTTATCATAAACATTGTGAGGTAACCTAATGGTAATCCCCCCATCAATGCTTTTTGTGCCGTGGTAGAGCTTTCATATTCGCCACCCCACACCAATTGATAACCGCGAGGCAATTCAATCGCTTCAATTAATGGACGGACTTGATTAAAGACTTGTGCTGCTGTGCCATCGCCTAACACGTCATGATCCGCTTTTACGGTAATGGTGCGTTTGCGGTCGCGGCGCATAATAATAGGATCTTCCCACTGCGTCTCAAAGCCATCCACCACCTGACTCACTGGTATGTAACGTCCTAGGCTACGGCTATAAATTTGCAGCGCCTCTAAACTATCAATAGACAAGCGTTCTTGATCAGGTGCTCGCGCAACAATCGGCAGCATTTGCGTACCATCGCGATATAGGCCAACGGCTTTGCCGGAATAACTCACCAATAACAATTCATCAAGATCAGCTTTGGTAATACCAACGCGCCTGCCTGCCGCTTCGTTGAACACTGGGCGAATAGTTTTGCTGCGCTGACGCCAATCATGACGTACGTTATAGGCATCAGGATTATCCAACAGCACTTGTTTGGCTTGAGCGGCCAAACCACGAAGCACATCAGGATCTGCTCCAGAAAAACGTACTTCTAGTTTCGACTCAACTGGTGGTCCAATTTCCATTGGTTTAATTTTGGATAACGCATTTGGAAAATTGTCTCGTAGGTATTCGCGTAAATCATTCATGATAACCAGTTGTTGCTCGCGATCTTCAGCCCGCACAATGAGTTGCCCAAACGCCGGATAGCTTTTCTCTGGGCCATAAGTCAGCATAAAGCGAAGTGCACCCTGCCCAACCGTTGATGTCACTTGCGTTACGCCTTTTTGCGTTAACAAATGTTCACTGATCTTTGCGATATCTTTTTGGGTTTCACGAATATCTGAGCCCTGATAACGCCATAAATCAACGTAAAACATCGGGGTATTCGACGCAGGAAAAAATGATTGCTTTACTTGACCAAAACCAATGACTGAAAGCACAAGTATTGCAATGAGTGATAAAGCTGAAATCGCTTTAAACCGAATACATAACGTCACAAAGCGTTTGTAGAATACAAACATCGCGCCTTTATATGGGTCTTGGTTATCAGTGTCTTGCTGAGATTTATCATTGGTAAACAATAAATTGGCAAAAAATGGCGTTAAAGTTACTGCCGTAATCCAACTCAGCATTAACGATATTAGCAATACCCAAAACAAACTACCTGCGAATTCTCCGGTGGAGTCAGACGATAAACCAATGGGTGCAAATGCAGTTACCGCAATAACTGTCGCGCCAAGTAATGGCCATTTAGTTTGTTTAACAATATCACTCGCCGCTTGGGCTGTCGTTCGCCCTTTCTTCAGACCCATCAGGATCCCTTCGGTGACTACAATGGCATTATCCACCAGCATCCCCAGTGCAATAATCAATGCACCTAATGAAATACGCTGCAAATCAATCGCCATCAGTTTCATAAAAATGAAACTACCAAAGACTGTAATAACCAAAATCAGACCAATCAATAAACCACTTCGCGGCCCCATGAACAAAAGTAGCACCAAAATCACGATAGCAACAGCTTCAACAAGGCTTAAGATAAAACCTGATACCGAATTTTCAACTTCAACAGGTTGGTTATAAACCGTATCGATATCTAACCCAAGTGGCTTAAAATAAGCTAATTCAGTAAGACGCTGTTGTAAATTCTCACCCACTTCCACCACGTTAACGCCACTGGCAAATGACACGCCAATAAGTAGTGCAGGTTTTTGATTGTACTGTGTCACGTGCTGCGGAACTTCACTGTATTGACGGCTCACATCGGCAACATCACCTAAATAGATCAGCTCACTGGCACCGGGCGCAGAAATAATTAGTGATTCTAATTCTTTAACTTCACTAAATTCTCCCGTTGAGTGAAAACGAATAGACTCTTGACCAACTTTGATCTTTCCCGCATTTGAAACGGTATTTTGGCTACGTAATAATTCAAAGATACTCGCCTGTGGAATACCCAGTGAAACCAGTTTACTACGAGATATTTCAACAACGACAAGCTCTTGCTGAGTACCAGCAACATTGACTTTATTGACCCCATCAACCAACACTAGCTCACGGCGAAGATAGTCTGAAAAATCTTTGAGTTCCTCGTTGCTATAGCCATCACCAGTAAGCGCTAGCATGACGCCAAAAACATCACCAAAATCGTCTTTAACTTGTGGGGGATTAACACCTTGAGGAAAATTACCAGCTAAATCGTTAACTTTACGGCGAACTTCATCCCATATTTGACGAAGCTCCTGCTTACGATATGTTCCTTTCATTTCAACGATAATTTGCGATAAACCCGGCGTTGAAATTGAGCGAATATTTTTAATATAGGGTAATTGTTGTAAGGCGTTTTCTATGGGATAACTAACTTCTTCTTCTACTTGCAGCGGACTGGCACCAGGGTAACTGGTAATAATCATTGCTTCTTTAATGGTAAATTCAGGATCTTCCAAGCGACCTAAGTCGGAATAAGAAACAATGCCCCCCAATAACAGCAGGACAGCAAACATCCAGCTAATGACTGAATTTTTAATCGATAACTTTGCAATATCCATTATAGGCCTCGCTCACGAGACCATGCGCGAACAAAATCACCTTCCGATAAATAATGCGCGCCAGCACCGACAATTTTTTCATCGCCGCTAAGACCACTTTTAATGATAATGCCATTGCCTGATAAGCTTCCAACGTCTACGGCGCGATGTTTCACTGTCATATCATCGTTAACAACCCAGACAAAACGCTGCGCGGTTTCACTTTGCTTATCGTCCGCAGCAAAGACTGCTGAAACTGGGACCACTACTTGACTATAATCTTGATGAGTAACTTGAGCTAAGTCAGCAAACAAAGTACCAGACATTCCCGGCAAAATATTATCTTGCTCAGTGAGTTTAAGGGTAAAAACAACTTTAAAAGTACGGGTTGCAGCGTCAGCTTGCGCGTCCCACTCTTTGACTGTGACGTTAAATGTTTTATTAGGCAGTGAGTCAAAGACCACACTCGGTGAATAGCCTGTCTCTTTATTGATAATGGCGACTAATCGCTCTGGCAGTTGAATTGACACATCAACGCTATCAACATTTTGCATATTTAAAATCACTTGTTGTGCTTGTACATTCTGAAGATTCTCAGCATATACCTTTGCGATAACGCCATCATAAGGCGCATACAATGACGTATATTCTAACGCTGTTTCCGCACTGTTTAGGTTGGCTTGGGCAACCAATAGGTTTGCTTGTGCTTCATCATATTGCGCTTGGGATGCAAGCTTTCTATCCCGTAATTGTTTTGCTCGTTCAAACTGCGACTTAGCCAATGCATGTCGTGCTTTGCGATCATTGACTTGAATTTTAAAATCACGGTCATCTAATTTGGCCAGTAACTGCCCTTTAGTTACGCGATTACCTGCTTTAACAGCAAATTCTTTCAATTCACCACTGACTCGAAATGCCAAATGACTGTCTTTATTAGGCTCAACTTGCGCGGGAAATTGTCGGATGCTGCCTTGCGTCAATCCTCCCACGTCAACAATCTTAACCATGGGTGGAAAGGTTTCTTCTGGGGGAGTCTCAGCATTATCACAAGCTGACAGAAATAGAGAAGATAAAAATACCACAGCAATGCTTTTACGGCGGCTAAATTGGCTAAACATGCGCAACATCCTAATAGTTTGACGAGAGTAGACAATTGTATCTTGCTTGTGAAAGCAATAAAATTTATATAAAGTTATCAACATCATAAATTTTATTTATACGATATATTTTTAACGATGACATTAGAACAACTTAAAGCACTTCATAACATTGTTGAGCTAGGCACGAT
The DNA here is from genome assembly GCF_051201665.1 of Psychrobium sp. nBUS_13. Lineage (GTDB taxonomy): Bacteria > Pseudomonadota > Gammaproteobacteria > Enterobacterales > Psychrobiaceae > Psychrobium. The sequence goes on along the minus strand of NZ_CP179210.1, from coordinate 1,692,230 downwards.
TCAAGCTGCGGCTGACGCACTCCACAAAACACAGCCAGCCATCTCAATGGCGATTAAGAAACTTGAGCAACAATATGGCTTTCCCCTGCTTGATCGTTCTGGCTATCGCTTAACATTAACGCCCCAAGGAAAAATTTTCTACCGTCAAGCAAGAGGGTTATTATTAAGCGCAGAGCAACTAGAATCCGTTGGTAAACATCTAGCGCAAGGTCATGAAGCGGTATTTCGTATCGGTTATGATCCGATGTGCGACAGTCAATTCATCATTGATATCTTGGCGAGTTTTCAGCATCAGTTTCCAACCACAAGTTTCGAGTTAATTGCAGGCTCAAGGTTTTCGTCACTTGAACAACTTAATAACAATGAAGTTGATATTACCTTTGGTGCTTGGTTTCATTTATTTCACGCCATTGGCGATTATTTAACATTGCCCGTTGAAGAATTTGAGATTGTTGTGGTGGCATCACCACAATTTTTAGCAGGTAAATCCATCAACTGCCTTTCAGATCTACATCAACAACCGACTGTCACTATGATTGAAAGCAGTTTGAGTTTTGATAGTGAACAAATGGGCGCTCATAGTGCCAAACCTCTGGTGAAAACAAAGGACGCTCAAACCCTCAAAGCACTATTAATCGCAGGGATGGGCACAGGGTTCATTCCCAAATCTCGAATTCTCGATGAGTTGAAACAAGGATTATTACAAGAGATTCATCTCGATGATTTTGAGAAAAGTCTGAACGGTGAAGTACGTGCCATTATCAAAGAGGATAAAGTCTTGGGCCCCGTTGGTCAGATGTTTTGGGAACGGATAAAAACGATAAATTTGCCAACAATTTAAAATTCAGTTTCAATTAAGTTAGCTACGTTAAGATGAATTCATATGCTATCTCATTGGAGAATATTTATGAGCAACTTAATAACAAAATTAACCGTTACCGGTTTAATTTCAACGTCGTTATTGTTATCGCCGGCTGTATTTGCAGGCCATCAAGTGAATCATCATTCGAACTATAATGGTCATCACAAGAAACATTACAAGAGCCATAAACGTCATCATCACAGTAAACATCATCACAGTAAACATCATCATGTAAAACACCGCTACAAAAATCACCGTAAACATCGTCACAATCATACAGGTGAAATAATTGGCGGCATTATTGGCGGTGTCGTCATAGGCAGTATTCTTAGTGATTCATCGTCTCATCACAATACGCATGTAACGACAACCTATTCTAAGACCCATTATGGTCACGGGTATCGAACAACGATTTATCAGCCACCAGTTTCGGTTAACAAAACAATTATTGTTAACAATACGCCGACACAAACTTACCGTGTCTTAAATGGTACGGACTGTTATTTAGTAAACTACAACCAAGTTCGCAGTGAAGTATTAACTCAAGTGCCTGGTGTTAATTGTGGTTTCTAAGCCATCATTGAGGCGCCGTTAACATTAAGCGGCGCCAAATTTGACTTACCCCATCTCGCTGCTCTGCAAATTCTTTATCATCTGTTTGGTTCTTTAAATCATTGAGTACTAATCGATGCCCTTTATGACGATAGTCTTGGTACGCTTGGCTTAACGTTTGTTGCTCTTCCAGACTGATAAGTTTCAAAACTTTTGCTTGCTTAAAGATACTTACATTATCACTAAAGCGCGTTAATTCCGGATGGAGCTCGCTATATCCAAGCACGAGAAATTGCGCAATAAACTCAATGTCTGCAATACCACCGTTATCTTGCTTTAAGTCGAAAACGTCATCTGAGCCTTGCGTGAGATGGTCTCGCATTTTAACGCGCATTTTTGCCACATCTCCCTGTAAAATCGCTCTGTCACGAGATTTGCACAGAATTCCTTCACGAATAGATTTGAATTTTTCTTTAAGCCATAGCGATCCGCACACCACGCGTGTTCTCACCAAAGCTTGATGTTCCCAAACCCACGCTTCACTGTGCTGATAATCTACAAAAGAATCAATGTGAATTACCATTAATCCTTTACTACCAGACGGGCGAAGTCGCATATCCAATTCATACAAAATGCCTGATACTGTGCGTGTATTAAATAAATGTAAAATTCTCTGGGCAAGCTTTAAATAGAAATGTGCGCTGTCAATTTCTTTGTTGCCATCCGTCATAGTGCCGCTAACGCCACTATGCACAAAGACCAAGTTGAGATCAGATCCATACCCCAATTCAAAGCCACCAAGTTTACCGTAGCCAATCACTGCAAATCCTTTATTGTCACCCTCAAATACTGGGGTCCCATAGCGCTGGATTAATTGTTGCCATGCAATATCAATGACGTACTCTACAATACTTTGTGCCAACGCGGTCAGATGGTCGCTGACGGTCATTACTTCCATTGCACCGGTTACATCCGCTGCTGCAATACGTAGTTGTTGACATTGCTTATGTTGGCGTAAGCCTTCCATCACTTGTTCTAAATCTTCAGGCGGAATTCGCATTAAATATTGGTGCAGCTGCGCGCCGTATTCATCTAATGGCGTCGGACTATATAATGATTTTGGGTCTAGTAATTCATCAAGTAAAATAGGATGCAATGTTAATTGCTTACTAATCCAATCACTTGCTTTACATAGAGAAACCAGTTGCTTTAACGCTCCAGGGTTTTCTAATAGCAAGTCTATATAGGCGGTTCTGGTGGCAATCGTTTTTAAAATATTAGCAATTTTACGAAATAGCCCATCGGCCTCCTCTTCATTGATCAACCCACCCACTAGCAAAGGTAATAATTTAGCCATTGCTTCTTGACCGCGCACACCGACACGGCGTTTCTCAAGTTCTGATTTTAAGGCCATAATTTCGCGAAACAGCGCTTGAGGACAACAACATCCCAGTTCAAACAATATGGATTCGCCATCAAAAGATTCATCAGCGTTACACACCACCGATAGCAATTCGTGTTCTTTAGAGTCAGGTGAATCGTCTTCATCGTCTTGACCAATAACATTGGCAAACTGCTCTTCGACGATCTGCATATGATGACCAAGGGTCGCTCGATAGTCATCTTGCGTTTGATGCCCTGTGACCCAGAGTAAGCGCTGCCAATCTAATTCATTATCAGGTAATTTTTGGGTTTGTTTATCATCTATTTGCTGTAGCGTTTGCTCACTTAAACGCAAAAATAAATAGCTATTTTTTAAATCGTGGCAGTCATCTGGACTGATAATATCAAGCGATTGTAAACGCTCTAGAGTTATCAACAGAGACTGATTTTGTAATTGTGGTTCACGCCCACCGCGGATCATTTGAAATACTTGTACAATGAATTCAACTTCGCGAATGCCGCCACTGCCAAGTTTAATGTTATCGATTAATCCACGACGGCGAACTTCGTGAGTGATCATCATTTTCATTTTACGCAGTGATTCAATGGCACTAAAATCAATGTAACGTCTGAACATAAATGGACGGATCATGCTTTTTAGTTCACGACTAAAACTATCTTCACCGCCCAATATTCGAGATTTCACCATCGCATACCGTTCCCAATCTCGCCCTTGCGATTGATAGTAGTCCTCTAGTGCAGCATAACTCGCCACTAAAGGCCCAGAGTTACCAAAGGGACGTAATCTCATATCAACTCGATAAACAAAGCCATCTACCGTTGTTTTATCCAACGCATTAACTAATTTTTGGGCAAGTTTCACGAAATATTGCTGATTGTCAGTACTGCGTCTACCGCCTACTGTTTCACCGTGGTTAGGAAATGTAAAAATGAGATCGATGTCTGATGAAAAATTAAGTTCATGACCGCCTAATTTTCCCATCCCTAATATCATTAATGGTTGAATATTTCCGTCACTGTCGTGAGGTAATCCCCATGTTTTTTCAAGCAGTTTGCTTAACACATCTCGCGCGCCAATAATCAGAATTTCAGCGAGTTCAGATACATCAATAAGAGACTGTGTTATGTGCGCATGCTGGCCTAAATCGCGCAAAGCAATAACTATTTGAAAGAAATTGCGCACATCGCGTAAGCATTTTTCAAGCTCAGGCTCTGTCGTAACAGACTTAATGAGTTGTGTGAAGCGTCGCTCTATATGGGGTTTAAGTTCATCACAATATAATAAGCCATCTTGTAAAATGTCGGTTGCCCATTGAGGATTCCTGACCAAGTGGCGATGACCAAAATCACTTAATGCACAAAATTCACCCAATTGGTCGAGATAATGTAAATCTATACTGGCAATGTCATCTCTATAGACTAATTTAAAGTCCTCGATACGCTGTTGTTTTAATAATAATAATTGAGAAGGCAAAGAGTTAGTGTTATTCGCGGCCATTATTGATAACATCCGTTGATCTAAAAATTTAGTTGATAAATGTAGACATAATATGTCATAACTGCTACAACTGACGCTTCACATGCAAGCGACGGTTTTAGTGTGACTAAGTTAATCGTTACCATATCATTGAAGAGGTTCATATGGCAGGTAAGCCCTTAAAAATAATGTTAATGCTGGTATTTTTTGCATTGCTAGGTGGATGTTCTGATCCGCTAGACGATGCAATAACCAACTTAACACAAACCAATGAAAGTAAACTTAAGACTTTAGAACGGCAACTAATTGGCAAGCAGATTAGAAATGCAACGCTCATTGGTGAATATGCTCCCATTCTTGAGAAGTCACGCCCGGAGTTAACCCCACTCATTAAACAGCTTGTGCTTGATGGCACGCCTGAAGGTCCAATGTATCAAGGGCTAAAAAAGCGTGTTTCAGATTCAGTTATTGCGTCAAACTTTGTTTCAAAAGATGAGCAGGCGCAAGAGTTAACTAATATTAGTGAAGCCCTCAATCCAGTACTCTTTAACGATGCATTAAGCGATGTTGTGAATGTGTTGGCTGATATGTCAAATGGCGCACTTGCACGTGTTAACGCGTTAAGCCAACAACAAAGTCAACAAGCTAATAACAGTGAAGACTTTGGTGTCGGGTCGCAATTGGTAGGTAACCCTAATTACGGTACTTGGAATAATAACAACGGTATGTCGTTTTGGGAATGGTATGGAATGTATGCGTTAATTTCTAACCTATCAAGCCCAATCTCGTTTGACCGTTGGGGCCGCCATCGTGGATATAGTTATTACAATGACTATGGCCGCTATCGCTACAGCTCACCAAAACAACGTAAAAAACACAGTGATGTTTGGAAAAAGACTAATAAGAAATTCAGCACAGGATCTCGCTATTCAACACCGTATAGTAAATCTCGTGTTGGAAGTAGCCGTTTATCGCGTCAAAGTTCGCAGGCTAAAACGGCTGCCGGAAAAGGTTTTAGTAGCAGTAATAGATTAAAACAAACTCGCTCGACATCGAGCTATGCAAATAATTCAAGTTTCAGAAACAGCCGCAGTAGCACTTCTCGCGGCTCAAGTCGTGGCAAATAATAGGATTGATAACTATGGAACAATTACAACTATTAATAAATCATGAGCCAAACCTGTTGGTTATTTTGGCCATTGATTTAACTATCGCTATTGTTTTGCTTTATACGATGCGATTCATCTCTGGCCTGTGGGCTGGTGTTAATACTACTGAAGAGCTCGCAAGCAAAGACAATTTTGCCTTTGGCATTTCATTAGCAGGTAGCCTGCTCGCGTTAGCCATTGTGTTAACCGGCGCTATCACAGGTGAAGCAGGTACAAGCTTTGCTCAAGAAGCCATCGGTATGAGCCTTTATGGTGTTGTCGGCTTAATATTAATTAAACTAGGCCGTGTTGCCCATGATAAATTTGCCTTATCTGGGTTAGATAAGGTTGCACACATCAAAGAAGGTAACGTGAGTGTTGCCATTATCGATGCTGCAGCGCTTGTAGCAACTGCACTAATTATTCGTGCAACGCTGTTATGGGCCAATGATTTAACCGTAGACACGTTCATCGCGATCCTTAGTGGGTTTGTCATTGCACAAGCACTATTAATTGCAGTGACCCGTTTACGTGAATCTGCTTATCGTAAGAATAATCAAGGTAGTCAATTCCAAGACGCTATTGCTGGTGGTCAAATCGCCTTATCAATTCGTCATGCCGGATTTTTGATTGCAACAGGATTTACATTAACAGCAGCGTCTAACTTTTTAATTTACGTTCCTCAAGGCTACGTTGAGAACGCGTTAGGTTGGTTGTTATTTGGCATTGTGATGGTTGCATTACTTTACGTATTAGTACCGCTTGTTAAGAAGCTCGTATTATCACGCATCAACTTGACTGAAGAAGTTGACCATCAGCACAACATTGGTGTGGCCTCATTAGAGTTTGTTATCAGCATTGCTGTAGCCCTCATTCTAATGGCATTAATGTCTTAATCAGCTCCCTTGACTAGGTGAGCCCTCACCTAGTCATCATATTTATTACAGGCTCTATCTTGAATTCTACGGCAACACAAAAACCGTCAGCAAGACTCTTTGATGATGTTTTACTCATCACCATCATGGCAGTACTCGCAGGCTGTGGTTTAATCTACGAATATTTACTCTCGCACTATGCAGGCCGAGTTATTGGCGCAGTGGAATCAGCTATCTATACCATGATTGGCATTATGATAGTGTCGATGGGTGTTGGCTCTTTTGCCGCTCGTAAAATCAAATGTGCTTTTAGTGGTTTTGCTTGGTTAGAATTAATTATCGCTATTATGGGTTGTAGCGCAATTCTCGTTATATCAAGCGCGATTGCTGCTGTTCAACTACTACCACAAATTATTGCACAAACATTTAATTTGCCACCGGATGCAGAAGTACAAGGCGGTTTTTTCAGTGTACTCTATGACATAACACATTACAGCCCTTATTTCTTCGGCGCTGTATTGGGTTTATTTATTGGTATGGAAATCCCGCTCATCGCGCGGATCCGTGAATTTGTTCACAAACAGCATTTAGTGCACAACGCAGGTACTATTTATGGTGCAGACTATATTGGTGCGGGCATTGGCGCTGCAATTTGGATAACCATCATGTTATCCCTAGAAATCAATCTAAGTGCCAGTATTACCGCTAGTGCAAACCTTATCGCCGGCGTCGTATTTTGGCTAAGGTATAAACAACACATTCGCTTTAAGTATCTACTGTTATTTGGTCACATTGCGTGCGCATTTTTAGTCGCTGCTATTTTTAGTCACGGTGGCCAATGGGCTAAGTCATTTAACAATTTGCTGTATTTAGATAAAGTTGCGCATCATCAACAAACACGCTACGCGCAAGTTGTATTAACTGAACGTCAGTTACCTAATCATAACTTCCCAATGGTTAGTCTATACCTCAATGGTCGTCTGCAGTTTGCTCAAGATGACGAACACATTTATCACAAATTTCTTGTCTATCCAGCAATGGCTGCGTCAGCACGTCATGACAATGTATTGATCATAGGCGGAGGAGATGGACTAGCACTACGCGATGTATTAGCGTGGTCACCCAAACAGGTTACCTTGATGGATCTGGATAACGACGTTGTCGCGCTGTTTAAAGAGCCCCATCAGCATCTTAATAACCATTTAGCTGACAACATCAAGCGCCTCAATAATGATTCTCTTAATGATGACCGCGTGACTATAATTCACGCAGATGCGTACAACGGTACGGATTTGCTGATTGGTAAAACTGCGCGCTTTGATACGATAATAATCGATTTGCCTGATCCGTCGCACCCTGATCTTAATAAGCTTTACAGCCGAACTTTTTATTTAAAAGTTAAACAGCTACTTTCAAATGACGGCGTAATGGTAGTTCAGTCCACTTCACCGTTTCACGCTAAAAAAGCATTTATGAGTATTGCAAAAACCATTAAGTCAGCGACGTTTAAAGATGTAGAGCAATACAACTTTAATGTACCAAGTTTTGGCCAATGGGGCTGGACGATAGCGACAAAGAGTGGGTTGTCTGCAAGACAACGACTCATTCAACAACCTAACATGCAACCATTTGAAACTTGGCTAACTCCACAATTAATTCAAGCAAGCTTTGAATTTTCACAGGGGTTTTATCAACAAATGGATGGAATTAAAGTAAATGAACTTGGCAGCTTTACACTTTATCGCTACCATCAACAAGCGTGGGAATCGCAGCAAGGAAACAACAACAGCTGGTATCAAAATCAATAAAATCAGCTGAGATCGTCGTTTATGTAAAAAGATTGAAATAATTGTTTGACATATTATGTCTAACAAACTAAATTACAAACTCAAGACATATTATGTCGCAAAGGAAATGTTATGAATATCCATTTAATTGCTAATCATTTAAACGAACTCGCAGACAATAGCGATACAGGTTTTACATTCGACAGCTTACCAATTGCTGGTGAAGTTGATGTATTACAAGTAACTATTACAGGACGTGAAGAAATTCCAATCTTTGTTTCTGTTACCGACGATCAAATTTTGTGTATTGCTTACCTTTGGGGTGAAGAAGAAGTTAAGCAAGACACACGCAGCGAAATGCTTGAAGCCATGGTTGAGATGAACATCCCAATGCCATTGTCTTCATTTTCAAAAATTGACGACAAATACGTCATTTTTGGTGCCCTTTCTGTTAATTCTTCATTACACGATGTAGAGCATGAGCTCAGTGTATTAAGTGACAACTCACTTGAAGTTATTAACGAAATGGCCGATTACTTACTGTAACCAATTAACAATCCCACGGAGAATCATTATGAGTATTTTTAGTAAAATTATTACAGCCATACGTGGCGGTGCTAGTGAAGCAGGTGAAGCGATTGTTGATGCAAACGCTACACGTATTTTTGCACAAGAAATTAGAGATGCAGAAAACCATTTAACAAAAGCCAAACGTGACCTAACAGGTATCATGGCAAAACAAATGCAGGCTAAGCGCGAGCTAGACCGTATTAACCGCTCAATCACAGAGCACGAAGGTTATGCGACAACGGCACTAAATCAAGGCAACGAAACTTTGGCTTTAGAAGTTGCTGAAAAAATTGCAGGCCTAGAAGCTGAACTTGCAGAGCAACAAGCATCGTTTGATAACTATGAAAAAGGCGCAATTCGTCTTAAAGACTTAGTTAAAGGCACTGAACGTCAGCTAGCTGATTACCAGCGTCAACTAAGCATGGTAAAGACAACTGAGAGTGTTCAAAAAGCAACGGCCGCTATTACTGATAACTTCAGCAACAGCAACTCAAAGTTATTAAATGCAAAACAATCTCTTGAGCGTATCAAAGAGAAACAACAAGACTTTGATGACCGCATGCAAGCGGCAGATGATTTAGCTGCTGAAGGTAGCGACCAATCATTAAAAGACAAGCTAGCAGCTGCTGGTATTGGCGAGCAACAAACTAGCGCTAACAGCGTATTAGATCGTTTAAAGTCTAAACAGGGGTAAGTTATGGGATTTTTTGGCAAACTATTTGGATCTTCTTCAGAAAAACCAAAGCGCACCTTAGAGAAGCCGGAACAACTTCGAACTGGTGACATCATTACCCTTGATGATAGTTTTGCCCTGCCCGCGCTGCTGCGTGGGCAATCCCTAGAAATAAAGCAAATCAATACCTATGAATACGAACGTAATAAAACCGTTGAATGGGTATTGCAAGGCTCCACTGATGACATTTTATTTTTATCAGTAGAAAATGACGATGTACAAACCCTAGTATTTTCCCTTAAAATAAGCCGCGATATCGTCGGTCAAATATTTGATTTAGACGAATTTTCGAAGCTATTCGATGAGCCTGGCAATGCGGAGCTTAACGTAAAAAATATTCCAACTCAGTTCAGCCAGTGGGCAGGACAACATTACCGTCAATGTGAATTTGCACAATTTGGCTATTTTCACAATGTAGATCATCGCCAACAGCGTCTTAAAGAAGATGATGGTGAGTCATTCGAGCGTTACGGCGCAGAATCAGATGATGAACAGTACGGCATTGAAGCAGAAGTATATGAGGGTGGCGAAACCGATGTTGTATTAACGCTACGACGTCCAATAACCGATATTAGGCAATACTGGCCTAAAAGTTAGCCGGTAAATACATAAGAACATTATGAGCGATAAAAAAACAGATAACGACGACAAACTCCCCCCTAAATGGCGTGGCGCGACAAAAGCGATCAAAGCAACACAAGTTGCTTTTGATATGGATGAAGCAATTCAGTATGAAATACGTCGCCAAGCATTGGAAGATGGCATTAGCCCATCGGATCAAATAAGACATATTCTCGGGTTACCGTGCTCACGTCGTCCTAAACGACCCCGTTTAACTGTTTCATTAAGTCCAGATGACTATCAGTTATTAGCGGATAAATACGACTTGTCCCCTGAACAACAACTAGAAATTAAAAAGATTGTTGTTGATGAATTGACTCAGTTCGCTAAACCCAAAAAATAAGGAAGTTATCTCGTGCATTTACATCATGTAGACGAATATGGCGTTAAGAATTACAAAACCCGCTATCTCGCATTAATGGGCGTTGCAGTAGTTTATTTAATCATTGCTGTTGGTGCTGCGCTGCTCCAGCACTTTGAAGGTCAAAATCCAGATTCAAATATTGGTACATATGGACAAGCCTTTTGGGTGCTTATCATGGCAAGTTCGACCATTGGTTTTGGTGATTTCTACCCAACAACCTTTGGCGGTTACGTTATCGTAACCATCATGTTCTATATCGGGGTTGGTATGATGGGTTATATTGGTGCACTCATCGCGTCAAAAATTATGGGCTTTTCAGATACGAATGTTAAAAACCGTGAATTACGCCGCCAAAACGCGAAAATTTTAGAAGAAATTCGCGCTATTCGAGAAGACATCAAAAAATAATATCAAATTAACGCCCTACTCTCTCCAGTAGGGTGTTAGTTTCAATGCTTGCTTACGTGACTGTTCCATCGCATGTAATAATGACGCTTCCTTTCTATCCAGCCACTTTTGAATATCCCCGTCATCGATTAGTTTGTCTTTGCGTAATAACTGACGAATAGGTTCAAACTGTAGTAACTGATCAATGCCATACGTAATGTCTATCCAAGGCGCTCTGAACTTTTGACGATCCGACTCTTCAAACATTTCCCCAACACACAAACCCACTTTAAAATTATGTAATAGGTTAAATCGTTGGGCTAAGTAATCTTGATAGGTCAAATCCATATCGAATGGCAACGATTGTTGAATTAGGTTCCAGTCATTTTCCAGTAAAGATGATGCTTTCTTACGCAATAGTTTCGTTTGGAATTTCTCAAGACTTGGTAAAGGCTGTTGTTGCCAAGGCTTGAAGAATAACCACTGCATAAGTCGACTTACTAACGCTGTATGTTGTTCATTATTGAAGAGGGATACCAAGGCATCAACACTAGGTAGACTAGCCAACTCATCTTCGAGTAGTGAAATAACATGGGCCTGCGCATCTAATTTCTTTAGTTTATGGCCATTATTATCAAGTAGTTGCTCGATACGACGAAAATTATCAATAAAAGCGAGTTCTTCCATCAGCCAAAATAACGACTTCGTCAGTTGTTTGAGTTGGTCATCATGGAAATAGCCACTATAAATTTCATTTGCTTTAATAATCAACGACAATGCTTTGCGTATTTCTACAATGGCGTCGTAATTACCTTGTTCAATGAAAACTTCAATATGTCGTTGCCAGTGAGCTAGTCCATGATTAATCGCCTTTATATAAGCTGTTTCTAAGGTGTCATCATGACTAAGCTTAACAGTGCCGAGCGAGCTCACCTCATGGCGCTGGCCTTTGGCAAGCATATAGCCACGAGCTGCCTTACTATCAACACCAAAACGAACGCAGGTTCCTTGAGACAGTGCCTGAGCCAAATCGAAAATTAATTCAGGCTTTCCTTTTACAAGTTCAAGTTCAACCTCATGAACGGCAACTTCTCTGTCACCACTGTCAATCACACCTTTATCCAACACCATTTCTACAACAGCACCGTCTGGATATACCATCATAAACCCTTGGCGCTTAAAATTGGTTGAGAAAAGTGGCGAGATTTCATTGTTCAATGCATTTAGATCCGTGTCTTTTGGCCAAATCTGTTGCGGGAATAAGTCAAGTTGTGGTGTGCGAGTCGTAATATCAATATTATATTCTGGTCGCTGATGCAATCCACCGATCACTTCACCAGCCGTTTTAATGGTCTGCTCAATATGCTGATCATTAACTCTTATACGCAGCCCCATGTCCCATTGTCTTAATTTTTTATCCGGCGTATCAAAATAGATATTTTCTAAGTCAAACTGCTGATTTATTAGCTTAACGTCCTGTTTGTTTGAGAGATCTTTTAGCGTTTCTTCAATCTCATTTGAAACAATAAGCTTGATCTCAATTTCATGTTGCATTTTTTTTCCAGTAAATAATAGTTGTAATAAAACCGTCACATAAGCGTCATATAATTTCGCCGTTCCTAATTGGAACATTGACAACTCGTTAACTTTGTCACAGTTTATATCGATTGAAGCTAAATTTTAAGACATTATAATGAACTACATAGTTTCAAATCGAAAGAAGTTAAGATAAGATGCGCTCGATTTTCAATTGTTGCTACTAAGCTAACATAATCACAAAAGGTCTAAAGTATGTCGATGAATTCGATACTAGGTGTTTTCGCGAAATCACCAATCAAACCTCTACAAGAACACATTCGCAAAGTACATCAATGTGCTGAGCATTTAATTCCATTTTTCGACGCTTGTGCTGCACAAGATTGGGAAAAAGCGGCAAGTGTTCGTGCCGAACTGTCACAATTAGAAAAAGCTGCTGATAAGCTTAAGCGTGAAGTTCGTATCAACCTTCCCAAAGGTCTGTTCATGCCAGTTGATCGTACTGACATGTTAGAGCTCATTACTCAACAAGATAAAATTGCTAACACAGCAAAAGACATCTCTGGTCGTATCTTAGGCCGTAAGCTTTCTATTCCAGAACAAGTTCAAGCAGAGTTTATGGAATATTTAGCACGTTGTATCGAAACGTCTGGTTTTGCTGTTAAAGCAATTGATGAATTAGATGAACTCGTTGAAACAGGTTTTCAAGGTAAAGAATTAAAAATCATTGAAAACTTATTGAACGAGTTAGATGCTGTTGAAGACAGCACAGATACAATGCAAATTAAATTGCGTCACTCATTGCATGGAATAGAGCAAGAATTAAACCCAGTGGATGTGGTATTTCTATACAACGTAATTGATTGGGTTGGTGATTTAGCCGATCTAGCAGAACGCGTTGGCGACCGTTTAGAGCTAATGTTAGCTCGCTCTTAACAATAATAAAGGTTTATCTCAATGGATATCATTGCAAATTACGGCTTTGAGCTGGTTTTACTAGCTGGCCTATTTGGCTTCTTCATGGCTTGGGGTATCGGTGCCAATGACGTAGCGAACGCTATGGGTACCTCAGTAGGCTCAAAAGCATTAACAATTAAACAAGCGATTTTGATCGCAATGGTTTTTGAATTTGCTGGCGCTTATTTAGCCGGTGGTGAAGTAACATCAACAATCCGTAAAGGCATTATTGATGCGGCATACTTTGTCGACACGCCTGAACTACTTGTATTCGGTATGGTTGCTTCGTTATTAGCAGCAGGTATTTGGTTACTAGTAGCTTCTTACTTGGGTTGGCCTGTATCAACGACTCACTCAATTGTTGGCGCCATTGTTGGTTTCGCAGCAGTTGGTGTAAGTGCCGATGCGGTTACGTGGTCTAAAGTTGGTGGTATTGTAGGTAGTTGGGTAATTACACCACTTATCTCTGGTATTTTCGCTTACATGATTTTTATGAGCGCACAAAAGTTTATCTTTAATACTAATGACCCTTTAACAAATGCTAAACGTTACGTACCTGTTTACATGGCGCTTGCTGGTTTCATCTTGTCGCTAGTGACCATCAAGAAAGGCTTAAAGCACATCGGTATTCACTTCTCAACAAGTGAAGCGATGCTGTTATCAATTGCCATTGCTGTTGTTGTTGGTATTTTAGGTGTTATTGCGATTAAACGTTTAAAAGTAGACCCTGCAGCTGATAAAAAAATGCACTACGCCAGTGTTGAGAAAGTATTTGCTATCTTAATGGTTGTTACTGCATGTTGTATGGCGTTTGCACATGGTTCAAATGACGTTGCAAATGCGATTGGTCCATTGGCTGCTGTTGTATCTATCGTTGAAAACGGTGGTGAAATCGCTAAGAAATCGACACTTGTTTGGTGGATCCTTCCTCTTGGCGGTATCGGTATCGTTGCTGGTCTTGCGATTTTCGGACGCCGTGTAATGGCGACAATCGGTCAAGGCATCACGCATTTAACACCAAGCCGTGGTTTTGCTGCTGAACTTGCTGCTGCAACAACAGTTGTACTCGCTTCTTCAACAGGTTTACCTATCTCTACCACACAAACACTTGTTGGTGCTGTGCTAGGTGTAGGTATGGCACGTGGTATCGCAGCCTTGAATATGGGTGTTATCCGTAACATCGTTATCTCATGGGTTGTTACCTTACCTGCGGGTGCTGGACTATCTATCTGTATCTTCTACATGCTTAAAGGCATCTTCGCTGGATAATCAGTAAATAGTAGATACTAAAAAGCCCCGTTGATAACTCAACGGGGCTTTTTTATTACGCGAATTCAACTACGCGCGCAGTGCTTTCTCTCCACGAGAAATACCAATAACACCAGAGCGAACCACTTCTATGATTTCTGATGTTTGCTCCACCTGCGCTACAAAGGCGTCAAGTTTATTACCATCGCCAAATAAGCGAACGGTATACATCTTCGGTGTTGCATCGATAATTTTTGCATTAAAGATATCAACTAAACGACATACTTCATCACGTTTAGAGCCAATACAAGCCACTTTCACCAGCGAAATCTCTTGTTCGATGTAATCGCTTGCAGTGAGCTCAGAAACACGCAACACATTAATGAGTTTGTTTAGCTGCTTCATGATTTGTTCAATCACCCGTGGCTCACCACGCGTAACAAGTGTCATACGCGATAATGACGAATCTTGAGTAGCAGCAACGGTTAATGATTCAATGTTATAACCACGTTGCGAAAACAGCCCGACAATGCGTGACGTTGCACCAGATTCATTTTCAATAATTAATGAGATAACTGTTCTAGACATTAGGTGCGCTCCGTCTTACTTAAATACATTTCGTTCATGGCGCCGTATTTAACCAACATTGGGTACACATGCTCTAATTCATCAACGCCAATGTCCATGACAACTAATTTGTCCTTAAGAGAGAAACAGCGTTCTAATGCGCCTTCAAGCTCTGCTGGTTTATCCACTTTAATACCAACATGACCATAAGCTTGCGCTAACTTGACAAAATTAGGCACAGAATCCCAATAAGAATGTGAGTGACGCCCCTTGTACACCATGTCTTGCCATTGCTTAACCATACCTAACGCATGATTATTAAGAATAATAATCTTAATAGGCAAATCATATTGCAAACACGTTGATAGCTCTTGAATATTCATTTGAATACTGCCATCACCAGTAATACAAACAACGGTGCTGTCTGGGAACTCCATTTGAACCCCCATAGCTGCTGGCAAGCCAAAGCCCATCGTTCCAAGACCACCTGAGTTTATCCAACGCCCTGGTTTATCAAATGGATAATACAGTGCTGCAAACATTTGGTGTTGTCCAACGTCAGAACAAACATAGGCATCACCATTGGTTGCTTTATACATTGCTTCAACAACTTGCTGCGGCTTTAGTGATTCTTCACTTATTTCATAACCAAGGCACTTTTTATCACGCCATTCGTTAATCTGTTTCCACCAAGTCTCAATATCTGCTTTATTGTTTTGAAGATCTTCATCGTCAATCATTTCAAGCATGGCTGTTAAAACATTATGGGCATAACCAACAATAGGAATATCCGCATTAACTGTCTTCGAAATCGACGTTGGGTCGATATCAATGTGAATAATGGTGGAATTTGGACAGTATTTTTCCAAATTATTAGTTGTACGATCATCGAAACGTACACCAATCGCAAAAATGACATCACTAAAATGCATCGACTTATTGGCTTCTAACGTACCGTGCATGCCAAGCATGCCAACAAACTGCTCATCGGTGCCTGGGAATACACCCAATCCCATTAAGGTATTTGTTACTGGACAACCAATATGCGTCGCCAATTGCTTGATAAGAGCAGGCGTATCGTTCCAAACTGCACCGCCACCGGCATAAATAATTGGACGCTTTGCTTCAATCAGCGTTTTAAGTGCCTTACGAATTTGTTTCTTGTGCCCTTGCTGCGTCGGATTATATGAACGCAAGGATACCGATGTTGGATATTCGTACGGAAACTTCAATGCCGGATTCATAATATCCTTAGGGATATCAACGACAACAGGTCCAGGTCTGCCTGTAGAAGCAATGTAATAGGCTTTCTTGATAATCGTTGGTAAGTCTTCAACGTTTTTACATAAAAAACTATGTTTCACAACAGGTCGTGATACACCAATCATATCAGTTTCTTGGAATGCATCTTCGCCGATCATCGTTGTTGGAACTTGACCAGAGATGAGGACCATCGGAATTGAATCCATATATGCAGTAGCAATACCCGTAATACAGTTAGTCGCACCAGGTCCTGATGTCACCAGTACGGTACCGACCTCACCAGTTGCTCGCGAATAGCCATCTGCCATATGCACGGCAGCTTGCTCATGTCTCACTAAAACGTGTTCAATGCTCGACTGCTGAAACAATGCATCATAAATATCTAATACAGAACCACCGGGATAACCGTAAATACGCTCAACACCTTGATCCTGCAAGGAGCGGATCACCATTTCGGCGCCGGACAACATCTCCATAACAAACTCCAACTCACAAAAAATTAATTAAAAAAAAGGCGGTTTATCATTGGACCTAAAAATAATCCAATTGATTTTTACAAAAACATTACATTGATGAAATAACCGTTACCTGATATTAACCATTATTTTTCACTTACCGCAATAGCAATTTCGGCTATTTCACAAAAAAAAGACGCGCTTATGACTGTTTAACTAACTTTATGCGGCAAAACCGCATTAATCACTCAATTTAAGACTGAATAAATATAAGCTATTCTCAAAACAAATTTGGCAACAATAAACGACATATACATCTTACAAAAATAAAATATAAACAATTGAATTAAAACATAAAAATTAAATTAGTTTCTTTTGTAAACTTAAAGAAACAGAGCGTTGTCTATACCAGTTTATGATTGCATAGACATTAAACATCATAATTTTTAGTTAATCGATATCATTTAGATAAATATTGAGTATAAAAGTGCTAAAATATTAGTTTTGGTACGAACATTAGGACAAAGCATGGAAAAAGATATTTTAATTGCTATTCACCAATTACTTTCTGAAAGTAGAAAACCAACAGTAGCAACGGTTAAAAGTAAATTAGCAACATCGGTTTCTATACCAGTCATTATTAATGTATTACAAAAAACAACGAACATGAATGTGGAAGATGTTGAAAAACTTCTTCCCGATGTAAATATGTCGTTGATGAAAAATAAGACAGAGGACAATGGGCAAGTAACAGGCATCGCTCAGGAAGTAGCAGCGCTTAAACAAGCGTTAATACGTACGCAACAGGAGCTAAATGACCTCAAGCAATGGGTGTACACCCAATTACCGAAGGATAAATAGTCATGATCCTAACTAGATTAGTATTTGAGTGCTTTGAAGATACGACGTTAACAGCCGTTGAGCGTGCCATTTCAAGTTTAATTACGGAGCTAAAATATAATGGCCAAATTATCGGTAATGAATTTCCTTGCCTATTAAAAGACGGGCAATTTGTCACCCAAGCCCTGTGCCCCACAGAAGATGCTTTAGCTCACTACAACAATAACAGCGCTGTTAATCGTGCGTTGACGGCACTGAATGAGGCAGGTGTATTAAAGCCTAAAATAGATATTTTGGGGCAAGAGCTTCACTCAGATATGTCAGATCCAGAGCACAATCCTTCCTGGCAAATCTTGTATACCAGTTATGTGCAAACGTGTTCACCACTTCGCTGTGGTGAGCACTTTGCGCCTATTCCATTGTATCGACAGCCAAAACTCGCCAATGGCTGTTACAAGCAGTTAATTAATTGGCAACAGGATTGGCAAGCATGTGATCAGCTTCAAATGAATGGCCGCAGTGCGGAATTTGCAGCCGTCGCAGAGATCGGTGAGCATGATAGTTCACTAGCCATGCGTGGCCGTGCACTAGCAAATACACTGGAGAAAAATAGCGGTATTGCTACCTATTATTATTTATACCGTGTCGGTGGTGAAAACAAGTCAAGTGAACAACAACGCCGCTGCCCTAGTTGCAACGGCGATTGGGCATTAACCGAATCCATTCATCAAGTATTCGATTTTAAATGCGATGATTGCCGCCTGGTATCAAATCTATCGTGGGATTATAACTAAACTTACTTTTGACGCCCTAATAAGCTGCGCATAACTTCAGTTAAGCGCGGCATCAGTCCCGCTTTTATTTCTGTTGGGGCTTGATAAGCAAGTTCTTCGTCGGGTAATGCAAGTGGCTCTAGAGCCAATAAGAATTCCGTTAGTGAAGGCGCTATCGGCTCACGCTTATCATCACCTGGAACTTCCAAGACCACAGCACCTGTGTCATTATCAACACAAATCATCTGTTCGCCATTGACTAAACTCCCCACGAATAACGTATGTGATTGCTTGAGCTTTCGCTGCATTAAGATATGCCCAATAATATTTTCGCCTAAGCGCTTAATATCATCACGATTCCAACATTGGATAAGTTCACATTGCTGCCCATTACACACACCAAATAGACTAGCGCCGAAATATGTACCATAAAACTCTTTAACAGATTGATGTAACTCTAACGCTAACGCCGATTCTATATCTGAAAAATCAAACATTGGCGATTGCGTGGCTTGCTGCCAAGTAATTTTTTCATCATTACTCACTTCGCCAGTTTCGCAAGGTGAGCGCCAACTCTCATCAAAGCTAACTTGTGGTAACTTTCCCGTTTCATTTTCACAGGCTTTGCTATAATCCCGTGCAAATTGCGCTAATGCTTGTGCAGTATCACTCATTTAATTCTCTAATCGATATTTGGAAAACGTTTATGACTGAGCCATCATCTCAATATGATAATGCCCCAGAACTTCAATCTCTTAGCCTAGGCAAAGAGACGCAATATGATAACAGCTTCGATGCAAAACTGTTACAAGGCGTACCACGATCTTTGAATCGCGACGGATTAGCGCTTGGCGACCCCTTACCCTTTCATGGTGTCGACATTTGGACTGGCTATGAATTGTCTTGGCTCAATAGTAAAGGAAAGCCCGTCGTAGCGATGGCTAGCTTTTCATTTAGCTTTGATAGCGTAAACCTTGTCGAATCTAAGTCATTTAAACTCTACCTCAATAGCTTTAATCAACAACGCTTTGCGAACGAGCATGAAGTACTAGTCCAATTAGAAAAGGACTTGGCAAATTGCGCGCAAGGCTCTGCTAATGTGGAGTTGATATTGGCAAAAGATTTTGCAACACAACAGATTGTTGCGGCTCGTGGCGACTGTATTGACGAGTTAGATATAGAAATTAATGATTTTGAGTTTTCAAGAGAGTACCTAAAAGGCGCAGCGTCAGGTGAACATGTGTCTCAGCTAATTCATTCAAATTTACTAAAATCAAACTGTTTAATCACTAACCAACCAGATTGGGGAACCGTTGAGATAAATTACACCGGTCCAGAAATTGATCATGAATCTTTGCTTCGTTATTTAATTTCATTTAGACAACACAATGAATTTCATGAGCAGTGCGTTGAGCGTATTTTTAGTGATTTAATGGCATTATGTCACTGTGAAAAATTAACTGTTTATGCCCGTTATACCCGTCGTGGTGGACTTGATATCAATCCATTTCGTAGCAATTTCGAATCGGCACCCGCTAATATTCGTCAAGCCAGACAATAAGACAATAAAAAACGGCGCATTAAGCGCCGTTGATCATGACAAGCTTGAACAACTTATGCAAAAGTAGCTCTTGCTGCTGCTAACTCATCATTAAACGTATCGCTCGATAAGTCTTTCATGCTGTCAATTAAACCTTTTTCAACATAAGGTGCTACAGCATCGCCACAATCAGAAAGATTAGCTTCGTTTTCTTGGCACAATACAGCAAGGCGCACAAAGTCTAAGTAGCTAATTTCATCTGTTTGGTAATCATTACTTGCGTAATAACGCACTGACTCTGCCATATCATCGCTAAAGTTCCACGCTTTAACAATCGACAAACCAATATGGTTATGTAAATCAGAAATAGCACGTTCTAAGAATTCTGGCTCAGCAAATACATCTGGATAGCCATCAGCTTCAGTTAAAATTGGTAAGGTACCAATATTATGTAACAGCGCTGCTAAAGATAAGGTATCGATTTGCAATGAAGTATGCTTTTTTTCGTTTTTATGCACTGCAAATAGTGCCATGGCATAAGCGGCAACCTCAGTTGAGCGTTTCCATGTTTTAGCAAGATAAGTAGCAATAAGTTCATTATTAGAAACAAATAGTTGCTCCATCGCCAGCGCCATAACTATATTTTTAATTTGGCGCATACCGATTCGAGTTACTGCAGCTTGCAAATTTTCAACACGTACCGCACGGCTATAGTGTGCCGTATTAGCAATGCGGATCAATCGTGCTGACAATGCTGCATCTTGTGCGATAATCGCAGCGATATCGTTAAGGTTTGTATCTGGATCAGCAACAGCATCTCTCACTTTCATGGCAATCTTTGGGAGAGTTGGTAGAACTAAGGCATCGCTTTTTAGTTTTTCAATTAATATGGTTCGTAATGCATTGGCAGTTGACATAAATCTTCGGTTCCATTTCCAATTTTATATAAATACTGCATTAATTTCATAAAGTAAGAGGCAGTGTTACAGCTCGAATATAGTAGCTTTAATAATATATACTCCTAATTTAATACAAATGCTACGTATTTTTGCGTATTAAGGTAAATCACCATATGAATCAAATAATCACTAATAATCTTCAGCAAATTGTCGGTTTAGGGAACCCTGAAAGTAAAATTTGTATTCATTTACCCAATGCACCAATTGTCGGTGAATTAGGCTATAAAATCGATGATTTAGTAGCGATTAACGGAAATCATTGGCGAAAGATATTTGTCATTATTGCCAAGTTATGTAGCCATAACATCGATTGGAAGATTTTTCGTAGCGAACAGCTCATTAATGAGGTTTACATTAGTTTTGAAAATAAACTAAATGAGTATGCTACTTGGCAGTATATTTGTGGAAAAAATCATAGCCAGTCATTTGAACTTTGTGAAGACAATCAATCGTGGCAGACGGTTAATGAAGAATACGATGTAAAATTTCATCAAACCATGACAGGGCAACAAATACTTTTGACACCCTACCTTGATTATCGCCAGTTCCCTAACGCATTAATTGAAGAAGTAAAAAGTTACTTATCAGATTCTTGAACTAGTGCCTCTTCTGATAATTGAGCTTCCTGTTCTTCCAACTTTGCACGTTCAGCTTTGCTGACGTACTTAGGCTTATTATTAAACGTAAGTTTAGCGTTTTTCTTCTTTTGCTTTTTCTTAAGAATGGTCTTTATTTTCTTTTTACGGTTCATGACACAGCATCAATAGGGATATGACCGCTAAGTTTAACTGATGTCAGCCGCTATGACAAAAAAAGCCGCTGTCAATGAAGACAGCGGCTTAATATTAAAGCAGACTAGCTATCGCCTTTAAACTGCCCTGCTTTTGCCAGTGCACAGGCTTCAACGGACAAGATGTCTGCATACCCTTGAGAGCTTTCAGGGTTTAAGCCATCACTTGCTTCCATCGAACTATCTTCCTCGTTATACAAAGAAGCACCAATATTCCCCATCGATAAGAAGAAGACATTGCCTTTGTATAAACCGAGCTTCACGCTACCCGTTGCACTTGCTGTTAATACGTTAACGCCTTCAACGGCAGCTTTTGTCGCGATGTCAAAGCCACGGCCGTCGTAGAACTGATCGCTAATAGTTTTACTTAAGCTGTCATATAACGCTGTAGCACGACGATCTAACGTTGCTTGTAAAATGTTTTGCAGACCCTGACTCAACAATTCCATGCCTGGCGCTTCATAAACACCACGACTCTTTGTACCAATGATTCTATTTTCTAACGCATTTGACATACCAATACCATTACGACCACCGACTGTATTGGCGTGCGTCATCATGTCAAAAGGATTTAACGTCTCACCATTAAAGGCTACCGCTTCACCAGCAACGTAATCAATAGTCACTTCTTCAATAGCGTCTGGCGCGTCTTGCGGCCAAACACCCATGGTCGGCTCAACAATCAGCATCGACGTTTCAAGGCTTTCCAGATCTTCTGCTTCGTGCGATAAACCAGCTAAGTTCGCATCGGTTGAGTATTTCTTTTTCATACCGATTACAGCAGGAATATCAAACTGAGCCAAGTAATCAGCCATTTCGCTACGTCCAGGGAATTGTTCAAGCAAGTCCGCGTCACGCCACGGTGCATAAACTTCCATTTCAGGGGCTAAAGAACGGGTATAACGTTCGAAACGCATTTGGTCATTACCACGACCTGTAGCACCGTGAGCAAGAATATTTACATCACGTGCCTTCATCGCTTTAACTAAGCCTTGCACTGTTACCGCACGCGCAATACCTGTTGTATTCCAATAACCGCCATCGTAGGTCGCATTTGCTTTGATTGCTGCAAAACAGGCCTCTGCCATTTCAGTTTTTAAATCAACAAGAACTGTTTCAGCGCCACAGGGCTCCATTTTACGAATTACGTTTTTAATATCGTCTTCATCTGGCTGCGCCAAGTCTGCCGAAAAGCAAATGACGTTAATGTCTTCTTCCATTAAACGCTTAGTCACGGTTTTGCTGTCTAAACCACCTGATACACAAACACCAACCGTTTTACCTTTTAAATTCGATAGTTTCATTTCTTTCTCACAAATTTGACGAATTATTCAATCCGCCTTTTAATCGACATTAGAGTAGCTCACTAATAACTAAGCCTTATTGCATCTAAATATAATCCAAGCGATTAGTTCACACAAGAGCGAAATGACTATTTATGTTGTTTTTTTGCATTTTTATGTGACTGGTGGTTTTGTTCCAGTTAACCATAAATTGATTTACATCAATGTCAACTCAAACTAAGCGACACATACGTTGTGCAACCATTAAGCCATCACTAAACTATGCCACCAAAATTTCAATAAGGTTTATTTTAGTGTCCTTCGTTCCTGAATTATTATGCCCAGCGGGTAGCTTGAAAAACATGCGTTATGCATTTGCTTACGGCGCAGATGCCGTTTACGCTGGTCAGCCACGCTATAGCTTGCGAATTCGAAACAATGAATTCAATTTAGAAAATTTAGCGGTCGGCATTAAAGAGGCCCAGATTTTGGGAAAAAGTTTTACGTCGTAAGTAATATTGCGCCTCACAATAGTAAGCTAAAAACCTATATCCGCGATTTAAAACCTGTGGTTGAATTAAAGCCAGATGCTTTAATCATGTCAGATCCGGGCCTTATCATGGCATTAGTAAGAGAGGCTTTTCCCGATTTACCCATTCATTTATCCGTCCAAGCGAACGCCGTAAAGTGGACTACGGTAAAGTTCTGGGGCACCCAAGGCATTGAGCGAGTGATCCTATCTCGCGAGTTATCTGTTGACGAAATTAAAGAGATCCGTGAAGCCGTGCCAGAAATGGAACTTTAAGTATTTGTTCATGGTGCATTATGTATGGCTTATTCTGGCCGTTGTTTATTATCTGGCTATATTAATAAACGAGATCTAAATCAGGGAACCTGTACCAATGCTTGTCGTTGGAAGTATGGCGTACATGAAGCCAAAGAAAATGAAACCGGTGACGTAGTAGCTTCAGAACCAGCACAACTAGCAGAGCCCATTGTCGTTGAACCGACATTAGGCGAAGGTAATACCACAAACGATATCTATTTATTGCAAGAGCTAAATCGTCCTGGTGAATATATGCCAGCATTTGAAGATGAACATGGCACTTACATTATGAATTCAAAAGATCTACGTGCCGTTGAAATGATCGAGCCGTTAACTAAAATGGGAGTTCATTCGTTAAAAATAGAAGGACGCACTAAATCATTTTATTATTGTGCCAAAACGGCGCAGGTCTATCGCCGTGCGATTGACGACGCCGCCGCAGGAAAACCCTACGATCCAGCACTTAGTTCATCACTCGACCATCTTGCTCATCGTGGATATACCGAAGGCTTCTTACGTCGTCATACTCATGACAAATACCAAAATTATTATTATGGTCATTCAGTGTCAGATAGCGCACAATTAGTTGGTGAGATCTTAGGTCGCGATGACAACGGTCATGCCCTTGTTGATGTTAAAAACAAATTTATGGTGGGAGACACCTTAGAATTGATGACGCCTCAAGGAAATATCATTTTCGAACTCAATGAGATGCGCAATAAAAAAGGTGAACGAGCTGACGTTGCACCAGGCTCAGGCCATATCGTTTCAATTCCCGTAGCAAATGACATTGACTTAACATTCGACTTAATCATGCGTTATTTACCTCAAAATACGTCTACTCGTGGCTAATTAATGGCTTTAAAAATCCTCAATAATTGTATTAACTGCGATATGTGCGAGCCAGAATGTCCAAATCAAGCCATTAGCTATGGTGAGGTCATTTACGAAATTGATCAGGTGCTATGTACGGAATGCGTTGGCCATTACGACAAACCGACATGTATCGCAGTTTGTCCAATTGATTGTAATGAGGTTGATCAACAACATGTCGAATCACAAGATTCACTTTATGACAAATATGTGACAATACACCACAGTGTTCTTCTGTAAATTATTGGAAATAATTCGACATTTCGTCGCTTAAATTGCTGATATTGTGAATGATGTTTACATTTGAAAATATTGCGCTAGAATCAATATGCTTGTTATTTAGGCAGTTCATTGAAATAGCCGTCAGTACTAACGAAAATAAATCCTTGTCATTAGTATGAAATAGCAAGTTTGGATAGTGCAGCGGTTGCCTATCCGAATCAAAATAAGAAAATGGAGAATAGCTATTATGGCTACAACGACAGGTCGCGTTAAATGGTTTAATGAAAAGAAAGGCTTCGGTTTCATCGAACGCTCAGGCGGCTCAGATGTATTTGTTCACTTTAGAGCAATTCAAGGCGACGGATTTAAAACCCTTGCCGACGGTCAAGAAGTACAGTTTGAAGTTGAAGACGGACCTAAAGGCCCACAAGCACTTAACGTCAATGCGCTGTAGAAGATTCAGGTTTTAACTAACCTTTATGATAGGCTACCTTAAGGTGGCCTTATTTTTGTCAAAAATTAAGTGCATCAACTTATCCAATTACGCTTTATTAGGTTGACATTTTCCACCAAAAACCTACAATTTAGCCCTTTTTGCTGGCTTATTCGCCCGCATTTATCAATAACGTATTTCTACATACTTAATTGGTACTACCATCACCTTAATAAAAGATACTAACCATGCTCAAGCTACACATTAATAAAGTAGTTAGCCTAAAGGCTGACATACTCTCGGGCCTAACAGTTGCCCTTGCCCTTGTGCCAGAAGCCGTTGCCTTTGCCTTTGTGGCAAATGTCGACCCTATCGTTGGTCTTTATGCTGCCTTTATGGTGGGCTTAATCACTGCAATTTTTGGCGGACGTCCAGGTATGATATCTGGAGCAACAGGCGCCATGGCTGTTGTAATGGTTTCGTTGGTGCTTGAACACAGCGTGCAATACCTCTTTGCCGCCGTCTTGCTCACCGGTATCCTACAAATCCTATTTGGTGTGTTTAAACTCGGTAAGTTCATTCGAATGGTGCCTCATCCTGTCATGTTGGGTTTTGTGAACGGCCTAGCTATTGTTATTTTCCTTGCCCAATTAGGCCAATTTAAAGTAGCAGACGAAAATGGCGTTATGCAATGGATGCAAGGTGAGATGCTTTACACCATGTTAGGGCTTATCGCACTAACGATGGCGATTATCCACTTTTTACCAAAACTAACTTCTGCTGTGCCTTCTGCGCTTGTTGCTATTGTTGTTGTATCATTGGCGGTTGTTGGTTTAGACATTGAAACAAAAGTTGTTGGCGACGTTGCGTCTATCGCGGGTGAACTGCCTAGCTTTATGATCCCAGACGTACCTTTTACATGGGAAACCTTAGCAATCATTTTCCCTTATTCTCTCATTCTAGCGGCCATTGGTCTGATTGAGTCATTGTTAACACTGACACTGATTGACGAGCTAACGCAAACGCGTGGTCAAAGTAATAAAGAATGTGTCGCGCAAGGACTTGCAAATACAACCAACGGATTCTTCGGTGGCATGGGGGGTTGTGCGATGATCGGTCAGTCGATGATCAACGTGAACTCAGGTGGTCGAGGCCGTGCTTCAGGTATCACAGCCGCATTAGCGCTACTTGGTTTTATCTTGTTTGCTTCTGGCTTAATCGAACAAATTCCTTTAGCGGCATTAACCGGCGTGATGTTTATTGTTGTTATTGCAACCTTCGAATGGTCTAGCTTCCGCGCACTTAAAAAGATCCCTAAGTCTGACGCATTTATCTTGGTTTTAGTATCAGGTGTAACAGTTGCCACTGACCTTGCCATTGCAGTCATCGTTGGAGTTATTGTATCGGCGTTGGTATTTGCTTGGGAACATGCTAAACACGTTATCGTTAAACGCTCAACAGATGAAAATGGTTCAACAGTTTATGAAGTTGAAGGCCCGCTATTCTTTGGCGCAATCAGTAACTTCAAGTCACAATTTCAGGTGAATGATGATGCTGGCGATGTCATTATCGATTTCCAGAACTCTCGTGTCTATGACCATTCTGGTATTGAAGCTATCGATGGACTGGCCGAGCGTTACACACAGGCTGGCAAAAAGCTACATTTACGTCACCTAAGCCCTGAATGTAAAGAGCTATTTTCTAAAGCAAGTGATTGTGTAGAACTCAATGTTATGGAAGATCCTAACTACCATATCGCTAGCGATAAGTTATCGTAGTTAAAAATACGTAAACAAAGCCAGCTTAATTGCTGGCTTTTTTATGATAATGCCCATGCTAGATAATCAATTAAAAGAAGAACTACTCGACGTTGTAACGCAGTGCTATGCCACCGCAGAACACGTATTAGCGCGTCGCTTTCCACGACCGGATGTATTGTTTAATCAACGGGGAAAAATTGCCGGCTGCGCATTACTCCAAAAGAACACAATCAAGTTTCATCCTAAGATTTATGAGCAAAACAAAGCACACTTTCTCACCCACGTTGTGCCTCATGAAATCGCGCACCTGCTCGTATGGCAGCTCTTTGGTAAAACACCGCCGCATGGCCGTGAATGGCAACACATTATGGTTAATGTGTTTGACTTACCACCTACTCGTACTCATCAATATAATGTCGACAATATAGGTATCAAACACATTACTTATCGTTGTGATTGTGGTGATGTTGAGTTAACAATACGCCGCCATAACAATGTGTTAAAGGGAACAATCTATCGTTGTAAAATGTGTCGCCAAAATTTAACGATTGCATAGTACCGATAATCTACCGTATCGATACTATGTCCTAGATATCAATGTAATAAACTGTAAAGTCTTCGGCGAGATGCTGAAGCCAAAGCGTCACCATCAGGCAACGCAGCAACGATATCGAGATAACGTTTCTTTGCATCATCAAAATTTAAATCGATAGTTAGAATGTCAAATAACAAATCTAACGCATCACTACTTCGGTTCGCTTGGCTATAACTTACCGCTAATTCAAGTTTTACTGACTTATCATCCGGTGTTTGAGCCAGCTTTTGCTCTAACGCTGTAATTTCTGGTGATTGCCCTGCTTGTTGGGCAAGCTCCAATAACGAAATAAGACGTTGATAACTTGCATTTTTGTCTTCTAGCGCGAAACTTTCTAATAACGTTTGCGCGTTGTCTAACTGACCTACTTTTATTAACACTTCGCTATAACAGAGTTTGATATCAATACGCTCTGGGTCAATCTCATAGGCTTGCTTAATTAACGAAAAAGCCGCATTTATATCACCAGCCTCATCTAATAGTATTGCATTGGCCTGTAATAACATGTCATCTTCTGGCTTTGGCAGATACTTAAATAACAACTCTTTTATTTGAGGCAATGGCGTAACCCCCGTTAGACCGTCAAGCGGCTTTCCGGCACGAATTAACACTAATGTAGGAACTGATGACACACCGAATTGCTGAGTTATTTGGGGCTGCTCATCGCAATTAACACGGGCGAGTACAATTGCTTCGCCCAATTCATTAGCCAAACTCACTAAATCATGTGACATCGCTTTACCCGATTCGTCACGGGGAGAATACAATTCGACAACAATAAGCTGTTCTGGTGATTGTTCTATTAAGACTGATTGAAAGTTTTCAACGGTAAGTTCAACAATGTTCGACATGCGTATTCTCATTAAAATAGGTTTAGTTATATTTATGGGCAAATCATTATTTTTCAAGCGATATTTTTAATGAGCTGCTATGATAGCCAACATCTTTTAGAATATTTACTTTAAACATTAATATGAATTTATATTTACGCCTCTTTTATCTTTTGCTGTGGGAAATACCCCGCAACAAATTACGCCAATCAATTTTAGCCACCAGTAAATATCAATTTCGAGTTTTACCTTTAGATGTCGATATTAATGCCCATCTTACAAATTCTCGATACTTAGCATTGATGGATCTAGCACGTACTAAAATGATGTCAGATAGTGGGGTGTTTAAGAAAGTTCTTAAGAAAAAATGGCTGCCAGTAGTTAGTTCCACTGAAATCACCTTCATTAAAGATGTTCGCCCTTGGCAAAAATGTACCATTGAGTCAAAAATTGTGTGTTGGGATGAAAAGTATTTCTATATGGAACAACGTTTTGTTAGCGGTGATACCATCCACGCTATTGCTCACCTACGCGGATTATTTGTTCATAAACGCAAGCCCGTAGCCAGCCAAAAATTGATGGAACTAGCAGGAGAAACTGACATCGTTTCCCCTGAGCCACCAGCGCATATTAGTCACTGGCAAGCACTATTGGCGGCTAAAAAGAACGCAGGTTAGTCTTTCTTTCCTAACAATGCATCAATATGATTAGCGATCTTCTTAAGATCGCTTTCTTTAAATAGGCAGCTGCTTAGTTCTAGCTTTTGCCCTTCGTTATTTATCAATAATAATCCGCCATCATCATTATTCGAGCGCTGCAAATCAAGTTGATAAATATCTAGCGTAATATCTCCACCAAATTCCGTCGACTGGTTTAACAGGTTGTTATCTACAGTAACTCGATTAAGCCACGGTGAAAAAATTGACATCATTGCTTTTATTAACACTACAACTGCGACAAGAACTGACGTAGCCGCTAACGTTTGCTCATCATGCCCAAAAGGGTTAATAACAGCATAAATAATCAGGCCAATTAAAAACGGGATGATGATATAAAATGTCGTTTTATGGATTTGGGGTTTTACGGTAAATTTCATTAATATTCCTTTATTATTCCTTGTTTTCTAATACATTTTTTTTCGTATTACTTTAATTTCATATGCGGCTGACTTGGTGGTAGCGGATAAAACCCGAGTTTTTCATAAAAACCAACCTTGCCTTCGCTTGGCCATAAATTGACACTTTCTAGGCCTAATTCGCGACAAAATAAAGTAATATCATCCATTATTTGGCTAGCTATCCCGCGTTTTTGATACTCAGATTTAGTAATCACATCGACAATAAATGCATACCTCACATAATCTGTAATCACCCGCCCTATTCCCATTAAGCAATTGTCATCATCACGGGCGACAAACCATTCACTTGGAGCAACAACACTGCGCGTCATTTGATCGGGATCAGGATTCTCGATCCATCCCGCACGTTGATACATATCACTTAGTTCTTGTGCTGTGGGCGCAATGCGTTCAATATTCATGCGTTAGGCCTCTTAAATCGCATCAAATTCACGCCACCTAGTTCAGTGGGGAACCCAAGGGTGGAATAGAAGGATTCCATTTCTGGTAAACAATACAATTCAACGTGTTGCACATCTTTAAGCACAGAATGAGATTTCACTAAATCCATCAACCGCAAGCCTAGTTTTTTACCACGCTGCGACTCACTAACGACGACGTCGAATATTACTGCTTTAAAAATTCCATCCGTAATAACACGTGTAAATCCTACTAGACGCTCGTTGTCATCTAGTAATCCAATGCAAACCTGCGAAACATTAACACACGTAACGGTTTGATACAACTGATGCAGTTGCTCGAGGTGTTGTGATGAAAAGTCATAAATAACCTGTGCCATTGCGTTTAGTCCTTTAATGAGTAATTTTATGGTGCTGTTGTAGCTAATTGTTGTCTATACTCAATAGTGAGATTAGGGCGTGTTGACCTTTCAAGCCTAGTTTTTGAACAGCATAGTAACTTGGTATAATAATTTCTCCAAAAACAAAAACACCAAAGAAACTATGCCGCGAACAATGCTCAAAGAGTCTACAGCGGCCTGTAAGTCATTCAAAAAGCTAGCACGCCAACGATTCTCTTGTGCATCCGATGCGGCGGGCGCATTAACTGTGTGGATAAAGGCCAATCCATCCATTGACTTGAGCGATACAGGTACCACTGAGCATGCTGTATTTAAACAGTCTGGTCGTCCCAAAAAAGACCAAGAGCAAGCAGGTTTTGAATATCAGATCACAGGTCATCTTAGCTCTTCACTCAACGTAAGAAGCGATAACATGCAGCAAAAAGGTTTTTTTATGTTGGCTAGTAACGACTTGAGTGAGACACTCACGATGGAAAAAATGTTAAGCCTTTACAAGTCACAGCAAAGTGTTGAGCGTGGCTTTAGATTTTTGAAAAGTCCAGACTTTCTCACTTCATCTCTGTATCTAAAAAAGCCAGAACGCATCGAAGCACTGCTGATGGTAATGACTTGCTGTTTAATGATTTATGCGGCTCTAGAATATAAAATAATACCAATTGCATTAAGTAAGTGATCTTGTTGTGCGTAGAGAAAATCAGCTAAAACAAGGCGCTCGATTGACTAATAGCTGGCTATTAGGATTGAGAGCAACGCCATGTTAGTTAATTTTAACAAGTACAAGTGGGCAAATATTTAATGCAATTGGTATAAGACAATCGACCGCTACGCGGCCGAAGAAGTTACTAATGCCTATTCACTCGAGAAGGGCTCATATGTGTTAGGCTACTATTTCTGTCACAACCTCAGTTTTCACTGAGTTAGCAATGAAGCATTGTTCATGTGATTGATGGTGCATTTTTTCAAGTTGCTCCATCGTTGGTTTTTTATCACCAGAAAACTGAACATGTGGTCTAAGTTTAACTTTAGTCATTGAAATTTTACCATCGCTATCTTTTTCCATTACACCTACAGCATCGTCTACATATGAATCAACCACATATTTTCTTTTTGCGGCAATAGATAAAAAGAACAACATGTGACAACTAGAAAGAGACGCAACAAATGCTTCTTCTGGGTCTACATTTTCTTCAACGCAATAAGGTAAAGGAACTACGTGAGGTGAAGAAGAGGCTTTAATGGTTACACCACCATCAAAAATCCATTCATGCCCTCGGCTATATTTGTTATCAATATAACTTTCATTACTACCTCTAACCCAATTGATTTTGGCAAAATACTCTGACATTTAAACTCCGTTTATGAAAGTATTTAATCGTGGTAGAGCGGCCCATTACTGAGCCGACCCCACACAGATCCGGACGTGCGGGACTACCGCATCCGGCTCTTCAGTTATATATTCACTCGTGTAAAAACACGACCCTAGTACCAATCAACCAGCACAAATCGCTTGCTGACGCTTGGTCTCTCAATTTTAAAATACTCTAACATCTTCTTGAAATTACTCCAATTATAACTTCGCCGACCACTGCGTCTGTTCAACCATTTATACAGACTATGTAAAACATAGTCATGCAGGCTTGATAAACTTCTGCTGTTGTCCGGTAGTCCGAAATAATTTACAAACCCCATGAGTTTTCGTCTTAACTGCGGCAGCCATAGCTTCAATTTAAGCGAGCGTTTGCTTTTAATCCATTGGTAATACTCACTCAGCTTCGCCCTCTGTTTCGCAACAGCGGTTCGCCGTCTGAGTCTTGGTTTACTGTTTGAATCAGTGCCCCAGTAAAATTCAAACCCTAGAAATACGAAGTGACGTTTTCGACCAGCGTGAAATCGGCTAAAGCGCATTAACGATGTTTTGTCTTCTGCGACGTCTAAGTTGAACTTCTTTAATCGTTTCGGTAGTACCTTATAAAAGCGCTTTGCATCCCTTTCCAATTGAAACGCACACACAAAGTCATCGGCGTAGCGGATCATCATTGCTCTGCCACGCATCGACGGTTTTACTTTCTTTTCGAACCAGAGGTCTAGTGCATAATGGAGATAAATATTAGCCAGTACAGGGCTGATAATTCCGCCTTGTGGACTGCCACTAGATGGCTTGGTGTAGACTCCATCAGGTGATTTTATCCGTGCTTTTAACCACTGATTAATTAAGTTAAGTATCGCCTTATCATCGATGCGTTGTTTTAACATGTCCATCAGCCATTCGTGATCAAGATTATCGAAGAAGCCTTTAATATCAGCCTCGACAATGTAACCGTAACCTTTGAATTGCAGATTTAGTGTCAAACTATGCACTGCTTGATGCGCACTTTTATTCGGTCGATAACCATAACTATTGCGCATAAAGTCTTGTTCCCAGATGCTTTGCAGGATCTGGCTAACACTTTGTTGCACGAGCTTGTCTTCAACCGTTGGCAGACCTAGTGGTCTTAATTTACCATTAGATTTAGGGATAAAGATCCGCTTGATATCATTAACTCGATAACATTTATGTTTGAGTTGTTGACCTAAGCGATCAATATTTTCAGTTAGCTTTTCCTTGTATTTAGGCATGGTAGTGCCATCAATACCGGGTTTAGCATGTTTATTGAGTTGCCCCCAGCTTTGATACAAACTGTCAGTATTTAGCAATCCATATAAATTCTGAAATCTGTGCTTGGGGTGGGTTTGTGCTTTAAATGCGATGGCATTAAGTGTTGTTGTCATAGTGATTCCAGCCCTACTTTGTCCGGACTATGTGGCGGCTTAATACCGGATATAACTGTCAGCTCCTTCGCCATGTACAAGGCTTTCCCCTGCTCAGACTACTATGGGCTGATCTGACTTCCAAAGGGTCATCGTTGGCTTTGCTTTTGGCTAAACGTCCCTACCATCGTCCTAATGGGACACCTTTGGATCTCTCAAGTTCTCAATGCATCTCTTTATACATGCCACGGCTTGATAACCCCGCTGACTCGCCACAACCTCACCGCTCACTTTCATGAATAATGGTTGCTTTGCTTGGACTTCGATGGCGTTACAAACCTCGTCAGTCAGATCTAATATTTATCGGAGCGATGCCAGCACTTCAGGGACACGATATCCCCTATGGCCTACATAATTCTCTGTGTACGCTTCACCAATATTGTTCATGTGATGCAGTCCTCACTGCCGAAAAGCAATCGCTAATCTCACACTCCGCCAAAGGCGCAACACTCGATACAGGTGGTTGGTTATACCTTACCCGACAGGGACTTACACCCTGCAAGATGCATCAAGCTTAGCTTGACGCACTAACGCCCTAATAATGGGCAAAAAATTGTTGGCTAAAATGTTGAGGAACGAAAACAGCCAACTGTTTTTTGTCCTTATTAATTAGCTTGTTAGTTGTACTTTGGAGATACTTTTAACTTTTTCATAGTTCTGAAAAACTCAAATACTCCCCAAATACCAGAGCTAATTAAGCCTACTTGCCAAATTTCAATTGAGTTAAAACTAAATGAATCAGAGTAAATGGCAAGACCAACCAATTTACCTAGCTGAAAAAGACCAGCTAAAATTGCGAGTAAACAAATAACTAAAAGAGACCACTTTAAAAAATTTGATTGATGCACAGTTACTCCTTAATGCGTGAACAAGTAACGAGGCTGTAGAATTTATCATTCAAGAAAAACAGCCATTAAATTTTGATTAATTTACACTAAAAACCGCGCATCTACGCGAAATCTAATGTTGTATGCGAGTGATTTATGAAATAAATCACTCTCATCAACGTAGTTTTTGGCTCTGGAATCTAAGATTTATAAATTCTACAGCTTCAACGCCCTAATAATGGGCAAAAAATTGTTGGCTAAAATGTTGAGGAACGAAAACAGCCAACTGTTTTTTGTCCTTATTAATTAGCTTGTTATATTTCACTTGCCACTTTAGTTTGTTTATCAAAATGGTCAACTGAAAAACTAAACAGGACTTTAATCATAAAGAATATACTAACCATCAAAAACCATACGGGAAGAGACAAATAAATTAGTAACAATATACCGTAACACATTAAATTTGCGCCAATAAATCCCTGAATAGATTTTCCTTTTAAGGCATTAACTAAAAATGCTGAAGCAATAGTGAATCCCCAAACAATCAAAGCAGCAGCCATTGGCTCAGAGAGTAACCATGCGATAACCAAGATATGAATATGAATGGCAATAAATATAAGACGATTTTTAGGCCTTTTAGAGTAAAATTCATTAGTGCCGAAACTAAAGTTCGCAATACACCCTGCTAGTACATCAACTATTAGTATAAAAGCTACAACTGTTTGCCAGCTTCCCAATTCAATGCCTGCCACGGAATAAATAATCCAGCTACCAAGTAGGGCAAAAATAACTGTGCAAGATACCTCTAATACTGATTGTTTCTCCCCAAGTACTTCGAAAAGAAACTCGGGTGTTTTAAAATACTTCATTACTTAAAGATGACTTCCTGATTAAACACTTAAACAATTAATTTTCACCAATACTTCCGTGAAGACTTAACGAGGCTGTAGAATTTATCATTCAAGATAAACAGCCATTAAATTTTGATTAATTTACACTAAAAACCGCGCATCTACGCGAAATCTAATGTTGTATGCGAGTGATTTATGAAATAAATCACTCTCATCAACGTAGTTTTTGGCTCTGGAATCTAAGAT
Source organism: Psychrobium sp. nBUS_13 (assembly GCF_051201665.1). Classification (GTDB taxonomy): domain Bacteria; phylum Pseudomonadota; class Gammaproteobacteria; order Enterobacterales; family Psychrobiaceae; genus Psychrobium. The sequence goes on along the minus strand of NZ_CP179210.1, from coordinate 1,657,031 downwards.
TTATAAATTCTACAGCCTCAACGCCCTAATAACAGGCAAAAAATTGTTTGCTAAAATGTTGAGGAACGAAAACAGCAAACTGTTTTTTGTCCTTATTAATTAGCTTGTTATGTTGCAACTAATCACCGCACATTGCTTTAAGCATGTTAGGACTAACTGCATTTTGTAATGATTTATTAGCTGACAAATAACCAATGATTTTTTTGTCTTTTATAATCATTGGTGGGGAGCTTGAAAACTCGTTGAATGGAGAATCAGAATTAAATTCATTGCCAAAAGTAGAGAATTCATTCCATATTGAGTCGCCGCTAAATTCATTACCATAAGTACCAAACTCGTTAAAGATAGAATCGCTATCAAAACTATTAGTAATCTTCCCTAGGTAAGTATTTTGACTATCTTGTGCAATGATCTTTGAACCATCTACTAATTGACATAGTTCGTTCGCATTGGTAGAAAAACTAAATAAAATAAATAGGCATACTATCAATTTATGCATAAAACCTTCTTTTGCAACATAACGAGGCTGTAGAATTTATCATTCAAGAAAAACAGCCATTAAATTTTGATTAATTTACACTAAAAACCGCGCATCTACCCGAAATCTAATGTTGTATGAGAGTGATTTATGAAATAAATCACTCTCATCAACGTAGTTTTTGGCTCTGGAATCTAAGATTTATAAATTCTACAGCCTCAACGCCCTCGTTAATGGGCAAAATATTGTTGGCTAAAATGTTGAGGAACGAAACACAGCCAACTGTATTTTGTCCGAATTAAACAGCTTGTTATATTTACCTATACTACAACTGTTTTTTACTTGAGTTGAGAGATAGAAGGATACAAGCAGAGCCAGAAATAATCGCGACAAATGCACCAATATTTAATCCTTGGCCGTTAGAATATGAAAAAGATAATAGAAAAAGACCAAGAAGTGCGCATCCAATGCCAATCCCCATTAGTATCCCTTTTCCCATAGACGTAATTAAGTCTACAAATTTATTTACGTTCATCCAAAATCCTTGGTAAATATAACGAGGCTGTAGAATTTATCATTCAAGAAAAACAGCCATTAAATTTTGATTAATTTACACTAAAAACCGCGCATCTACGCGAAATCTAATGTTGTATGAGAGTGATTTATGAAATAAATCACTCTCATCAACGTAGTTTTTGGCTCTGGAATCTAAGATTTATAAATTCTACAGCCTCAACGCCGTTTTAAGAGGCAATAAAATAGTTGGCTAAAATTAGCGACGAAGGAGCAAAAGCCAACTGTTTTTTGTCCTTTTTGAACGACTTGTTATGCATAATTGAACTCCACATGTTTCGCTAGTGTGGGTATTTCAAGGTACTCATATGCGGCATTTACCTTTTTAATAAAATGCTCGTCGTTGGATAAGAGGAAATTACAAAAAGATGCTATTGATGCGTGACTATTATCACTTGTTGCCGCTATGAATCGTCTTTCTTTGTGTACTTTTGAATCGGGATAATATCCTAAAGTGTTTAACATATTATAAATGCCCGTCACTTTTTGGTGTTTAAAATATGGCTGCTCTGGGTAAATGGGATTCTGCTTTAGCTGAAATAAGTCATCTATATCCATATTTGCTTGGCTATAAGTTGGAAGTGCTCTTAGTTTATCCCAGATTTTGACAAGTACATTTGGCGGTTCGATATTATTAAGTTGCTTAGGACCGATTCCTACCTGTGAACGGAAATCTTTAATACCATCCCAATTTTTATCATCGTCAATATTCTCAAGCATCATGCTTTCAGTTTTTTCTAATGTTGCTTTGTACTGAGAAGTCATTTCCTTAGTGTAGATTTTTAATTGTCTTTGAGCATCTTCGGGTAACTCGTCAGAGTTTTCCATTATTGAATCCATTAGCTCTGAGAATGCAGCAATTTGTTCTTTATGAATATCATTTAAACTATCACCTTTTCTTCCACCGGAAAATTTGAACAACCATTGTTGCATTGCATGTTCTATGTCAACACCATCATCACTATTTTCACAATACTCTTTATAAACATCAAAAGGGTCACGCACGCTTATTGTCGCTTTATCAGTAATTGTAAAGTGAGGTTGCTCAACAATTAATTTTAAATAGTTAGCATTAAGGTCTTTAAGTACGTTAAGGAAGCTTTCTTCAAACCCTTTAGAACGACGGATTTCTTTAAGCGTTTCATCTGAATAAACTACTTGATAATCTTTTATAAGTAATTGCCCAAACTCACCTAATCCTTGTTTAGTGAAAAAATCTAAAACATTTTGATCAAGATAAACAGTTGGCTTTCCTTCGTATGGTGGAATTGACTCCATTGCTTAATCCTTTATACATAACGCCGCATTAAGCGGCAAATAAATTGTTGGCTAAAATAAGTGAGGTACGAGCAAAAAGCCAACTGTTTTTTGTCCGTTTGAATGCCTTGTTATGTAATCACTCAGACCAAACTGCGTACTCATTTCCATTTGGATCACTAAAGTGAAATCTTCTACCACCCGGAAATGAGAATGTAGGTTTAACTATTTTACCACCTGCTTTCTGAATTTTATCTTGAGTTGCTTCAAGTTCATTACTGTATAAAACAATTAGCGGGCTTCCATTTTTAGTAGAAACAACTAAATCAGATTTAAAGAAACCACCGTCAACTCCTTGAGCAGCAAAACTACTATAATCTGGGCCATAGTCAACAAATGACCAGCCAAAGACTTCGCTAAAGAAAGCCTTAGTAGCTACAATATTTTGTGCTGGAATTTCAATATAGTTAATTTTATTATTTCTTGTCATTTCAGTGTTTGCATCCTTAATCTCACCTAAGTTATTTGCACTAGTGCCAGCCATAAATAAAGATAGCGCCAATGCTAGAATATATTTCATAAACCTTCCTGATTACATAACGCCCGCATAAGGGGCTGATAATAGTTTGCTAAAATGTGAAGCGGAGCGGAACCGAGCAAACTGTTAGCAGTCCCATGCTTAATGCGCTTGTTAGGCATACTTTTTAATAACAAGTTTATATAGTTTGTTTTTAATTATTTTTTGCTCAATTTTATCTGAGATATATTTACTTATAGCTAAAACAATGACAAGTCCTGCCCAGTAAATATAACTTTCAAAAGGGATATAACCTACGGATGACATGATAAAAGTAAAGCAAACCATAAAAGCTACTGTTAATAATATATCAATAAACCAACACTGTAATTTTGATGCTAGCTTAGCTTGATGTATATACGAAAATGTTTCCGTACTAGGAGCCTCTTTTAGTTTAGGAAAGCTATTGATCAACCATTCTGTATAGTTCATTGGAAACTCCATGTATGCCTAACGCCTCAATCAGAGGCAAAAAATAGTTGGTTAAAATTAGCGACGCAGGAGCAAAACCAACTGTTTTTTGTCCTGCTGAATTGACTTGTTATACGTTTATTCCGCCAATTGCTTTACTTTTATCTCGGTTCTAGAGTCACCCAACCAAAACTTAGTACCAGAAAATAGCTTAATAGAACTATGAGATTTACTGTTAAATGAAATTTCAAACTCTCCGTACATTGTTAATTCACTATTGGTACCAATCGCCAAACCACCATTAATTCTAAGATCAGATGTGCAAACTCTACAGTTTGCTGGTTCTACTGACTCAAGGAGCCAAATTTTACCTTTTGGTACTTCATGTTCTTTAAATTTCTCTAAGTTAATATCTTTAGCAAAAGTAGACATGGAAATGAACAATAAAACAAAACTTACAACTTTCATCGGAATCCTCGAAACGTAATCGTGGTAGAGCGGCCCATTACTGAGCCGACCCCACACAGATCCGGACGTGCGGGACTACCGCATCCGGCTCTTCAGTTATATATTCACTCGTGTAAAAACACGACCCTAGTACCAATCAACCAGCACAAATCGCTTGCTGACGCTTGGTCTCTCAATTTTAAAATACTCTAACATCTTCTTGAAATTACTCCAATTATAACTTCGCCGACCACTGCGTCTGTTCAACCATTTATACAGACTATGTAAAACATAGTCATGCAGGCTTGATAAACTTCTGCTGTTGTCCGGTAGTCCGAAATAATTTACAAACCCCATGAGTTTTCGTCTTAACTGCGGCAGCCATAGCTTCAATTTAAGCGAGCGTTTGCTTTTAATCCATTGGTAATACTCACTCAGCTTCGCCCTCTGTTTCGCAACAGCGGTTCGCCGTCTGAGTCTTGGTTTACTGTTTGAATCAGTGCCCCAGTAAAATTCAAACCCTAGAAATACGAAGTGACGTTTTCGACCAGCGTGAAATCGGCTAAAGCGCATTAACGATGTTTTGTCTTCTGCGACGTCTAAGTTGAACTTCTTTAATCGTTTCGGTAGTACCTTATAAAAGCGCTTTGCATCCCTTTCCAATTGAAACGCACACACAAAGTCATCGGCGTAGCGGATCATCATTGCTCTGCCACGCATCGACGGTTTTACTTTCTTTTCGAACCAGAGGTCTAGTGCATAATGGAGATAAATATTAGCCAGTACAGGGCTGATAATTCCGCCTTGTGGACTGCCACTAGATGGCTTGGTGTAGACTCCATCAGGTGATTTTATCCGTGCTTTTAACCACTGATTAATTAAGTTAAGTATCGCCTTATCATCGATGCGTTGTTTTAACATGTCCATCAGCCATTCGTGATCAAGATTATCGAAGAAGCCTTTAATATCAGCCTCGACAATGTAACCGTAACCTTTGAATTGCAGATTTAGTGTCAAACTATGCACTGCTTGATGCGCACTTTTATTCGGTCGATAACCATAACTATTGCGCATAAAGTCTTGTTCCCAGATGCTTTGCAGGATCTGGCTAACACTTTGTTGCACGAGCTTGTCTTCAACCGTTGGCAGACCTAGTGGTCTTAATTTACCATTAGATTTAGGGATAAAGATCCGCTTGATATCATTAACTCGATAACATTTATGTTTGAGTTGTTGACCTAAGCGATCAATATTTTCAGTTAGCTTTTCCTTGTATTTAGGCATGGTAGTGCCATCAATACCGGGTTTAGCATGTTTATTGAGTTGCCCCCAGCTTTGATACAAACTGTCAGTATTTAGCAATCCATATAAATTCTGAAATCTGTGCTTGGGGTGGGTTTGTGCTTTAAATGCGATGGCATTAAGTGTTGTTGTCATAGTGATTCCAGCCCTACTTTGTCCGGACTATGTGGCGGCTTAATACCGGATATAACTGTCAGCTCCTTCGCCATGTACAAGGCTTTCCCCTGCTCAGACTACTATGGGCTGATCTGACTTCCAAAGGGTCATCGTTGGCTTTGCTTTTGGCTAAACGTCCCTACCATCGTCCTAATGGGACACCTTTGGATCTCTCAAGTTCTCAATGCATCTCTTTATACATGCCACGGCTTGATAACCCCGCTGACTCGCCACAACCTCACCGCTCACTTTCATGAATAATGGTTGCTTTGCTTGGACTTCGATGGCGTTACAAACCTCGTCAGTCAGATCTAATATTTATCGGAGCGATGCCAGCACTTCAGGGACACGATATCCCCTATGGCCTACATAATTCTCTGTGTACGCTTCACCAATATTGTTCATGTGATGCAGTCCTCACTGCCGAAAAGCAATCGCTAATCTCACACTCCGCCAAAGGCGCAACACTCGATACAGGTGGTTGGTTATACCTTACCCGACAGGGACTTACACCCTGCAAGATGCATCAAGCTTAGCTTGACGCACTAACGCCCAACTAAGGGGCAAATAATTAGCTTGGCTATAATTTTGAGCGCAGCGACAAAAGCCAAGCTTTATTTGTCCCGCTTTAGTTACTTGTTAGCTACCCAATACACCTGATATCCAGTCATAGTAGTTCGATACCCTAACTTGATATGCAGTAGTACCATACAAACCACCTTTAAAAGTTGATATATCACCATGCCCAAATTGCCAACTTGATAAACCTACAAGAAAGGGGATGCCTTGTTGAATAACGATAGAAGCCCCACCACTATCTCCAGAGCCATGCATACCTTCAAGTGGTAATGCATTTTCCGGTTCATCGAATTTGAATGCTAACCAATTGCCTTCTGCATTTTCTACTACATTTTGAAACTGGTTTATTACACGAAGTGATTTTGTATCAATATTTTCCCCTGTTAATCCGGTTCCGGTCGCCCCCTTACCATAAACAGTTATTGTTTTACCTTTTTCACTTTTGCCATTGTATATTTTGATCGGTTTAACACCACTAACCTTTGTTGATAATTTGATGAGCGCAATATCACTTCTAGATTTGAAAAAGGTCATTAAAGGCGCTAAGTCGCCTTTAAGTAAACTTTTATTAGGTTCTGTATAATCAGGATGTATATGAACGCTTTTTATTTCATAAGCTTTTGAACCAATTATTAAATCTTTGCCGACATAATCATAAAAAATAGTGTGTGCTACCGTTAAAACCCATTGTGAATTTATTAATACACCATGCCCTTCATGGGGCATATCAATAAGGTATTCAGGCATTTTATCAAGAACATAATTTTCAGGAGGAACATCATGTCTCTTCACAACAGCATCGCTGTATGTAGAAAAGAAAATAATAGATAAGATAAACAAAACTTTCATATTACGTCCATGTTCATTAATGGGTAGCTAACGCCAACCTAAACCGCAGATTGCTGGTGCAGGTTTTGCGCCTTTTGTTTATTGCAAAAAATGCGACAGTAAAATCTGTCGGGTTTCAGGTTCTTGTTATGTTTGCCAGCCACAATGTCACACTTTTTTATTCAATGTTATAGCAAGGAATAAACACGCACACCCTGCAAAAATGGCAATTAAAGCGCCTAAATTAAATGGAGTGTCTTCCTTAAAAGATAATGAAAGGAAGAACAAGCCATAAGCAGATGTACCTAACGCTAAACCAGCCAGAACTCCTCGCCCTGCCAAAGTGACCGCTTTAACTACATCCATGTACAACTCCTTAGTAAACATAACGCCTTTGTAACAGGCTAATTTTTGTGAAGCAGTTTGTGTGATACTGACGCGCAGCGGCAACACAAAATGCGTAGCTAAAATTTGTCCTTGTTGACAAACTTGTTATGTTTTGATGCCTGATATTTCTCAGATATTTTTTCCAACGAGGTCTTTTTACCCTTGAAGAATTGCACAAAGTTTATCAAGGCAAAGCCTTCAACAAAGTGACCGATAATAACCAATACTAATAGTAACCCACCAATCAATTCCACGTTTCTTCTCCTTCATTGGTCAAGTTTTAATACCTTTAAGTTTAACTACCAGATATACAGTTAACGCAAAATGAAACGCAGCATGTATGAACTGACCAGTATACAAAAATATCGATATTACTACGGTGCTTTCGCAAATAATAAATTTCTGAAAAAAATTCAACAGTACTCCTTAGAAACATAACGCCGTTATAACCGGCTAATAATAGTTGGCTAAAATTTGTGAGGCACGAACAAAGCCAACTGTTATTTGTCCGCGTTTACAACCTTGTTAGATGACGCTAGTTCAGTAATTATTGGATGCTCATGAGCTAGGATTGATACGCACTCATTCAAACCAATAATAAGAAATTCACGTGGTTCATAAAGCTTGCCTGTCACGAAGTGATCTCGCGTTTTTTCTAAAGAGTTCCAACCACCTTCAATTACTTCAAAACACCAACCTTTAGTCAAATCGCATTCAGACCAAAACTCACCTAAATCACCTTCATCAAGAACCCTAAAGCCCCATGATGTGTCAAAATTGGCTTTAATTTTCCAACTCTTTGACTCAACAATAATATCTAAACCGTTATCAGATAATTTAACTTCATCAACTACCGTACTGCGATCTGATTTATATGGTGATTCAATTAATAGCACCTTAGGTTCGAATATCATCGTAGTCTTCTAACAGCTTATTCTACCGCAAACACTGCGATATATGTTCGCAGTAATACGTAGATAAATAAAAACAACATAATATATAAATTTAATAAGCACAAGTACTTAGGCGACATTAGCCTTAATATTAAGTTTTTCTACCTATAAATCTAATACAAATGCCGCAAGTTTCGCCTACACTATTAAACTGTATGAATAAACAGTAGGTATTAGTATGAAAAATTCACCATTCCTCACTCATATTAAGGAAGTGATGCTAGCTCGACATTATGCGAGACTGACCATTAAGTCTTACTTATATTGGATAAAGTTTTTTATTAACTTTCATAATAAGCAACACCCATCATCTCTTGGCGACAGAGAAGTAGAAAATTTCCTGACGTTTTTGACTGTCCGAAGAGGAGTAGCCGCGAGTACACAGTCGCAAGCGTTGAATGCATTAGTGTATCTTTATCAAGAAATCGTTAAGCAGCCTTTAGATCCTTCACTTAGGTTTCACCGGAGTAACAAGCAGCGAAAACTACCCGTCGTATTAACGCAAGATGAGGTGCGCCGTTTATTTGTGCAAATGCCGCCAAAGTATGATTTGCTAGCAAAGTTAATGTATGGCAGTGGACTTAGGTTGATGGAAGCGATTAGGCTTAGGATCAAAGATATTGACTTTAATTACTTCACGCTTTCAATCCACAATGCCAAAGGAGGAAAAAACCGTAGGGTTACTTTAGCAAAAGAACTGCAAGAACCATTGAAAAATCAAATAACACTGGCTAATAAATATTTTAATTTAGATGTGAGCAACAAAGAATACTGCGGTGTTAAACTACCTTATGCCTTGTCTCATAAATACCCAAATGCGCCATTCGATTTTTTATGGCACTACCTGTTCCCTTCATATAAATTAAGCTGCGAGCCAGGTACTAGCAGTATTAGACGCCATCATATTAACGAGACAACATTTCAAAAGGCGATTAAACAAGCGGCGAAGCAAGCACAAATTTTTAAACATGTAACATCACATACGTTAAGGCATTCATTTGCAACACACCTATTGGAAACAGGTTCAGACATTCGCACTATTCAAGAGCAATTAGGACATACAGATATTAGAACAACACAAATATATACTCACGTCATTCAAGCTGGCGCTAACGGAGTGGTTAGCCCATTAAGTAAATTATGATAAATATCAAAACAGCCATTTACAGGTTCGATATGCTGCATTTAAACACAAAAAAGCCCACGTTGCATTCACAACGTAGGCTTTCATTTATTCAAGAATTAACTAATCAGCTAATTACTCAGCAGCTGGTGCTTCGGCAGCAGGCTTAGCATCTTTCATGCTTAAACGCACACGGCCTTGACGATTGTGATATTTAAGTAGAACCTTAATGAGTCGTCCCTCTTAAAATTAAGACACAAAAAAGCCCGCACAACTTTCGCTGTGCAGGCTTTCATTCACTTAAGAATTAACTAATCAGCTAATTACTCAGCAGCTGGTGCTTCGGCAGCAGGCTTAGCATCTTTCATGCTTAAACGCACACGGCCTTGACGATTGTGATATTTAAGTAGAACCTTAATGAGTCGTCCCTCTTAAAATTTAAACACAAAAAAGCCCACGTTGCATTCACAACGTAGGCTTTCATTCACTTAAGAATTAACTAATCAGTTAATTACTCAGCAGCGGGTGCTTCGGCAGCAGGTTTAGCATCTTTCATGCTTAAACGTACACGGCCTTGACGATTGTGATATTTAAGTAGAACCTTAATGAGTCGTCCCTCTTAAAATTTAAACACAAAAAAGCCCACGTTGCATTCACAACGTAGGCTTTCATTCACTTAAGAATTAACTAATCAGTTAATTACTCAGCAGCTGGTGCTTCGGCAGCAGGTTTAGCATCTTTCATGCTTAAACGTACACGGCCTTGACGATTGTGATATTTAAGTAGAACCTTAATGAGTCGTCCCTCTTAAAATTTAAACACAAAAAAGCCCACGTTGCATTCACAACGTAGGCTTTCATTTATTCAAGAATTAACTAATCAGCTAATTACTCAGCAGCTGGTGCTTCGGCAGCAGGTTTAGCATCTTTCATGCTTAAACGTAAACGGCCTTGACGATTGTGATATTTAAGTAGAACCTTAATGAGTCGTCCCTCTTAAAATTTAAACACAAAAAAGCCCACGTTGCATTCACAACGTAGGCTTTCATTTATTCAAGAATTAACTAATCAGTTAATTACCCAGCAGCTGGTGCTTCGGCAGCAGGTTTAGCATCTTTCATGCTTAAACGTACACGGCCTTGACGATTGTGATATTTAAGTAGAACCTTAATGAGTCGTCCCTCTTAAAATTAAGACACAAAAAAGCCCGCACAACTTTCGCTGTGCAGGCTTTCATTCACTTAAGAATTAACTAATCAGTTAATTACTCAGCAGCTGGTGCTTCGGCAGCAGGTTTAGCATCTTTCATGCTTAAACGTACACGGCCTTGACGATTGTGATATTTAAGTAGAACCTTAATGAGTCGTCCCTCTTAAAATTAAGACACAAAAAAGCCCGCACAACTTTCGCTGTGCAGGCTTTCATTCACTTAAGAATTAACTAATCAGTTAATTACTCAGCAGCTGGTGCTTCGGCAGCAGGTTTAGCATCTTTCATGCTTAAACGTACACGGCCTTGACGATCGATTTCTAGAACCTTCACGTCTACCATTTGACCTTCTTTCAAGAAGTCAGTTACTTTCTCTACACGCTCTTCGGTGATTTGAGAAATGTGTACTAGACCATCTTTACCAGGAAGTACTTCAACGAATGCGCCAAAATCTACGATGCGTTTAACAGCACCGTGGTAAATTTTGCCAACTTCAACTTCAGCCGTGATTGCTTCGATGCGAGCAATAGCGTCTTTCGACTTGTTGCTGTCAGTTGATGCAATTTTCACTGTACCGTCGTCTTCAATCTCAATTACACAACCAGTTTCTTCGGTTAGTGCACGGATTGTTGCGCCGCCTTTACCAATGATGTCACGGATTTTGTCCGTAGCAACTTTCATTGTAGTAATGCGAGGTGCGAACTCAGAAACATCTTCACGTGCACCAGCAATTGCTTCGTCCATTACACTTAAGATGTGTAAACGAGCAGCTTTTGCTTGGTTTAGTGCGATATCCATGATGTTCTTAGTGATACCTTCGATTTTGATATCCATTTGTAGTGCAGTAATACCGTCGGTAGAACCCGCTACTTTAAAGTCCATGTCACCTAGGTGATCTTCATCGCCTAAGATATCAGAAAGAACAACGAAGTCGTCGCCTTCTTTTACTAGACCCATTGCGATACCAGCAACAGAAGCCTTAATTGGAACACCAGCATCCATAAGCGCTAACGATGTACCACATACAGAAGCCATTGAGCTTGAACCGTTAGATTCAGTGATTTCCGATACAACACGTACAGCGTATGGGAATTCTTCTTTAGACGGCATAACCGCAAGAACACCACGTTTAGCTAGACGACCGTGACCGATTTCACGACGCTTAGGAGAACCAACCATACCTGTCTCACCAACACATGATGGTGGGAAGTTGTAGTGCATCATGAACGTGTCTGTTACTTCACCCATGATGCTGTCGATGCGCTGTGCGTCACGTTCAGTGCCAAGTGTTGCAGTGACTAATGCTTGAGTCTCACCACGAGTAAATACGGCTGAACCGTGAGTCCGTGGAAGAACGCCAGTCATTACGTCTAGTGCACGAATCATTTCAGGATCGCGACCATCGATACGAGGTGCGCCAGAGATAATGCGTGAACGTACTACGTCTTTTTCAACATCGTGTGCGATTTCAGATACTTTCTTAGTATCTACATCTGCATTGTCTTCAACTAATGCAGCAACAACGTCACCAGTAATCACGTCGATAGCATCTTTACGATCCATCTTGTCTGAGATTTGGTAAGCTTCAACGTAACGCGCTTCACTTAATTCTTTGATTTTAGCAACTTGTGCTTCGTCATTTACTGGAGCAGTCCAATCCCATGCAGGCTTGCCAGCTTCAGCTTTTAATTCTTTAATCGCTTCGATTACAACTTGTTGTGCATCGTGACCAAAGGTTACAGCGCCAAGCATTACTTCTTCAGAAAGCATTTGGGCTTCTGATTCAACCATTAATACAGCACTGTCTGTACCAGAAACAACAAGGTCAAGTTGACTTGTTTCTAATTCAGTTTTTGTAGGGTTAAGTACGTATTGACCATCGATGTAACCAACACGAGCACAACCGATTGGGCCGTTGAACGGACAACCAGCTAGTGAGATAGCAGCCGATGTACCGATCATAGCAGCGATATCTGGGTTAACTTCTGGGTTAACAGATACTACTGTTGCAATGATTTGTACTTCATTTAAGAAACCAGCAGGGAATAACGGACGTACCGGACGGTCGATTAGACGTGCGATAAGCGTTTCGTTTTCACTTGGACGGCCTTCACGCTTGAAGAAACCACCAGGGATTTTACCAGCAGCGTAAGTACGCTCTTGGTAGTTAACAGTTAGTGGGAAAAAGTCACGGCCTTCTACCGCTTTCTTTTTCGCAACACAAGTAACCATAACAACTGTGTCGTCCATGTTTACTAATACTGCACCGTCTGCTTGACGCGCGATAGCGCCAGTTTCGATGGTCACATTATGTTGACCATATTTAAAGCTTTTAATTGTAGGATTCACTGATTGAATTTCCTTTGTCTTTAGTCATCTTTGAATTTTCTCGGCATAGTATACGGTGAGAACTTATGTATTAAAAGACTCTATTGCTCAAAGCGTAAAATAAGCTATAGCACAGAGAGTTTAATGGCCTTAAAGTCTAATACTTGACCGCCAAATTCACTTGCAAATGCTTGAGCGTAACCTTGTTGAGAAAGCTAGCGAGTGTTTTACCCATCGCGCCTTTTTGTGACGAGTTAACAACAAACCATGCTTTGTGAGCATCAACGAAATAACCATCATTGGGTGCATCCCACGGCGCCTTACTCATGTCGTGCACTAAAATGCTTGTTACGTTCCGAGTATTTTCAGGATCGAGATAAAAACTAAACATATCGCGTGTGGAACAAAATTTTTTTACCGCATTACCGTCTGCCTCTGTCACGCCATTTCGAAACCATTCCCCCTTAGGGCCCGGAAAATTTGAGATGAGCATGCCACACAAATGACATTCATCACCGCTTTCTATTGCCACCGCTTGATGCAACATTTTTTGTTGCTCAGTTTCTTGAGAACAACCGACAATACTCAACATGATGATAAGCGACGCAGCTAATCAATTAATAAACATAATAAACACCTTTATAATTTTTTATTTTTAAAAATAAATGAAGTGATGGTTAGCGGAATGGCAATCCACGCCAGCAATACCGACAAAAAATGAACTTGTGACAAGTTCGCATTAATCGCCACCGCTAATGCACCATTGACGTCACTGCTATCAAGGCCTGCAAGATTAACCAATCGACACACATCGGCCGGATTAAGCATCATCAATTGCCTGAGTGTTGTTTGACTTAAACTACTTTCAGTCCCGACGAGTAACGCGAGCAGTCCGAGATAAAATACAAGCGCAAACAAAAACCATGTAATTAACGCGCCACCAGCGGCTTTTGATTTTTCGCTGGAAATTAAACTAATGAGATAGGAAATAGCGGTGAAGCTAAGGCCTAACAAGGTTGCGCTGCCAATAAAGCTGTCATAACTCAGCAATAATGCAATCAACGGAATGAGAAAAACCGCAAGGCTCGCCAAACTAGCAATGGTGGTTGATAACGATGTTAAACCGACGGTGCCAGATGCAGCCGCGCCCAAAATAAGTGAGTCCGACCGACAACACCGCAAAAATAATAGTGATGGATAACAAACAGCGATTACGCAAGCCGTCATAAAACTCTTTGTTGGCGACAGTGAAAATTTGTCTCATTACGCTACATATATGGACCCACTCCGTTTACAAGACATTTAATCAATGATGTAAGAGAAAAATAATTGCTCTCATATATCCGGCCTATTTTTGGAGAATTTTATTTTCTCCTGGCCCCGATGGTTATTTGCTCTCATGATCCTCATCATCCTTACGGCTTTATTAGAAGCCGATGCAGCGAACAGGGTTTTCATGAGCCGGTCTGACCTATCTTACCATCCGATTAACTTGTCTTTTGCAACTGAAGTAAAGGGTTTACTCTTTTATACCAATTGCATTAAGTAAGTGATCTTGTTGTGCGTAGAGAAAATCAGCTAAAACAAGGCGCTCGATTGACTAATAGCTGGCTATTAGGATTGAGAGCAACGCCATTTTAGTTAATTTTAACAAGTACAAGTGGGCAAATATTTAATGCAATTGGTATCATTATCCTTATTAAGCGTTATTATCCGTTTCTCACAACCACGAAACCTCTGCTCTATCACTTTTAGTTCCTCAAGTAATTGAGCAAACAAATCCCGCGTTAGACATGTTAAATTGTTTTCAAAGTCTTCCAGTATTTCAGGAAGCGCTTCTCGTACCGCTTTTAGACCTTTATCAATGACAATGCCATATTCGGCAAGTAGACCACGAATTTGGCTCACTAACGCTTTTCTCTGTTTCTTTATACGCTCACGTTGGCGGTGAAAATTCTGAATATCTTGTTGCTCAATGCATCTGATCGGCACAAATCGCATATTTGGTCGTGAGCCGCTTCAGTAATGCCTTCAGCATCGTTGAAATCGTTTTTATTGCCTTTTACGAAAGGCTTAACATACTGTGGAGCGATGAGTTTTACCTCGTGACCCAAAGCAATCAACTCTCGAGCCCAGTAGTTAGCACCACCGCACGCTTCCATTGCTATTAAGCAAGGCTCTAATTTTGCGAAGTAAGCCAATACTTGTTTCCTTTTTAACTGTTTTTTCTTAATCAACCTTCCCATTTTATTCACGGAAAATAGATGGAAGGTATATTTTGCTATATCAAGGCCAATCGTCCCAAGCTTCACAATCATAATCTCTATCATTCTCGCATGCTAAGGCACCATCGTAACGCCTTTTAGCTTCGTATCTAGGTTTTTTCTTTGATAAGTAAGCAGAGTTTTTAACAGATTGATGTTTATTAGAATTGTTGAATTGTTGAATAAAGTCTCTATATGTTATTGAGTCAATTTCAATCCCATCCTCTCTTAGAATAAATAAAGTTTTCTCGGTCGCAAAACTTTTCAAGTATTCGGTTTGTAAAAAACCAGCAATTAAATCTTTTGTATTCGTACATTTAATTTCGCAATCTAAATATACCTTTTCATATTTCATTGCAAACACTGACGTTTGTACAAAAAAATAAACTCAGTAAGATAATCAATTTCACTGCATATAATTTCATAATTATTCCCTTGATTGACATTAAATTCAAATCAAATTTAACAGCGCGTCAACAATCCGACAACAAGTCAATAAACAGACACTTTCAAATAGGCAATATTTCAGGCATAAAAAAAGGAGCCAAAGGCTCCTTTAATCAAACAAGGTTGAGAGTCGATTAACGACGTAGACCTAGTTTTTCAATTGTTGCTTGGTACTTAGTAACGTCTTTACGCTTTAGGTAATCAAGAAGCTTACGACGGCTAGAAACCATGCGTAATAGACCACGACGTGAATGGTGATCGTGAATGTGCTTTTTGAAGTGACCTTGAAGGTGGTTGATTTGTGCAGTTAACAAAGCAACTTGAACTTCAGAAGAACCAGTATCGTTTGCATCACGGCCGAATTCTGCGATGATTTCAGCTGTTTGAGTAGCGCTTAGTGACATAATAAACTCCAATGTTTATAAGGTTTAAATTCATGTAGCCGATCACTAATTCAGCTACACATCGAGCGCGGTATAATACCAGCAAAAATGCAACTTACAAGTTATTTCATAGCTAAATGCGATTCTGATTACCTGACTGACTTTATTCACTAAAGTAGATAAAGCATATGACTTTATCTTTATAGCGACCGGCGCTCTTGTAGCATTCTTTTAATGCACGTTCTTCGGCTTTTTCAACACTTTTATAACGGTGGCCAAAACCAAAGAAATCACGCCGTCCAATTCTTCCTACCGCAAACGCTCGGTGGCGCATTCCACCTTGTTTGAAACTCACAAAACCTGCTCTAACGACTTTGCTATAGCTTTCAAGTGACGTCGGCGCTGTTTGAGTTGTAGAACAACCACTCATTAATAGACCTAACGTTGTCACTGTTAATAAAGACATGTTTTTCATCGGGATATCATCTTTAATTCTTCCATGTAAGTGACGTGCATTCTATCGTAATTGATTAATTTTAATAGTGTTAATTTTTTAGCATCCCAAAAGATCACCTTACCATCAGCACCTGAGCTGATAATAAACTGTCCATCGCGGCTAAATTCAATATTATTGACGTTGTCGGAATGGCCATTAAATTGCTTTACTAGCGTCTTTTGTTCTAAATCCCACATCTGCATCGTTACTGAGTTTTCGTCACTTTTATAATCAAAGTGATATTGCAAAAACTCCCCAAATAACCCTTTATCTCGTCCACCGCTCACTAACAATTTGTCATCGGGACTAAACGCCAAACCATATACTGAATAGACATTACCGGAGAATGTCGAGGTTACGTCCCAGTTTTGGGTGTTCCAGAGCTTTATAGTGTAGTCATCACCACCTGAGGCCATTTTTGTACCATCATGGCTAAACACTATATTTAGTACCGCGCCAGTATGCGCATCGAGCGTATTGACTAAATTGCCATTACTGATCTGCCATATTTTAATGAGATCGTCCTCTCCTGAAGAAAGTACGTATTTGCTATCTGGGCTGTAAGTTACGCCCCAAGCGTCGCCGTCATGTTGACCCAGCTTTTTACCTTTACCTGTGTCAAAATTCCACAACCAAATAGTATCGTCAGCACCAACACTAGCGAATGACTTGCCATCAGGCGCAAATGAAGTACTCCACACGATTTGCGTATGGCCGTTCAAAGATCTTATTAACCTACCGGATTGAAGATCACATAAACGCACAACATTGTCATAACTTCCAGTCACTAAGTATTTGCCATCAGGACTAAACGCTAACGCGGGGACGCCATCAGGATGAGCTAGTTTTTGAATAACCTCACCTGTGTTTTGCTGCCAAATTTTGACGGTTTTATCATAACTCGCGCTGGCAATAAGCGGTTTTATTGGATGGGGTTTTGCGATACAAAATGTATTTTTATGGACTAAGCATGGCGCGTTAATAGACAATGGTTGTTCATAGCTTTGTGTGGTATCACACCCAGTTAATAGCGTGGGCATGGCTGTTGCGACAATTAAGTGTTTAGAAAAAATAGTCATGTTTGTTCCTCATTGGTTGAATGAACATCATGCTATGGACTTATATTCTAAAATAATATGTAAGAATGGCCACCGATATAAAACACGTGACCAATCGAGTTCATGTCCGTTGGTCATCTTAAATTACCCCTTTATCATTATTTTCGTGACAATTAAGTGAGTTATAGAGACTATAAAGTGATGACAGCTACTAACGTTAAATCGCCGATAATCCACGTAATCATCAATGTCCTGCCAATTTTTGCATTTACATTATGCTTGAGTCTGTGGCAATTAACTGACGATCAGTGGTACGAATTCTCGTACATTAATTTTCTATAATATGTGGTGGACTGATCCTTTCATTGCCTGCTATCTTTTTAAGCATCTTCACAATCTATTGCCTGTGCACCTCAATATCACAATGATGTTGAAATGCAGTGGCTTGCTGATTTTTTTATTCTATCCTTGTGCAATATTCATGAGGACGGAACAATTAATTAGCGCTCCATTTCTTATATCAACAGCTGGCGCACTCTTTGAACTGCTCTTTTTGCTGAGTGGATTTTCTCAGGGGGAAAACCGCTTTTTACAAATCATAAAATCGCTAAGTATGGATACGCTAGTTGTCGCATTGCTAGCAGCGGTTTCTTGCTATCTTGGCTTATTGATTACTTCTGATCTTGCATTATGGTCTAAAAGTAATTCGGTACCATCGTCGGTTAACTTTTCGAATGTTTATCAACATTGGCCAATATTTATTGGTCTAACCGCTCAGCTATTTACATTATTTATGTGTGGTTATCTATTTTACAGGCTCAATCGCCATGTGCTCATAAAGCGCATACTGAAACCGTTCGGGTTTATTCCTTACTCGGCTGCTGCAATTAGTTTGGCGGTGCTTTTGACACCTATTCTAATGAGTCTTTATCTTTTGCTTCCAATTAACGCGATGGGAGAACCTATTATCCCCGCCGTTGAAGCTAATCCATTTGACTGGGCAAATACTCGTGTATTTTTGACCGTATTAGTGATCAGTCTTCCTATTATTACGATAGTAGAGTGGCATCAAAAAGTAATGCCCTAGTAAGACTGAAACAGCACAATACTCAAACTGATTTACAATTACTCAAACAACAAATCAATCCCCATTTTTTATTTAATACTCTCAATAATCTTTATGCGTTATCTCGAAAAAAATCAGATCAAACGCCGGAGGTTATTCTTCAATTAGCTGAATTAATGCACTATGTAGTTTATCAAGCACAAGAGCCATTGGTACCCATTAGCCAAGAAGTCGATTACATCAATGACTACATCGGCTTACAATCCATTAGACTCGCGGACCATCGTAATATTCATGTAACTAGTCGCTTAGACGATGAACAAGCACCTGTAGCGCCTTTACTATTAATCATTTTGATAGAGAATGCGTTTAAGCACGGAATGGAATTGAGCAATAATGACGCACAACTGACCATTGATATTGCACTATCCAATAATCAGCTTGCGTTTCGATGTGTAAATTCACTATCACATAGCAGTGAAAATGCGCCGATAACCTATGGTCTTGGTCTTTCTAATTTGATTAGGCGACTGGAATTGATTTACCCACAGCGCTATCAACTTGAATTATCCGAAATGTCGCAAACATTTGTTGCACAATTGACAATAAATCTAGACTCGACAGCCTCCAGCGAGGGCAATAATGCATAAACTGTCCGTGTTAATCGTCGACGATGAGCCTTTAGCGCACGAAATTGTCATTGATTACCTAGCTGAGGTTAACTTTGTAAGCACAATTCATCAAGGATATAACGCTGCACAAGCCATTGATTTATTGCATAATACCAATTGCATTAAATATTTGCCCACTTGTACTTGTTAAAATTAACTAACATGGCGTTGCTCTCAATCCTAATAGCCAGCGATTAGTCAATCGAGCGCCTTGTTTTAGCTGATTTGCTCTACGCACAACAAGATCACTTACTTAATGCAATTGGTATAACAATGAGATTGATATAATGTTTCTCGATATTAACATGCCACGGTTCAGCGGAATCGAACTATTGCAAAGCCTTGAAACAATTCCGCAAGTTATTATCACGTCAGCACATCGACAATTTGCCCTTGAGAGTTTTGAATTGTCGGTTTGTGATTATTTACTTAAACCCTTTCGACAGGAGCGTTTTTTAAAGGCATTAAATAAAGCGGTTTATCAAATCCAACTACGCCAAAACAACGCAGGCAATGCAAAGTCTGACTCGCCAATAGCAAGAACATTATTACTCAATAGCGGTCGCTTACATCCTATTGGTAAAACCTTCAAAACATCGGTAAAAACACGATTAATTGGTTAACGTGAATTGCATAAAAAAGGCCTAGCAGACAACTGCTAGGCCTTAAATTAACTGAAACAGGTATTAGTGTTCAACCACTAAACGTTTAGGTTGTACGCGTCCTTGATTATCAATAACGCCAACGCCAATAAAGCGTGCCGCGTCACCAACGGTCATGCGTACTAACTCACCCTCACTAAAACCAGCCATAGGCACAGCATTGCCATGCAGCACGTTGACACTTAACTCGTCACTGATATGCGCGACGGGAAAGTTGTCAACGGGACTATCCATTGGCAATAGCAGAGGATCAAGATAGACCGCAGGCGATACGTCTTCATCTGTCGCTTGGTCAAATAACGCTTGTAACTTCGTTAATGAAATCATTTTATCTTGCGGATAAGTGGCGACTTCAAGACGACGCAACATAGTAATATGTGCACCACAACCAAGCATTTCACCTAAGTCGTCAATAATAGTACGAATGTAGGTGCCTTTACTCACATGAATCTCTAGCTCTAACTCGTCACCTTCATGGCGAATGAATAACAACTCGAACACTTCAATATCACGCGCTTCGCGTTCAATGGTTATACCTTGACGAGCATAGTGATACAGCGGCTTACCCTGATGCTTTAACGCTGAAAACATTGAAGGAACTTGTTTAGTCTTGCCGCGGAAAAACTCAAGCTTTTCAAGTAATGTTTCGTTGCTAAAATTGACATCACGCGTCTCAACTACTTCACCATCGCTATCTGATGTGTCAGTACGTTCACCGAGCTTTGCAATAACGCGGTAACGTTTGTCACTTTCAAGTAAATATTGTGAAAACTTGGTGGCTTCACCTAGACAAATGGGTAACATGCCCGTTGCTAATGGATCTAAAGCACCGGTATGGCCAGCTTTTTGCGCGCCATACAGTCGTTTAACTTTTTGTAGCATGTCATTTGAACTGTGACCTGTTGCTTTATCTAACAACAATACGCCGTTCAACGGACGTCCTTTACGCTTACGAGCCATTACTTGTCCTCTGACTCGCTATCAGCGTCAAGTTCAGGGTTATTTTCTTTATCTTTACGAACAGCTTGGTTCACTAAAGACGTCATTCGAATACCTTCGCTTAATGACTTGTCATAGTAAAACTTCAGCTCTGGTACGATACGCAAACGCATTGCACTGCCCATCATGCTACGCAGTAATGGTGCTTGATCGTTTAAACGCGTGATGGCTGATTTAATATTTTCAGCATCGTCATTTAAAATCGTAAAGTAAACTTTCGCGTAAGATAAATCACTTGATAGATCAACTTCGTTAATTGTAATCATGCCAAGCTCATTCGCCTTCACTTCACGTGATACGATTTGAGCTAACTCTTTTTGTATTTGCTGCGCCACACGGCGACTGCGACTAAATTCTCTAGCCATATTTTCTCCTCATGGTGCTTCTCTTTTTAAAGTTTGAGAAACACAGATGGGGGCTAAGGCCCCCATCTTAATTAATAACGTAATTTATAACGTTATAGTGAACGTTTTATCTCAATGATTTCAAATACTTCGATTTGATCACCAACTTTAACGTCGTTGTAGTTCTTAACGCCGATACCACATTCCATATTATTACGTACTTCTTGTACATCATCTTTAAAGCGACGTAGAGATTCTAATTCGCCTTCGTAGATAACAACATTGTCACGTAATACGCGGATTGGGTTAGTACGCTTAACGATACCTTCAGTAACCATACAACCAGCGATTGCACCGAACTTAGGTGAACGGAATACTTCACGTACTTGAGCAAGACCAATGATTTCTTGTTTGAACTCAGGAGCAAGTAAACCACTCATTGCTGATTTGATTTCGTTAATCAATTCATAGATGATGCTGTAGTAACGCATATCTAAGTTTTCGTTTTGAATAACTTTACGTGCAGTTGCATCAGCACGTACGTTGAAACCAAGCATGATTGCATTAGAAGCAGCAGCAAGCGTTGCGTCAGTTTCAGTAATACCACCAACACCACGGCTGATAATATTAACTTTAACTTCTTCAGTAGATAATTTCTCTAGTGAATCTGCAATCGCTGCTAATGAACCCTCAACGTCAGTTTTTAAGATAACGTTTAGTTCAGAACATTCGCCAGCAGTCATGTTAGAGAACATGTTTTCTAACTTAGCTTTTTGTTGACGTGCTAGTTTAAGGTCACGGAATTTACCTTGACGGTAAAGTGCAACTTCACGTGCTTTACGTTCGTCAGAAACCACTGTAGCTTCGTCACCCGCTTTAGGCACAGCAGATAGACCAAGAATTTCAACAGGAATACTTGGGCCAGCTGTTCTAATTTCATGACCATTTTCATCACGCATCGCACGAACACGGCCATACTCTAATCCACACAGAATAATATCGCCGTGGTTTAGTGTACCTTCTTGAACCAATACTGTTGCAACAGGACCACGACCTTTATCAAGGCGAGATTCGATAACAACACCAGCAGCATGACCTTCGTCGGTTGCACGTAATTCAAGTAACTCTGCTTGCATTAGAATTGATTCTAATAATGCATCAACACCAGTACCAGCTTTAGCTGAAACGTGACAGAACTGAACGTCACCGCCCCACTCTTCAGGAATAACGTCTAGTGCAGACAGTTCGTTTTTAACACGATCTGGGTCTGCGCCTTCTTTATCCATCTTGTTTACAGCAATAATGATTGGTGCACCAGCGGCTTTAGCATGTTCAACCGCTTCTTTAGTCTGTGGCATAACGCCATCATCAGCAGCAACAACAATGATTACAACGTCAGTCGCTTTAGCACCACGTGAACGCATCGCGGTAAACGCGGCATGTCCTGGAGTATCTAAGAACGTGATCATCGAACCATCAACGTCTACGTGATATGCACCAATGTGCTGCGTGATACCACCGGCTTCGCCAGCAGCAACTTTCGCTTTACGGATGTAATCAAGTAATGATGTTTTACCGTGATCAACGTGCCCCATGATAGTAACAACTGGCGCACGACTCTTCATATCACCTTGGTCGCCACGCTCTGCAAGTACTGAATGCTCTAATTCGTTTTCACGAACTAGTACTACTTTGTAGTCCATTTCTTCACAGATAAGCTCAGCAGTTTCTTGATCAAGCACTTGGTTAATGGTCGCCATTACGCCCATCTTCATTAAGTTTTTGATGACTTCAGTTGCCTTAACTGACATTTTAGATGCCAATTCAGATACTGAGATAGTTTCACTGATACGAATTTCAGATTTAGCAACAACGGCAGATTTATCGAAGCTTTGCTTGATAGAAGTCGGTGCACTTAATGTACCTTTTTTACCACGGCCGCGATGTGCTGGCTTAGGTGCTTCTTTTTTGCCTTTCTTCGCTTTCTTCTTACGACCGCGAGATTCTTCTTGAGAATCTTGCTTGTCTTCAGCTTCACGAGCATATTCAGAAGATGTTGTATGGTAATCAGCTTTTTTCTCAGCTTCTTTACGTGCTTTTTCTTCTGACGCCCAACGTGCTGCGTTTTCTTCAGCAAGTTTTTTAGCAGCGATAGCTTCTTGTTCAGCAGCCGCTTTAACGTTTGCAGCTAATAATTCAGCTTGACGTTGTTTTAGCGCTTCTTCTTCTTTAGCTAGTTCAGCAGCTTTTGCCGCTTCAACTGGATTTTCTTCAGCTTTAGCCGCTTCAGCGCGTGCTTTAGCTTCAGCAGCAGCTTTATCAGCCGCTTCTTTTTCAATACGCTTAGCTTCTTCAAGTTTCGCTTTTTCTTCAGCGGCTTTTTGCTGTGCGGCTTCACGAGCGATACGTGCTTCTTCATCAGCTTTTGCTTGCTCAGCTGCACGTGCTTCTTCTTCAGCTTTTGCTTGTTCAGCTAGCTCTGCTGGATCACGTTTAACATAGGTACGCTTTTTACGTGTTTCCACGTTAACAGTACGACCTTTTTCACCAGAACCTACTTTTAAGGTAGATTTCGTTTTACGTTGTAAAGTCATTTTCTTTGGCGTTGCTTCACCGCCGTGCTGACCTGATAGTAATTCAAGTAAGGCTTGCTTTTCTTCTAATGACACGCTGTCATTTGGGCTTTTCTTGAACCCTGCTTCTGCTAGTTGTTCGATAACACGTTCAACCGGTGCATCGATCTCTGTAGCCAAGCTTTTGACTGTTAATTCTGACATAGTAATAATTCCCCTTGCCGTATACCAATTTTATCTAATGTGAGATCAATCTCTTACACACTTAATATTGGTAATACTTATTCTTGCTCGTCGCTAAACCAACAAATGTTACGCGCAGCCATAATAAGCTCGCCTGCATGCTCAGCACTTAATTCTTCGATGCCTTCTAAATCATCGACGCCTTGCTCTGCTAAATCTTCTAAAGTAACAACACCTTTACTTGCCAATACAAATGCAAGATGACGCTCTAAGCCTTCCAGGGCTAATAAATCGTCAGCTGGTTCAACACCATCTAATGATTCTTCAACTTTTAATGCTGATGTAGTTAGTGAGTTTTTAGCGCGTTCACGCAATTCATTCACTAGGTCTTCATCAAACCCATCAATTTCTAATAATTCATTGACTGGTACGTAAGCGATTTCTTCTAATGAAGTGAAACCTTCGTCAACCAATACCTGAGCGAAATCTGAATCGATATCTAGCTCTTTAGTAAATACGTCAACAATCTTGTTGTCTTCAGCTGAATGCTTTTCTTTAAGCTCTGCAACTGTCATAACATTTAGGTTCCAACCAGTTAGTTGGCTTGCTAAACGAATGTTTTGACCATTACGACCAATTGCTTGCGCTAGGTTGTCTTCTTCAACCGCTAAGTCCATTGAGTTTTCGTCTTCATCGACGATTACACTAACAACTTCAGCAGGCGCCATTGCATTAATAACGAACTGTGCAACGTTTTCGTCCCACAAAACGATGTCAACACGCTCACCACCAAGTTCACCAGAAACAGCTTGTACACGTGAACCACGCATACCAACACAAGCACCAACAGGATCGATACGCTTGTCGTTACTCTTAACAGCAATTTTTGCACGTGAACCAGGATCACGAGCAGCGCCCATGATATCTAGCATTTGCTCGCCAATTTCTGGCACTTCAATGCGGAATAGCTCAACTAACATGTCAGGATGAGTACGGCTTACACATAATGATGGACCGCGGTTGTCTTCTTTGATGGTGTAAAGTAAACCACGAACGCGATCGCCTGGCCGGAATGATTCGCGTGGTAAACGGTCATCTTTAAAAATAATCGCTTCTGCGTTATTACCTAAATCGATGATTACGCTATCACGTGTGCTCTTCTTAACAACACCAGTAACTAACTCGCCAACTTGATCGCGGTATTCGTCAACAACCATTTCACGCTCAGCTTCACGTACTTTTTGTACGATAACTTGCTTAGCGGTTTGCGTTGTAATACGGTCAAATTCGATTGAATCAATTTGGTCTTCAATGAAATCACCAAGTTGCATGCTCTCATCATCAAACTGTGCAGCTGATAATGTAATTTCTGCTAATGGGTTTTCGATTTCTTCATCAGCAACAACTAACCAACGACGGTAGGTATCAAATTCACCAGTTTTACGGTCAATATCAACACGAACTTCAATTTCTTTTTCTGCTTTCTTTTTCGTTGCACTGGCTAGTGCAATTTCTAGCGCTTCAAAAATTTTCTCGCGAGGTACGCCTTTTTCGTTAGACACAGCCTCTGCAACTAACAATATCTCTTTGCTCATTTCTGCAGTCCTTCTATTTCTAATTTTTAAAATTGCGGAACGATATTAGCTTTTTTAACATTAGCCAATGCAATCGTATATTCTTGTCCATCAACAGTTAATGTAATCATTTCACCGTCAACACTAACAATTTCACCTTTAAACTTACGACGACCGTCAGTTGGCATTACCGTTTGTAACGATACTGTTTCTCCAACACGTTCACTGTAATGCTTAGCCTTAAATAAAGGACGATCTAAGCCAGGCGAAGATACTTCTAAGTTGTATTCTGTTGTAATTGGGTCTTCAACATCTAATACTGCGCTCGCCTGGTGGCTAACTTCAGCGCATGCATCAACATCGATGCCATTTTCATGGTCGATGAATAGACGTAAAATCGAATGCTTACCCGCACGGATATATTCGATACCAATTAATTCATAACCCGCAGCTTCTACCGCAGGTTCAAGCATTTCTGTTAAGCGATTATCAATAGTAGACAACACTCACTCCTAAATATTTTTCAAAACTCAAAAACAAAAAAAGGGCCTATTGGCCCAGTTTAATAGCAAACAATCAGCTTGCTTGATGTCGTACAGGTAATAAAAAACCCCGTCTAAAAAGCGGGGCTTAACACTGGACCCTATATATCAAGTTTCCTTGATAGCCAATAATCAACGTGAATCAATGATTGGACTTTATCTTTATGAGGTAATTGTTGTTGTGTTTGTTAGTTCGAACAGCCGCTCAAGAATCTAACCCAATCACTACATAAAGCAGATGGCGGAGATTATACGCCTGAAGGATAAAATATCAACCTACAATCCCCGTTCTTTAGTGAGTAATTTCACTAAAGTTTGATTTAGTCGTTGTTATTGAATCTTTATTAAATTTCCCAACTTAGAGGAAATCTCACTTAAATGTTGCGACTGAAGTACGGTCGTTTGCGCACCTTCCAAAATGGCATGGCTTTTACCGGTTATTTCATCAATATTTTCACGTAACTGACCAATGGTTGAAGATTGTTGTGTGGCTGCAGTGGCGTTATCTGAATTCAAACCATTAATGGTTTCAACCTGAGTTGTCACATTATTAAGTAATGTTGACGCACTCTGGGCATTATCAACGGTTAACATTGCTTGCTCACGACTTTCATTCATGACTTCGCTTGCTTGTGTCGCGCCAACTTGAAGCCCTTTGACCAAATCATTAATCTCACTCGTTGCTTCTTGAGTGCGTTGCGCCAGCGTTCTCACCTCATCTGCCACCACTGCGAAACCACGCCCTTGTTCACCAGCACGTGCCGCTTCAATAGCAGCGTTTAACGCTAACAAATTTGTTTGTTCAGCAATGCCGTCAATGGTGCTAATGATACCACCAATACTATCGCTTTGTGCAGACAATTGGCCAACCACTTCATTGGCTTGTGTGATATTTTCTGCTAATGCATTTATTTGTTGTAACGTTTGTTGCATGTTGGCACCACTGTCATTAATTCCTTGAGCGACTTCACTAGTAATTGATGCCGTATGATTTGCACGTAGAGAAACATCTTCACTGACGCTCATTAAATCAGTGACCGCTTGCGAAATACCATCCAAGTTAGCTTGCTGGCTGAAAATGTTCGATTCAGCTTCTTTGGCAATACTCGATGTTGTCGCAGAGTGGTGCTCTATATCGGCGGCTTGATTTCTAACGTCATTGAGTAAGTTCTCAAGTGCATCATGAAGCGTTGCAATGCCACCTGATAACTGATTAATTTCGTACTTTTCACTTTGAGCTTGCCAATTATCTAGCGTACCTTCTTTTAACGATGACGCTAACGATGTCGTATTACGTGTTAAACGGCTAATTGGGCTTGATACATTTTTATAGAGGAAAAAGTAAATAAATCCACTTACTAACAACAATACGATAAAAGTCGCTAAGCTTAATTTTATCGCTAATGCGTTAGACGCAGCCATTTTTGCAGCAATAGGTGTTACAACGGACAAACCACCAAGCACCTTTGTTTCTGACACTGGGATGCTATGACAATTCGCACAACCAGGGTGCATATTACTCATAAGTGGAACTGCGATTTTATAAAAGTCACTGTCTTGAGTGATAATAGGGTTGAGATCGCCACGAGAGAAATTATCAATGACGCTTCGCTCAAAGGATGTTTTTGTCGCCGTGATATCTTTGCCAAAAGAGGTTAAGTTTAATTTTGACTCATCCGTGAACAAACGAATTTGAGCGACATCGTCGCCAAATTTATGCGTAACCGCTAAATCGACTGCCTCAATGGTTTTAATCCAGTCTTGATGTATTTCTGCCTTTTTAACGGGATCGGTTTCTGCCGTAAATTCCTGATTAAATCTAACAGTAGACACCATAAACATCTGGGCAGTTCGTTGAATATTCTCATTACTTAATTGTTCGACGCGTTCAATAGTGTCACTGCGAAATGTAGTCACTAAGATAAAGGCAAGTCCGACACAAGCGACAACGGCGACAGCGGCGAGACGGATTAATATATTAAAATTTAACGTTGACGATTTCGGTGTCATGACGAAATTCCTTTTCCACATTGCTATTATTTAAATTGATATAGATCAATCTTTATTTCTATTTGTTAGTAACATATAAGAAGAAGTTATTAATAGCAATCACTCTTGATTAATAAACATAAAAAAACCCGTTACTAAAAAGTAACGGGTTTTATAATTTGGTGCGGATGGGGGGACTTGAACCCCCACGCCCTTTCGAGCACCAGCCCCTCAAGCTGGCGTGTCTACCAATTCCACCACATCCGCAAATATGTGATTATTGAGGTACTGAACCATTTTCAGATGCTGGATTTTCTTCAGCAACTGGCGGTTTAGCAGTCTCTACTTGCTCAGTAGCAAGATTTTCAAATTCGTCTGTTTTATTAGAACGTTCAGCTGTCAATGTGCCTAAAAATAAGCTGATGATGAAGAATAACGTTGCTAATACACCAGTACTACGGGTTAAGAAGCTACCCGCGCCTGATGAACCGAAAACTGAGCCTGATGCACCACTACCAAATGATGCGCCCATATCGGCACCTTTACCTTGTTGAATCAATACTAAACCAATGATTGCTAAGGCAACAATTAAATAAATTACAATAAGTACTTCGTACATTACAAGCTACTCTGTGCGTTCTGGCAAATTGTCATAAACTTGTCGCTAACTAAGCTGGCACCGCCAACTAATGCGCCGTTTATGTCGTTTTGCTTAAATAGTTCAGCAGCGTTTTTTTCATTGACGCTACCGCCATACAATATTCTTACTCCTTGAGCGACTTCTGCATCATATTTCGCTAAATGACTGCGAATAAAATGATGAACAGCTTGTGCCTGCTCAGGGGTTGCGCTTTTACCTGTGCCAATTGCCCATACTGGTTCATAAGCAATTACACCATTTTTAAAAGATTCAATACCCGTTAGATTTACAACGGCATCAATATCTGTAGCGATAACATCAAATGTTTTATCGTCTTCGCGTTCTTGATCTGTTTCACCAGAACATAAAATTGGCGTTATATTGTTATCTAATGCCATTTTATATTTTTCAGCGACTAATTCTGGTGTTTCTCCAAAAATAGCGCGTCGTTCTGAGTGTCCAACAATCACAAATGTCGCATTAACTTCATTAAGCATGTCTACTGAGATTTCTCCCGTAAAAGCACCTGACATTTGTTCGCTAACATTTTGTGCACCAACATTAATAACGCTATTGTTATTAATAACTTGCTGCGAAAGACTTTCAATGTATACACTCGGTGGACAAATTAAAACGTCAATGCCATCTATTGCTTGCGAATTAAATACTTGGGTAAATTCACTAATCAGTGATTTGTTCCCGTTCATTTTCCAGTTGCCAGCAATTAGCGGTGTTAATTGACTCATTCTTGTCCCCTTTAAAAGCGGAGGAGATAGTAACGATTCTTTCACGGCGTTACAAGTATCAAGGCTAAAAAACTTAACTTTTACAGTTGTTCGCTTTTTTTTTAACCCAAACGCCGTGATTAGTCGTTGTTTAATTTAATAAATTAGGCGCAAACGCGCTTAACAACATCACTAATGTCATTTGCGTGTTGTAACACGTCATTTTCAACAACACCTTCAACCATTACGCGAATAAGAGGCTCTGTTCCAGACTTTCTTAACAATACGCGCCCTTGATCACCAAGGGCTGACTCAGCGTTTTCAACAGCCGCTAATACTTCGTTATTCTGGAGTGGATTTTCATCACCGCCAAAGCGTACATTAATAAGTATTTGCGGCAGTAACTTCATACCATTACGTAGTGCTTTAACTGATAATCCCGATTGAATAACGGCTTGCAATACTAACAATGCCGCAACAATACCATCACCTGTAGTGTTGTGATCGAGTGAAATAATATGACCCGAGTTTTCGCCACCAATTTTCCAGTCGTTTGCCGCTAACCCTTCAAGAACATGGCGGTCACCTACATCGGCACGTAAAAATGGTACGCCTAGATCGCTTAGCGCAAGCTCTAATCCAAGGTTGCTCATCTTAGTGCCAACAACACCGCCACCTAATTCGCCACGTTTTAACGCTTCACGCACAATAATAAACAACGTTTCATCGCCATCTAATGCGCTACCGTCATCGTCAACCATCATTAGGCGGTCACCGTCACCATCTAACGCGATACCCATATCTGCTTTATGTTCAACAACTGCTTTTTGCAAATTACCGAGATCCGTTGCGCCATAACCGTCATTAATATTTAACCCATCTGGTTTACAACCAATAGGGATAACCTCAGCACCTAGTTCACTAAACACTGCTGGCGCTATGTGATAGGTTGCGCCGTGGGCACAATCGACCACTAATTTTAGGCCTTCCAATGACAGGTTATTTGGGAAGTTACTTTTACAAAATTCAATATACCGACCTGCGGCATCGTTAATTCGACTTGCTTTACCAAGGTGTTCCGATTCAACACATCCCATGCCTTTGTCAATCTCGGCTTCAATGGCGAGCTCTAAGTCATCATCTAATTTAGTGCCGTTTGCTGAGAAAAATTTAATGCCGTTATCGTAATATGGATTATGAGAAGCACTGATTACAATACCGGCTTCTGCACGGAATGTTCGGGTAAGATAAGCAATTGCTGGCGTAGGCATAGGCCCTACGAGTGCTACATTAATGCCTGCTGCTGATAAACCTGCTTCTAATGCAGATTCCAGCATGTATCCGGAAATACGGGTATCTTTACCAATGATTACTTTTTTGGTGCCAACTTGTGAGAATACTCGCCCAGCGGCATAACCCAGTTTCATCGCGAATTCTGGGGTGATCTTGCCTTCCCCTACTTTACCGCGGATACCATCGGTACCAAAATATTTACGTTGTGACATAGTCTTCCTTATCTTTTTTCTTAGTGGGTGGCGCTGGCCACTGTATTCATTATTTTAAGCATATCAGCCGTTTCTTTTACATCATGAACACGTAAAATGTGCGCCCCTTGTTGAGCGCATAATAACGCACCAGTTAGACTAGATGCTAGTCGTTCATCAACTTTTAAACTTAAAAGATGATCAAACATGCTTTTTCGTGACAATCCAGCGAGCACAGGTAGTTTAAAATCCAAAAATCGATTAAATTGATTAATTAAACGAAAGTTATGAGCCATTGTTTTTCCAAATCCAAAACCTGGATCAAGGACTATATTTTCTCGTTTAATGCCCGCCTTGATACACTGCGCTATTCGTTCGTTTAAAAAATCAGCCACTTCATCGATTACGTCGCAATATTGGGGATTATCTTGCATATCTTGCGGTTGACCTTGCATATGCATGATACACACGGGAACGCCAGCCTGTGCAGCAACGTCAAGTGCTCCGTCTACCGTTAATGCACGAACATCATTGATTAGATCTGCGCCCGCGGCCACTGCGCGCTTCATTACTTGTGGTTTGCTGGTATCAATCGATATCCATACATCAGATTCGAGGCGAATAGCTTCTATGATTGGAATAACACGAGCGATTTCTTGTTCTTCACTAACTTGAGCAGCGCCTGGCCTTGTTGATTCACCGCCAATATCGATAATCGTAGCACCGTCTCTGATCATGGCTCTTGCTTGTTTTAACGCGGCATCAATGTGATTAAATCGGCCGCCATCAGAAAATGAGTCTGGTGTGACATTTAAGATCCCCATCACTTGTGGATACGTTAAATCAAGGGTTTTATTTTGGTTACTAATTTTCATGCTGTTACTCAGGCTGGCATTATTAAATTCTAGTCATAAAAAAAGCCCCAGTCGGGGCTTTATTAACTACCGTCAATTAAGACGATGTATCAGTAGATGGATTGCTTGAATCAACTGATGGTTCTTCTTCTTTCGAATCAGTTTTATCACCAGTACTGCCTGTTGGCGTATTGTTTGATGAATCATTGTTAGACCAATCAGCTGGTTCACGTACACTAACACGATCCATTAAATCATCAATTTGTCCCGCATCAATGGTTTCATATTTCATTAATGCATCTTTCATCGAATGCAAAATATCCATATTATCACGCAGTATTTTCTCAGCACGTTCGTAATTACGGTTAATCAAGTCTCTCACTTCAACATCAATATCGATCGCTGTTTGATCAGAGATTTGTGTCGGACGTTGTGAGTAAGGGTCATGATTTTCATCAATGTATAGTAATGGTCCCATCTTTTCGGAAAGTCCCCATTGCGTCACCATTTTACGGGCGATAGCAGATGCACGTTCGATATCGTTTGATGCACCAGTAGACACTTTGTCGCTACCGTAAATAATTTCTTCAGCAATACGGCCACCGTATAATGATGAAATATTACTTTCTAAATGCTGCTTCGATTGACTAAATCTATCTTGCTCAGGTAAGTACATCGTCACACCTAGCGCTCGGCCACGTGGGATAATACTTACTTTATAAACAGGATCATGATCTGGCACAAAGCGACCAACAATCGCATGGCCTGCTTCATGATAAGCCGTCATTTCTTTCTCAGCTTCATCCATTACCATTGAACGACGTTCTGCGCCCATTAGGATCTTGTCTTTCGCTTTTTCAAACTCTTCCATATTGACAACACGCTTAACTCCGCGGGCTGCGAATAATGCTGCTTCATTCACTAAGTTAGCTAAATCTGCACCTGAAAATCCAGGTGTACCACGAGCAATAACACTCGCTTTTACGTCATCACCTAATGGCACTTTACGCATATGAACATTTAGAATTTGTTCGCGACCACGAATATCCGGTAAACCTACCGTTACTTGGCGGTCAAAACGACCTGGACGTAATAATGCATCATCTAATACATCAGGACGGTTAGTTGCAGCAATAACGATAATACCTTCATTACCTTCAAAACCATCCATTTCAACTAACATTTGGTTTAATGTTTGTTCGCGCTCATCGTTACCACCGCCCATACCCGCGCCACGTTTACGACCTACCGCATCGATTTCATCGATAAAAATAATACACGGCGCAGATTTCTTGGCTTGTTCAAACATGTCACGAACACGCGATGCACCAACACCAACAAACATTTCAACAAAGTCAGAACCCGAGATTGTAAAGAATGGAACTTTTGCTTCTCCTGCAATCGCTTTCGCTAACAATGTTTTACCAGTACCTGGAGGACCGACTAATAAAACACCTGTTGGAATACGTCCACCTAACTTTTGGAATTTAGTTGGCTCACGTAAATAATCAACAAGTTCAGTCACTTCTTCTTTAGCTTCGTCACAACCTGCAACGTCACTAAATGTCGTGTTGACTTGATCTTCGCCCATTAATTTAGCTTTTGACTTACCAAACGACATGGCGCCTTTGCCACCGCCGCCGCCTTGCATTTGACGCATGAAGAAAATCCATACACCAATCAGTAAGATCATTGGGAACCAAGAAATGAAAATCGACGTCAACATGCTCGATTCTTCAGGCGCTTTTGCTTGAACAGCAACGCCTTTTGACATCATTTGATTAAGAATGTCTTTATCGTATAGAGGAACAACGGTTGTAAATTGAGTGCCATCACGACGTTTACCCGTGATGATTTTGTTGTTTTGGTCTACCGTTACATCAGCTATATTGCCACGGTCTACTTCTTTAACAAATGCCGAATACTCCAGCTTATTTGTACTGCTGCTATCTGGACTAAAGCCATTGAAAACAGACATTAAAACTACAGCAATCACTAGCCACAGTATTAGATTTTTAGCCATATCACTCAATGTAATGACCCCTTAAAAATAATTAAAAAAATGAGAACTGGTAACAGGTTACTATACTTTATAACCTGTCGCTACTATATAGACTTCGCGAGAACGATCTCGTGATGAATCTGGTTTACGGGTACGTACGACCTTAAACATAGACCGTATTTCTTTGAGATAGTTTTCATATCCCTCACCCATAAATACTTTTACGGCAAATGCGCCATTTGGCGCAAGCACTTCACGGCACATATCTAGAGCTAATTCCACGAGATACATTGAACTTGGTTGGTCAATCGCGGCGTTACCACTAAAGTTAGGGGCCATATCAGAAAGCACTACATCAACTTTTTCGTCACCAACACGGCTTAACAACGCTTCAAGCACTTTCTCTTCACGAAAGTCCCCTTGTAAAAAAGCGACGCCAGGCAATGCATCCATTGGTAAAATATCACAAGCAATCACTTGCCCTTTGTCACCAACTTGTTTTGCTGCGTATTGAGACCAACCACCTGGTGCAGCACCTAAATCTACTACAGTCATACCGGGTTTCATCAATTTGTCTTTATTTTGAATTTCTTCAAGTTTAAATACGGCGCGTGAACGTAACCCTAATTTCTGAGCTTTTTGTACATAATGATCATTGAAATGTTCTTCCATCCAACGATTGCTACTCTTGGTACGGGTTTTCTTTTCGTGCATTGATTTTAAATTCTCTTATTAAGTCTTATTGGGACTTAGGTAATAGTATTATAAACTTTATGGGGGTAAAATATGCCTTTTCAACCCTAATATAGTGAAATTTATACTAATGAATTTAACCAACAAGCAAAAACAACACCTCAAGGGCTTAGCCCATTCATTAAAACCTGTTGTACAGCTCGGTGCAAACGGTTTAACTGAAGGTGTTTTAGCTGAAATTGATAACGCACTTGCGCATCATGAGCTAATTAAAGTTAAAGTTGCTACCAGTGATCGCGAAATGAAAAAACTGATTATTGAAGCAATTGTTCGTGAGACTGAGTCTGTTAAGGTTCAAACTATTGGCCATGTTTTAGTTATCTATAAACAAAACGATGAGCCAACAATCGTCCTTCCAAGGTAGATTGCCAATGTTGGTACATTGTTAAGTAATGTACCAACTAATGTTTAATCGCGGCTTTATCTTGATAATAACTCCAAACGCCTCCCTTCAGAAAAACGTAATCTAATTGTTGCTCTTCTAATAAATACTGCAACCATCTAATTTTCTTCCCTGTAGCATCCATTATATCAAGCTTTTTATTCACCACTTGCTTTAAGAAACTTTTTCTTACTAGGGTCTGTTGATCTTTGTGGTTCAAATTTTGTTCAATCTAAAAGGGTTGTGGGCACATGTTCATTGTTCCTGACTGAGCATAAGCACCCACATCCCTGTGGGCGAGGCATGAGGATTGATGCTGGGTTTACCCCAGTGAATGACGAATAACGCGGCACAAAATACTTTTAGGTGAATCCTACGGACAGCATTTGTTTGTTATTTCTACGGCGTTTTCGCCTATTCGTGTATTGCTACAGGGATGTAGCTCATTAGGATAATGCAGGAGCTATTATCGAGCCAGCTACACCACATAGGCTCTGCCTTGTAGAAACCTCAAACAAATTGCTGTAAAAATGACCTCAAAATATCAACAGACCCTAGTTAGGACTGCTAATCAAGTAAATTAGGATACTGGGAATGATAGGTTGACAATATATCGTCAAGCGGCAAATCTGGCCACTCCCCTCTAACATGTAAATATTCCATATGTTTGTCCCCTGCTTTATTAAACGGCAGGAAAATTGAATCATCAATACCATTGAACTCAGCAGCTATAATTCCAAACTTTGTACACAAACGTTTATTAAATGCTGGAGTAGCCTTAACCCAATGACCATTTAAATAAATCATCGCATAGCTATGCCAGTAAAATATATCACTGCCCATTTTTTCTCGCAGCTTTGGCGTCGTAATGTGATTTTTAACATCAGCATAGCCTAAGACGGCAGGTACTCCTATAGCGCGGCAACAAGCAGCATAGACGACTGCTTTATTGACGCACCATCCACGACGCGACGCAATACAGTTACTAGCACTCAGTCCTTGTTGGGTTAGGTCGATGTGATGTGGGTTGTACGAAATGTTATCTCGTACTGCGTAATATAAATTGATCGCTTGTTCGAATAATGTCCCCTCACCACGGTGAGTTTCGATAAATCGGCAAACATCAGGGTGCTCGAAATTTAAAAATGAAGTAGATGAAAGATAAAGCAGGGGGCAATTTACATCTATTGTTTTCATAACACAATGGAATTTGGCATTTCAGACGTTCTGAAATGCCATTTTCATTAAACGTAATCGACTTGAGTAATTTCAAATTCTTTTAGACCACCAGGGGTCTCAACTTGAACTTCATCATCTAAAGATTTACCAATAAAAGCACGTGCAATTGGTGAACTGACTGAAATACGATTATTTTTGATATCCGCTTCATCTTCGCCAACGATATGATAAGTCACTTCATCGTCTGTGTTTAGATCAAGTGCAGTCACTGTTGAACCAAAAATCACGCGCCCTGTATTTGGCATTTTAGTAACATCGATAACTTGAGCGTTTGATAATTTACCTTCAATCTCTTGAATGCGTCCTTCACAAAAGCCTTGTTCTTCACGCGCAGCGTGATATTCGGCATTTTCTTTTAAATCGCCGTGTTCACGTGCTTCAGCAATATCGTTAACGATGCGTGGACGTAATACTGTTTTCAAATGTTCTAATTCTTCGCGAAGCGCAACAGCGCCGCGCTCTGTCATTGGTACTAAACTCATAATGTCTCTTTACAATAGCTTGGCCATCATAATTCGATGACACTTAATAATTAGCGCTATTCTAGAGGAGCAAAAACACAAAGGCAACCATCAAAGGTTGCCTTTAGTTTAATTGCTAATATCCCCAAGCGAGTTGGGTATATCGCTTACTGACTAATTAGTTCGTCAGTTTTCGCAGCCATAATAAAGTCATTTTTATGTAAGCCACCAATTGAATGACTCCACCAAGTAACCGTCACTTTGCCCCATTCAGTTAAAATGCCAGGGTGATGGAACTCTTCTTCGGCCAGTGCGCCCAACTCATTGGTAAATGCCAGTGCAAGCTTGAAGTTTTTAAATTTAAAAACACGCTCTAATTGCATAACACCATCGACGACAATTGGTGTCCAATCAGGGATCATTTTGACTAATTGCGCTAGCTCTTCATCAGATACTTTAGGTGCGTCTGCTTGGCACGCTTCACATTGTGATTCACTTAATTTCATCGTTTTACCTTCTTTTAATTAGTGCTAATTTTCAGTGATTACCTAAGCAGTACTTTTCTTAGGTTCAAATTTTGGTGGTAACAAGCCCAGTTTCATTGCGTCTTTAACAATGGCCATTAAATCTAGCTTTGTTAAATCTGTTAAATGAGCGAGGTTTTCAATCACGTAATATTGTGGTTGCATAATATCAATACGATAAGGTGTTCTAAACACCTTTAAAGGGTCTAATGCCGTAATCTCAGCCGTTTTATGATAAACATAATTAGTTTCACCAGGTGATGACAAGATCCCGCCACCAATGATGCGCAAACCGTCATGGCTACGTACTAGACCAAACTCAACTGTAAACCAGTATAAGCGTGCCAAATAAACCCGCTCTTCTTTGTTCGCTGCTAAGCCTAGCTTTCCGTAGTGTTGAGTAAAGTTAGCGAAATGTTCATTGGTCAGCATCGCACAATGCCCAAATATTTCATGAAAAATATCGGGTTCTTGAAGATAGTCTAACTCTTCTTGTGTACGGATAAATGTGGCAACAGGGAATTTCTTTTCGGACAATAAACGAAAAAACTGCTCAAACCCAATAAGCGCAGGAACAGGTTCAGTAGACCATCCGGTTGCTTGTTGAAGAACTTCGTCTATTTCACTGAGTTGTGGAACGCGATCAAGCGGCAGATCAAGAAGTTTTAATCCATCAAGAAACTCCTGACATGCGGTTTCTTCAATCCAGTCTAATTGGCGTGTAATTAACTGACCCCAGATATCATTTTCTTGAGCAGTATAATCAATCGAGCCATCGTCATTAGGCAGCTTTGCTTTATATTTTGTTGTTTTAACCACTGTGACAACCTTTGTTTATTCAATCGGTAGGTTAAATAAATCATAAAGTTGTAAAGACAGTCCAATAATTCACACCAAAAAGTCACTGTAAAGTTGTAATGACATCAATACAGTTGCAGATAGGCACAAAAATAAAGCCAGTGCTAATTGCACTGGCTTATACCAATTGCATTAAGTAAGTGATCTTGTTGTGCGTAGAGAAAATCAGCTAAAACAATGCGCTCGATTGACTAATAGCTGGCTATTAGGATTGAGAGCAACGCCATTTTAGTTAATTTTAACAAGTACAAGTGGGCAAATATTTAATGCAATTAATGGTATTATATTGCTTATTTTGATTCAGGGTCTGCATTGACAATATTGCTGATAAAGTAATAAGCCATATAAGCTGCAATACCAAATAATATAACTAAACCGATAATTGATCCCACGGCAGCATCATTATTCATAATAAATTCTAACCAATCCATAATCACTCTCCTGAAGTTTTATAATTGGTTATATTTTATTGAATTACACACAACAAAAGCTGATTAAGATCAATATTAGGGTCTGTTGATCTTTTGAGTTCATTTTTGCAGCAATTTGTTTGGGGTTTCTACAAGGCAGAGCCTATGTGGTGTAGCTGGCTCGATAATAGCTCCTGCATTATCCTAATGAGCTACATCCCTGTAGCAATACACGAATAGGCGATAACGCCGTAGAAATAACAAACAAATGCTGTCCGTAGGATTCACCTAAAAGTATTTTGTGCGGCGTTATTCGTCATTCACTGGGGTAAACCCAGCATCAATCCTCATGCCTCGCCCACAAGGATGTGGGTGCTTATGTTCAGTCTGGAACAATGAACATGTGCCCAAAATCCTTTTAGATTGAACAAAATTTGAACCACAAAGATCAACAGACCCTAGTATTTGCTAAGTTTTTATTTGAATCATTGCCTGATCTAGATCATTTATTAGATCTTCTACTTGCTCCAGTCCAACAGAAATACGTAATAAATTATCTGAAATACCCGCTTCGACTCTTGCTTCAGGAGAATATGATGAGTGTGTCATCGACGCAGGGTGTTGAATTAATGATTCTGCATCTCCCAAACTCACAGCGATTTTAAACAAAGAAAGTGAATCAGCAAACGCTTTTGCATGCTCTAAATTGCCGTCTAATTCAAATGCAATCACGCCCCCAGCCCCCTTCATTTGCTTGCCAATAAAACGATGTCCAGCATGCGAGGCTAAGCTTGGGTAATAAACCTTTTTAACGCAGGATTGCGATTCAAGCCATTGGGCTACTTGCTCAGCGTTTTCACAATGACGCTCCATTCTCACCGCAAGGGTCTTTAAACCACGTATAATTAACCACGCATCAAATG
Source organism: Psychrobium sp. nBUS_13 (assembly GCF_051201665.1). Lineage (GTDB taxonomy): Bacteria > Pseudomonadota > Gammaproteobacteria > Enterobacterales > Psychrobiaceae > Psychrobium. Next base: position 1,617,918 of record NZ_CP179210.1, on the reverse strand, counting down.
GCGACATAGTGCCGCCAATATCTTTAAGCGTTGTATGTTTAATTTGCGCAATGTGTTCATTGCTTCCACAAATAACACCAGCAACAACATCACCATGACCATTGAGATACTTAGTAGCGCTATGTAAGACAATATCAATGTCAAAATCTTTTGGACGCTGTAAATAAGGCGTTAAAAATGTGTTATCTACAACAGATAATATGCCATGTTGTTTGGCAAAACGGCCAATGAACTCAAGATCATAAACCGCCAGATTGGGATTGACTGGTGTTTCTAAGAAAACGACTTTTGTATTTGTTTTACGAGCAGCCTCTATCGCATCATGATCTTCCATATCAACAAAAGTCACCTCAATGCCATAACGTGGAAATTGTTCATTGAGCAGTGCAAACGTACAGCCATAAACCGCATTGGATGCAATAAGATGATCACCACTAGATAGCATGGCTAATAGAACACCGGAAACGGCTGCCATTCCTGTTGACGTTGCTGCCGCAGCTTCCATCCCTTCCAATACAGCCATACGTTGTTCCAGCTGATTAACAGTTGGGTTAGCTAATCGCGTATAGATATACCCTTCTTCTTCACCTGCAAAGCGTTTACCACCTTGGTCACAACTATCAAATGCAAAGGTCGATGTTTGATAAAGTGGCGTAGATAGTGCGCCATACTGAGAATCAGGATTATCACCGGCGTGAACGAGCTGGGTGTTGAAATGCAAAGACTTGTCCATCAAGAATACTCTTCTTTAAATTATTATTATTTGTAATAACTTAGTTATTCTTAGGATAAAGCACAATCATTTAGCGATATTCAACATATCAAACTGATGTAACCTTTTATTTACATCACCGTCAAATTATCCAAATCAAAGCCAATATGCCTGACTTATACAGAATGTGTTTATAACAACTTAGCTTTAAACGTCAAAAAGCCCGACATTTTCATGTCAGGCTTTTTATTATTACTGGGTGCAGCACGACCTGATAGCTCGCGTAACTTAAAGTGTAAAGTTTCGTTGTGCATTGGTGTTCAATATATCACTCATAAATATTTTACTTAGCGCTAAACGTCAAAAAGCCCATCACTTTCGTGACGGGCTTTTCGATTGCTTTTCTAATCTGGAGAGAAAGTGGTTGCTTATCGCTTAGCCAATTTCTCTTTGCTTTTTGTTATTACTGGGTGCAGCACGATCTGATAGCTCGCGTAACTTAAAGTGTAAAGTTTCGTTGTGCATTGGTGTTCAAGATATCACTCATAAATATTTTACTTAGCGCTAAACGTCAAAAAGCCCATCACTTTCGTGACGGGCTTTTCGATTGCTTTTCTAATCTGGAGAGAAAGTGGTTGCTTATCGCTTAGCCAATTTCTCTTTGATACGTGCAGCACGACCTGATAGCTCGCGTAACTTAAAGTGTAAAGTTTCGTTGTGCATTGGTGTTCAATCTATCACTCATAAATATTTTACTTAGCGCTAAACGTCAAAAAGCCCATCACTTTCGTGACGGGCTTTTCGATTGCTTTTCTAATCTGGAGAGAAAGTGGTTGCTTATCGCTTAGCCAATTTCTCTTTGCTTTTTGTTATTACTGGGTGCAGCACGACCTGATAGCTCGCGTAACTTAAAGTGTAAAGTTTCGTTGTGCATTGGTGTTCAATATATCACTCATAAATATTTTACTTAGCGCTAAACGTCAAAAAGCCCATCACTTTCGTGACGGGCTTTTCGATTGCTTTTCTAATCTGGAGAGAAAGTGGTTGCTTATCGCTTAGCCAATTTCTCTTTGATACGTGCAGCACGACCTGATAGCTCGCGTAAGTAGTAAAGTTTCGCTTGACGTACAAGACCGCGACGCTTAACTTCGATGCTATCAACTAATGGGCTGTGAGTTTGGAAAACACGCTCAACACCTTCACCGTTAGAGATCTTACGAACTGTGAATGCTGAATGTAGACCACGGTTACGAACGGCTAGTACAACACCTTCGTATGCTTGAAGACGAGTACGCTCGCCTTCTACTACGCGAACCTGAACAACAACTGTGTCGCCAGGTGCAAAGCTTGGAAGATCAGTTTTTAACTGTGCATCTTCGATAGCTTGAATAATTGGATTTTTCATATCTTTCTCATTCCTAGAATAAACTGTACTCTTCTAACCTTTGTTGGATTCAACAAAGTTTGCAAGGATATTCTCTTGCTGGTCAGTCAGAGCTAGGTTTTTGATTAAATCGGGTCGACGGATGAACGTTCGAATTAACGATTGCTCAGCGCGCCAACGCTTAATGTTTTCATGATTACCACTTAGTAATACTGAAGGTACTGACTCACCGTCTAAACATTCAGGTCTGGTGTAATGTGGGCAATCTAATAAACCTTCACTAAACGAATCTTGTTCAGCAGAGGCCATTTTACCTAATACACCAGGAACTAACCTTGATACCGCATCAATGAGCGTCATCGCTGGTAGTTCACCACCACTTAATACGTAATCGCCAATAGACCATTCTTCGTCAACAAGTGACTGAATAATCCGTTCATCTATTCCTTCATAACGTCCGCAAATAAGAATTAACTTATCATTAGTACTTAGTTCTTCTACGCCAGGCTGGTCTAAACGACGTCCCTGAGGTGATAAATAGATAACTTTAGCATCGCCACCAGCAGCAGCTTTCGCTGCCAAGATAGCGTCGCGCAATGGTTGAACCATCATTAACATCCCCGGACCACCGCCATAAGGACGATCATCAACGGTGCGATGTTTATCATGGGTGAAATCTCGAGGATTCCAACATTGCACTTGTATTAAGCCGTTTTTAACAGCTCGACCTGAAACTCCTTGCTCGGTAATGGCTTTAAACATGTCAGGAAATAACGTAACAACGCCTATCCACATATTATTGTCCCACCAAGTTAGAAGTCAGGTTCCCAGTCCACTTCAATTAAACGATTTTCGCGATCAATATTCTTAACTACGTCACCGTCTACTAAAGGGATTAATCTTTCTTTTTTACCAAAACCGTCGCGAGCATTTGCTTTTACTTGCAACACGTCGTTAGAACCAGTTTCCATTAGCGCATCTACATGCCCAAAATGGTAACCTTTAGTGTTCTTAACTTCCATGCCGATAAGCTCACGCCAATAAAAGTCATCATCGCCAAGTTCTTCTAGCTGCTCTTCTTTTACCAAAATTTCACTACCAGTTAAACGCGCTGCGTCATCACGGTCTTCAATATCGGTAAAGCGTGCTACAACACCTTTGCCATGTGTGCGCCATTGCGCTACTTCTACTGTTGTTACTTTACCGCCTGCAGATAACTGCCACGGCGAGTAATTAAAAATGTTCTCTGGTGTTTCAGTATAGGTAGTAATTTTCACCCAACCTTTAATACCATAGGGTGCGCCTACGCAACCTAGTAATACATTGTCGGTTTGATTACTCACTAGTTACCCTTAAGCCGCTTTTTGAGCGTCTTTAATTAATTTTGCTACACGGTCTGAAGCTTGAGCGCCTTGGCCAACCCAGTGTGCAATACGGTCAAGATCAAGACGTAAAGTCTCTTCTTGGCCACGTGCTAATGGGTTAAAGAAACCAACTTTCTCAATGTAACGACCGTCACGAGCGCAACGGCTGTCAGCTACTACTACCTGGTAGAAAGGACGCTTCTTAGCGCCACCACGTGTCAAACGAATGGTTACCATAGGTAAATATTCCTCTAAAGTGTTTGAAATTAAGTCTTATAAAAGTTGACCTAACTTCAAAGTGTTAATCTGAATGTTTTCTCAACCTCACTTCAATAGCGCAACGCATAAGCGTTTCGCTCAAAAATAAGGCTAAATAGAACGCACCCCAGATTAGAAAGCCCGCAAATTATACGCGAATAGTGCTTGAGCGCAAGTCATGTTGATCACATATTCTCTGTCGCAGGCATAAAAAAGCCGCTTGATTCAGCGGCTTAATTTAATGAGTAGGTCTTTTAACATGTTATCTTGGGGGCATACCGCCAAAACCGCCGCCACCCATACCTGGGGGCATCATGCCTTTCATGCCGCGCATCATTTTTTGCATGCCGCCTTTACCAGACATTTTTTTCATCATTTTTTGCATTTGCGTAAATTGTTTCAACAACTTATTTACGTCTTGGATTTGTGTGCCTGAGCCCGCTGCAATACGGCGCTTACGCGAACCTTTAATAATTTCAGGTTTGGCACGTTCGCCTGGTGTCATTGATGAAATAATCGCTTCCATTTGGTCGGTCATTTTATCATTCATTTGATTTTTAACGGCGTCAGGTACATTACTCATGCCAGGTAATTTATCCATCATGCCCATCATGCCACCCATGTTTTTCATTTGAGCAAGCTGATCACGGAAGTCTTCAAGATCGAAGCCTTTGCCTTTCTTAATTTTCTTTTCAAGTTTTTTGGCTTTATCAACATCGACTTTTTGTTGAATATCTTCGATAAGCGATAAAACATCACCCATGCCAAGAATTCGAGACGCTACGCGATCGGGATGGAAAGGTTCTAACGCATCAGTTTTTTCACCAACACCTAAGAATTTGATTGGTTTACCCGTGATATGACGGATAGATAGCGCAGCACCACCTCGTGCATCACCATCAGTTTTCGTTAAAATAACACCGGTTAATGGCAAGGCATCATTAAACGCTTTCGCTGTATTTGCCGCATCTTGACCCGTCATGGCGTCAACAACAAACAGTGTTTCTACGGGGGTAATAGACGTGTGTAAATCGATGATTTCATCCATCATCTCGCCGTCTACGTGTAAACGACCCGCGGTATCAACGATAACAACATCGATAAATTTCTTTTTCGCATGAGCAATTGCGGCGTTAGCAATATCAATAGGCTTTTGCGAAATATCAGATGGAAAGAATTCAACTTCAACTTCATCAGCTAAGGTTTCAAGCTGTTTAATCGCCGCTGGGCGGTATACGTCAGCACTTACAACTAATACTGATTTTTTCTCACGTTCACGCAAGAACTTAGATAATTTTGCAACCGATGTTGTTTTACCAGCACCTTGTAAACCCGCCATCATAATGATTGCAGGAGGTTGCGCCGCTAGGTTTAATACTTCATTAACCTCACCCATTGCTGATTCAAGTTCAGCTTGAACGATCTTAACAAATACTTGACCAGGACTAAGGCTTTTAGTTACTTCAGTACCGACTGCACGTTCTTTCACTTTTTTAATGAATTCGCGAACAACAGGCAATGCAACGTCAGCTTCTAATAATGCCATGCGCACTTCGCGCAGTGTTTCTTTAATATTGTCTTCTGTTAAACGGCCACGACCACTGATATTTTTCAGTGTGGCGGAAAGACGATCGGTGAGGTTCTCAAACATAAGAAAATAAACCAACTAAAATTGAGTTTTAAATAATTGCCGCCATTATAGCCTGCACTCGCAACAAACAGCTAGTACTTGCCTAATATTCATGTGATTGAGTGATAAAGCGCGGAAAATTCATGCGCTATTTAAATAATACGGTCTTTTTACCGTTCATATCACCACGAATAAATGTCGTTTTGGGTTGGGTAAAATCTATCATTAATACTTCGCCCTTTTCACCGTTTTTAATCGATGTATCTATTGCAATGATGCTATTGTCGAAACGCGTTTCGACTTTTTCCATCGACGTATGACCAACGACAATCCTATCAGCGTCAAGTGCTTTTAATACGCTACTCACGGCTTGCTGAGTAAGCATCGGATCGATAAAATAACCACGATACCAAATGGGACCAGTGCGGCCGAACAGCGTTTGCTGTGGAGTTTGCGCTTTAAGAGCAGTGCGGGATTCGCCAATTGATGATCGCATTATGTGATTTGCTTGTTCCAACGGCATGTTCAAGTCAATGAAATCTTGATGAATACCGCCGTGTAAAAATACATGTTTATTAATGTTAATAACCGTGGATTTACTACGCAACCAACGCCCTAATACGGTTGTTTCATCAAATAATGTTTTCAAATCGATATTCATTTGACTTAGCGTATATTTATATTTTAGATGAATATATCGTTCATCGCCTCGCAATACCATGTACTCGTGATTGCCCAATAAATAATGAACTTTGCCACCAGCGATGTTCGCCTGTTGTTCTAATTTATAAACCAACCAAAGCGCTTGAGTGACCGTATCACCCCGATCAAAAATATCTCCTGTAATTACAAGGTGGCCGTCAGAAAAGCTCCAATTCAAGTCATCGTCAATAACGCCATTTTTGTTTAATAGTTGCTTAAATATGTCAAATTGACCGTGAATATCACTGATGGCAGCGATTTTACGAACATTATTAAATGTATCGCTTTTGTTAATAACATATCGTTGATTTGCAGGTATAGAGCCTTGATATGGATGCGTAGTATGCATACCGTTGATAATGTTATGCTCAATCAATGGATAAGGTGAGTTCTTATTTTTGGCGTTAATTAGATATGGACCGTCATTATATTGATATGTGTCATCGGATTTACTGATGAACTGGTTTGCGACACGGCCTTCACAATAACAACAAAAAAGTAGGGAGCAAGCAACAACTGCCTGCCAAATAAGCTTATACATTTACTAATAACCTGTTGTGTTTTCAGCTAGATTAACAGTATCTGACCAGCCAGTTGTGACTGTACATTTTGAAGTGTTTTTTGCTTGTACTGGAGAGTCTATTAATCCAAATACTAATAATAACGTGACAAGATATTTGATACATTAACGGTAATTGTAGCTAACGGTCATTTATTCCCTGCCGCTAGTTATATACAGATCTACATCATCAGAACCGCCAGAAATAGTCACTGTCATTTTCGACGTGATATATTTACTATCTTGTAATATGCAAGCCACAATTAGTAAATCATTACAACTTAGGCCATGGCAGTTCATTGGGGGCATTTATTTCTGTCAACCAATTTGAAATACCATCTATTACCCATGTTGGTTGTGCTGTGAACTCGAACACTTGCCCGTTGAGTTCAAATTGTAATTGCCATGCATGCAAAAACCCGACATCACCTTGATGTTGCGGATAATATCGAGGATCTCCTAGAATAGGCGCACCAATACTTTTCATAGCGACACGTAGTTGATGGGTTTTTCCGGTATGAGGCTTGAGCACAAAACCTCGAATACCAGCTGCGACAGAAAAGCTAAAGAATTGAGTCACAGCAGGATTATCGTTACTCTTTAGCAACAAATAACTGCCATTGCGCCCTTTTTTCATATCACCTTTAATTAAACCTTGTTTCTTTTTAGGCTTCTTATCTGAAATAGCGAGATAAAATTTGCTAATCGTTCGAGACTCAAAAAGCTCACCAAATTGAGCAGCGACCTGAGATGATTTTGCCATGAGTAACAAGCCACTGGTCATCTTATCTAAACGATGAACAGGAAAAAGCGCTATATTGCCTAGCGCTTGAGAGACTTTAGCCACGATACCTAAACCACTGTCACTGCAATGAAAATCTATGTTGTTATGTTTATTAATTACCAAAAAATCATCATTATTCTCAATGATGTCAAAATCACTATGCATTTATATGTTTGCCTTTAAATCTATTACACATAAGAAAAATTATTGGTGTGTGTCCTATTTCAAACATTTTACACAATTTAAGTTGCGTCGTTGTTCAATTCAAACTAACCTATAGTGATAATCATTATCATTTCGGTTAATCAAGGAACGTTACTGTAAACTCATTATGAATCAATCAACGGCTAATACCTTAATTCCAGCTATACGCAGCATACAATATAAGCGATTGTTTATTCCGCTATGTTTACTCAGTTTATTGATGTCTGACGTATTACGACCAATTATTATTCAGTCGTTAAGCGATGCGTTTTTACAAGTTACTGTGTTTGTCGCCGCAACCCTAGGTATTTACTACTTCTTACTCGATAAATTCCCCCAGCTTGATCTCAGCTATGTCAGAGAAAAATCGCCCCATTTAGAGGTGCCAGTCGCGGCTATTTTAGGTGCTCTGCCCGGGTGTGGCGGCGCCATCATTGTTGTTACTCAGTTCACTAAAAAACAAGCAAGTTTTGGCAGCGTCGTTGCCGTCTTAACCGCGACGATGGGAGACGCCGCTTTTCTGTTACTCGCCACTCGCCCACTCGAAGGCGCTATTATACTGATTATGGGGATTATTGTAGGCATAGTTTCAGGAATTATTGTTAATGCAATACATCCCGCCGATTATTTACAGCCATCAAACGTAAAAGAGAATAACGTTCACCAACCCCATTCATCACCCAACGCCCAGCGTCTCAACAGAACCTTTTGGCGTGTTTGGATGATACCAAGTCTGTGTATTGGCATTTTACTCGCCTTCCAATATGACTTCGACGAGCTGGCAGTTCAACTAAGCGAATATATTGCCTATTTCGGAGCAATAGGCGCACTGTTCGTCGTCTTTAGTTGGGCACTGTCATCAAAAGGGGAAAATTACCAGCAATTTGCTGCAGAAGATGCACCTAATATTCCTTATTCTAAATTTAACAAAATCATGCAAGACACACATTTTGTCACTACTTGGGTAGTGGTTGCCTTTGTAGTATATGAAGTGATCATGACCGTATTTGCAATAGATTTAGGTGCGTGGTTCATCCACTACGGATTTTTAGCACCGCTAATTGGCTTGCTCATTGGTTTATTACCCGGCTGCGGCCCACAAATCTTAGTCACTACGTTATACATTAACGGCATAATTCCGTTTAGCGCATTAGCAGCTAACGCTATTTCCAACGACGGCGATGCCCTCTTTCCAGCAATTGCACTCGCGCCCAAAGCCGCTGTTGTGGCGACATTGTATTCTGCAATTCCGGCGTTGATTGTTGGTTATGGAGTTTATTGGTTGGGGTAGTTCAATCAGTTATACCAATTGCATTAAGTAAGTGATCTTGTTGTACTTGTTAAAATCAGCTAAAACAAGGCGCTCGATTGACTAATAGCTGGCTATTAGGATTGAGAGCAACGCCATTTTAGTTAATTTTAACAAGTACAAGTGGGCAAATATTTAATCCATATATGGTATTAATTGGATCTACCCTGCTGATTACTTATTGAAAAGGCACTCACCAGTAAATCGTTTATACCAATTTGATTAAGTTTGTGATCTTGTTTTGCGAAGGAAAAACAAATGAAGGCAAGGCGCTTGATTGAGCAATAGCTGGCTATTGGGATTAAAAGCAACGCAACATTCATTTTATTTTAACCAGCAAAAGTGGGCAATAACTTTGTCAACTTGGTATTACTTTCTTCATCCTTTGAAATAAAAAATCCAGCCTAGTTACCTAAGCTGGATTTTATTAACAAGCGAATTTAGTTAGACAACTAAATCTTAGCGTGAAGCTCTTGAACAGATGTTACCGTTGAACGGTCATCAGCTAAGATTGAATCACAAGTCGCTAGTGCGGCGTTCATTGTTGTGGTGTAGCTCACTTTGTAACGTAATGCACCTGCGCGAAGCTTACGTGAATCGGTGATTGCTTGACGGCCTTCTGTGGTGTTTACGATGTACTCGTATTCACCGTTGGTGATGCGGTCAAGAATGTGTGGGCGACCTTCGCTTACTTTGTTTACCAAGCGTGGGTTGATACCTGCTTCACCTAATACAACTGCAGTACCGTGTGTTGCATCTAGCTCGTAACCTAAATCTAGTAGTTTTTGAGCAAGCTGTGCAACGCGACCTTTATCACTTTCACGTACAGAGATTAGCGCACGGCCTTTTCTTGGTACATTTGATTGTGCACCGAGCTGCGCTTTAGCATAAGCTTCAGCGAATGTCTCACCAACACCCATGACTTCACCAGTCGAGCGCATTTCTGGGCCTAAGATTGGGTCAGCACCGTGGAATTTGTTAAACGGTAATACGACTTCTTTAACACTGTAGTAAGGCGGTACAACTTCGGTGGTGAAACCTAGCTCTTTCAGTGATTTTCCAGCCATTACTTTAGCAGCAATCTTAGCTAGTGGTACGCCAGTCGCTTTTGATACGAATGGAATGGTACGCGCTGCTCGTGGATTAACTTCAATCATATAGATCTCGTCATCTTTAACGGCAAATTGCGTATTCATTAGACCAATTACACCTAGCTCTAGTGCCAGTTTACGTACCATTTCACGTAATCTGTCTTGAACATCTTGAGACAGCGTGTATGGCGGCAATGAACAACCAGAGTCTCCTGAGTGAACACCTGCTTCTTCGATGTGCTCCATGATGCCGCCAACAACTACGTCAACACCGTCACATACCGCATCAACATCAACTTCGGTTGCGTTATCTAAGAAACGGTCAAGAAGAATTGGCGAATCGTTAGATACGCTTACAGCAGCAGTCATGTAACGACGTAAATCTTGCTCGTCGTATACAATTTCCATGGCGCGGCCACCAAGAACGTATGAAGGACGAACAACCAATGGGAAGCCGATGTTTGCGGATTCTACAATCGCTTCTTCTGTACTGCCGACCGTTTGGTTCGTTGGCTGTTTAATGCCTAGACGTTCAATCATTTGCTGGAAACGTTCACGGTCTTCAGCGCGGTCAATTGCATCTGGTGATGTACCAATAATTGGTACGCCAGCCGCTTCTAACGCTCGTGCTAGTTTAAGTGGTGTTTGACCACCATACTGAACGATAACGCCTTTTGGCTTTTCAATACGAACAATTTCGATAACATCTTCAAAGGTAACTGACTCAAAATATAAACGGTCTGATGTGTCGTAATCGGTAGAAACGGTTTCAGGGTTACAGTTAACCATGATGGTTTCATAACCTTCTTCACGCATCGCCATTGCCGCGTGAACACAACAGTAATCAAATTCGATACCTTGACCGATACGGTTTGGACCGCCACCGATAATCATGATTTTTTCTTTATCTGTGACGTTTGACTCACACTCTTCATCGTAACAAGAATACATGTACGCTGTGTCAGATGAGAATTCAGCGGCACAAGTATCAACGCGCTTGTATACCGGGTGAATGTCATGGCGGTCACGTAGTTTACGTACTTCAGACTCAGCGACACCTAGTACATCAGCAAGACGTGAATCTGCAAAACCTTTACGCTTAAGCGCACGCAGGTAATCTGGTGTTAGGTTTGCCATGCCGCCGTCAGCGACTGCGTATTCTTCGTTAACGATGTCTTGAATTTGTACTAAGAACCAGCGATCAACACGGGTGATGTTAAATACTTCTTCTAGGCTCATGCCAAAGCGGAATGCATCAGCGATGTACCAAATACGGTCGCTACCAGCATTGGTTAACTCGTGCTTGATTTTGCTCATTGCCTCGCTGTCATCAGCGTCAACAATTGGGTCAAAACCACTAACACCAACTTCTAAGCCGCGCAGTGCTTTTTGCATTGATTCTTGTTGGTTACGGCCAATAGCCATTACTTCACCAACAGATTTCATTTGCGTTGTTAGACGATCTTCTGAGCCTGCGAATTTTTCAAAGTTAAAGCGTGGAATTTTCGTTACAACGTAATCGATTGAAGGTTCAAACGATGCTGGTGTTGCGCCGCCAGTGATGTCATTTGATAACTCATCTAACGTGTAACCTACTGCCAACTTGGCAGCGATTTTCGCAATTGGGAATCCTGTTGCTTTTGACGCCAGTGCAGATGAACGTGATACACGTGGGTTCATTTCGATGATAACCATACGACCAGTATTCGGACATTGACCAAACTGTACGTTTGAACCACCTGTCTCAACACCGATTTCACGTAATACCGCCATCGATGCATTACGCATGATTTGATATTCTTTATCCGTTAGCGTTTGCGCTGGTGCAACAGTGATAGAGTCACCAGTGTGAATCCCCATTGGGTCAAAGTTTTCGATGGTACAAACGATAATACAGTTATCGTTTTTATCACGTACCACTTCCATCTCGTATTCTTTCCAACCGATTAACGACTCATCGATTAATAACTCGTTAGTTGGTGATAGATCTAAACCACGAGTACAAATTTCAACGAACTCTTCGATGTTGTATGCGATACCGCCGCCAGTTCCACCCATGGTGAACGACGGACGAATGATACATGGGAAGCCAACTTTTTGTTGAACAGCGTGTGCTTCTTCCATCGTGTGAGCAATACCCGCTTCAGGCGTCGCTAGTCCGATTTTCTTCATAGCCACATCAAAGCGGCTACGATCTTCGGCTTTATCGATAGCATCGGCTGTTGCGCCAATCATCTCAACATTGTACTTTTCTAAAACACCTTTACTTTCCAGCTCAAGTGCACAGTTTAGTGCTGTTTGGCCACCCATGGTTGGTAATACCGCGCATGGGCGTTCTTTTTCAATAATTTTTTCAACAACTTCCCAGTGAATTGGCTCAATGTATGTTGCATCTGCCATCTCTGGATCAGTCATAATTGTTGCAGGGTTAGAGTTAACTAGGATAACTCGATAACCTTCTTCACGTAGCGCTTTACACGCTTGCGCGCCAGAGTAATCAAACTCACAGGCTTGTCCAATAACAATTGGGCCAGCGCCTAAAATTAGAATGCTTTTTATGTCGGTACGTTTTGGCATAATATTTAAATCCTGTCTTCTTTTTAGGCGTTAGTTATTTAGCAGCTTTGTGTGCTTCGATAAGTTCGATGAAATGATCGAACAACGGCGCAGCATCGTGTGGACCAGGGCTTGCTTCTGGGTGACCTTGGAAGCTAAACGCAGGCTTGTCCGTCAAATGAATGCCTTGCAGTGAGCCATCGAATAACGATTTATGAGTCGCTACTACATTTTCAGGTAATGTCTCTTCGTCGGCAGCGAAACCATGGTTTTGCGCAGTAATCATTACGCGACCAGTTTCAAGTTCTTGAACTGGATGGTTAGCACCGTGGTGACCAAATTTCATTTTTACTGTTTGTGCACCACTTGCTAGTGCAAGTAATTGATGGCCTAGACAAATACCAAATTGCGGAATATCAGTTTCTAAGAACGCTTTGATTGCATCGATAGCATAAGTACACGGCTCAGGATCCCCTGGTCCGTTTGATAAGAAGATGCCATCTGGATTCATCGCAAGGACTTCACTGGCAGGCGTTTGCGCAGGCACAACTGTTAAGCGACAACCGCGGTCAACCAACATACGCATAATGTTGTCTTTAATACCAAAATCATAAGCAACAATGTGATGTGGTAGCTCTTCACTTGGCGTGTCTGATGGTAAACCACCCACTAAAGACCACGTTTTCTTTGCAAATGTGTATGACTCTTTGGTGGTGACCTCTTTGGCTAAATCCATGCCTTTTAACCCAGCAAAACTATTTGCTAGTTCTTGTGCTTTCGCTTCATCGATATCACCCGCCATGATACAACCCGCTTGTGCACCTTTTTCGCGTAGCACACGAGTCAAGCGACGTGTATCTATATTCGCTATACCAACGATGCCATTGTCAGATAAGTAATCTGTTAATGATTTTTCGTTGCGGAAACTACTAGTAAGTAAAGGAAGGTCACGAATGATTAAGCCACAAGCATGGATCTGATCAGATTCTTCGTCTTGTGAATTAGTGCCGGTATTGCCAATGTGAGGATAAGTTAGAGTAACGATTTGTCGAGCGTAAGAAGGGTCAGTTAAAATTTCTTGATAACCAGTCATTGACGTATTAAAAACTACTTCACCGACTGAATGTCCTACTGCACCAATTGATGTTCCACGGAATAGTGAACCATCTTCAAGTACTAATAAGGCGGATTTACTCAAAACAACCTCCAAAAGATAATAAAAACATTCACATAAATGAATGTCTGTTTTTAGTTAAAAACGTTAGGCGCATTACTACCCAACCAAATTCGGCGTAGTATAGCTTAGCACTCTATACCTGTCTACCCTAAAACACATAAATACCTAACACGACGAACATTAAACACCAAACACTCAAAACCCTTAAACTACAACGATGAACAATAGAAATAATTGTATAAAAAAACATTTAAACAAAAAATAATAATATTAAATAACAGTTAGATAAAGTAACTACCAATTAAAACAGACACTAGTGACAACTTTATCCCCTCAAGCGAAATATCTCGTTTTTTACATAAAAACATGCGTATTCAATGAGTAAAATTAAATCAACGCCAGTAAATTTGATTACATTGTTAATAAATACACAGCATCTTTCATTTTTACCTCAGGAAAAGACACATAAACAACGGAAAACACAAACAACAGACAACATACACCCAAAACACCCTAAATAATAAAAATAGCCACAATAAAACCATAAAAACAGCAACTTAAAAACCAAAATTAAAATATTACCAGCAAAAAAAAGGGTAAAACAAGACGTAAAACATATTAGATTTATTTTAGACAAGCGATTAATTCAGACTCTGACAATTTCTTTGTTATTAATGTGGTGATACATAATGTTACATATCCCACTAATGATTTGGGATTAATTTTTTTTAAAGAACTAATATAAATTACTGTTATTTCGAAGAAATATAGAACTGCCTAATTTATGTCATAAAATTACCTCTTTAGTGTCATTGATTTTAACTTGGCATATGTTATTACTAGGTAACAATTGATTACATTCTCGAGAAAGTTAAGAGATATAAAAATGTCAATTGCCGAAAAGATACTTTTTGGTCATTTAACGCTAATTCAAAATGTAGAAAATCACACCAAAGGAAATTTGGTGAAAGTAAGGAAAAACTAATGATTGTCTCAAAAAACACTGTTAAAAATGTTGCACTAAGTTTAGTTACCGTTGCTGTATTAACAGCATGTCATTCAGGTAAAAAAGCGCGTACTGCGCCGCCTAGCCCAACGCCGACACCACCGACAACCCCAGCACCTACTCCAACAGAGTTAGGCATAAAAGTCGCGGATGGTTATTTAAAAGGCGCTTTTGTATTTTTAGATGTTAATGAAAACTCAGTGCACGACACTGACGAACCATCAGGTACAACTGGAGCGGGTGGTGTAGTGACACTTGATACGACCGGTATCGAAAATCCAGACATTTATCCTATTATCGCTATTGCGAAAAAAGCTTCAACGACCGATGAAGATACCGATGCTTTAGTTGCAAAAGATTTCTCAATGAGTACACCTGCCGGTAACACCGTTGTTAATCCGATCACGACATTAATTCAAACCAAAATTGCTGAAGCAAAAGCTGCTGGTGGAACGCTTTCACTTGCTGAGGCTGTAACAGCAGTCGCACAAGATTTAGGATTGGGTGACGTTACTTCTGAACAGTTACTAGGTGATTACTTCGATGGCAAAGCAGGCAACGACTTTAAAGAAAAGATTCACGCGATTGCACGTAGCATCGTTCAATTACTTCCAGCTGAAGCTGCAAATTTAGCAAAAGAGCTGAAAGACGCTGATGGCACTTTAGGCGAGATTGCTAAAGCAATTACTGATGCTATTGCGGCAGGTGGTGATCCAGACAAAATCACGGTTGTAGTTGGTGACGGTGGTAAAGTTGAAACCAAAATTCCAGAAGTTGAAGATGCTAAAAAGTTCGTTGCTGACGTTCGTGACTGGGGCACAACAATTGCTGACGGTTTTGATACACCAGCAAACGCATTTGCCGATAAAGCTGATGCGGCTGAAATGCTAATTGATGCTCAAGTAGATTCACTAATGGATTTGGGCAACGAAGTCCTTATCTCCGTTGAAAATGCAATGGAAGAAGGTAATTTGGAAGACCTTGCTCTTGCTGATTTTGACGGCGCAGCTGAAGGCGGAACTGTCACGGTATCTGATATCGTTGAAACTGACACAGCGATGAAAGGTAAAGTTGAACTAGATCTTATGTTTGGTACAGACAAAGTTAAGATGATGATTGACATTGACGCTGGCCCTGTAGCAGATTCAACTAAATCTAACGGTAGCCTAATATTTAGTGCAATGTTAGCCAATGCTGACGCATCTATCGAGCTAAGCGACGGTAAATTCATCGTTAAAGGTCTGCAACTTGCAGACGACGACACCGAAGAAAGCTTTAAAGATGCAACCGTTGAACTAAACGCAATATTAAAAGCAAGTAGCCTTAAAACTGATACTGGGATGTTTACAGGTAACGTTGGCGCAACTGGTAAATGGATGGAGCTCGAAGATGGTACTGGCGGCACTTTAATTCCTTCTTCTCTATCATTTGGCGGCTCATTTGGCAGTGGCGATGAAATGTTCGACGCATCGCTAATGATTACATCAACAGGTGATTACGATGTAGCAGCCGATGGTGACGTTATCGAAACTAAAGATAACTGGGTTGATGCCACAGCAGTATTAACTGTTGACGTAGCTATGGAAAACTTCGATGGCGCGAGTGCTGATATTACTATTGAACGTACTTCCGTTGACGATGGCACTATCGAAATAATGCTAATGGATGGCGATGATGCTCGTAAAGTTGTTCTTTCTGGCAGCACAGACGATGCAACAGGTCAAATTAAAGCAACTAATGCAGATAAGAGCGTTATGGTAACGGTTAAAACTGAAGGTGTTAAAGATGGCGACGACGTAGGTCAAGTTATCATCGGCGCTAAAGTAGTTGGTACCATTTCGCTAGTAGGCAATGTTCATAAGATTAAATACACTGACGGCAGTTTTGAAACTTTATTCTAGAATAAATTAAAAAAACGTTAGTTCAAAACCAGCGCTTTTAGCGCTGGTTTTTATTTTTCATCGAAAGAAATTAGTAGTATGCAAAACAAAATTAAATATTCTTATGTAAGCATTATTTTGCTTTCGTTATCCAACACTGTGTCAGCCGATAATAATGACTGGCGCTTTGAAACATCCTTTTCTAGTTACAGTAATAGTGAAGTCGTTTCAATAAAATCAATCGCTGATGATACATGGGAAGGCGACTATAAAGACGCAGATTCACTATTTACAACAAACAGAGCAGACATGGGTGTTGGCTATGGTAATTGGTTAGTGGGTGGCGCTATGCGCTATGACTACTTTGGCCATTTCAGCAAAGATACCGGGCGCTTCTTCTATCTTGATAAAAATGACCTGTCACAACCTGACAATACCGACCTTGATTTATTATTAGATGTCGAGCATACATTCGCTAGCGGCCCGTTTATTCAATATAACAATTCTTACAAATCATTAAATTACAGTGTAAGGCTAAATTACTGGCAGAGCGACCAAGTATTATCAGGCCGAGTCTCGGGACAGATAAATACTGCTACAGATGAAAATTATCAAGGTCAGCTAGATTTTGATTATTACTATGAAGAAGATACGATTTTTGACCGAGAAACACCAGATACTATGTATGGCGATGGCTATAGTTTAGATATTGGGCTTAATTGGCAAGCAACACCCGATCTTAATATCACATTAGATATTAAAGATATTGGTTACGCCCTCGATTGGGACCGTGTTTATCATACCCAAGCGACATTAGTTCGCGGGGAAGATAAGCAGAATAATCAAGCAAGTTTAAGTGGCATTGAAAATGACCTTGATTATAAACAGCGCTTTAATGAGCAAGTTTACCTACAGGTAGATTATCAAACCTCTTACGGTACGGTGCTCGCTGGTAACGATTACATTAACAGCACTCATCACTGGTTTACTGGATTTAAAATGCCAATATGGGGCGATTTCGCTAACGCTTCAATTAGCATTTATCCTGAAACTCGCGCAGTGAAATTTGGCTTAGACGGAAAAATGGTTGGTGTGAGTCTAGGTATCAACAAAGCAAAGTTTACCGACGCAAATACAGTAATATTAAACATGTATTTTAAGTACTAACCTACCCAATTATTGCCTATAAAAAAGCGAGTATTTCAAAGGAAATACTCGCTTTATTTTTAGATCACTAACAGGCGATTAATTAAAACTTGTAACGTGCAGTAAAGCTTACGCGACGTGGCGTTTGATAATTAATTGGCGCTTGGAAGTTAGGGTTCGGCGTTGCAGCAGTACCTGAACCAGATTCAGCCGTTTCAACAAACTCTGTAACTTCTTGGAAGTTTAAGATGTTACGAACATCAATTTTCAGGCTTAAACCTTCAATTGAAGCAGGTTTGTAGCTTAAACCAACATCTAAGTTCTTAGTCCAAGGAGTGCGGCCTTCGTCGCCACGTTGAGTCAGTTCACCATTACAGTAGTAAGATGACGCACCGTAACCTGAAAGGTTATCGTAATCTACGCCTAACTCATCTTTTAAGGCTTCTAAAGGAACGAAACCTTGACAGCTCATAGGACGACCAGATGAGATTGTCATGTTTGCAGAAATAGACACTTCATCATTTAGTTTGTATGCACCAAACACTTTTAATGTATGACGACGATCATTTGGTAATGGGCCGTATGCACCGTGTTGGAATAACGCGTTATCGATATCTTGTGTTAGACCAGCATCTTCTTGCTCGTTCGTTGAGTTAACGTAACCTTCTGAGTTACCTTCACTCTTAGCAAGCGTGTAAGACGCTTTCATGTACCAATCATCGTTCATTGGACGTTCTGCAGTTAACTCTAGTGCTTGATATTTACGCTTGTATACGTCAAGGTCAAAGTATTCTTTTGGTACGACAGTCGTTGCGTATGTACCGTTGTTTTCTAAGTCCATTGCCAGTGATACGTCACGGCCTGGATTCATTAGGAAACAATCTGCTAATGTATGGTAATCAAAGTTGTCATAACCTTTGTCTTTAGCGAAGTTGATGAATGGTTGGAAAGAACAGTAATCATCCATACCATCTTTAACTTCACGATAGATAACTTTAGCGCCAACAGTCCAATCTTCAAGTTCTTGTTGGTAACCTAAGATTAACTCATCTTGATACATTGGGTTAAGATCAGTTACCGCAACAGTGCGTGAATCAGGCGCATCTTTTGAACCACTTAATAATGTGTCGCCTAATTGTGCACCTAACTTATCTGGAGCAGAAGTTGTTGGGTTTTCATCAGCGCTATCTACCAAGAAGTATTCTTCTAGAGAATATTCGATACCAGAAGCACGAATGTTAGTGTTTGATGCAACAGGAATGTAGTAACGGCCTAACGTACCATAAACTTTATGAGTACCTTCACCGCCCATATCCCATGCGAAACCTAAACGTGGAGCAACTTGGTTAGACGCTTCAACAAATACATCACCTTGGCTGTTACTGTTTTTGAAACCTTCAGAGCGAAGCCCTAAGTAAACCATCCACTCATCGTTAACTTGCCAGTTATCTTCAATGTAGAAGGCTGTATTTTCTACTTCAAAGCTACCAGAGACAGTATTACGTTGTCTGTGACGAATGTAATCTTGACCTTCAGGAACAACAACACCGTTTACAGTTTTGCCTGAACCCGTGTGCCAGCGCCAGTAATCGCCACCAGAGAATTCAGTACCACGACGAGTTGACGTAAATTTCTCGTGATCGTAACCGATTTTAATTGTATGGTCATCCATTGCGTATTCAACGCTAAAACGAACTGATTCACGTACATCTTCGTCTGGTGCAAAGTTTGGATCAGGACGGTAGTATTGAGATTCAGCAATGCCCCAACAACCGATACGCTGTGAGCTATTTGGCGTTTCACGACGATCGTAAACCAATGGACATTCAGCACCTGGACCGATATCAGGATTACGTGCAGATAGCGTGTTATTCATTTCACCCCATAACAAGCTTGCCGTTAAATCATCAGTGATAAATCCAGTGTAGTTAACGATTGAAACGTCACCGCCAGATGTAATTTCATATGACTCACCAGCTTCACCATGCGCGCTGCCGTAACGAACGTCGTCAGCATAAGAGTATGGCGTGTATTCGTTGTCTTTCTCATTGTTGATATGAGTAACTTCTAGTAAATGATTGTCATTGATGTGCCAATCAAGTTTTACTAAATACATTGGTGAGTTATTTTTACGAACTTTACTTGTTTGACTACCAAACGTCTCTACTTCATCTTTAGTCCCTTCAAATAAACCAAAGAAAAATAATTCGTCCTGAATAACAGGGCCCGAAACGTAAGCATTGTAAGACATGTAGTCATAGCTGTTAGCTGATCGGTATGCAATATAACGATCTTTATAACCTTGCTCAGGATCTTGAGAAAGAGCATCTTTACTATCTTCGCGGAATGCAGAAGGCGTCATATAGATAGAGCCGCCACCAGACCATTCGTTCGTACCACGTTTAGTTACTAAGTTGACAACGCCACCTAGTGAACGACCGTATTCTGCACCGTAACCACCCGTTTTAACTTGTTGCTGTGCAACAGCATCATATGGAAGTGCAGCAAAAGACGTAAAGTTACGAATGTTCGTTACGTCAAAACCGTTAATGAAATAACCGTTTTCAGCAACTGAAGAACCACCAAAAGAAGCAAGATTGCCGAAACCAGAATCACCAGAAGTAGCACCAGGCGCTAAAAGAGCAACACTTGTTAGATCACGTGCAACGGGTAGTAATTCAATTTGCTCTGCGGTGAAAACAGACGTTGATTCAGCTGATGAAGTATCAATTGTTGCGAGTTGACGACCAACAATTTCAATGGCTTCTACGTTAGTAAAATCAACTGAACTACCTGTACCGATAGTTACTGTTACATTGTTAGTACGGCTACCGTTTGTTACGGTGTATTTACCAGTAGGTAGTTTAGGAAAGTTAAAACGTCCACTGTCACTTACTGTTACTGAACGAGAAAAACCTGTTGCTGGGTTTTTAATAGTAACTGTTTTGCCTTCCATCGCGCGGCCGTAAATCGAACCACTTGAGTTATCTGCAAATGCTGGCATTGCAATGCCTAACGAAACAGTAACAGCCATTGCCGTTAACGAACGCTTAAATACATTAGAGTTCATACTTCTCTCTCTGTTGATATAGTTATTGTAGTTAGAAATAGCTATGACTATTTCCCGGCGGTCAAGCTATCACCACAAAATCACGACTGCAATGCAGCGAATTTAACACCCTGACAACATAAAATATCGAAATAACAGAAAAACAGAGACTTAGTTTTCAACATCAAATTAACATGCATTTTAAGTGACTAAAAATGCAACAAAAAAAACACTGACTGGACAAAAACAACACAAAACAATAATTTAACCTATTAAACACAATGAAAACATTAAGCACACAAACCTCACAAAACCATCGTTAGCGCTACGTTTGACACAAGAAAAGACTAATAAAGTTACATTGTTTTCCTTTCATTAACAGGTTATGAGATACAAAATATGCCGTTGCCACACTGAATAAATTGGTATTATTTGAGCGATAAATTGATGGCGTTTCGTAAATTATCCATGTGTCTTTACACCTTTGTTTTGAGTAATTGACGATCTTATTTCAGCTATTAATATGGGATTTAGCAAAACGACTTTATGACGACTAACTGATACCAATTGCATTAAGTAAGTGATCTTGTTGTGCGTAGAGAAAATCAGCTAAAACAAGGCGCTCGATTGACTAATAGCTGGCTATTAGGATTGAGAGTAACGCCATTTTAGTTAATTTTAACAAGTACAAGTGGGCAAATATTTAATGCAATTGGTATGACATTAACACCCGTTGTGAACTAGGAAGTATTAATCATAAAGCACAATCACCAATCAGAATAGTAAACAACATACTTGCATCAAATAGCCAACAGTATGTACGGTACTTTGTAATAAGTGCGAGCAATGCGCCTATCGCTTAATTTGCAGCTTGTGTTACCTATGCCATGGAATACTACTAACTTACGCTACAAATAACCAAGAAGAGCGTTATTACGATAGGTTAATGATTCAAATTTTTACTTAGGGCATGTAATTTTTGATATTTGGTACAATGATTTAAGTAGAAATAACGGCTTTGTTCTGTACTGCACAGTATCTTCTTATGCTATGAAGAAATTCAAATAATACGTCAAAAATCGCCCATAAAAAAAGGAGCACTAAAGCTCCTTTAACTAATCATAACTAATTAAATTAGCTAACGATTTCTAATAATTCAACATCAAATACTAATGCGCTAAATGGAGCAATTGCACCGCCAGCACCTTGCTCACCGTAGGCTAGGTTATGTGGGATGTGTAGCTTGTATTTAGAACCAACGCTCATTAATTGTAATGCTTCAGTCCAACCAGCGATAACACCGCCAACAGGGAACTCAGCAGGTTGACCACGATCGTATGAACTGTCAAATACAGTACCGTCGATTAATGTACCGTGGTAATGAACGCGTACTGTAGATTGAGCTGTTGGCTTTTCGCCTTCGCCTTCACTAACAACTTCAAACTGAAGACCAGAAGCTACTGTAGTAACGCCTTCACGCTTAGCATTTTCTTCTAAGTATTTTTCGCCTTCAGCAGCCATTACTGTTGCTTTTTCAGCAGCAGCAGCTTGCATGCGTTCGTTGATTTCTTTAAACGCTTCGTTTAAGTCATCAACACTTACTTTACTTGCTTCTTTAGCAAATGCGTCAGCAAGACCTTGCTGAACAGCAGAAATATCAATACCGTCAAATGGGTTAGCTGCTAGTTGTTCACCCATGTTGCGGCCAACACCGTAACTTGCACGTTGTTCAATTGTTGTAAATTCAGACATACTTTTTATCTCTATTTTAAAGTTTGCAGTTTGGACGTTTGCCCGCACTGACTGCTTGAGTATATAACGCGTTAGCCGCGCTCATATTCTTTGTTAAATCGTTAATTCGGCGTTCATTCGATGGATGCGTTGATAAAAACTCCATCGGTTGGTTGCCGCCTGAGGCTTTTGCCATTGCTTGCCATAAAGACACACTAGCTTCTGGCTTAAATCCCGCTTTAGCCATCAAATCTAGACCTATCTTGTCGGACTCGCTTTCTTGTTTACGGCCAAATGGCATTGCAACGCCATATTGAGCGCCAAGACCTAGACCTTGCATATAAATTTTTTTATTTTCAATGCCTGCTAAATCAAATGCGCCGTTAGCCACTTGCATTCCCATACTAGTAAACTTATTGCGTGATAAGCGCTCATTTGAGTGATTTGCTAATACGTGTCCTACTTCATGTCCCATAACAGCCGCTAACTGATCAGCATTTTTTGCCACATTCATCAGGCCTGTATAAACACCGATGTGGCCACCTGGCAAGGCAAAGGCATTAATTTGTGGCGAGTCAAAAACGATAACTTCCCACTCATTAACGCCGTAGGAGTTATCAACACTAGCCGTGATTGCGTTAGCAATACATCCAACATAATTATTTACTCGTGGATCTGTGACGATTTTTTCCTTCTTTTTCATTTCATCAAAAGATTGTGCGCCTAGATTGCTCATATCAGCATTTGAGTACATCAATGCTTGTGTACGACCCGTTGGGCTTTTCGTCAACTGGCAGCCACCTAACAAGGTGAGTGCCGTTAAGGCAATTAGCGTCTTTTTCATCACAAGATCCCTCTAAATTTATAATTAGCTATTTAAATCGTTAAAGAAGTTTTTAACGCCATCAAAAAAACCTTCAGCCTTTGGCTTATGCGCTTTTGATGAACCATTGACTGCGGCGTCAAACTCTTTCAACAATTTACGTTGATGTTCGGTCAATTTAACCGGTGTTTCAATAACAACTTTACACATTAAATCACCCGTCGTATTACTACGTACAGATTTAACGCCTTTACCACGTAAACGATACATGCGACCCGTTTGTGTTTCAGGGCTCACTTTGAGTTTAACTTTCCCGTCAAGTGTCGGCACCTCAATATCACCACCTAATGCAGCATCAGCAAAAGTTACTGGTACTTCACAGTAAAGGTTGTTGCCATCGCGCTCAAAAATTCTATGATCACGTACTTGAACCTGAACATATAAATCACCTTTTGGTGCACCGGCTTCACCCGCTTCACCTTCACCGCTTAAACGGATACGGTCGCCAGTATCAACACCGGCAGGAATTTTAACTGATAATGTTTTGGTTTTCTCGTAACGACCTTCACCATGACACTTACGACAAGGGTCTTTAATTATTTTACCGCTTCCACGACACGTTGGACAGGTTTGTTGTACAGCGAAAAATCCTTGACGCATTTGCACTTGGCCTTGACCATGACAGGTACCACAAGTTGTCGCAGATGTGCCTTTCTTAGCGCCTGAACCATGACACTCATCACAGCTTTGTAGCGACGGTATTTGAATATCTTTGCTCACGCCTTTAACCGCTTCTTCAAGGGTTAATTCCATGTTGTAACGTAAATCTGCGCCACGAGCAGGACCACGTTGACGGCCACGACCGCCTCCGCCGCCACCGAAAATGTCGCCGAACATGTCGCCAAACATATCACCAAAATCTTGATGCCCACCACCGCCACCACGGCTTTGATCTACACCAGCATGGCCATATTGGTCATACGCAGCACGTTTATTGTCGTCACCGAGAATATCGTAGGCTTCTTGCAACTCTTTAAACTTTTCAGCAGCGCTTTCGTCATCAGGATTACGGTCCGGATGACACTTCATAGCGAGACGCTTATAGGCTTTTTTTAATTCTTTGTCAGTTGCCGACTTGGCAACGCCTAATACTTCATAATAATCACGTTTTGACATGGCTGTTTGCTTTCCACTTATTGCTTAAATCAACTAACAAATAATTAGCCGATGATATATTTATAAAATTTAAAACTATTTTGATTAATTACTACACAATAGTTAGTCAAAATAATTTTCTAATTGATACAACGACGGGCGTGAGGTTTCCCAAACGCCCGTCATGTATACCCTAGCTTAGCGAACTACGTTAGAGTATCGACAAGGATATTACTTCTTGTCGTCTTCTTTAACTTCTTCAAACTCAGCGTCAACAACATCATCTTGTGGTTGAGCTTGTTGCTCTGGCGCTTCGCCACCAGCTTGGCCAGCTTGTGCTTTAGCTTGAGCAATCTCCATTAACTTAGCCGATGCTTCCATTAATGCTTGAGTCTTAGCGTCGATAGCTTCTTTATCTTCGCCTTTGATAGCTGCTTCTAGTTCACCTAGTGCTGCTTCAATTTTCTCTTTCTCATCAGATGGTAACTCTTCACCAGCTTCTTCAACTTGCTTACGAGTCGCGTGAACCATACCGTCAGCTTGGTTACGAGCTTGAACTAATTCTTCAAATTTCGCATCTTCAGCAGCGTTAGCTTCAGCGTCAGCAACCATTTTCTCGATTTCAGCATCGTCTAGACCAGAAGACGCTTTAATGGTGATCTTTTGCTCTTGGCCAGTGTCTTTATCTTTAGCAGACACGTGTAAGATACCATCAGCATCGATATCGAAAGTTACTTCGATTTGCGGTGTACCACGCATTGCAGCACGGATACCTTCTAAGTTGAATTGACCTAGAGATTTGTTGTCGCTCGCACGCTTACGCTCACCTTGAACAACGTGAACTGTTACTGCAGATTGGTTATCTTCAGCCGTTGAGAACGTTTGCGATTGCTTAGTAGGAATCGTGCTGTTCTTAGTAATAACATTAGTCATTACACCGCCCATTGTCTCGATACCTAGAGATAATGGAGTAACATCTAGTAATAATACGTCGGTTACGTCACCAGCAAGTACACCACCTTGAACTGCAGCACCCATTGCTACTGCTTCGTCAGGGTTAACGTCTTTACGTGGCTCTTTACCGAAGAAGTCTGTTACTTTTTCTTGGACCATTGGCATACGTGTTTGACCACCAACCAAGATGACATCGTTAATATCAGAGATGCTTAAGTCAGAATCAGCTAAAGCGATTTTTAGTGGCTCAAGTGTACGTTGTACTAAATCTTCAACTAGAGATTCTAATTTAGCGCGCGTTACTTTAATGGCTAAATGCTTAGGACCCGTTGCGTCAGCTGTGATGTACGGTAAGTTAACTTCAGTTTGTTGCGTAGAAGAAAGTTCGATTTTCGCTTTCTCTGCCGCTTCTTTTAAACGTTGTAGTGCAAGTGGATCGTTGTTTAAATCGATACCTTGCTCTTTCTTGAATTCTTCTACTAAGTAGTTGATTAAACGGCTATCGAAATCTTCACCACCTAAGTGCGTGTCACCGTTAGTCGCTAATACTTCAAATGTGTGCTCGCCATCCATTTCATCGATTTCAATGATTGAAATATCGAATGTACCACCACCAAGGTCATAAACAGCAACAACATTGTCGCCAGCTTTTTTATCCATGCCGTAAGCAAGTGCAGCAGCCGTTGGCTCATTGATGATACGCTTAACTTCTAGACCTGCGATACGACCCGCATCTTTAGTTGCTTGACGTTGTGCATCATTAAAGTAAGCAGGAACTGTGATTACAGCTTCAGAAACGTCTTCACCTAAGTAATCTTCAGCTGTTTTCTTCATCTTTTTCAAGATTTCAGCAGAGATTTGTGGCGGAGCCATTTTTTTGTCTTGTGCTTCAACCCATGCATCACCATTGTCAGCTTTAACAATGTTGTAAGGCATAATTTTAACGTCACGTTGAACAACTTCGTCTTCAAAACGACGACCGATTAAACGCTTGATTGCGAATAATGTGTTGTGTGGGTTAGTTACCGCTTGACGTTTAGCTGGTGAACCAACTAATACTTCGCTTTCTGTGTAAGCGATAATAGAAGGGGTTGTACGATCGCCTTCTGCGTTCTCAATAATACGAGTTTTCTCGCCGTCTAAAACTGCAACACAAGAGTTAGTTGTACCTAGATCGATACCGATAATTTTTCCCATCGGGGTATTCTCCAAAATAATGCCAAAACAATGACTAAAATGATTAATTTAAACGCTCGAAACAACATTGCTAGCTTACGGTGCTAGTCATCAATCCCATTTTTAATGAGTCGTTTTGTTACTTAAAATTAAATATGGGGATGCAATTTGAAATGCCAAGGGGGGAAATGAAAAAAAGTTTACTTTTTTTAAGGTTTTTATCTTTTTTCTTTTCATCTAACTAGGGTCTGTTGAACTTTGTGGTTCAAATTTTGTTCAATCTAAAAGGGTTTTGGGCAAGGCATGAGGATTGATGCCTAGTTTATCTAGGTGAATGACGAATAACGCGGCACAAAATACTTTTAGATGAATCCAACTGACAGCATTTGTTTGTTATTTCTACGGCGTTATCGCCTATTCGTGTATTGCTACATGGATGTAGCTCATTAGGATAATGCAGGAGCTATTATCGAGCCAGCTACACCACATAGGCTCTGCCTTGCAGAAACCTCAAACAAATTGCTGCAAAAATGAACTCAAAAGATCAACAGACCCTAATACGCAGAGCAATTAAAACCTCAAAAATTGCTCCGAATGATTTACCCGATATAGTTATTTAATGTCACTTTCATCGGTGACTATGGCAGTAAGGACATTCTTAAAGATGTTCGCGACTACAATAAGTGAAAATATAATTGCGAAAAATGGCGTTTTAGGCGTCCCGCTAATCCAGAAAAAACGGCGGTATTAGCAATTGGGTTCATAATGGCAAAAAAGCCTAAGAAAATGGTTGCTGCTTGTGTATATAAATCGTTCATTTTAAATTCTAATTATTCAATAAATGCTATATAAAAAGGCCACACAGGATGTGTGACCTCAGTTATTATTTCGCTGTTTGCTTAGTAGCATCTTGAATGTAGGCATCAATTTGCTGCTCAAGAAAATCCAACGGTAGCGCACCATTCTTCAAAATTTGAAAGTGAAACTCGCGAATATCAAAGCCTGCACCCAATTTGTCTTCTGCTTTTTTACGTAAACGCTTTATGGTGAGTTCACCGATTTTATAAGAAAGCGCTTGTCCTGGCCAAGAAATATAGCGGTCAGTTTCTGTTTTGATATTGTGTAGTGACAACGCAGAGTTTTCTTGCATAAAGGCCATCGTTTGCTCGCGTGTCCAACCAAACATATGCATACCCGTATCAACCACTAAGCGAGCGGCACGCCACATTTCATAGGTTAGGCGACCAAATTTACTATAAGCATCTTGATAAAAGCCCATTTCTTGCCCAAGATACTCAGCATATAGCCCCCACCCTTCACCGAAAGCTGAAATGTAATGATTGCGACGATAATTAGGTACTTCTTCTAGCTCGCGATT
Organism: Psychrobium sp. nBUS_13; assembly: GCF_051201665.1. Lineage (GTDB taxonomy): Bacteria > Pseudomonadota > Gammaproteobacteria > Enterobacterales > Psychrobiaceae > Psychrobium. Next base: position 1,589,890 of record NZ_CP179210.1, on the reverse strand, counting down.
TAGGGAAATTTGCAAATGATGCCCTGGCACGGCTTCATGCAACGTTAATGCTTCAAGCACATACAATGGACGCTTATCTAACCCATAAGTATTGACCCAGTAATAACCCGCATCTGTCTCACCATTAGCACGAATGTAGCGGCCTGTTGTATATTTAGGAGCAATTGAATCGGGTACGGGTTCAACACCATAAGGGGTTCTTGGTAACAATTTAAAGAATTTAGGTAGTTGCGCATCGGCTTTTTTAGCAATGTACGAGGCTTCTTTTAATAGCTCTTCGGCTGATTTTGCATAAAACTGATCATCAGTTCTCAAAAATTGTACAAAATCAGCAAAACTCCCTTTAAAACCTGTGCTGGCAATAACCTCATTCATTTCAGCGCGAATGCGTTTAACTTCACGTAAACCAAGTTCGTGCACTTCTTTGGCGGTCATATCTGTAGTGGTGTAATGTTTTACCCGATTTTGATAGAAGGCTTCACCATTTGGCGTGCTAGCTACACCAATTTTTGCTCGAGCATAAGGCTTGTACTTATCAACAAAAAAGTTCATATAGCCTTGATATGATGCCAATACCTTATCTTGTATCAGTTGCTTAGCTTGCTTTTTTAGCACTTCAAAGTCTCGTTGTGACATATGTGCTGGCTTGTTGGAAAAAGGACGGTAAAACTCGGATTGAGTGACATCATCAACGATAAACGCCGCAATACTATCTTCATAACCTACTAATACCGGACTTGGCTGACTAAAGCCTGTCTCAATACCGCGTTTCATCCACGCGATATTCTCATCAAAATACCGTGGCACCGCGGCTAAACGCTTAAGATATAGTTGATAGTCTTCCGCCGTTTTAAAACTGCTATTAGACACCATAAAAGATAGCGCCGAATGAAAACCAAACTCTGAGGTGAACGGCATAAAATGGGCGTTAAATCGATATTCATCAACGGCATTAGCCACTTGCGAGCTAATTATGGCGTGATTAATTTGATCTTGCTCGCTAAGTGACGCGACATCAATCGCCGCTAATAGTTTTTGAAATACTGTATTTTTTTGATAATTAGCGTCTAAAAACGTTGGTGATAGATTCGGTAAGAAATAACCATTGACGCCTTCTTTGTTTGAATACACATCGATACTTTTTCGATAATCAACAATCTGCTGTGAAACAACATTAAAGTTTTTTTCACTCTGACTAACGACAGCTACCGCTGATTGAGCAGTACTATTGCTATCGACTGTAGTTTGGCAACCCGTTAGCATCATTCCTGCCAATGTTGTAGCCAGTAGTGTTTGTGATAAATGAGTCATATTCCATTCCGTTATTATAATTTTTATAGGCTATATAATTGTCACAAAGCCCGTATCAATCAACTATTAAAAAGGCGCTGACACTTCAAATACCATTGGCTGTCTAGTCAGCGGATGATTAAACTCAATTCGCTGCGCGTGTAGCATCAATCGTTCATCGCTCTTGCCATATAAATCATCACCAACCATTGCAACATTTAGACCTTGGTGATGAGCGCAATGCACTCGTAGTTGATGAGTTCGGCCTGTAACAGGCGATAAGTTGAGCCACGTTCGGCCCTCTTCTTGCTTAGCAATTTGCCATTTAGTGTGGGCTGGCTTGCCTTCAATTGAACACACTTTTTGGCGCGGCCTGTCATCAAAATCGTTGCATAAAGGCAAGTTTATTTCACCTGCTTCTCCCAACTCAGCGCCCAAGATGCCATCAACAATAGCAACATATTGTTTGTGAACGATGCGCTTTATAAACTGATGCTGAAAGTTTTTTTGCGCTCGTTCGTTTAATGCGATTAGCATTAGTCCCGACGTTGCCATATCCAAACGATGAACAATCAAACCACCGCGTGAGTTGGGGTACATCGCATGAATGCGAGTTTTCACACTATCTTGCACATGGCGTCCCGGCACTGATAACAAACCCGATGGTTTATTAATAACCAAAAACGATTCTTCTTCATGCACAATATCGATATCAGCTGAAACATTGCCAAGTTGTTGCAACGGATCGTCATCTACCTCAAGTCCTTGCAACATGTAATTTAAAATAGGCTGGCATTTACCGATACACGCTGGATACATCTGCTTGTGTTGACGTACTTGCGAATCAGGCGCTTTTCCCCACCAAAATTCGCTCAGCGCAATAGGCGTAAGCTTCATCTGATAGGCCGTTTGTAACAGCTTTGGCGCTGCACAATCTCCAGAGCCTGACGGCGGTACGCGCTGCGCTGTCGTTACAAACAGCTCGTTCATATCACGCGTTTCGTCGTTAGCATTAAGCAGCTGATACTTAGCAAATAAATACTGCTGTAAATCATTTGACCGTTGCTTGCGAGATTCTTTTAGTTGATTTAGCTCGTCCACCAGCACACTGTATTGCTGCTGTAACTCAGCCAGCGTTTTTTGCGCCGTAAGCTTTAAATCCCGTAGTGTGTTTTTGTCATCAACACTTTGCTGCGCGAGTGCTTTTACCAAGTCTTCATTGGCGTTGGCACGCTGCGCCTTACGCGCTTTGCGATTAATCGCCATTTGCGCTTGCCACACGCTGATTTGCTCAGAAAAATATTGTTCAGCGTCTTTGATTTTTGTGGCCAGTTGTTCAATAAAAGGGTTAGCTTCTTTGCGCGTAATATCACTATTCATCTCGTTAATAGCGACTTGCTCAGCGGCGCTTTGTTCATCACCGCCAAGACTTATCATCGGACAAAAGCCATCATTGAGCGTTGAGTGCTCTGGCTTTAGCGTTTGTCCTGAATAAGCCGTCAAAAAGCCAAGCTCTCCCTGATTATCTCGCACCACCAGCACGCCGAACATTTTTCCGTCGTTATCAAAATCATGCAGTAAGTTGCCGTCACCTGATAACCACTGTTGTAGCTGGTCGCTCGCAACAATGGCTAGAGGGTGAGGCTGATAGAAAAAGGGAAAGGTAAACTTATCAGGAAGACTGATATCACCTACATCGCGGGAAAAAAGGTGAAATAGCGATGAAGACAGGCTGTTCAAGGGACGATACTCAATTGGGATGATAAAACGCAATCATACCAATTCGCCGATTAGGGCGCTAGCTCGACGCGATAAACCAACAAATCTTGCATTTGACCATCAAGCTCAAAATAGTCAGTGATAGTAGAGACATAGATAGCCCCCGCTTTCTTAGCAATAGTAATGCTGGCGATGTTTTTTGATAAACAATGAAACTCCAACGCATTAATACCAAAATCATCGCGATGCGCTGCTAAATAATCCACACAACGAGAAATAGCGCCGTGGCCATGTGCATGTTCACTGAGCCAATAACCAAGTTCCGCACAGCCATTGTCATCGATTGATTTTATGGCAAAAACACCGCTAATTTCATCATTAACATATACTCCGAACCATTGTCCCTCTGGTAATTCACTGTTAGCACGCTCATCGATATAACGGCGACAACTCGCTTCATCAACCACATCTTTAACCCAATATAAATAAGTCGCGAGCATTAAACGGTTGGCTTCAATTCGCCTGAAAAGAGCTGGAGCGTCACTTATCAATAGCGGCTTTAACGCTAAACTGTCAGATAATTGGATAGTCATAAATCGCTTATAGAATTTCTTGGACACGCTGTTTTAACGCAGGAACCACTTCGGCGTCAAACCACGGATTGCGTTTGAGCCAAATGTTATTACGCGGACTAGGATGAGGCAATATTAATTGCTGTGGCCAGTGTTCGCGCCACGCCTTGACGGCATCTGTTACCGACTTAGCAGCATCAGACGCGTGATAGGCCTTGGCGTATTGCCCGAGAATAATGACAAGTTCTAAGGATTCAAACTTCGCCATAAGCTCATCACGCCAAGTTTGAGCACAAATTTTAGGCGGCGCTAAATCACCGGACTTTCCTGAGCCAGGAAAACAAAACGCCATAGGTAAAATTGCAAACTGTTTTACATCGTAAAACGTTGCTTTATCAACCCCTAGCCAATCGCGCAATCTGTCGCCACTGGCATCATCAAACGGAATGCCAGATTCATGAACTTTTCGCCCGGGCGCTTGGCCTGCAATTAAGATTTTTGCATTAGGATCAAACTGCAATACAGGCCGCACGCCATGAGGAAACTTATCCTCACACAGACGGCAGTCACGAATATTGTCAACTAACACATTTTTCATCTTTAGCGGTTACTCACGATTTATTACGCCAATTCTTTGGTAAATGATAGGTGCCAAATAACCAATCAAAAATAGGAATAGTAGACATTGATCAGAGCAAAATCAAAAATTTGGATTTAATTTAACCGATAATTTGTTACTGATTTTTCGGCTATTTGATATAATACCGCCTCAACTTTGAGGTATATATGAATTTAAAAATCAAACGGTTAGATCATCACGGCATAGTCGCAGGTGTAATTGAAGACTTACAAATAGTCCCCTTATTGGATCAATATTTACCTCAGGATGAAAAGCAAGAAATTACACCTGGTGAAGCGGTTAAAGGCATGATTATGAATGGACTTGGTTTTGCAAACCGTCCTTTATCTCTCAGTCCCCAATTTTTTACTAACTTACCGCTTGAGCATTTATTTCGAGAAGGTGTAAAAGCCGAGCACTTTAATCGTCACAAATTAGGCCGCACACTAGACCAGTGTTTTGATTTTGGCTGCGAAAGTCTATTTTCACTGGTGTCTCAGCAAGCTTGCGAGCTAGAAAGTGTAGACAAAAAATTTAACTCACTCGATACAACCAGCCATTCTTTAACGGGAGAATACGCTTTTGACGATGAAGACAGTGATGACAATGTTATTAAAATCACTCATGGTTACAGTAAAGCTCACCGCCCTGATTTAAAGCAAGTGGTACAAGAAATCATTGTCAGTCAAGATGGTGGCGTTCCTCTCGCCTGTAAAAACTGGGATGGCAATAGTGCTGATACCGCTATTTTTAAGGCAAGGAGCAAAGCACTTGTTAGCGAATTCAAAAAAAGCGCAGCGCCTAAATATCTTGTGGCCGACTGTAAGCTTTATCATAAGGCTAATGCCGAATTTTTATCTCTGGTAAAATTTCTCACGCTTATTCCTTCAACGATAGCGCTAGAGAAAGAATTAATCGCAGAATCAATAGCTGACGAACAATGGGTGAAAATAAATGCTAACTATCAATATGTTGTAAAAAAAGTCGAGCATATGGAGATCAAGCAGCGATGGATTGTGATTTACTCAAGTGCCGCTAATCATCGAGCTGCTAAAACGATCACACGGCAAGTTGAACGAGCAAAAGTTAAGGTAGAAAAAGAGCTGTTTCATCTACAAGCGCAACGCTTTGCTTGTAAAACTGATGCGCAACGAGCAGCGGATAAAATAGGAAAAAAACTGAAATATCATCAAATAAGCGACACTCAATATATAGAGCATAAAGTTTATGAAGGTAAAGGCCGCCCGAAAAAGGATGCTGAAGTTAAGCGTATAGAGTGGCAAGTAAACGCTGAAATTGAAGAAAACACGATCGCAATCAAGCAGGCTGTTGAGCAAAAATCTTGCTTCATTCTAGCAACAAATATTGATGAAGAAGAACTTTCACCTGAAGAAATATTAAAACATTACAAGGCGCAATCGGAAGTTGAGAGAGGCTTTAGATTTTTAAAAGATCCCTTGTTTTTTGTCTCTTCGTTATTTATAAAAAAGCCAAGCAGAATCGATGCTCTGTTGATGGTAATGACATTGTCATTACTTGTATATTCTATTGCACAACGACGAATGCGAGCGAATATGAAAAAAGTTGAAGCGACAATTCCAAACCAAATAAATCAAGAAACGGCCGCCCCCACATTGCGCTGGGTGTTTCAGTGTTTTGATGGTATCAATTTACTTCAACAAGGTGATGATTATATTTACGATCAAACCTACTTAGATGGCCTGACCGAACTCAGGCAAAAGATAGTAAACCTTATTGGTGGGCATGCCATGCACTTATACAAAATCAAAAAAGTGACCTGGGGGTCTGATCAATGTGTGGAATAGTAATATTAAAATTCTTTTCAGTCATTAAATCGCGCTTATGATGCTCAACATGCAATTGACGCAGCTCGCGCCAAATTGGCGTGCGTTCAACAAAACTGCCCGCAGGTAGATGATAAGAAAAGTGCATCACTTCATAAAGCAGGTAACCACTAATCGCTGCTGCACCATATAAATAAGCTACATTATCAGTCGCTATTTGCATCAATAGCCAGCCGCCGGAAACGACTAAACCAGCGATAAAGGCAATAATGAGATATCCAGGAAACAACACCACGCGCCAATCACGCACCGATTGATATGGCATAGCATGCTCTAGAAAAAAACTATGATGATCACCACTATGACGTTGATAAAAAAGTTTTCCATATTTCGTTTTGCGATGACCAAGCCAACGGTGAGCGTAATACCATTAATTGCATTAAATATTTGCCCACTTGTACTTGTTAAAATTAACTAAAATGGCGTTGCTCTCAGTCCTAATAGCCAGCTATTAGTCAATCGAGCGCCTTGTTTTAGCTGATTTTCTCTACGCACAACAAGATCACTTACTTAATGCAATTGGTATAATACTCTGCAAAATTCACAGCCAACATAGTTCAGGGAAATATCGTCCATTCACGCCAACTGGCATTATCGGAGTTAAGTAGACAGTAAACAATCACACTGACGCCTACCAACAGCACAAATACCATATGTAACCAGCCAGAATAGGAAGGAGAAATAGCTGCGCGATACTTCTCCCGAAATTTTTCCATCGCTTGAGGAGTCATAATATTGCTCTTTTATAATTATTATGGCTCCTAGTTAAACTAATGTTTAAATTAAAAGCAATAGCTTTCAAGTAATTAGCTTTGTCGCAACAACTAAGCAGGTATGAAATTGCCATGGAAACCTAACGGCAGATGATAAGGCAGCCACGCACGCCCCATTGGCCCCGCACTTAAATTTTCTGCTTCAAAGACGTTGATACAGGTACGTTTACTCGGTACATGAAGCGCCGTACCAATCACATAATCGCGTTTTTCGCGTCCATTTAATGAAATAGGCACATGCTCTTCTACTAAAAATTCTGAGCCATAGCGATATTTTTCCTGCTTGCCTGTTGTGGTATCGATACGCGATACCGATTCACTCCACAACGCATCGTCAGACGACGACAGATGATACAAATGCTTGTTTTTAATTCCAGTTAAATTCGGCAATATCCGTGGGAATTCACTATTGATATTGGTACTGGTAATCTCCACTCTTCCATTAGTATTCAAGCGGATAAACACCGATTGTGAACGGGTGTTAATCGCCGCTTTACCTATCATCAGGCGCGAAAGTTTATGCAGCGCGTCAGCGTCTTGGTATAAACACGCATCGAAACAAATAGTGCCATCGCTCTGCGTCCATGCATTACCAAAATGAAATACAAAAGCTGGCGGTAGTTGGTACTCTCTAACCTGTTGCAAGGTGTTTTTGTCCAGAACCAACACGCGCATTGGCAGGTTTTTATTAAATTTTATGCGCTCAAAATAACCTTCATCCGATGACGACTGCACTAGCGACGGCAGCACTAACAACACGTATTTTTCTGTGATCAAAAAATCGTGTAACATGCCGCCTTGGTAATTAGCATTAATCAAGCTGACATTTTTCATCACGCCACTAGCACCAAGGTGATATACCGCAATACGCCCTGAATTGTGTAGACCAAAGTTAAAAATATCACCGTTGCCATCAATTTTCGGATGAGCAGAGAACGGCAACCCTTTGAGCCTATTGCCATAGCGAGAATACTCGCCCAAATTAACTAAACCTTGAAAATCCAAACTCTCTGGATTAACCCGCGCTGGCGAACCAGCTTCCCATAACGTCCATAAATCATCACCCACCGCAATCACATTGGTATTGGCAGTATTAACGGTATCGTTATCAACAACGGCTAGTGAATTAGGAATTTTGGTATCGGGCGCGGAATACAAGAACTTCCCCGCTAGCTGCTCTTGTTGAAACTTAGGCGTTTGCACGAATTTACCACGGTGATACACCTTGCCATCGGCAAATTTGAACTGCTGTAACATACCATCACCTTCAAATAGATGCTGATAACGGATATCACCGCGTTCAAGCTTTGCAGGTCCATTGCGAAACAAACTACCCTGTAACGCTTTTGGAATAGTGCCTTCCACGTCCATTTGTTTAAGTGCAAAATTCTTATTAACGTCCTTAAAACCAATTAAGCGCTGATCATTTGCCAAGGCATCGTTAAACATCGATTTATAATTCAAGACTGTCGGCGCGGGCGCTGCGCCGAGCTTAAGTGACATCGGCAGAGTCGATGCCGCGCCAACTGCACCTAACGATTGAATAAAGTGACGACGAGATAATTGCATGTTGTTTTCCTTCTAAAATTCGTTTACTGGTAGCTATTTGCTGTAAATAACACTTGAGCTGTTTATAACATCGCTAGTCACTGTGAATTTTGCAGCATCAAAGCCCACTGGCCCATAACTTGGCTTGGCATCATTTGAAAAACCAATACCCTCAATAGGGCTACCAAACAAGTTAAGGTCAAGCTTGTCATTGCCATTTTCATCGTGGAAATAGCGCACTGCGTAATCACCTTGGGGTAAAGCATCAAAGGTCACGGTGACTTCATCACCATCGACCGCGACAATAGTCGATGCATGCGCTTTGTTCTTTTTATAATTCTCAACGCCATTAAATAAGGCGACATACATTTTTCCTTGTTTAGCTTTTACATCTGTCATTGAGAATGTCAGTTGGTAGTGCTCTGACGCCTGCGGTGTCAATGCCAAAACAGGTAGCGAAATAAAAGAAGTGAATACAGCCGCTGCCATGAATGTGCCGAGTGATTTAGTAAACATTGTGATTCTCCAAGTAATTTTAGTTTTAAGTTAACGCCCTAAAAGTGTTCATTGCGCTGCTTGAGAAAAACGATAAAATAGCCTGCGAAACAACAACAGCGACTTTTCGTAAAGTGAGTTCAATTATTCGCAAAAGACGCAAAAAAGGATGATGTGCAATTGGCGAATCGTGAAATACACAATAAAAATCAATTACTTTTATCACAATTAAAATCTAAACGATTTGTTAGGGGCTTGGCCTCGATGGTAATTGCAGGCCTTATTATTGGCCTACTCGCCCCCTTTGGCATGGTCAATATCCCCGTCACTGTAGCGCTTAGTTTTTGGATAGTTATCTGTGTGGTTGGTTACGCCGTTTACTCACCGCTGATCAATGCCTGCGATATCTTATTGGATGAAAAAATTAGCGCTCGCTGGCTCAGAATCTCTCTTGGTGCGTTCAGTGCAAGCTTGTTGATGAGTTTAATTATCCCAGTGGTAAGCAATGCATTTTTTGATATTAATACCGATTACTGGTCACAGGTTGGCGCGGCATTTTTCCAAACGGCAATCATCGGTGGCGTGATTTCAGCAATTAGTTTAATGGCACAGCTAATTAATCAACAAAAAGCGCAGTTACAACAATCACAACACGAATTAGCAGAACAAGCTCAAGCCGCCGAACAAGCAAAGCAACATACAGATAAACTCACTGGTAAACAGCTAACTCAATTGATGGATAAAGTGCCGCTAGACAAACGCGGTCAATTGCTGTGCTTAGAAATGGACGATCACTACCTCAATATTCACACTGACAAAGGCACGCACATGGCACTCATGCGTTTTAAAGATGCCTTAGCGTTATTAGAAGATTGTGATGGCCTGCAAACTCATCGCTCGTGGTGGGTCGCAACAAACGCCATTGTAGGCGTTGAGAAAGACGGTCGTAAAACTTTGTTACGATTATCCAATGATGTATTAGTGCCTGTCTCGCGTACGTTTCAGACGAAGGTGAATCAATTACACCTGAACTAAGTATTTATTTTGTCGATAACATGGGCTAAATTCAGCCTTTAAAAATAATAATAAAAAATCGTTAAAAGGATTTATGCATACTTTTAAGCTCACGCTTGCAGCCCTAAGCTGTAGTCTTTTATTTGGTTGTGGCGGAGGCTCATCATCATCTTCGCAAAATGAACCCGATCCAATTGTTCCGCAAACAACCACCTTTAGTGGTAAAGTCATTGATGGCTACGTATCGGGTGCTACCGTGTGGCTAGATATTAATGGTAACGGCGAACAAGACGATAATGAACCATCGACCGTGTCACAAGAAGCTGGCGATTACGCCTTTGAGTTTACCGACCAACAAGCACGCTGTGTCCCTTATGCCACCATGTATGTTTCTGTGCCTGTTGGCGCAGTTGATGAAGATCTCGGTGAAGTGACCGAAGCTTATGAAATGGCATTTCCACCAGCACTAGCGCCAATCGAAGAAAAAACGCTTCTTAATATTTCGCCGTTAACCTCGGTAATTTGGGAACAAATTAAGGCGAAATATGGACCTCAAGACACATCAAAAATTTTGAGTTGTGACGCGCTAATCAACGACGCTTTCTTACGCAATGAAATTAGCGACGAAATAAAAACGGTCACCAATGAACTGGTACAGTTTTATAACCTATCTGCCGATCAAATGTATGCTGACTTCATCAAAAACGATGACTCAAAAGCCTATGATTTAGCACAATCCATTGTTACGGGACTAAAATCAGCCTACCAACAACGTAGTCAAATTCAGCAAGAGCGCCCCAATGCGAAAGTAAGAGTACGCATATACCAAAGCGATAAACACGACAGTGAATATAAATTCGATAAATCGTGGTATCGCGATGTTGTGATTTTTGATCGTGATCTGTACATCAGTGAAACAGTAAAATTAAAGAGTGAAAGTGAACTCGATGAAGTTGATGCTTTACTTGTTCATCTACAGTCAGAAGATTCCATTTGGGATGATGATCCACAGTTTACGCCTAAATTGAAACAACGATTAGATACGTACCGTAATCCACAAGGTAGTTACTACTGTAGTGGTAATGAGCGGTTAATTTTCACTAAAGAAAATGTTACCTACGAACTAAACAATAGTATTCCATCGCGAGATTCAACCGATGGTACTGACTGTTCAAATGCAACTTTTGATAAAATTTTCGAGCGTCAATATAACTTCGGCTACCAAGAATCCGGCGACAGTTACAGTACTGAATTGTTCTTTAGAGAAAGTGAAACCGAATTCACCAAATTAAGCCAATGGATTGACTTAAAGAAAAACGCATCCACATTAAATATCAATGAGTTAGCTGATTATTTATCGACAATTGATTATAAATATAAAGATGCAGTCAGTTTAACAACCAACTACTGGCGCAAACGTCACGTGTCTGGTGATACACAAATTGATCAATACAGCGATGGTACATGGAAAAAGACTGTCACTAATAGCGACGGAACTCGCACCGAAACATGTAGTACTGACGGCGTTACCTATGGTGACTGTAGTTAACTGTTAGCCAATCACTCAAGGTGCCAATGTTGTTTGGTGCTGAGGTGTTAAATGGTTAATTATCTTGAGATTGATATTCGTTAACGCGATGATTTATCGTTTGATCTGATACCTTTTGCGGTTGCTCAACAGCAGTAACCGCTTCTACGCGCTGGCGTTCGATTGCTAAACGTTCTTGTTCTAATTGCTTATCATGAGATTGTTCGCGAACGCGATCAGCCCCCTGTTCAGCAATTTTCTCACCGCTACTTAGATTACATGCGGCGTTACAAGATGTTTTGATGTACAAGCTCATTCCCCATTGCATAAAAAGAGCTAGTTACTGCTCTCATCGTAACTAGCTCAAACTAATAGACCCGCACAAAGACTAAATGTATTCATTAACACTAAAATGGCCCAATAGTGTCACTGCCTTCTTGCCAGTCGCGATAAAGCACGTCGTTACCATGAATATAATACACACCTTGCGCTGTTAGAATACTCCGTGCATCAATACTCGAGAAATACGATGAATTAATGTCTTTTTTAAATTCAATTTTTCCAACGGACTCTAGGATAGCTGAGCTTCCTTCGCCATTAATCTCTAAGAGCTGCAAAGTGCTTGTTAGTTGCGAAGTCGTGTCCATTGAAATACTTGCAACCCATTGTTCTGTCGGTAGCGCAATTCGATGGCTATAGGCAGATAACTGTAAATAACTTAATGCGTGATGATCAAATTCTACGGGGGTAAAGCTGTCTTTATAAATGTGATTACTTAACTGCACTGGAGATTGTGGTTCACCAACGTCAAAAAGACTCACTTGCGCGCCTTCATCAATGACAGGTAAATCACTGTCATCATCTTGAGCTAAAATATGTTGACCAACACCTAATAACAGCTCTTGATTGACTGGATGTAAATACGCTGAATAGCCAGGAATCTCCAATGCGCCCTCCAATGTTGGTTCTTCCTTATTGCTCAAGTCGATAACATACAGCGGATCAGTACGCTCAAAGGTGACTATGTACGCCTTATTGTTAAAGTAGCGCACCGCATAAATATCTTCGTTCGGCTTTCCGATTGGTGCTGGGTGCGCTTGATTAGGAAGGTGTCCCACCGCAGTTAACACATCATCACCTTGATCTTTGAAAACGGATAATTGATGAGTCGGTGCATAATTCTCATCATAAGTTGTGCTTACAGTGGTTAAGTAATTACCGGATTCATTGAATCTAAATTGGCTATTTCTAAAACCAAAATGTCCATCTAACGTTGCATAGGCACGATAACTTAATCCTTCATCAGAGATAGCGAATTTATAAATAACACTTTGCAAATCAGTGATATTATCTTGGTATTGCTCGCCGTAAAGATAAACCGCATCTTTGGAAACATAAATACCTTGTGCTTGTGTATTTACGCATTGGGATTTGATATCAGTCGGCTTTTCGGTATCTATTACTGTCATCAAAACTAATCCATGATGCCCTGAATTTTCGTCAAATTGTGCAGGGATATAACAGCTATAGCTCGATACCAACGATGTCTGATTACCTGCAATATCGGTGACATGAGGTAAAAAACCACTCAATGGCGCTGTCCTAAGCGCTTCAAACACGACTTCATTTTCTTTGTTCAACACGTCAGCGTCTACAACGTGGTTAATTGACGGAGAAAAACTGCTAATAACATAAAGCTTATTATCTATTTGTCGCGAAGATAATACATGACCATCTATGGTATATTGCTGTTTTAACGACGGTAGCGTCAGATTTTGTGCATCATAAATAGAAATTGAAAACTGTTGTTCAAGGGGGTAAAAAAGGTCATAAGCAATGGGCCAAGAATGCTGTGCATTGCTACTTAGTAAACTCACGCGATTGCCACTAACATACATCCCATTAATATGTTGTTTTTCATCGCCTATGACTAACGTAGTATCACTAAGCTTTTGCAAACTATTATCCGTTTGACGCTGCAGAATACGCAAGACATCGCCTTGTTCATTATTGTCACTGGTGTAATTAAATCGATTATTGATGGTTAAAAACAGCTGCTGGCCATTGAAATGGAAGCGATCACTTTCATCAACTCCAGCTTCTTGAGTGATTGCTCTTGAAAAATTGCTGTCAGCAGTTTCACTTGTTTTCGCAGTATAAACAGTATTAAGTGGCGTGGTGTGTGCTAAAAACACACCATTTCTAAGTCTTGTGCCTAATGCGTTATCACCTTGCAGCGTTAACGCGCCATAAGGCGTAACCGTCGATGATTTCATCGGTAATTTTTGTGCTGGCATTGTCGTCGCTGTTTCACTACCGCCGCATCCGATAAGCGTTATTGATGTAGCCAATAATGTTACTGACGCTATTGATGATAACTTCATTTTAACAGTCCCCACTAATCTAAGATAATTCCAGTCTAAGGGAAGGTTTTAGAAGGTGGTGTTATAAATTGCTACTAGTTGTAATCTTGTGTAATCCTTAATGAAATACCTGATAAAGGGTGTTAACTTATAGCCATAATTAGCGATAGTGAATTTCTTTTGAAAATACTAACCCCAATACTTTTACTGCTCTGTGTAACCTTGACGGCTAAAGCCACAGATTTATCACAAGTAGCAGCCATTGAATCGTCGTCATTACACAACCATTCACATGCAGATTTGGTTGAATTAGGCCAATGGAACTTTGCAATAGGTTTAGGCTACGGTCGCCGTACCAATCCACTCTATGAAGGAAAAGATACGCCACTGTATTTAATTCCCTCGATCAGTTACTACGATGAACATTTATTTTTTGACGACGGCGTACTGGGTTACAGCATCGAAATAACACCACAGCTCTCTATTAGCGCTATCACGCAATTAAACACCCATGCAGCTAATTTTTCTCGCTGGCACCCCAGTAATTTCTTTGTTGCACAGACCAATAGCGCTGTTACCGACAACAAATTCTTACCAAGTCTTGATGTTATTTATCCACAAACTGACGAAGAAGTGTCTGAACAACCAATCAACGTTTCAGAATTAGCCGATCGGGAATGGGCATTAGACGCAGGCGTGCAGCTCAATTACTTCGGCCATAGTGACTGGATGTTACAAGTGAATTTATTACACGATATATTAAACGTTTACAACGGATTCAATGGCCAGTTGAAGCTAGAAAAAGCATGGCGATTTTCTTCTCTACCACCTCTATCGATCAAGTTATCAGGCACTTTAGATTGGCACAGTCAAAAGCTTGCTAACTATTATTACGGTATTGGTGAACGTGATACACAACTAACAGCCAGCCACTTTACGGCAGATAGTGGCATTAATAGAACACTTTGTATTAGCGCAAATTATCATCTATCATCGAATTGGCGAGCGGCTGTTAGCTATCGACTAACCACGCTTGATTCATCGATAAAACAAAGTCCGATGGTAAGAGATGACCACTCAGATACTTTTTTTGTCGGTACGACTTACGATTTCTAATTGGCGATGGATCAACTGGTGTTTAACCACTTAATGATTAAGTATTTGGCAAAAGCACATAAAATTAAGACCATCACACTATTAATATCGATGGTGTTTTTTCTGGTGCCCCAAAATGCAATGGCAAGCCCTCAAACTGTATTTTCTATTTCACCATCAACCTGCGTCGTTAATTTGTCAGGTGATGCATGCAATAAACCACTGCAGATTAACTGGAAAACGCCTGTTATCGCTAACTACTGTCTCTATGGCAATAAACAACGCATCAAATGTTGGCAATCCAAACAACGTGTTTCAGAAACATTGGTATTTAAAATCAGAGACTCAACAATTTTTGAACTAATAAATGAGCACAACCAGGTTATTGCTCACACCAAAGTAAGTGTTAAAAGCGCAACGTCAAAGCGCTTTAGACGCAGATTAAGAGCCGATTGGAGTGTATTTTAATGAAACAAGTGTTATTGGTTGAAGATGATAAACGTCTCGCCGATTTAGTAGAGCAGTTTTTAACACATCATGGTATTAAGGTTACCGTGTTAGAACGTGGCGATTTGGTGGTGGATTACTTAAAACATCATCAACCGGATTTAATATTGCTAGACATTATGCTGCCAGGTAGCGATGGATTTTCAATTATCAAAAAGATTCGTCAAACCTTTACGCACCCTATTCTCTTTTTAACCGCCAAAGACTGCGATTTTGACCATGTGACCGGCCTTGAATTAGGCGCAGATGATTACATTATCAAACCGGTAGAGCCTCATGTTTTATTAGCGCGCGTTAATAATGCATTACGCCGTGCAGCGCCCGTCACGAATGATAATTCACAAGAATTAAACTTTGGTCAATTGCACATCAATAATTCCATGCGAACAGTATCACTGGCAAGTGAAAACGTCATACTCACAAGTCACGAATTTGAACTTTTGTGGCTCTTAGCTAATAAAGCTGGTGAAGTTCAAAGTCGCGATTATATTCATAAAACGATGATTGGCAGGGAATATGATGGTTTTGATCGCAGCGTTGATGTCCGCGTTTCTCGGCTGAGAAAAAAACTCGATGATGACTTGTCTGCACCCACTCGCATTATCACGGTATGGGGCAAAGGATACATATTCAGCCCGACGGCATGGGATTAACAAATGCTGCGCCTATTCGTTAGCTTATATTTGTTACTAATTATCTCCATCAGCGCCATTAATGGATTGTCAGAAAAACTGTGGCAGTCTTTAAATAATGCGCCATCATCACAGATTATTGCTATCGAACAAATCGCAAATTCATTGGCATTGACACTAAACAGCCAAAACGTTGAACGGCTCTCTAAACGCCTTGAATTAAGCATTACACCGCAAGATAACAATGACATTGCATTGCTCGACTGGCAAGAGCAAGCACTAGCACAGCAAGAAGCCGTAATGACTGTCGATGAACATGATGAGATTTATGCTTATGTTCAGCCGCAGTCACAGCTCTATTTAGTGGGTCCTTTTTATCAAGAATCACAAAACAACATCGTTAAACCGCTCATTTTTCTCGTGTCTTACCTGTGTTTAGCCGGCATTATCGCATTATGGATTTGGCCACTATGGCGCGACCTTAAAAGCTTACAGCTCGCTAGTGACCATTTCAGTCAAGGTGGCCAAGCTGCGCCAATTCCAGTTAATAAGCGTTCAACCATTGCGCCAGTACTAACAACATTTAACGCGATGACGGCTCAAATATCGCGGCATATCAATGAGCAAAGACAGCTCACTAATGCCGTATCCCATGAAATTCGCACACCACTTTCTCGCTTAAAATTTACCTTCGCGATGCTCGATAAAGAGCATGTGCCTCAATTACCTTGTATGCGCCAAGATGTTGTTGAACTCGAACGACTCGTCGATGAAATGCTTAATTATGGACGACTTGAAAGTCAAAACGACAATTTACATATGGAAGACGTTAACATTAGTGAGTTAGCAACGCATCTCATTGATAAACTAACGCGTCATCACCAAGTTAATGTCACACGAAATATTACCGAAAATATTATCTGCCGCTGTGATGGTCACTTAATTGAACGCGCCCTACAAAATTATATAACTAATGCTCTGCGTTATGCGCAAAGCCAAGTGACAGTTACAATTACTCAAACAAACAATCGAGTCATATTTTATGTAGAAGATGACGGGCAAGGCATTGATGAATCACAGCGAGAGTTAGTGTTTCAAGCATTCACTCGCTTGGACAAGAGCCGTAATAAAGACAATGGCGGCTTTGGCCTTGGTCTGGCAATTGTTAAACGCATAGCTCAATGGCATCAAGGAGAATGCAGCGTCGATTCTTCAACACTAAGCGGTGCTAAATTTTCATTAAGTATCCCCAAATTCCTCCCCTAAATATTCAGTCACAATTTCTAACAAATTAACATCATTGAACTTATCACGACTCTTTTATATCACCGTCAGTGCGTTACACTACAGCTAACCTTAACAAGATGATAATAATATGAAATTTACGCCTATTTTTGCCGCAACGATGACGGCAATGCTCGCTTTGTCGGGCTGTGAGAGCACCAACAGCGCTTCTCCAGCACCGTCAGCGGCTGTTCAAAAAGCACAATCGACTGACATTGCTTTTGAAAAGTTCACCTTAGACAATGGCCTTGAAGTCGTTTTCCATACCGATCACAGCGATCCTGTTGTTGCTGTTGCATTAACATCACATGTTGGTTCAGCGCGTGAATTACCAGGGCGCACAGGATTTGCTCACCTTTTTGAACATTTGCTATTTCTTGAATCAGAAAACTTAGGTAAAGGCGGCTTAGATAAACTAAGCGCGCGTATTGGTGGTTCAGGCGCTAACGGCTCTACCAGCCGCGACAGAACCAATTATTATCAAGCGGTACCATCAAATGCATTAGAAAAAATGCTCTGGGCAGAGTCAGATAAGCTAGGGTTCTTTATTAATACCGTCACAGAACAAGTATTAGCTAAAGAAAAACAAGTCGTGAAAAATGAAAAGCGCCAAAATATTGATAACCGTCCTTATGGCCACACGTACGCCGTTATTGATAAAACATTATACCCAGCAGGTCATCCGTATAGCTGGCAAGTTATTGGTTCATTGACTGATTTACAAAACGCCACACTTGACGATGTCAAAGAATTCTTTAAACGCTGGTATGTGCCAAATAACGTCACCTTAGTTGTCTCTGGTGATTTTGAGCCGCAACAAGCTAAAGAATGGGTTCATAAATATTTCGACGAAATCAAACGCGGCGAAGATGTTACGCCAAACAAAAAACAACCAGCGCAGTTAACAACAACTAAAAAAGTCATGTTTGAAGATAATTTAGCGCAGCTGCCTGAATTAACGATGGTATGGCCAACAGTATCTATTTATCACGAAGACTCTTACGCCCTGTCAGTATTAGCAGCACTATTAGGTGACGGTAAATCGGCGCCGTTAAATCACCAATTAGTTGACGAAATGAAACTAACGTCATCTGTCGATGTTTATGGTTGGGAATCTGAACTTGCAGGACAATTCTTTATTTCAAGCCGTGGTTTTAACAACGTAAAGCTTGACGACATAGAGAGCGGCATTAACACAGCGCTAGCGAACTTTGAAAAACAAGGGTTCGATCAGGCCGATCTAGACCGTATTAAAGCGGGTCAAGAAACCAGCTTCTACAAAGGCATTTCAAGTGCCCTTGGTAAAGGTTTTCAACTGGCACAGTATAATATTTTCGCCAACGATCCAGGCTACATCAATCAGCATGGTAAACGCATTCTTGCGGTAACCAAAGATGATGTATGGCGCGTCTACAACCAATACATTAAAAACAAACCATTTGTAGCAACAAGTTTTGTACCAGCCAAACACACTGAGTTAGCACTTAGTGGTTCAAAACTGGTAACCGTTGAACAGGAAAAAATTGTTAACGGCGCAGAGCAATCATTTGATGCATCACAACAAGCACAATACCAGCGTACCCCATCAACATTTGACCGCACAGTAGAGCCAGCTTATGGCAAAGATCCTGTTCTTTCAGTGCCACAAGTCTGGAATGAAACGCTTGATAACGGCATTCGAGTCTCAGGTATCGTGAGCAACGAAACGCCATTGGTTCAAGTCAATATCGATATCGCGGGCGGCATGTTATTTGATGATATCAATAAAGTGGGCGTTGCTAACTTAGTCGGTGAACTGCTTAATCGTGGCACACAGCAACAAAGCATCACCCAATTTGAAGATGCCATTAAAGCGCTAGGTGCAGATATTGGCACTTACACAACCTCTAATAGCATTCGAATTACGGCGAGCATGTTGTCGCGCAACTACGATGAAGTCATGGCATTAATTAACGAAATGTTATTAACGCCTCGTTGGGACGCTGCTGAATTCGAACAAGTAAAAACTCGTCTTAAGAATCAAATTATTGAGCAACAGTCTAGCCCACGCGCTATTGCTGATGATCAATTCAAACAATTAGTTTACGGAAAAGATAACCTCTTCTCTCATAACCTAGCAGGTAGTGTGGAGTCTTTAGATAAAATTAACTTGGCTGACTTAAAACAGTTTTACAAAGACAACGTGTTACCAAACTTAACGACGATTCAAATTGTTGGTGACATCAAAGAAAATGACGTTTTAGGTCCACTAACTGCGTTAAATACACAATGGAAAGCGAAAGCTCGCCAACTACCCACTATTAAGCAGCCATCATTAAGTGCTAAACCGCGTTTATACTTCTACGACGTGCCAGGCGCAAAACAATCGCAACTGCGCATTGGACACGCATCGTTACTTGCGGATGATAAAAACTTCTATAACGCTCAAGTCATGAATTATCGTCTTGGCGGCGGCGGTTTTGCGTCAAAACTAACTCAAGAACTGCGTGAAACTAAAGGTTACACCTATGGTGTTCGCTCTAACTTTTATGGCGATAAAAACAAGAGCAACTTTATGATTAGCTCAGGTGTTCGAAGCAATGTGACACTGGAGTCGATTGAAATAATCAAAGATATGACAACTAATTATGGCGCTGATTTAGCACAAAGCGACTTAGATACAACCAAGAGCTTCTACCTTAAAAGTAACGCTCGCCGTTTTGAAACGCTTGGCGCCAAACTCGGTATCTTGCGTGACATGGCCACTTACAACCTGCCTGCAAACTACGTTCAACTTCGCGCTAAAGGCATCGAACAGCTAGCACTAAACGATGTTAAAGCACTTGCCAAAGATTACATCAAACCACAAAGCTTGGTTTACGTTGTCGTTGGTGATGCGAAAACGCAGTTAAAACGCCTAGATAAGCTTGGATTAGGTAAGCCAGTATTATTGAACTAAGCGCTCAAAGACAGTAGCCAAATAAATTAAAAGCCATTATCCTGCGATAATGGCTTTTTTTAATTGTACAACTAGATTATCTCGTCAACACAACACGCGTTAGAAAATTGAGAAGGAAAATCAACGGCTGATTTACAAAAATATTTACAACTCAAATAACTGTTTATTCTATAAAAAGACTAAAGCCGTACATACTGATAAATTATGTAATGCATGAATACTTGCAGTGATCGTATAAGCATATTTATTGGATCGCTTCTCCCAAGTTAAGTAAGCAACCGAAAAGACGACGAAACATGTAAACACAAAAAGCCCCCAGACAGGCAGCATAAGAGAATGTAAGCACGACCAAATAAAAGCACTGCAAAATACGATAACCCAAAATCGAACAGTAAAATATCTGATTAAATTAATAATTGGGCGCATCAAAGCGGTTTCAATTACAGGTGCTATTATGACGTAACCAAAAAAATCGACGACCGACAAAGAAGTGTCATCGATGTCCGAGGTAAAATAAGCACTAAAATCAAAAAGATTACATGCCTATGCAGAAAACTCAGGATTGAACTATACTGTGTATATAAACACACTGTATAGGTAGACATAATCATGAACATGCCAGAAGCAAGCTTTTTAGCTTGGCAAAAACAGTTTAGTACTGAAGATGATTGCTTAGAATATTTACAAGAAATGAAATGGAAAAATGGCTTTATTTGCCCGCGTTGCGGCAATGCTCATAACTATAAAATTGCCAGTCGCCACTTATACGAATGCACGCAATGTAAAAAGCAAACATCAGTCACGGCAGGGACACTTTTTCATGGGAGTAAAATCACCTTAATCCAGTGGTTTTGGGCTATCTATTTTCTTGGCTCTGATAAGGGAAGTATATCCGCACTAAGACTAAGCAAATTAATAGAAGTCAATTGGCGAACAGCGAGACTCATTTTAAAAAAACTTAGAAGTGCTATGGGTCACAGAGATAGTTTATATCAATTGAGTGGAACAATAGAGCTAGATGATGCACTTGTTGGAGGTAGACAAAAAGGGAAACGAGGTCGTGGTGCAGCAGGAAAAAAGAATGTATTAATCGCCTGTGAAAGTAAAGAGAAAAAGGCAGGATTTATTGCCATGGAAGTAGTTGATAGTATTTGCCATTTTAGCGTTGATAAGTTTGTTAAGAAGTACTTAAAACCAGGTCAGAAAGTTCGTTCTGATGCATTGGCTGCTCTGAATATAATTGACCAAGCACAGGACCATGAAGCGAGGGTAACACCAAGCCATTTGGTTGATGAATGGCTACCATGGGTACATATCGCCATTGGCAATTTAAAAACATTTTTGTTGGGTACATTTCATGGTGTATCGGGAAAATACCTACAAGAATATCTAGATGAGTTCTGTTATCGGTTCAACCGTCGATTTATTGAAAAACAAATCCCTAACCGACTGTTAAATTTGGCGATAGTTCATGTACCTGTAAAATCGTCCTGAGCCAAGTGCATAGGCATGAAAGATTAACAATAATCAATCCAATAATTACCGAGCTAAAAATGGATGTCAATCCAGCTTTCAGTATATAAATCAATTCATTACCATTTTTCTTGGTTATCATGATTCGAAAATCCTTTTTATACCAATTGCATTAAGTAAGTGATCTTGTTGTGCGTAGAGAAAATCAGCTAAAACAAGGCGCTCGATTGACTAATAGCTGGCTATTAGGATTGAGAGCAACGCCATTTTAGTTAATTTTAACAAGTACAAGTGGGCAAATATTTAATGCAATTGGTATTAAACTGGTTACTGAATATCGACATATCCAATGGATAAATACCAGCGCCCGTATTACCAAATAACTTTGGGTATATGAAAAAAATAAAGGACAGACACAAATATCTCATTGATTTAACCTAATCACAATCAGTTCAAAATTAAATTGCACTAACTAAAACCAATGAAAAATTGGGCTCATTTAGTAAACAAAAATGAACTGGGGACATGAGAACTATGAAATGATGAAATTTGAACGAGTAAATTCGTCAGCTCTATTGCTGAGGCGGAAAATAATAAGAACAGTTAATACTGAGGATTAGCCGACGCCTTTACACCAACTTCGACCGTGATGGTGAGCATAATCTCGTAAATGAGCTTCATTGCCAGCAAAACTGCCGTATTGCCGTCTGAACTCCTTGGCAGCCGAAAGCCACTCATCTGTATCGATTTCTAACACCTGTAGAATCTTAGGTGCGCTCTCATCAATAAACCCACGCTTTGTAGGGGCGATGTGTCGACCACTCCAATCAACTAACTCGAAATAGTCTCTGTAGCTCAGTGGAATAGCGTTTGTGTTGGCAACAGGTGAAAACGGGAGTAAAGATGGCGGTTGAGATGAAACAGTGCAGCCATCATTGGCTTTGTGCTGCTGACGCTGATGAGATTTATATTGCTTTACTCGCTCTTGAATCGATGTGAAATCACTGTCTTCAACACTTTGTGCAATGCCTGCTCTGATTGGATTTAAGTCCACATACGCAAGACAGCTTAACAACGCTTTTTCATCAAGCAACGCTTGAGACTTAAATCGCCCTTCCCACTAATTTTTAGGGAAAAAAATAGAACAGCTTTAGCTGGCCCGAAGGGTGAGCGCCATGGAAGGCAGCGAATATAATTTACCTGTGCAATTATCTTCTTTATTGGCTTCTCGGGAAATATGCTCATTAAGACATTTCATAAACCACGAAATATCATATAAACGTTCACGCCAAAGCTGGGCATATTCTTCAACTTTTGTAAGCTTAACAGTACTCATTTCTCGGTCAGCAAGATAATCGTCAACAATGGGATGACCGTTATACAAGCAATACCAGCGCTCAATCACCTCGTCCATTGATAACATATCCGCATGGAATTTATCGACTTGCAACACTAGGTGATAGTGATTACTCATAATCGCATAAGCCGCGATATTAATTGAAAAGATAGACGAAAGTAATTTTATACGGTCAACAAGCCATTGCCGCCTATGGTCATAATTACGTTTGGTATACGGGTCATTACCACACAAGAAACTACGCCGAACACATCGATTAATAACGTGATAATACGACGTAGCTGATAAATCAATTAGCTGGTGACGTGCTCTCGTCATAACAACTCCTACTACGCTGATTGAAACATTTCAAAGCATAGTAGGAACGAACAAAATATCAACAATCAATAATAAAAAGTAGCCTGTCCTTTATTTTTTGTTCCGAAAAGTAGCCTGTCCTTTATTTTTTATTTTTTTATTTTATTTGGTTTAGACCATAAAGAAAAAAGCAATAAAAGATATGCAATAACAATAAAAAAACCTTCTATCGCGTTTATTTCCCATTCATCTAAACCAATAGTTAATAAAAACATAGGAGGAGCATGGATTAAAAGACTAAAATTGAACGATAGTTCAAACTTGAAATTAATGTAAAAAACCAATATTGATAAAGCGTAAGCGTCTCGCCAAAGACACATACCTTTCATAAGTTAACTTGGATAGGGTATCTCCAATTTTATTAAGGAGATTAACATGAGTAAACATCGAAGCCTCGAACAATGGCAAGACATCATTAATCTGCACCAATCCAGTGGCTTGAGCGTTAGTGATTTTTGCCGCGACAATAACATTTCAACCACAGCCTTTTATGCAACTAAGAAGAAGTTAACTAAGGAAACATCAAGCTTTGTAAAAGTCAGCGTCACTCAACCGTCAAAAATTAATACAGAGATAGCTCCTATTGTTCTTACTGTAGGCCTCGCCAAGGTGTGCTTACCACAATCAACATCGCCAATGTACTTGGCACAGCTGCTTAAGGGGTTGCATCATGAAGATGTTTGTTAATCCAAGCGCTGTCTATCTGTATCGCGATGTAGTCGATTTTCGAAAGTCCATCGATGGCCTTATTGCTATTGTAGAGCAAGAGCTTAAATACGATGCCTACACCGGCGCACTGTTCTTATTCTCTAATAAAGCCAAAGATAAATTGAAATTAGTCTATTGGGATAAAACGGGCTTTGCCCTGTGGTATAAACGCCTTGAAAAACACAAATTCAAATGGCCAAGTCAACTTGATAGCGAGGATGTTGTGTTAACAGAGCAACAACTCACTTGGCTATTGTCTGGTTACGATGTCCTTGGTCATCAAGAATTACATTATCAGTCCGATCTGGGATAGCGCAATACACAAGTCAACGATCGTTGACACGATCTGATTTTCTATTTGAGCTGAACAGTCACAATGGCGCTATAACATTGCTACACTGACGGCATGAAATTTGATGCCAACTCATTGCCCAACGACCCAGAACAACTCAAGAGCATGCTGCTTGAGTTGCAGTACGTTGTGCAAAAGCAAAATAAAGAGTTAGCGCAGCAAAAGTCTCTCTATCAAGAACTACTTGATGCGTATAACGCCAAGATTGCCAAAGAATACGGCAAAAAGTCAGAGAAAATGCCAGGGGCTGGTGAAGTATTTAACGAAGTAGAAGCTCAATTGGATGACATAGAAACGCTGTCTGACACAGAAAAAGCGCTCCTCATCGCCAATGATGAACCACACACCGAAAAAGCAAAACCCAAGCGCACACCATTACCCGAGGCCTTACCTCGCAAAGAGGTGGTGGTTGATTTACACGACGACGCTAAAGTCTGTAGTCACTGTCAAAGTGCGTTACATAAAATGGGTGAAGCAGAAAGTGAAACGCTCGAATTTGTACCTGCTCATATCAAGGTTATTAAAACCGTTCGTCCAAAGTACGCATGCAGAGCGTGTGAAAAAGAGGGCATACAAAGCGATATCCAGATAGCGCCAATGCCGTCAACTCCTATCCCTAAAAGTATTGCTACGCCAAGTTTACTCAGTCAAATCATTACCTGTAAGTATCAGTTTGGCTTACCGTTGTATCGACAAGAAACGTGGTTTGGCGATATCGGCATAACGATTAATCGCAAAACCATGTCAAGTTGGATGGTTCGTTGTAGCGAACTGCTTGAACCGTTGTATGACACACTCAAAATACAGTTACTCCAACAACCTGCGATTCATGCGGATGAAACACCGCTCAAGGTTATCAAAGCTAACAAAGCGACCAGCTATATGTGGTTATATTGTTGCGGTGATGACAAACCTGAAGGTAAGACAAACATCGTCTTATTTGATTATCACAACAGTCGTGCAGGACAATGCGCCATTGATTTTCTCGATGATTACTCAGGTTACATGCACGTTGATGGCTACAAAGGTTATGAAAAAACCAGCGCCACTTTAGTGGCTTGTCTTGCTCATATCCGTCGCAAGTTCATTGAAGCAAAAGGCAACAACAAGACAACCGGTAAAGCCGACGTAGCGCTTAACTTCATTGGTAAACTCTATGGTATAGAGCAATCGCTTAAAGAGATGAAGGACGATGAAAAATACAAGGCTCGCCAACAACAAGCCAAACCCATTGTCGAAGAGTTTTATCACTGGCTTGTAGAGCACAAAGAAAAACTGTCTCCGCAAAGGCCGCTGTCAAAAGCCATTACCTATGCACTGAATCAGTATGAAAAATTCAAACGCTACCTTGATGATGGTAAGTTAAGTATTGATAACAATCGTGCAGAACGAGCCATAAAACCGTTTGTGATTGGACGCAAGGCTTGGTTGTTTTCCCATACCCCAAGAGGTGCGAAAGCCAGCGCCATTCTCTATAGTTTGGTGGAAACCGCTAAGGCTAACGGCCTTGTCGTACATGACTATATATCCCACTGTTTAGAGCAGATTGCTGAAAATCCTGATGCTCTTGAATCACTAATGCCTTGGAATTTTAAATAGCTAGGTGTCGTTGCCTAGACTCTTACGGAAGTGATTGTGGCTGCTGAGTGTATATTTTTAAGTAAAACGGAATGTTTCATTCTACCTTTGTTTTTGTCTTTAGAAATGAAAACAAATAAACCAATCTCTTTTATTAAACGTACATATATAGGGGGGAAAATTATAAATCAGGATGCTAGTATTTTTGAAATAGAAAATATAATTATGGCGAAAACTGATGTATTTACTTCTTTCTTATCAAGAATAGGAATAACTCCTTATAGTGTTAAATTAGAATTAAAAAAAATTGATAATAAATGGACTGATATCCTTGAAGATATTTCAATATCCGTAATACAAGGAGATAGCTTTTCTGTTTGGGGGCAGTTCTATGATACCGAGAATGACTTACAGAAGGCTATTTTGGCTTCAATTAATTATAATCAGTTGAAAAAAAACCTTTCTATTGACGAGTTTTCAATAGTCAATAGTCTGCTTTAATTCATTTTAGGAAGTGTGCTCGGCGGTTCTGGAGATTCTTGCGGATGCTAATTAGAAATTTGTTTAAAAAATTATTATATTATTTTGTTTTTAGTGGAAATAAATGGCTGAGGGATTACGAGGCATTATCTTTACAGCAATTCGCCTCCTCTCTGACAGCCAAGCAACAAAAAAGATTAAACTTACAATTTAATTATTACAATATTGCTCAACGCTCAGACGATGGAAAAATTGTACAATTTTTTAATACTATCGATCAAAATAGAAAAAACATAGATATAAAGGCTAGATTGGATGAGTCTAAAGGTGAAAAAAAAGTTCATATTAATTTACTATCTGAAAATGGTGAGAAAGTGATTGGTAAGATTTTTATATTGTAAGCGTCTCGCCAAAGACACATACCTTTCATATGTTAACTTGGATAGAGTATCTCCAATTTTATTAAGGAGATTAACATGAGTAAACATCGAAGCCTCGAACAATGGCAAGACATCATTAATCTGCACCAATCCAGTGGCTTGAGCGTTAGTGATTTTTGCCGCGACAATAACATTTCAACCACAGCCTTTTATGCAACTAAGAAGAAGTTAACTAAGGAAACATCAAGCTTTGTGAAAGCCTGCGTCACTCAACCGTTAAAAATTAATACAGAAATAGCTCCTATTGTTCTTACTGTAGGCCTCGCCAAGGTGTGCTTACCACAATC
Organism: Psychrobium sp. nBUS_13; assembly: GCF_051201665.1. Lineage (GTDB taxonomy): Bacteria > Pseudomonadota > Gammaproteobacteria > Enterobacterales > Psychrobiaceae > Psychrobium. The sequence goes on along the minus strand of NZ_CP179210.1, from coordinate 1,562,616 downwards.
AACATCGCCAATGTACTTGGCACAGCTGCTTAAGGGGTTGCATCATGAAGATGTTTGTTAATCCAAGCGCTGTCTATCTGTATCGCGATGTAGTCGATTTTCGAAAGTCCATCGATGGCCTTATTGCTATTGTAGAGCAAGAGCTTAAATACGATGCCTACACCGGCGCACTGTTCTTATTCTCTAATAAAGCCAAAGATAAATTGAAATTAGTCTATTGGGATAAAACGGGCTTTGCCCTGTGGTATAAACGCCTTGAAAAACACAAATTCAAATGGCCAAGTCAACTTGATAGCGAGGATGTTGTGTTAACAGAGCAACAACTCACTTGGCTATTGTCTGGTTACGATGTCCTTGGTCATCAAGAATTACATTATCAGTCCGATCTGGGATAGCGCAATACACAAGTCAACGATCGTTGACACGATCTGATTTTCTATTTGAGCTGAACAGTCACAATGGCGCTATAACATTGCTACACTGACGGCATGAAATTTGATGCCAACTCATTGCCCAACGACCCAGAACAACTCAAGAGCATGCTGCTTGAGTTGCAGTACGTTGTGCAAAAGCAAAACAAAGAGTTAGCGCAGCAAAAGTCTCTCTATCAAGAACTACTTGATGCGTATAACGCCAAGATTGCCAAAGAATACGGCAAAAAGTCAGAGAAAATGCCAGGGGCTGGTGAAGTATTTAACGAAGTAGAAGCTCAATTGGATGACATAGAAACGCTGTCTGACACAGAAAAAGCGCTCCTCATCGCCAATGATGAACCACACACCGAAAAAGCAAAACCCAAGCGCACACCATTACCCGAGGCCTTACCTCGCAAAGAGGTGGTGGTTGATTTACACGACGACGCTAAAGTCTGTAGTCACTGTCAAAGTGCGTTACATAAAATGGGTGAAGCAGAAAGTGAAACGCTCGAATTTGTACCTGCTCATATCAAGGTTATTAAAACCGTTCGTCCAAAGTACGCATGCAGAGCGTGTGAAAAAGAGGGCATACAAAGCGATATCCAGATAGCGCCTATGCCGTCAACCCCCATCCCTAAAAGTATTGCTACGCCAAGTTTACTCAGTCAAATCATTACCTGTAAGTATCAGTTTGGCTTACCGTTGTATCGACAAGAAACGTGGTTTGGCGATATCGGCATAACGATTAATCGTAAAACCATGTCAAGTTGGATGGTTCGTTGTAGCGAACTGCTTGAACCGTTGTATGACACACTAAAAATACAGTTACTCCAACAACCTGCGATTCATGCGGATGAAACACCGCTCAAGGTTATCAAAGCTAACAAAGCGACCAGCTATATGTGGTTATATTGTTGCGGTGATGACAAACCTGAAGGTAAGACAAACATCGTCTTATTTGATTATCACAACAGTCGTGCAGGACAATGCGCCATTGATTTTCTCGATGATTACTCAGGTTACATGCACGTTGATGGCTACAAAGGTTATGAAAAAACCAGCGCCACTTTAGTGGCTTGTCTTGCTCATATCCGTCGCAAGTTCATTGAAGCAAAAGGCAACAACAAGACAACCGGTAAAGCCGACGTAGCGCTTAACTTCATTGGTAAACTCTATGGTATAGAGCAATCGATTAAAGAGATGAAGGACGATGAAAAATACAAGGCTCGCCAACAACAAGCCAAACCCATTGTCGAAGAGTTTTATCACTGGCTTGTAGAGCACAAAGAAAAACTGTCTCCGCAAAGGCCGCTGTCAAAAGCCATTACCTATGCACTGAATCAGTATGAAAAATTCAAACGCTACCTTGATGATGGTAAGTTAAGTATTGATAACAATCGTGCAGAACGAGCCATAAAACCGTTTGTGATTGGACGCAAGGCTTGGTTGTTTTCCCATACCCCAAGAGGTGCGAAAGCCAGCGCCATTCTCTATAGTTTGGTGGAAACCGCTAAGGCTAACGGCCTTGTCGTACATGACTATATATCCCACTGTTTAGAGCAGATTGCTGAAAATCCTGATGCTCTTGAATCACTAATGCCTTGGAATTTTAAATAGCTAGGTGTCGTTGCCTAGACGCTTACTTTATATTTAATGGTGCAATAACATGTATAGAGTATAAAGTTTTACCAAAGTATTTTAAGAGTAAGTCTAAAGAAATAAACTTATTATTTAAATAAGCTAAGAGATTTATATTGGTAATATTATTTCTTACGGGCAAACTTTATTGTAATTTCACTCTGTTGCGGGCAGACTTTATTGTCGCTGCACAGGGGAGTTGGAACAAATGCTGCGGGATCTAATTCTGGATGTGGATGTTAATGTTAATGAAGACTCGTAAATACCTTAAAAAACTTTTAAAAGAGAACATAGTATCAAAATTAAGTCGAGCTGGGTTTTATTGTTTTGAGGATACTTTCACGAAAACCAATAAAGATGCGTTTCCTTTTGGTGATCTTCGTAGGAATCTAGATGGGAGAATAGAAATAATATCTATCCAAATTGGAAAAAATGGGTATAGTTTTCGAATAGGGGCTGGAAAAATTTTGGACTCGGGTGTCGTTAAAGATGGTGTAAATTATCCTGCAAATCAATGCACTTATGCTGCAAGTCCGCCTTATATACATTTATGTAGAAAAGCTTCGGCTAACTATGAATTGCTAGAATGGGGCAGTGACAGAAGAGATTGGTTTGGAAACTACTTCTACCCAAAAAAACCTCATAAAAAAATTGAAAAAGCAGTCAATGAAGCTGTTGAATCATTGGATGATGTAATTGAGTGGTTAGATGGTGGAAAAATTGGAAGTTACATAAAGCAATATTACTTGTGATGCGTTTTCACTCAAAAGAGTGGGCTTTTTTTGGTCCTTGTGGGTGTAACTAGTTTGAAATATCAAAATATATATGATTGGTGTAGTAAAATTTCCAGTTTATCTATTAAATGTATGCTTATACTTTTTTTAGCTATTGTGTTGGATGAGTTGCTATTTGAACAATATTTTTTTGTTTTATTGAAAATATTGGGATTACTTTCACTAATCATGTTTGGTTTAGTTATTGCTGTTGAACTGGTTTTGCGTATATTAGAAAAATAATTTGTCGATTCTTAAAAATGGTATTTTTTACTTAACGAACTTGTTTTGGCTTACTCACTAAATGATCGTTGAATAAATTTATAAATCAGTCGTGGAATCTTAACCCTAAGCCGTTCAGTAATCTTTATCATGATACTAAAATACACAATAATGGGGCTAAAGGCAGGCTTAATGGAACACCAGATTGGGCTAGAAGCTCAGAAGGGGTGGGGCTGGCTTAGGGGCTAGTTCAATGGGGCTAGGTAATGTATATTAGAATATATTAGGGTCAGGTTAAAATAAAACTACACTTCATCTTTCTTCCAACCTAACGGTCGACCTCTTTTCTTTGGTTGCATTCTGCGACCCGTTAACAATTCTATTTCGCGCTTAAATTGTTCACTGCCAATTGCCATCCCTCGATTAACGCTATCTCTAAAATATATTAGGGTCAGGTTAAAATAAAACTACACTTCATCTTTCTTCCAACCTAACGGTCGACCTCTTTTCTTTGGTTGCATTCTGCGACCCGTTAACAATTCTATTTCGCGCTTAAATTGTTCACTGCCAATTGCCATCCCTCGATTAACGCTATCTCTAATATTAGTGATGAGCTTATTATCAACATGATGTTTAAAAAGATCACGATACGCGCATTGTAAGCGTCTAGGCAACGACACCTAGCTATTTAAAATTCCAAGGCATTAGTGATTCAAGAGCATCAGGATTTTCAGCAATCTGCTCTAAACAGTGGGATATATAGTCATGTACGACAAGGCCGTTAGCCTTAGCGGTTTCCACCAAACTATAGAGAATGGCGCTGGCTTTCGCACCTCTTGGGGTATGGGAAAACAACCAAGCCTTGCGTCCAATCACAAACGGTTTTATGGCTCGTTCTGCACGATTGTTATCAATACTTAACTTACCATCATCAAGGTAGCGTTTGAATTTTTCATACTGATTCAGTGCATAGGTAATGGCTTTTGACAGCGGCCTTTGCGGAGACAGTTTATCTTTGTGCTCTACAAGCCAGTGATAAAATTCTTCGACAATGGGTTTGGCTTGTTGTTGGCGAGCCTTGTATTTTTCATCGTCCTTCATCTCTTTAATCGATTGCTCTATACCATAGAGTTTACCAATGAAGTTAAGCGCTACGTCGGCTTTACCGGTTGTCTTGTTGTTGCCTTTTGCTTCAATGAACTTGCGACGGATATGAGCAAGACAAGCCACTAAAGTGGCGCTGGTTTTTTCATAACCTTTGTAGCCATCAACGTGCATGTAACCTGAGTAATCATCGAGAAAATCAATGGCGCATTGTCCTGCACGACTGTTGTGATAATCAAATAAGACGATGTTTGTCTTACCTTCAGGTTTGTCATCACCGCAACAATATAACCACATATAGCTGGTCGCTTTGTTAGCTTTGATAACCTTGAGCGGTGTTTCATCCGCATGAATCGCAGGTTGTTGGAGTAACTGTATTTTGAGTGTGTCATACAACGGTTCAAGCAGTTCGCTACAACGAACCATCCAACTTGACATGGTTTTACGATTAATCGTTATGCCGATATCGCCAAACCACGTTTCTTGTCGATACAACGGTAAGCCAAACTGATACTTACAGGTAATGATTTGACTGAGTAAACTTGGCGTAGCAATACTTTTAGGGATAGGAGTTGACGGCATTGGCGCTATCTGCATATTAACACCCATGGAGATCACCTAATAACATCGATGGAGATCACTCAATAACATCTATCGAGATCGGTTAATAACATTCATGGAGATAACTTTTAGCTCCAAATGTTATAGGTGTAATTCTGGACAGGCATAAATATCTCATTGAAATTCAATACGATCAACACAAAAAGCTTTACTTTGAATACTATAAAAATCATTCGATTTGTTTAATGCGAGAGAATTCAGGCAACGAAAGAGCGGCTTAGCACAAATCAGTGATTATTAGTGAATTTAAGGCAGATTGCTGTGTCAGCGCTAGCTAATAGTGGCAGATTGACTAATAAGATGATTTAAATTACGGCTAACCAACGCCCTTACACCAACTTCGCCCATGGCGGTGAGCATAATCTCTCAATTGCATCTCACTACCTGCAAAACTGCCGTATTGACGCCTAAAGTCTTTTACCGCCGATTTCCAATCATCAGCTTCAATGCCTAATGCATCTAAAATGGGTGGGGTAGTTTCGTCGATAAATCCCGTTTTCCTTGGGTCAACGTGGCGGCCACTCCAATCAACTAATTCAAAATAATCACCATAACTTAATGGAATAGCGTTGTTATTTACAATCGGAGATAATGGCAATAGCGAGTGTGGCTGACTTGGCACATAAATATCTTCATTAGACCTTTGTTGTTGCCGTTGATGAGATTTATATTGTTTGATTCGTTCACTAATAGAGGTAAATTCACTATTTTCTACATTGCTGGCTATCCCAGCTCGAATTGGGTTTAAGTCCACATAGGCCATACAACTTAAAAGCGCTTTTTCATCCAGTAATGCTTGGGATTTGAATCGCCCTTCCCAGAACTTGCCTGTGCAATTATCTTCCTTGTTAGCCTCTCTAGAAATATGCTCATTTAAGCATTTCATAAACCAAGAAATGTCATACAGACGTTCGCGCCAAAGCTCACTAAATTCTTCAGCTTTCGCTAATTTTATAGGGGATATTTCGGGATTGGTTAGATACTCATCAACAATCGGGTGACCATTGTATAGCTGATACCACCGCTCTATAACCTCATCCATAGGCAACATATCAGCACGGACTTTATCCACTTGCAATACCAAGTGATAGTGATTGCTCATAATGGCGTAAGCTGCGATATTAATGGAAAAGATAGAAGCGAGTTTTTTGATTCGGTCAACAAGCCATTGACGCCTATGGTCATAATTACGTTTAGTATACGGGTCATTACCACACAAGAAACTGCGCCGAACACATCGATTAATGACGTGATAATACGACGTGGCTGATAAATCAATTAGCTGGTGACGTGCTCTCGTCATAACAACTCCTACTACGCTGATTGAAACATTTCAAAGCATAGTAGGAACGAACAAAATATCAACAATCAATAATAAAAAGTAGCCTGTCCTTTATTTTTTATTTTTTTCTTCAATAATCAATAATAAAAAGTAGCCTGTCCTTTATTTTAAATAACTATAGTTTGGTGGAAACCGCTAAGGCTAACGGCCTTGTCGTACATGACTATATATCCCACTGTTTAGAGCAGATTACTGAAAATCCTGATGCTCTTGAATCACTAATGCCTTGGAATTTTAAATAGCTAGGTGTCGTTGCCTAGACGCTTACGTTATATAGGGCTATTTTCTTTGCTCCCAAAGAAGCCAAACCTTCGGGCAACTAGCCTTGAAATCAAAATAAAGTGTACCTGACCCCATTTATTAGTAGGAACGAACAAAATATCAACAATCAATAATAAAAAGTAGCCTGTCCCTTATTTACCTTAATAACAACTCCTACTACGCTGATTGAAACATTTCAAAGCGTAGTAGAAACTAACAAAATTTCAACAATCAATAATAAAAAGTAGCCTGTCCTTTATTTAATTGTACGTTACCACACAAGAAACTACGCCGAACACATCGCTTAATGACGTGATAATACGACGTGGCTGATAAATCAATTAGCTGGTGACGTGCTCTCGTCATAACAACTCCTACTACGCTGATTGAAACATTTCAAAGCATAGTAGAAACTAACAAAATATCAATAATAAAAAGTAGCCTGTCCTTTATTTATTTTTCTGATTTTCTCGCCATTGTTTTAACTATATCTTTCAATTTACTATTTTTCTTTAATTCAGTCTCCACAATGCCTTTCAACAAAGGAATAGTAGAGGAGTAGTACTTATTCAATTTGGCATTTTTAAATAAACTCCTAAATGCAGAGTAGTTACCACTTTTTAACGTTGCATTTGCACAATCAATTAACCCCTTCTTTTTTATTAACTTTTGAGATGTCGAAAAAAAATTAAATAGCACGACATTGAAGTTATTTTCACCATATACACAGGAGTGCATTATCATTTTAGTCAAATTCTTTGTGGGCAAGTATTTTCTCTTAATTACTTCATTAATAGCACTTATATCCCCAGCCAAAACTACAGAGTTGAAGAGAATTTCCTTTGAATTCTCTTTTAACTCAATATTATTCAAGTCTATTAATTCAAACAACAAATTAAATTTTTGGTAAGAAGAAAAGTCCGACACTATATGCTCTACTTCACTTTCTGTTAAATCAACTTTCATCGAATAGCTATTAGAAATATTTAAAATAAAGAATAGCAAAAGACTACAATAACTAAATTTCGTCATAAAACACTATATATCCGCAATCATGTTCAGTAGAGCGTTCAAGTTGTTTTCTTTCTCTTCTATCAATCCATTTATTTCAGCAACAGGAAGGTTATTTCTTGATAGCTTAAATAACTCCAACATCAGTTCAATATTACTATAATTAATAGCATATCTAACACAGGTTAATTTTTCATATTCGTTTTTTAATTCATAATTTACCTGTTTTAGGTACTTCAGTTTATCAATGCTGACATTTTGACATAGAGGAATAAGGTATAAATCATCATTATTATAACTCCCCCTCAAATCATTATAGACTTCTAGTACGCGACTATCTATTTGATTATTATAAATAAAGTAATGTGATATGAATTTTACTTCACCTATACGAACTAAATCAATATTAACTTCTTTTCGCTTCACCTCATAAAGTACTTCTAAATATCCACCCCGTTTAAACTGAATATAATAATTCATTGGATAAACTGTTTTCGATAATAAAGAAAGAATGCAAACCCAAATTACGTACTTTAATCTTATCATTGTCCTCCCCCTGAACACTGATACACTATAATTTCATCTGTTGCACATTGCAAATGGGCGCCATAAAAATCCATCACTCCCACCGCAGCTGATAACCTGTTCTTACCAAAGGTTCCATAACTTGAAAGTATCCACTTTTGTAGAAAAGTAACACCAGATGGTCCTAGTTTTATATGGGGTTTTGACGTGCTAGTTGCACTAACACTAATATTATTTAATTTTTTATCTACACACTCCTGCATCTGGGTACACATGGCTAAGTTTGCTCTTTGCTTACCTAAGAATTTTTCTGTCCGCTTACCTTCTACAGATTGAAAGACTATTTTCTCCTCATAATATATATATTCACCATTTGAATCTGTGGCGGGTACAGCATTCCAACCTGGTGTTTCTAACTTACCTGTATATTTATTACGATACCCAACCCGCGATTCAGCATTATATAAATGCGCTATTGCAGCAGTCATGGCACCATTACCGAACTTACCACCAGAAATAACAGAGGAGGTTCCGCCAATTGTTGCAGCTATGATGGTTCTACCAATTACAGCATCTGCACTGCGATCGCTATAATCAAATCCCACGTTACTTGTCGCAAACTTGGTAAAACCAGCAGAAAAGAAACCATGCCCAAAGTTACCACCTTGTAATTCAGAAATTACTCCTCCCGTTAAAGCATGTGCCGTAATATGACCAGCACCACCGTTTGCCCACACACCAGTTCCTTGAAATGAATCACCAATCTGAGAAAAGGCTGCACTAGCAGCATATGAAAGAGCCCCTGATTTAAAGGCTTGTCTCAAACTTCCTGTAGCAACAAAAGATTGATCAAAACTAAACCCTGCAGTTGCCCATGGCCCGCCATAGTAAGATACGACTATTTGAGCTATTGCATTTAATATCGGATTTTTAATAAGAAATTTATGCAATGCATAAAGGCCTGTAACTTTTAGAAACTTCTTATACAATTTCTTAAAAAAATACCCACTAGGATCTGTATAGGTATAAGGATTATTTAAAACATAACTGTACTTGTTGTAAGCTTGAACATTATCAGGCGTCTGAACTGCTATATCCGCCTGCAAGAACCTTCCTATCTTCGCATCATACGTACGGCCACCCATTTGAATAATATTCAAATGATTGACCATTTCATGCCCCGTATAACCGACAGGCATTACGCTTAATAAGCGGTTCAATCCACCAGTGAATGCCGTTTTCTGTTCGCCAAATGGCGTGTAATAATATTGTTGTAGCAGGTTTCCTTTATCATCGGTCATCGAGATAGTAGAACCTTGATAGTCGCCGTGTAAGTAATTAGTTTGTTCTATGCCTGTCGACTCATGTTGCACCACCATGATGCCACCAGCGAAATAGGTATGTTTGACTTTGTCACTACGCCCTGACTCAACAATACGTTCTTTTTGATAAGATTTGCCCGCATAATGCGTTTGTTTCGTCATCCATGCTAAAGTACCGAGATCATTCTTCTCTTGTAGATAATCTTCGCGATAAATCACTTCGCGCGATGGCCCAAAGTCGTACTTGGTATACACCTGCCCCTTGCTAATAGTATGGGCTTTGTCAAAGCTGGTGTATTCGTGAGTACGAATGCCATCGTTAGTGACATTACCATTGTCGTCATAAATGAACGAGTAATTCGTACTACCGCTAATTGATTTTAAACGATTTGCACGCGACGCGTCAGTATAGTGGTATGTACCTACATTAGATTTAGTTTTAAAGTTACCAAAGCCATCATACACATAATTAAAGTCACCATTTATTTCACTATTTGGTGAGGTATTGGCGGCGAGATCACGTTTGATTAAACGATCTATCGCATCATAGCTAAAGCTTTCATTAAATGTATAACCGCCACTCCAATGACTCTTATAAGTAGAGTCTCGACTCACGAGATTACCTGCCCGATCATATTCACGGTAGTTAAGATCGTGTATTTGAAAAGTGCCTTTAGCCGCAATACGGCTAATTCGCCCATTCTGATGATAAAAATCGCGGGTCGTTGTTACACCATTGCCGACAGTATCTTCGGTAACACGGCCAAATGCATTCATCTTCTTGATCTCACGTAATAGCTTACCGGTACGGCCATTGCGTTGATGTGTGAGATACCCTAATGAGTTGTACGATTGCTCAACAGAAAAACTGTGAACACCTTTTGGATAAACAGTTTCTTTCACGCGACCTAAACTGTCGTACTTCACCGATGAGGTAAATACTTCTCCCTTATTATTCGTCGTTGTTGTTGATGGGCGCCCATAACTATCATAGGTCATTTGTTGTACATATTGCGGCAATGCTGCCGAATTACACGCTTGAGGATTATTCCATTGTTTAACTGTGACTAGCTTTCCAACATTTTTATCTGTCGCTGAATTACCATAGGCCCAACACGTACTACCCTCTGGCTGCGTACGACGAATCATACGGCCCAAGGTATCAAAGAACATCGTTGTCTCGTCACCCTTAGCGGTGGTTTGAGAGTAGAGTTCACCAAATGCATTATATTTATAACTCCAACGTCCCTTATCTGGATCGTTCGTTACTTCTTTTTGTCCCCATTGATTAAACTCGTTGGTTAAGGTAAGCGTTTTACTACCAACTTTGGTAACGGCTTTAGTGAGATTACCATAATGGTCATAGGAATAATCTATCGTCTGCTTTGGCGTGGTTACACCATTGGTGACAAAACTTGGCGTTGTTTTTTTGACAAGTAGACCGTCGGCTGAATAATTCTCAGTAAAGGTAATGCCTTTCGTATTTGTTATCGTCTTGGTAAAACCATTACTATATTGCGTTGTATATAAATCACTATAACGCGGATCGGGCATCAGTGTTTTGTATACAGTGCCCAACGGATCATAAAACTGCTGAGTATAGTATGCTGTTTCACCAACATAATGAGATTGGCTTACTTTATGCGCTCGTCCTTGCTTATCGTACTCATGAAGTACTTGAACTAATGTACCGTCAAATCCTTGCGTTTGTGTTTTGATCTTTTGACCTAAACGATTGAAGTAAGTCGTTGCCGTTGGCGAGCCAGTCTTTGTCACTGTTGTGTAATAGAACCCATCGCCATCACAACCATTATTACAATAACTCATTGCACTAATGACTTCGTTACCATCAGCCGCGAGCGTTTGTACTTTTTCACCTTGCCAACCAAAATAAGACGTTGAGGCGATTTTGTTAGGCCCTGTTTGAGTGATACTCCAGATGCGACCAGTTACTTCGTCACCTGATAAACCGTTATATAAGAAGGTTTCTGTGTTTCCTAACCCATCGGTTTGCGATAAGACGTATCGCCCTTTAGTGCCATAATTCATAGAACTTGTTCGCTCTTGAACTTTAGCACCGTCAACTAAACCACTTTTGGTAATTTGCTTCTTATTTCCTCGGTCGTCGTAAACATAGGTTGTTACTAATCCGTTAACTGTTGACGTTTTTAACAAGCCTTCAGTATTGTAAGTAAAACTACTTTTACGAGATGTTCCAGCAGTGCCATGGCGCGTTTTGGAAGCGTCACGTACTTTTGTCACTTGAGTTGATGACAGTCTGCCGAATCGCAATGAATCTTGTGCACTCATCCCAGCTTCTTCATATTTATTATCAGTTACTGTTGTCGATTTATCTGATAACGAAGCCGTAAAGCTAAATGCACTTGGTTTACCCGTTGTCACTGTGGATAGTCTTAAATTATTCCAACTATCATAAGTACTTGCGTTAGTGGTGAGTTTTTGCAGATTAAATGTCGGCGTATTGCCTTCATCAAATGAGACGGTTCGCATTATTTCTTGTGATTTTTTGAGATAAGGATGGTACCCGCCGCGAATAGATTTAGATGTTGCAGCGTAACTATTGTGGCTTGCTTTGAGCACAGTCCCTTTGTAAGAAACTGTTGTCGCTTTTGGCATTCCCGTTAATGGGAACAATTGATGATACTGTGAGTCTGTAATAACGCCCGTTTGATGGTCTTTAGTCTGTAAGGTCTCAAACCCTAGATAACCACGGCCTTTTTTGTGCGCAAGTGCACCACCATATTTATAACTAACTTTAACTGTATTATCTTTTACTGTCCGTGTTATTGGAAATTCACGCCATGTCTTACTTTTAGAATCGAAGAAGTCCTCAACAGTGGTTGTGGTCGTTGCTGGTTCAAGATTTGATTCGGTTTCTACATTAGCGACAACGTAGATCCCAGCTTTTAGATTAATATAATCATTATCTAATTTATTTGATGATACATCAGATATCAACACACTAGAATTATATAAAGGTGCATATTCAACTGTTGTTTCTGGGCCAAATCCATTTTTAAATTTTTCAATAACGTTGTCTAAACGACCGGGTCTCATTGATCGAAATAGTTTCCAGCCTGAGGAGTTTGACGTTGCCGACAATACGTCTAACTTGCCGTCTCCCTCAATATCTACGAAATGGATAATGCTATTTTTTCCAAAATTTTGACTGCCCCGCGCGGTAAAGTTAACAATTTCTGGATTAGCGGCTGGCGAAGATAAGTAATATTTATAACTACCCGTAGTCAAGTACCTCGCAATATCTGTGCGGCCATCCTTATTGATATCCATAAAACGATGTCGAGCAAAGTCTTCACTGTTATTTGATGTTCCCATCACGGTTAGCGCTTTAGGGTTTGTAAAATTCTTACCCGTTGATAGTCGGTAATACCACGTGTCAAAATCTCGGTAAGCGACATCAGATAACCCATCACCGTTAAAGTCAGCGCTACGCAATTCGCCAGACGGCGATGAATTCAAGTTAAAATCAATATTAACTAATTTATTGCCATTAAGCGTATAGGCATTCCACGTATAACTGTATCTGACTGTTGGCGTATTGCAATCGGGTCCTCCGTTGAGTTGCCAAGAACTTGGCCCGAAAACTTCAGTGCCACCAGTTGCTAAACACTCATCATTTTCTTCTTCTGAAATAAACTTTGTTTTTATTTTCAGAAAAATATCTGTTTTACCATCGCCATTAACATCAACAATGCTTGCACTCTTAATACCTTTAGCTAAAGAGCCAATATCTGGTGTCATTCCATGAACAGTGCCATTTGTTTCACGGGTTAATGAAGTAGCAGCACCAAATCCATTTGCACTATTTTTGAAGTATTTTAATCCACCATCATTAAACAGTAAATCTTCTAAGCCGTCACCATCAAGATCTACAACCATGGCGGTTTCTAAAATAGAGGCCTTATGATGAACAGTTTTAGTTGTAAATGCTCGATTGACTAGGTGAGTTGGACAAGTTCTTTCAAAATCTTCGATTTCACCATCTAAATCTAATTTACAATGCCTTGTCGAATTAACTACTGAAGGTTTATTGAGCAACACATATATTATTCCGTTACTTGCATAGAGAATATCGCGTTGTCCATCACCATCATAATCAATGCTTTTAGGGTGTGCATCTTCAACACTTTTTACATAACTAGAAGAAATTTGCTGCGAAGCCCAAGATATAGCCCCTGTTGTTGTAGACTGCTGAACGTGCCAGCGATTTCCTTTAATGTAGGCTAAATCAGTTGCGCCATCGCCATTGAAGTCAAGCGGCATGGAATACTGAAAGTTTGAACTTTCAGAGGTAATTGTTGATGAATATTGAGAAATAGGTTTATAGTTCTCTGTTGTGGGCTCTAAGTAACACAACTCTTCTTCGTGCCGATCCCATTTATCAAACTCTTCGCAGACTTTAGTTGTTGATTGTTTTATCCAATCTGGACGTTCCCAATCAAATTTAACGGCTGGTAAACAATTAAGTGAATTCGATTTATTAAAACATTGTTGAATTGAATCTATATAAACTTTTTCTTCAATGATTTCCGATTCTTTATAATGAAAATTATATGTCGTAAATAACTCTTGTTCCTGTAGAACATCAATACCAATAATACGTTTTCGATTAGAAACCAGCGCCCCATTTTGATAGCCCATTTTAAACTTGGGAATTTTGACAACGTCATAATTAATTTCAATTTCATTGGTATTATTAACAACATTCGAACCAGTTTGATAACCGCCATATTTTATTGTTGTTAAATAATGTTCACCAGTCGCATGGATTTTTTCATATTCATACGTAATCGCATTATTTTTAACGTCTTCGATTGCCACCAAAGACCAATATTTTGCCACACTTCCTAACGATTGATTTGACGGTTCAACAAATGCAGACGCTGAATTTAAATGGAGTCCTGAATTACCGTAATAATGAGTTTCGTTAGCTTTAGTTTCAACAGTGAAGTATTTAGGACCAGATATTATGCCTTTACCATAAGCCGTAATTTTAGAAAAATTATCTATCTCTGTATGGTATGTTGAATTGGGGAGTCCGTAACCAGAAGGGCTGTCTGCATTTAGAATTAATCTTTGGCCGCCTAAACAAAAAACATCCGAGCTATCAAATTTAACGCTATCAATGACACCATCTATTGCCATGTTCTTAGGACATCGAGTAATTGCCGAAGCGCCATTAAAGCTCCAACCAACGCCCATAAGCCCCTCGCCACCTTGACTAGAATAACTTATTGATACTTGAGGTTTAACTCCTGCAACGCCTTGCGGCAAACTTAAAGGGATAGTGTATGTTGCCGCACCACCTTCATTAACACTAAACTGCGCTTTAGTCAGACCAACTTGAGTGGGTTCTACTGGGCTAGTTGTAACATCAACAGTATCATCAGGGCCTGTAACATGCGGTGACTCTCCTGTATTAGTATAGCCACCTAGAGAGTTCCCCAAATATACTTGATTGTTGATTCGAATGTCAGCATATCCGTCACCATTGCGATCAACCAATGAAACTTCATCACCCGCTTCAATGTTAACGCCGTAATCTTTGGTCACATCCGTTACAGTAATTGTGCCGGAAATATTTTTTACAACAATGTCGTTTAAATTGTCTGCTGTTAGTAATAGATCGGTTTGCCCATCTCCATCAAAGTCACTCAATGAAATACTGTAATCACTGGTATTAAGAGACAAGCTATCCCACTGAGCTCGAGTTAACTGTACGACTTGCCAACGTCCATTAACTTGAATTAATTTCAATAAACCATTAAGCGGAGTCGCATACAGCGGAATAGTAACTTCAGTCGCTATCAACACAAAAACATCTGGACGCTCTAAGTAAATGTTTCCTTCAGCGTCTTCAAACACGGAGTATTTACTTGCAGCATCATTCGCTACAGCTACATAGCTAAGTGTCGAGAAAAGAACAATTAATAACGTTCTAAATAATGTTTTTATGTGTCTACACCCTAATTGACTCATTAAGAATTAATATGAAACTACGAAGTAGTTAAATCAAGCGCCTGATAGATACTGAGGAAGGGAATGAAAAATAATAAAGCTAGGAGAAACCTACCTATTAAAATCCATTTTAAAGCACAATTCATGCTGAATATATGCTTAATAAAAAATCCACTATTATCTAAGTGCAACGTGATTATAGATAATATTACATGCACTGCAATAAATCTTTTATATTTAACAACCTTTTTTAGTGATTGAAATCGTAATTGCTGATTTAAGAAAGATATAACTTTCAACGATATTAAATGCAATCAACTTTTTTAAACGTCACTTTAACTAGAAAAATTAACTTGTTGTTCAAGCATAATCATTTAATTGTGTAACGAGTAAATTAACTGACAATGGCAATAGAATTGTGAGTCTTCTTCCTGAGAAATAGTTAAAGAATTCTTACCATTAAATTTGCTTGTTGTGAGAGAAAGGAATCGGATATTACAATTAACCAAATGAGATTTTCACAAAAGTCAGAACGACTACGCGATTTTAATTTAGATAAGAAAATTAACTCTTGGAAACATTTTAAATATAAGGTTATTTACGCTCTACTTCCTAAAAATGTCCCAACAACGCTTAACAATCAAGCGTCACTGGGCAAGGAAACAACTCAGGGGATTCAGTAAAATTAATTGATATAGCGCGAACTAGTTACCGCGAATCGCATCAATAATTTTGGTGGTTGAGCAGCCATCTTCAAAATTAAGTACTTTCACTTCACCGCCATTGGCGATAACTTCTTCGCCACCAGCAATTTCATGCACTTGATAATCACCGCCTTTAACCAATAAGTCAGGCAGAATGTCGCTAATAAGTTCACGCGGCGTATCTTCGCCAAAGTTCACCACCCAATCAACAGCCCCAAGGCCGGCGAGAACGGCCATTCGTCGATCAACTGGATTAACAGGACGCGCTTCACCTTTAAGACGTTTCACCGAATCATCGTCATTTACGGCAACAATCAAGCGATCACCCAATTCACCAGCGTGTCCTAGATATGACACATGCCCTGCATGCAAGATATCAAAACAACCATTGGTTAATACTACTTTTTCACCACGAGCTTGGGCGGCGCGAACGGCGATTTTTAATTGCTCTGGTGAAATAACGCCAAAACCTGCTTCAGGGTGAGATTTTGCTAGTTCATTAGCTAACTCGATAGTACTCACGGTTGATGTACCTAGCTTGCCAACAACGACACCAGCGCCAATGTTTGCCAGAGCACACGCAGACTCTAAGTCACTGCCAGCAGCAAACGCGGTTGCCAATACTGAAATTACTGTATCGCCAGCGCCCGTCACGTCATAAACTTCACGCGCCATTGCAGGAAAATGCAATTCTTGTTGGTCGCGGCGCAATAATGTCATGCCGTGCTCTGAGCGTGTTACTAACAGAGCACTTAAATCTAATTCAGTCATTAACTGCTGGCCTTTAGCAACGATTTCTTCTTCATCACGGCAATGACCAACTGCTTGTTCAAATTCACTCATGTTCGGCGTCAGTAACGTTGCTCCACGATACTTTGAAAAATCGCTCCCTTTAGGATCGATAAATACAGGCTTATTTTGAGCGCGGCACAATGAAATCATTTCACTGACATCATTTAACGTACCCTTAGCATAATCAGATAAAATAACCACAGCAGCAGATTCAACACCAGCGCGTAACTTATCTAACAAGGGGGCTGTTGGTAACTGAGCCGCATTCTCTTCAAAATCTAAGCGAATTAATTGCTGATTACGGCTAATTACACGTAATTTAGTAATGGTTGGAATTTGCGATTGCTGATAGAAGTCGGTATTAATTGATAGGCCTTCTAACTTGTCAGTTAGGATACGTCCAGCTTCATCATCGCCAGTAATTCCTATGATGTCACATTGACTACCCAAGGCGGCAATATTTAAGGCAACGTTTGCTGCGCCGCCCGGTCGGTCTTCGATTTGCTCTACCTTCACAACAGGAACTGGCGCTTCAGGAGAAATACGTCCCGTAGGGCCATGCCAGTATCTATCTAACATTAAATCGCCTAGCACTAATACTTTTGCCTGTTGAAAATTTGGTAAACCGATGGTCATTATTTTTATCCTTACGTTGTATAGCCGCGATTGTAACATGCAAATATCGACTTTGTTGAGACATAAGCCCATCAATTCAGATACAATATGCGTCCGTTTTTATATTTAAGGACAATGTTTTGAGTGACAATGTACATAGTCAATCGCAATTCAAGCTAAGTTTTTTACATCCTCGCTATTGGTTATTATGGTTTGGCGTCAGTTTATTATGGCTCACCGTAACGCTATTACCTTATCGAGTGCTTGTTAAACTTGGCGGTGGTATTGGTTTATTACTGATGCGTCTATTGAAAAAGCGTGAAAAGACCGCTGTTCGAAACTTAGAACTTTGTTTCCCTGAAATGAGTGAGCAAGAGCGCGCTGACATTCTACGCGGCCACGCAAAATCTGTTGGTATTGCATTAATGGAAACAGGCATGGCGTGGTGGTGGCCAACATGGCGTATTCAAAAGCTTGTGACCTTTTCAGGCCTTGAGCATTTAGAGCAAGCTAAAAAAGACGGTAAAGGCGTATTACTCTTTGCATTACATAGTTTTTGTTTAGAGATAGGTGGGCGTTTATTTGGAAGCCAAGCGCAGCTTACCGGTGTTTACCGCCCTCACAACAATGCCGTGATGGAGCATCTTCAAGTCTGTGGTCGTAACCGCTCAGCCCGTTTAATCACTAAACGTAATATTCGTGCGATGATTTCAGCGTTGGCTGATGGCGAAGCGGTTTGGTACACATCAGATCAAGACTTTGGCCGCAGCAAAGCTGTATTCGTTCCGTTTTTCGCAGTTCCTGATGCAGCAACCGTTGTTGGAGCGAGTATCTTAACTAAAGGGGCACCCTCTGTCGTTCTTCCGTATGTTATTACTCGTAATGATGACGGTAGTGGTTATCATATTGAGCTAAGTGCGCCGCTTGAGAACTTCCCAAGTGGCAATGACGAGCAAGATGCTATTTATTCAAATTCGATTGTTGAAAAAGGCATTATGAAAGCGCCAGAGCAATATATGTGGTTGCATCGTCGTTTTAAAACACGACCGAATAAAGATGATCCGTCGCTTTACAAATAATACCAATTGCATTAAGTAAGTGATCTTGTTGTGCGTAGAGAAAATCAGCTAAAACAAGGCGCTCGATTGACTAATAGCTGGCTATTAGGATTGAGAGCAACGCCATTTTAGTTAATTTTAACAAGTACAAGTGGGCAAATATTTAATGCAATTGGTATTACACATTGAAATAGTAATGCTATACACGACTGAACATCGCCGCTCTTTGCCATCCATGGCAACACGGCATACTGTTCATCCTTGAACATCGCCGCTCTTTGCCATCCATGGCAACACGGCATACTGTTCATCCTTGAACATCGCCGTTCTCTGCCATCCATGGCAACACGGCATACTGTTCATCCTTGAACATCGCCGTTCTCTGCCATCCATGGCAACACGGCATACTGTTCATCCTTGAACATCGCCGTTCTCTGCCATCCATGGCAACACGGCATACTGTTCATCCTTGAACATCGCCGTTCTCTGCCATCCATGGCAACACGGCATACTGTTCATCCTTGAACATCGCCGTTCTCTGCCATCCATGGCAACACGGCATACTGTTCATCCTTGAACATCGCCGTTCTCTGCCATCCATGGCAACACGGCATACTGTTCATCCTTGAACATCGCCGTTCTCTGCCATCCATGGCAACACGGCATACTGTTCATCCTTGAACATAAAAAGGGCGCTAATAATAAATATTAGCGCCCTTTGTTTTATTGTTGATTAACTACATGGTTTGACTCGTAAATGACCGACACTGACATCAGTAATTTCGACTTCAAGTCCAAGCATGATTTTTTCATCACTACTCACAGACCACTCAATTCCACTGTAACGACATTTTATTGGATGTCCTGGACTCAAATCTTCCGGTAACAAAAAGTGATCACCTATCATGTCATTCGTTACTTGCGTTGGCGTTACATTATCTTGCATCATTTTCAGTGGCTTCCAACTCAGCGCTGCTGTGACAGCAGATAAAACACCAACCACCAACAATGCATCAACCAAATTATGATCAATAATACCTATACCCACCAAGATGCCGGTGATAACACTAGCAACTCCAATAAAAAACAAAATAAAGGTCGCAAAACCTAACATCAAAATTTCGATAGCCAGCAATAGCAGACCGACAATCACTAATGATTGTGCTAAATTATCCGTAATTATATCCATATAATGCCTCCTGTTTACTTGCCGGAGTTAAGCGACTGAATAATAGTTGTTGCCTGCGCCACCATTGACGCCGCATCAGTGCCGCTATCAGGCAATAGTACCACAGACGACTCTTTAGCGATATTCGCCTTGGCTTCTATAGCTTGAGTCGCTAAATCAAGTTCCACCGCTTTTTGACCATCACTGGTATTAGCCGCTGCACCAACTTCTGTAATTGCTTGTGCTCGAGCCTGAGCAACGGCTAAAATCGCGGCGGCTTCACCCTGTGCTTGCAATACTTGCTCTTCTTTTTCAGCTTGCGCCTTTAATACAACCGATTGTTTATGACCTTCGGCAACATTAATTGCCGATTGGCGGTCACCTTCAGATTCAAGAATTTGTGCACGTTTTACACGCTCTGCTTTCATCTGTGCTTCCATCGCTTCCATTACCGTATTTGGCGGCACGATATCTTTGATTTCGTAACGCAATACTTGAATTCCCCAAGGTGACGACGCATGATTAATTGATTCAACAATATGCGCGTTTAATTGGTCACGCTCTTCAAATGTTTTATCAAGTTCCATCTTACCTAATTCACTACGCATCGTTGTTTGAGCGAGCTGCGTTACCGCAAACACGTAATCATCAACCCCGTAAGTTGCTTTGTATGGATCTAACACGCGAAAATACAACACGCCATCAACATGCAATGAGATGTTGTCACGAGTGATTGCACTTTGACTTGGTACATCAACCGCTTGCTCTTTAAGCGAGCGATCTGCGCCAATGCGATCAATAAATGGGATGATGAAGTTCAACCCTGCTTCACGAGTCGATTTGAACTTACCAAAACGTTCAATCATGAACGCTCTATTTTGCGGTACAAAAATGATTGATGATTTTAAAATAATAACGATGAGTGCGAGTGCGAAAAACTGAACAGTAAATATGTACTCTAAAACAATATCCATAATAATTCCTTTTGGTTTACTTTTGAGTTACTAAACATAATAGATAGCAACTTATTTACAAACCATCCTAGCACAAACTTGAATTTTAATTGTAAGTTATTGTAATAATGTGCGAATCACCTAATAAAAAAGCCACATTTCAACAATGTGGCTTTCTTAAATTAATTGACTAACTCAATAAGTTGTTAGTCAATCAACTGATATTGCTCGGCTAACACCTTGATGATCTCGGCTTTCGGGTTATCACTAATCACAATCTTTTGACCAGTAATACGCTCAGCAATTGACGTGTAGGTGCTTGATACTTGGTTGAGAATATCCACTGGTAATGGATTATTGGCGGCAAGTGCATTGCGCTCATCCATTCTGTCTTTATTTAATAGAATATCAGGATCAGGGAAATGATTTAGCAAGGTCTGTCTAAATCCTTCTTTCGAGTTTTCAACGACCTTACCTTGGCTGTATAGCTCCCCATCCCAGATGCGTGAGGAATCAGGGGTGCCAACTTCATCCATATAGATAAGTTTCTCGTTACCCTGAGCATCAGTGACATAACCAAACTCAAATTTGGTATCAACAAACACTTGGTCGATGTTGTTAAGCTGTCCTGATATCAAATCGAAACCTTCTTGCAGCAAACGCTCGTATTGAGCAATGTCTTGCTCGCTGCTAAACCCAAAGGCTTGGAAATTATCGACAATATTCTTGCGCGTAATGTTTACATCATCAACCGCAGGAACGCCGTCGATACCCGTTAGAATACCTTTAGTTGATGGCGTCATTAACGTGGTATCCAAACGCTGATCTTTTGTGAGGCCTTCATTTAATGTAATGCCGCAAAACTCACGTTCGCCTTTTTCATACGCGCGCCACATCGACCCCGTAATATATTGACGACAAATGGCTTCAATCATCACCGGACGCGCTTTTTGAACAATCCAAACAAAGGGATGTGGAATGTCTAAAATATGGCTATCTGCTAAGCCGTTTTCTTTAAATAATTTAAACCAATGATTAGAAATGGCGTTAAGTGCAGCCCCTTTTCCAGGCACACCTTTTAAACCGCCCTCACCTTGCCAAATACAATCGAATGCTGAAATACGATCGCTAATTACCATAATAGCGAGTGGAGAATCGCTAGCGACGTTATAGCCTTTTTCTTTAATAAGTCGGGCGCTATCTTCTTCGGTTAGCCAATAAACACTGCGCACTTTGCCACTATGAACGGGTTTGTTAGTGCGAATAGGCAAGTCATTATTAACTGCCAATACTTTATCTGCAAGACTCATGGAGTGCTGTCCTGTTGGTGAAAATAATCAAAGGGAATTCCTAGTCATTCAACGATTAAATACACTAGAAAGTTTGAGGCGTGCATAATACCAGAAACCATTCGATTTGCCAGTTAATGTGAAGTAAATCACATAAGGGCCTGTTGGTCTTTTAAGTTTATTTTTGCAGCAATTTGTTTTTTTACACAAGGCAGAGCCTGTGTGGTGTAGCTGGCTCGATAATAACTACTGCATTATTCTAATGAGCTACATATATGGACCCACTCCGTTTGCAAGACTATCATTCCATTAGTTATAACGAACAAACGCATAAATCACACATTGATCAGACCCCTAGGTCACTTTTTTGATTTTGTATAAGTGCATGGCATGCCCACCAATAAGGTTTACTATCTTTTGCCTGAGTTCGGTCAGGCCATCTAAGTAGGTTTGATCGTAAATATAATCATCACCTTGTTGAAGTAAATTGATACCATCAAAACACTGAAACACCCAGCGCAATGTGGGGGCGGCCGTTTCTTGATTTATTTGGTTTGGAATTGTCGCTTCAACTTTTTTCATATTCGCTCGCATTCGTCGTTGTGCAATAGAATATACAAGTAATGACAATGTCATTACCATCAACAGAGCATCGATTCTGCTTGGCTTTTTTATAAATAACGAAGAGACAAAAAACAAGGGATCTTTTAAAAATCTAAAGCCTCTCTCAACTTCCGATTGCGCCTTGTAATGTTTTAATATTTCTTCAGGTGAAAGTTCTTCTTCATCAATATTTGTTGCTAGAATGAAGCAAGATTTTTGCTCAACAGCCTGCTTGATTGCGATCGTGTTTTCTTCAATTTCAGCGTTTACTTGCCACTCTATACGCTTAACTTCAGCATCCTTTTTCGGGCGGCCTTTACCTTCATAAACTTTATGCTCTATATATTGAGTGTCGCTTATTTGATGATATTTCAGTTTTTTTCCTATTTTATCCGCTGCTCGTTGCGCATCAGTTTTACAAGCAAAGCGTTGCGCTTGTAGATGAAACAGCTCTTTTTCTACCTTAACTTTTGCTCGTTCAACTTGCCGTGTGATCGTTTTAGCAGCTCGATGATTAGCGGCACTTGAGTAAATCACAATCCATCGCTGCTTGATCCCCATATGCTCGACTTTTTTGACAACATATTGATAGTTAGCATTTATTTTCACCCATTGTTCGTCAGCTATTGATTCTGCGATTAATTCTTTCTCTAGCGCTATCGTTGAAGGAATAAGCGTGAGAAATTTTACCAGAGATAAAAATTCGGCATTAGCCTTATGATAAAGCTTACAGTCGGCCACAAGATATTTAGGCGCTGCGCTTTTTTTGAATTCGCTAACAAGTGCTTTGCTCCTTGCCTTAAAAATAGCGGTATCAGCACTATTGCCATCCCAGTTTTTACAGGCGAGAGGAACGCCACCATCTTGACTGACAATGATTTCTTGTACCACTTGCTTTAAATCAGGGCGGTGAGCTTTACTGTAACCATGAGTGATTTTAATAACATTGTCATCACTGTCTTCATCGTCAAAAGCGTATTCTCCCGTTAAAGAATGGCTGGTTGTATCGAGTGAGTTAAATTTTTTGTCTACACTTTCTAGCTCGCAAGCTTGCTGAGACACCAGTGAAAATAGACTTTCGCAGCCAAAATCAAAACACTGGTCTAGTGTGCGGCCTAATTTGTGACGATTAAAGTGCTCGGCTTTTACACCTTCTCGAAATAAATGCTCAAGCGGTAAGTTAGTAAAAAATTGGGGACTGAGAGATAAAGGGCGGTTTGCAAAACCAAGTCCATTCATAATCATGCCTTTAACCGCTTCACCAGGTGTAATTTCTTGCTTTTCATCCTGAGGTAAATATTGATCCAATAAGGGGACTATTTGTAAGTCTTCAATTACACCTGCGACTATGCCGTGATGATCTAACCGTTTGATTTTTAAATTCATATATACCTCAAAGTTGAGGCGGTATTATATCAAATAGCCGAAAAATCAGTAACAAATTATCGGTTAAATTAAATCCAAATTTTTGATTTTGCTCTGATCAATGTCTGATAAATATTTGAACCTGGCTTATTTCGCGTTAGGTGGTATCCAACTTTTCTTAAAGACTTAGATTATTAATAGCAAAAAGCCCGTTAAATCTTTCGACTTAACGGGCTTTTCTAAATAGGTGGCGGAGAGATAGGGATTTGAACCCTAGAACGGGATAAACCGTTGCCGGTTTTCAAGACCGGTGCATTCGACCACTCTGCCATCTCTCCGCAGCTGGTGAAGCGCATATTAGTGACAATCGCCGCGCTTGTAAAGCCTAAATTTAAAATAAAATATCGACTGCACACCAAGTAACCAAAATAGCTATTTTTACATCAATTAGTATCATTATCTATTAAGACAACAGGTTAGCGTAAAAAAATTTACGGTGATAACAATTTGCGTTGCCAGTTATCCTGTGCGTCTTTGGTAAAGGTATATCTATCATGTAAACGATCTGCGCGGCCTTGCCATAACTCCATGGTATGAGGCGTTAATTTAAAGCCTCCCCAAAATGGTGGCAGTGGAATTTCTTTGCCAGCGTATTGTGCTTCGATTTCTTTGGCCTTAAGTGCAAGCGTTTCTCGGCAATCAATTTCTTGGCTTTGATAAGACGCCCAAGCACCTATTTGGCTTCCGCGCGGTCGCGAATGAAAATAAGCGAGTGATTCAGCTTCACTAACACGCTCAATAGCCCCTTCAATACGGACTTGGCGCTGTAAAATATTCCAATGGAATACCATAGCAGCATGCGGATTAGCGGTTAGCTCTTGCCCTTTTCGACTGCCGTAGTTGGTAAAAAATATAAATCCTGAATCATCAAATGATTTAAGCAGTACAACGCGTGCTGATGGTTTCCCTTCCGCACTGGCAGTTGCTAACGTCAGTGATTCTGGTAGCACAAAGCCTGTGTCTTTGGCTTGTTCAAACCATTGACTAAACATCTTGATAGGATCATCTAAGACATCAACATTGATATTAGAGCCTGTAACGCCTTGTCCAGCTGTTATCAAACAACGTAATTTAGTAAGAAATGACATAATTTCCTTAAAACCAATGGTGCTAAGCGCCATTGGTATTTCAATAATAAAGTGCAATGCGGCGGATTATATACCCATAATCAATGAAAATGCAGGTTTTATCCACGGTCTAAATTCATGCAATTCCAAAGACTACGGGCTTAGACCATGAGTATTAGCGCCAGCAAGCAATGAAGAAAGCCCACTAAAGCGTTTAGTCTGCTCTAGTGCCATTTTTTGTAATACGCCAGCATTAGAAAAAATCTCAACCGATTTTTTAGCGCGAGTAATACCGGTGTAAAGTAATTCTTTTGTCAAAATCGGCGACCATGAATCCGGTATCGCAATGACAACGCTATCAAACTCTGAGCCCTGAGATTTATGAATTGTCATGGCGTATACGGTATCGTGACTTGGTAATCGTGATGGCAAAAAGGACTTAAGACTGCCATCTGCCATTTTAAAATACACTCTGTTTTGCGTCAACTGACGTTCATCACCTAAAGGCGGCAATACAATACCAATATCGCCATTAAATAATTGCAATGAATGATCGTTACTGGTGATCATAATAGGTCGTCCGACGTACCATTGGCCTTGATTGAGCGCAATTAATTGATGTTTAGCAAGCTGCTGTTCAATTTTCTCATTGAGTGTCTCAATGCCAAGTGGTCCATTACGGGTTGGAGACAGCAACTGAAACTGACCAAATGCCGCTAATAACCCAGCAACGTCTGATTCATTGTCTATTGCACTGGCTTGATTTAAAAAGTCTTGATAACCCAAAGCCGCCAAAGTCACCACGGCTTTTTGTGATTTGTCCTGTGTGTGCAGTGAAATATCATCAAACCCCTGTGACCACACTGATTGTAGCGCGTTGATATCACTGTTATTCACGGCTTTTGCTAATACGCCAATGCCAGATTTTTCATTAAATCGATAACTTTTTTGCAGTAAACACAAACAATCGTCTATCAAGGTATGTTGCGTTTGCTCTTGGCACACCTCATTAATGGCAAACCCAGTTTGTTGTGATAACCAATTTTTGGTGCCTTCACTATAATTAGGCCCGTTGGCAACACCCTGACAAATATCGGCAAATACAGACCCCGCCTCCACCGATGATAATTGATCTTTGTCACCCAATAGCACTAGCTTGGTATGAGGTGCAACAGCATCGAGTAACTTACTCATTAAACTAATATCAATCATTGAAGCTTCGTCAACAATGAGTACATCAACATGTAATGGATTGGCGCCGTTGTGTTTAAAGTCTTGACGGTGAGCAATCACTCCTAATAACCGATGGATAGTACTCGCTTGTGTCGGAATTAATGACTTTAATTCATCATCAATAGTTAATCGGTGCATCGCGCCGCTTATCGATTCAGTTAGTCGCGCAGCCGCTTTACCCGTTGGGGCGACAAGCTCAATCGTCAATGATTGCTGGTTGGCGCTCGCGTGTTGCACCAACAGCGCCAATAACTTGATAACCGTTGTCGTTTTACCCGTGCCAGGACCACCTGAAATGACACTAAACTGTGCTGCACTAGCTTGTGCTACGGCTACTTTCTGCCAGTCAATGCATTGTTGGGGTAAAAACTGTTGATATAACTCATTTAACTCTGCTGGAGAATCTACATTTGCAAGGTATTGCGCCAATAATTGATTGTCGACACCGATATCTTCTCGAAGATGAAAATAGTCGCTACAAAAGTTAGTGAGTTGCAGCCCTTGCTCTTTTAATTGCTGAAGCTGACGCCAGCAAAATGCCATGTCCACATCAAATAACGATGACAACGCAGGTTCGATATCAAGCGTTGTAAATTGAGTTGCACGCGCTGTTAAAAAACGGCTAATTTGTTGCTCAAAGTGCCAATAACGTTGCAAATAAAGACGGTGTTCGTTAACCATTAACGGCGCATTTTCACCAACACTACTACTCACTGATAATGCTGTTGCCATATCAGTATGCCATTGACTAGCACTGGTATTTGCTGCTTCTAATATCGGTGATAATAAGGCGTGGCGTTCGTACTCAGCAATATCAAATAAGATATTGAGCCTATTGTTATCCAGCAGTACACATACATGTCCCTGTCCTGATTGGTAACTGGCGATTGCAGCGGCTAGCACAACAAGTGGCTGCGATTCGAAGCGCGCGATAAATTGCGCAAATTGATAATCGAGGATCCTAATTTTTTTATGTCGCGCTAGTGCCTCTAATGCCGTAAGTAAAGGTTGCGAGTTTTCTAGACTGTGACTCATGACAACACCTCATCATTAAATAAGGCATCTAACTCTTCAATAAGCGATTTTGATGGTCGGTTATAGAAAATGCCCTCATCTAATTGACTGTTTTTATCCATGCCTCGTAAGAACAAATAAAAAACGCCGCCAAAATGTTGGTCAAAGTCATAATCAGCCATGCGAGACGTCAACAAACGGTGTAACGCTAAACTGTAAAGTTGGTATTGAAAGTCGTAGCGGTGATCAATCATTGTTTCAGTCATCGCAGCCATCGAATAATCGTTAATGCTGTCACCAAGGTGGTTAGACTTATAATCAAGTACATAATATTTGCCATCTGCAACAAAGAGTAAATCAATAAAACCTTTGAGCATGCCCTTCACATCATTAAAGTTTAGTCCGTGAGCTTGCTTTGATAAAGGATCATGTTTGCCTAGACATTCGTTGAGTGCTTGACAATTTAGTGAGGCGATTGGCATAAAAAACTCCATTTCTACCTGCTTATCTGCCATCGACAATTGGGATAATTTAAATTGTGGCGGTAAGCTGCCATAATTTAATGGTGTATTTAAAACATTATCAATTAGGCGTTCTAACACCCCTTGCCAATGTACATCAAACTCACTTTCTTCTAATAATTGGATGACTTTATCGCTAAAGACTTGCGGATCTGATTCACTAAAATCGATTTCTTCAAATAACGTATGCAAAAATGTACCGGCGTGGGCGCCACGGGGAAAACTAAATACCGTTAACTCTGTTTCTTCATCAAGCATTGGCTCTTGTACATTAGCGAGCGCTTCTTCCCAATAAATCGCCAGCGTCTCAAGACTCGCGTCAACGTCACTAGGCTCATGACTATGGCTCGACTTTGACAATGCCGAATAACTGGTAATCCAATAATTATTTTCGATGTCACTATCAAAATGGCGCGCGTTCAACGTTGGCGAATCATCTTGCTGTGCATTTTGAAAAACAGGCATTTGACTGAGCATTAGCGTACTCGTTGTAATGGCTTGATGTGTTGACGCAATTTCATTTAATCGTGCACTTAACTCTTGGGCATTAGTGACGGCGCCGTTTAAATACAGATAACCAATAGCGCTATGGTGTAAGTCACTCGTTTTTGCTTTGTTGGCTTGACCGCTTTTAACCGGAGCAAAGCCGAGCCATACATGATGTACAGCACGTGTAATCGCAACATAAAACAGTCGTAAATCTTCTGCAAGGCGCTCTTTATCAGCGGCCTCAAGTGCTTGTTCACCAAATTTTAAATCTACTAACGTTTGATCGTTTTGATGATAAATGGGTTCTTTAGTCACTCTAGCACTACAAATAAAGGGTAAAAAGACCAGGTTATATTCAAGGCCCTTTGATTTATGAATAGTGACGATTTGTACTAAATTTTTGTCTGATTCTAAACGTAATTGCTGCTCTTGGTTTTCTTGTTCAGCGTTGTTCATTTGGTCGCTAAGCCAATGCAGCAATGCGTGCTCACCAACAAT
Source organism: Psychrobium sp. nBUS_13 (assembly GCF_051201665.1). Lineage (GTDB taxonomy): Bacteria > Pseudomonadota > Gammaproteobacteria > Enterobacterales > Psychrobiaceae > Psychrobium. The sequence continues at coordinate 1,533,952 of NZ_CP179210.1, read as the reverse complement.
CTCTAAACTTTGTTGCTGTAAAATTTCACCCAAATGCATTAAATCTGTCAATTGACGTTCACCGTCAGCTAAAGACAATAACTGGCTAGGCAATTGATGTTGGTGCATAAATTCACGCAACATTGCTAATACACCAACGTGCTGCCAGCGGCCTTGATAATAGTGACAGTCATCGACTAACTGTTGCCAACGTCGCTCATCGTTGTTCAAGCGTTCTAATTGCTCAAGAGATTGCGCCATTAAGCCTGTCGCCATTGCACTGCGAATTGCACGTCCATCATTTGGATTGGCAATGGCGTGCAGCACGCGCCAACAATCTTTAACGATAACACTGCCAAAAATACTTTGGCGGTTGGACAAATACACGCTAGCAATGCCTTGTTGGGCCAGTTGCGTTTTAACTAATTGCGCTTCACGTCCGGTTCGAACCAATACAGCAATATCACTAGCTTGCACTGCCACCAGCGATTCATTATTTCTAAAGCCAGCCTTGCCTTGTTGTCCTTGACTAAGGAGCGTATTAATTTGGTTTGCACAGGCTAGCGCCATTTGCGTCTGATAGTCACTATTAGACAGGGTGCCATCACAGGGCAATAACCACTGTGTAATCGCATGTTGCTCTTGTTCATCAAGAATAAACGTCGACTTATTGGGCACTGAGTTAACGGGGGTAAAACCGATATCATCACGATAAATAAAGGGGGCATTTGATTGTTCAAATAAGCTATTAACCCCATCAACCATCATCGGTGTTGAGCGATAATTAGTGCCTAGCGTGTAATGATTTTTTACCATTTTACGCGCTTTAATATAGGTAAATATATCAGCGCCGCGGAAACTGTAGATAGCTTGCTTAGGGTCACCAATCATTAATAAACCCGCATCACTTTGCTGGCCATAAATAGTGTTAAAGATCTGATATTGCATCAAGTCCGTGTCTTGAAACTCATCAATCATTGCCAGCGGGTATTGCCCGCGTATTTTTTTCGCTAAGCTATCCGCTTGCACACTGATCTCACCATCAAGTGCGTGGTGTAAATTAGTCAGTAAATCGTCAAAAGATAATAGTGATTGTTGTTTTTTATGATCGGATACATGAGCGCGAGTATACGCAATAGCTTGCGCTAAAATAGCGGGCTTTAAGTTAATATCTTGCGTTAAAAGCTCATTAACTTGGCTAAAGATATCCAATGATGGCGCAGCGCCCTTCTTGGTTTTTTCATGCAATAGCGCGACATCAAACCGTGCTAACGACTCAGGTACAATAATTGATTGTGTGGGTTGCTGCGCCCATTCGGTAATCAGGCCAATCCATTTAGGCACATTTCGACTACTATAACTACGCTTATCGACACCTGACTCTTTGATATGACTTTCAATGTCTTGGTACGCCGCTAGCCACTGCTGTTTAAATCTATCTACCGATTGCACAATATCGTTGATTGACTGTGTTAATGGCTTATCGGCTAATGGCGCTTGAATTGATAAGTAGGGATCAGATAAATAGCGACTAATGTCTTTAAGTAATAATTGAGGTGACGCCCACAAACTGTCCACCAGCTTGGCAAGCAATAAATCTTGCGGCTGGTCAGTGTTGTAAAAATGTTGGCGCCAAAAGTCTTCAATCGCTTGCGTGCGTATCGTCGCTTGTTCAGTAATAAATTGTGTTTCAAAATAACTACCCGATTCAAAGGCATGTTCTTTAAGCATCCGCTGACAAAATCCATGAATCGTAAATATTGCCGCTTCATCCATCTGTCGGACGGCATTAAGCAGCAAGTGTTCAGCTTGGTGGTGATCTTGATATTGTTCAAGTAATTCACTAATTAATGGATCATCACTAAATCCAGCAATAAATGCTTGGCGGGTTTGCACAATGCGCGCGCGGATCCGGTCTCTAAGTTCACTCGTGGCCGCTTCAGTAAAGGTTACCACTAGTATTTCATCGACACTTAGTGGCCGTGGGTGTGCATTTTCAGCGCCATGGCCCAGTAATAAACGTAAATATAAGCCAGCAATGGTATAGGTTTTTCCTGTTCCCGCTGATGCTTCAATCAATCGTTCTCCAAACAGGGGCAATGTCATGACATTGAGCTGTTGCGCTGTTGTCGTCATATTACTTTCCAATTCACTACTCTCCATCATCGATGGCCTCCAACAGTTGTCGCACAGGCAATAATATCGCCAGTGCAATATCAATCATCTGTTGTTGTGATTGTTGCGATAAACCATCAAATGACCCACTTGTCATACATCGCTGAAGATAAGGATCTTCCCCTTCACCTGCCATGCGCACATTGCTGTTATAGCGATCTTTAAAAGCACGATGCGCTTTGTCGAGTGATTTTTCATCATCAACTAAATCGCCTGTTTCTTCCTGATAACGTGCTTGAATATACTTCCAGCCACTTTGCAGAGCTAACGGCAAAGGACTAGCTAATCCATCACCATAACAAGTCACTAACTCAGTTAATCGCGCCAATGCATCTTGGGGGGAAATAGCGTTAAACAACCATTGGCCATCTTGTGCAAATATTTTCATTTGCACTTTTGGCTCAGTTGTAACAACGCAAAAACACAAGAACTGAACATAACAATCAACGAAGAACTTGGCATTCGCCTTGCCGGGCTTATAAAGTATCAACGTATGTCCATCATAATGCCCCTTTAACCAACCTTGAATATGAAAGCATTGTTGATGTGCTTCAATGGCAATATCAACCTCAATGTCGGGACTAGGGCGGGCAATATAAGGTTTGATTTGCTGCGCTAGTGGCGACATCGCTTGTTGTTGTTCATCAAGGAATATGTCGGCAAAATGAGCATGAGGTAAAACGCCCATGCCTTTGATATGTGACTGCGTGTTTTGTTGCGCGCTATGTATATAACCTGCCAACAGCCGTTGCTTAACGTCATAACTCACTAAGCCATCCGGTGAAAAAGGCTCGCTGTCATTGAGTTCGCCATCGTCATCTGAAAAGTAAATCCCTAAACGTTGATTAAAGAAAAATTGAGCAGGATGTTTCACAAATCGCGCTAATTGCTCAATGGAAATCACCGTATTATCAAAAACCTTTGCCAATGATTGCTGCGACAAGTTTTCATTAACTTGATGACTCGTTAGCGCCCCTAACCAATCACGTTGATACGAGAAGTAACTACTATCCTCTTGATAATAGCTTGGACTAAATGGGGTTAGTGGGTGCTGACAAATCAGTTTATCAATAATGCGCTTGCTACATTCTTGAGGGCTTTGTTTCTCATCACCCACGAGCTTGTATGATAAGGCAATATAATCGGTTAATTCATTAATAAGAACACTCGGACATCGTTCACTATTGTCCTTAATGCTGCGGCCACAATAACTGATGTAAAGTTTCTTCTGGGCACTTAACATGGCTTCTAAAAATAAATACCGGTCATCATCGCGTCGACTTCTGTCGCCCTTTTGATGATTGCTTGCCATTAAATCAAAGCCAATTGGCGCAATGCTTCGCGGATAAACGCCATCGTTCATGCCCAAAATACACACGACTTTAAACGGCACAGAACGCATTGGCATTAAGGTACAAAAATTAAGTTTACCGGCTAAAAATCGCTGGCTGGCAGAACCTGCATCGAGCTTTCCAGAAAGATGCGCAAACAATACCTCATGGCTAATTTCTAGCTCAAAATCAGCCAGCAATAATTCTTGCGTCAATGATTCTAAAGCCTGATGAATAATACTTAACTCATTGTCATATTCTATCGACGATTGATAAAACTCAGTTAACATTGACTCAATTAACTCACGCCACTGGGCGATCGTTTTATCACCATCTAACGCTTGACTAAAGCGGGTGATAAGTTCGACAAAATAACTTAACTGCCCCAAATTTTCAGCCGCTAATCCGACAGTTTCTGGATAGGCTAGAATGCCCTGCCACAAATTAACGTCATCGCTATTTAATGGATCAGACTCTTGCTGACTGTAGCCTTTGAACATCCGATTTAATCCAAACAGCCAACTATTGGTATAGACGCCTTCGTCACCGAGCCCTTGGCGGATGCCAGATTCGTCAATCCAACGCTTCAATGATTCAATATGTTTGGTATCTAATTCGAACTGCGCCATGATGGCAGGTACTTCAAGCAAACTAAATAATTCACTGGCCCCTTTGCGCAAATGCGTTAAAGACATCAAGCTCAGAAAACTCAGGAGAATAGGAAATTCTTGTGTTGCACTGCGATCTGAAATAGAAAAATCAATATAGTGATGGCGATGTGAAAACACCGCTTGAATATACGGACTATAAGCGTTGACATCCGGCATCATCACAACGATATCTTTTGGTGTTAATTCAGCATCGTTTGCCAACATCGCTAAAATTTGATCCCGCAGCACTTCAACTTCCCGCATCGGGCTGTGACAACTGTGAATAGAAATTGAGTCGTCATCATGCGCGATTACGCGGCGTGGATTTTCTGTTGCTAGATGTTCTTTGGTGCGCGCAATGAACGTACTGTCTTGCAACTCTAAAATATCGTCATTAATAAAGTCTAATAACGATGTTTGTTCACTCGGTACGTAGGCATCTATTTCTTGGGCTTCTAATTCTAACAACAAGGCCAAATTATCACGCCCTAATTTCCCCATCGAGGCGAGTATTGGATTTCCTACCGCTAGCTCACCAAGCGCATTAAATTGCGACTCTTCTAGAAGCTGTGGCACGTGATTAACAGTCGATTGTTCACTAAAGTCTTTTACATTCAATTGTTGAAACTGTCTTTTACTGAGCTTAGCCAACCAACGCTCATCAACGATGTCTCCCCAATAATGCTGACACGGATTGTTCAGAAAAAAGTGAACATCGATATGCGATGACATCATTTTTAATGCTTGAAGATATTTCGGCGGTAATGCTGAAATACCAAACACAAAAATTCGTGTTGGCAAGTGCGCCTTAGTCGTTGGGTTTGCCAGCGCTTCAATTAAATGTTCGTATAAGTTTGCGCGATGATAATGACTTTGGCCGCTGTCTGTGATGACCTCAAATAACCGCTTCCACAAAATCCCTTGCCACGGTTTATCTCGACACGACGTAAAATCTCCCTCTTGCCACGCTTCAATCCATTGCGGGCGATAAACTAAATACTGATCAAATATATCCGCGATTTTATAGGCAAGTTGATAGAGCTTTAACGGTTCATCATCGTGCAGGTAATGAGAGAGTTCACTAAACGCGTCATCGTCAAGATAACTGGGTAGCAATTTAATAATTTGCCACGCCATCGCATCCTTATTAAAGGCACTGCGTTCAGGTACATCAGGGAGTAAGTCAACAAAGGTTTGCCAGATAAAACTTGCAGGCAGTGGAAACGTCACATTGGCACAGATCCCAAAATCTTTAGCGAGCTCTAATTTTAGCCACTGCGCCATGCCGGGACTTTGTACTAATACTTTCTCAGACTCAAAGGGATTAGGCAAAGGTTGTTGTCTAATAATATGCGCTAAGATGCCCTTTAAAACATCCAGTTTATTTGAGTGATAAAGTCTAAACACATATCCTCTGTTAAGTCACTGATTGGAAAGCTTAGATTATCTATGAAAGCAAGCTAAAAAGACAATGTTACTGGCCAATAAAAAATCTAGTGTTCATTAGTTACACTCATCTTTTTTTATGATATGTTGGATTTTTGTCGTATGTTACTCTCATAAATATATTTAGCGTTAAAAGGAATTAAGATGTTTAAGAAGTTGTTAGCTAAAGGGTTACAGTTAAATAATACCAATAACATGATTGCTAAATCACTACAGAAAAAATCTTGAATCAGGGACTTATTTAGATGAAAAGAATTCAAGATAAACTGTTGATTCTATTAATTTTGGTTGCATTGCTGCCAACTATTATTACTGAATTCCTCACGTTTCAGTCAACACGAAGTGAACAAATAAAGCAGACTTTTGCCGAATTAGACGCCACACTTTCACACCGATTAACGTTGATTGAGCAGCTATTTTACCGAGAAATTGGCCAAGCGAATACACTTGCTAAGTCACCGCAAATTATCGACCAAGCCATTATTTTTAATGATCCACTTAAAGCTGATGACGTCATAGCAGACGACATTGAACAATACCTCATTAGCATTAAAGATAAAGAACACCTTAAAAACATCTATTTAGTTAATACCACTGGCGATGTTAGATTTGCGACAGCGACCACCGACGATGTAGGCACTAATATTTATACGGGCCATTATAATGGTTCAACCATGGCAACATTAACCCAAGATGTTATTCGCACTAAAGCGGCTCAACATTCTAAATTTGAAGCTTATGAAGCGGATGGCAATAGTTTTTCTGCATTCATTGCTCACCCGATTATAAAAAATGACATCATGCTTGGTGCAGTGGTATTTCAAATTTCACCGCAAGTTTTAACCTCTATTTCAGCGGTTGATGCCACCTTAGGCGAAACAGGTGAAGTGATTTTAGCCTACCTAAAGGGCAACGAGGTTCAGTTTTTATCAGATCGACGCTTTGCTCAAAAAAATGCTAAGCCATTAACCATAGAGCTAAATGCTGACATGAGTCATGCGATTCAACGCGCTGTTCAAGGAAACTCAGGACAGGGTGAAACCTTTGATTATCGACTAGAAAAAGTCGCTAGCGTGTGGCGTTATTCACCTAAATACAATATTGGTATTGTAGTGAAAAAAGACATGGTGGAAACCATGGCCAGCATCACGGCGATGCAAGTATCGATTTACGTCATTATATTTGCGATCGCAATTCCATTAGTCATTTTCTCCTACATGGTCGCTCGACATTACACCCGCCCTATCATCAGTATGGTGAACTCCACCAATACCATTGCCAGTGGCGACATAGAGCAAGAGTTAGAAGTCACTTCACAAGATGAAATTGGGCAACTTGCCAGCTCCATCAATGAAATGTCCAATCATATTAATCAAGCATTTCAGAATGAAGAAGCAGAGCGCTGGTTACAAGAAGGCATGGTAAAACTGTCTGAAACCATGCGTGGTAACCAAATAAGCACTGATTTAGCAGACAACATCGTTTCATTTGTTTGTAGTTACCTTAATGCTAAAGTTGGCTCGCTCTATATTGTAAAAGATCAAGAGCTTGAATTGGCCGGCGGCTACGCATTTGTCCCTCACTTTGCTAATCAAACCATAGAATTCGGTGATGGTTTAATTGGTCAAGCAGCTATCTCAAAGGCAGTCATGACCATTGACGATTTACCAGAAGATTATGTCTCAATAAGTTCAAGTATGGGTGAGATATCACCACAAACATTGATTATATTCCCATTAGTCAAAGATGACGTTGTCATCGGCATCATGGAGCTGGGCTGGTTAGACAAATCACATCCTGAAGCCTATCGCTATGTGGAAGCAATAACAGAATCTATTGCTACCGCGTTAAGTGTGTCAGAATCGCATCAAAAATTACAAGAGCTGCTCGACCAATCTCAACAGCACATGGAAGAATTGCAAGTGCGTGAGGAGGAGCTACGCGCCATCAATGAAGAAGTTGAGCAACGCTCTACGCAACTCGCCAACTCACAGAAAAAACTAGAACAACAGTCACAAGAACTTCAAGCGACGAATGAATCGCTCGAGCATAAAAATACTGCCATTGAAACAAAGAACGCAGAAATTGAGAAATCACGTCAAGAAATCACTGAAAAAGCAGATCAACTAGAAGCATCTAGTCGATACAAATCTGAATTCTTAGCGAATATGTCCCATGAACTGCGTACACCACTTAACTCTATGTTGATTTTGTCGCGAATTCTCGCGGACAACGAAGAAGGTAATTTGGATGATGACCAAGTAGAATCGTCAAAGGTCATTCATCGTAGTGGCCAAGAATTATTGTCACTTATTAACGACATTTTAGACTTATCAAAAATTGAAGCTGGCAAAATGGAAGTCTTGTATGAGGCATGTAACGTACGAGATATTACCTATGAACTCAACGGACAATTTAGAGCAATTACCAACGAGAAAGGCCTGAAATTCGACGTTGAAGTGAACAGTGAAGTTCCGGCAGAAATGGCAATTGATGTTCAAAAAGTACAACAGATTTTGAAAAATTTATTGTCAAATGCAATCAAGTTTACGGAAATTGGCGGCGTAAAATTAGTGGCTAATTACGCACCAGCAGGTCGTAAGTATTCGCAAGATGTACTCAATGAAAACCCAGTGCTAGCCATTTCGATTGTTGATACAGGAATCGGCATTTCTGAAGAGAAACAAAAAGCTATCTTTGAAGCCTTCCAACAGGCTGACGGGTCAACAAGTCGTAAATATGGTGGTACAGGTCTTGGCTTAACAATTTCACGTCATTTAACTAGCCTAATAGGCGGTGAATTAGGTGTTGAAAGTATACCTGAACAAGGCAGTACATTTACGCTTTATATTCCAGTGAAAGATGCGGTAGAAAATACAGGGGAAGAAGATGAGCCGCAAATGATTTCATCGGTTCCTAGTGCGTTATTGAGTGCATCGATGCCTCATTCGATTACACCATCGCCTACGTCACAACCGGCTGTGGCGGATACATCTCCAGTGCCTTCGATAGCTGAAATTAAACAAACGATCCAGCCTTCAAACAGCGACAACAAGGTTGTCGTCATCATTGAGGATGACGTTAATTTCTCTAAAGTATTAGCGACACTCGCTAAAAAATCGGGCTTTGATTGCGTATTAGCGAGTACCGGAGCGCAAGGAATTAGTCTTGTTAAAGAACACAAGCCCTGTGGCGTAATTCTTGACCTAGGGCTACCTGACTTGCCTGGCGCTGACATTCTCGATATTTTAAAAGAACAACCTGAGACTCGTGACATTCCAGTACATGTCATCTCAGGACACAACAAAACAAACGAACTTACAGACAAGGGCGCTGTTGCCTTCCATCAAAAACCAATTGCAACACAGGATATTCGAACCTTGCTATTTAGCCTTGTTAAAGAGTCACCAAACCAAAGTGATCAGCAATTAATCGTATTTGACCAAGGCGATTCAAATGCTGAAATTGATTTAAAGTTTTTAGATAATACCGCAATGAACGTCACCACGGTTAACTCGCTTGATGAACTGTCTCATAATTTGGGGAACGCTGGTGATATTGTCAGCGGCATCATTATTAAAACGAGTCAACTCTCTGAATTCCAACTCACTTGGTTAAGCGACAACTATCAGTTTAATAATGAGTCTAAAATTTCCGTCATTGTGTTTGTCGATGCAGATCCAACGCAAGAACAGATCACTACCCTCGCCCAACTCGATTACCATGTAATTATCGACGGCGCTCACTCAAACGAGCGCTTACATGACGAGGTGCTACTGTTTTTATCAAACGTTGACACCAACGAGCCAGCGGCACCATCAACACAGAGTACGCAGTCCATGGCACCGGCGCCAACACCGCCACCAAAACCAGCGAATACGAATAACACCGAAGCGAGTTTTGAAGGCTGCGAAGTGCTCTTAGTCGATGATGATTTACGTAACACATTCGCCCTCTCTAAAGTGTTAAAAAAACAAGGGATGAAAGTTACCTTAGCAGACAATGGACAAATGGCTTTAGAGTGTCTTGAAGCCAATAGTGCCATCGATATCGTATTGATGGATATTATGATGCCAGTAATGGATGGCCATGAGGCAATGCGCCAAATAAGATTACAAGAAAAATACGCTAACTTACCGATTATTGCCCTAACAGCAAAAGCGATGCAGGAAGACAGACGTAAATGCGTCGAAGCTGGGGCGAGTGATTACCTGACCAAACCTGTAGACATAGACAAACTCATTGCCATGATGCGAGTTTGGCTATATCAAGAAGTGACGTAACCTGTGTCAGAAAAAGTGAGTGAAAGTAAACTGTCGACCAGTGATGAGATTGAATATCAGTTAGTGTTGCACGCAATAAAATTAACATACGGTCATAATTTTGATGATTATGCCCAAAAATCATTAAAACGCCGATTAGAATATCATGTTGAAAAATATGAATTCGAAAGTCTAACAGACATTATTAAGCCGATAGTGCATGATGAAGCGTTTTTTGAAAACTTGTTAAATACCGTGTCAGTTCCCGTCACAGAAATGTTTCGTGATCCGCTATTTTTTAAGACATTACGAGAAAAAGTCCTACCGCTATTGAAAACCTATCCTAGCGTCAACATTTGGCATGCAGGATGTGCGACAGGTGAAGAGGTTTACTCAATGGCAATTATGTTGGAAGAGGAAGGACTCTACGACAATTGCAATATATACGCGACTGATTTCAATGCTAATTCATTGAAAATAGCGCAAAGCGGCATTATTAATTATGGCCGCATGCAAAAATACACTGAAAACTACTACCTCGCTGGCGGTAAACAAAGTTTTTCAGATTATTACGACAGCCATGAAGATGGCATCGTGATGGATAAAGAATTAACGCGCAATGTGACGTTTGCAAAGCACAATTTGGCCAGTGACAGCGTATTTGGTCAATTTCATCTGATACTTTGTCGAAATGTGATGATTTATTTCGGTAAATCGCTGCAAGAAAGCGTCTTTTCACTATTTAGTGAAAGTATATTGCCGTTAGGATACCTGTGTTTAGGTAGCCATGAGTCACTTGATTACTCACGGGCCCTGACACGCTATGAAACCGTTTTTGATAAACATAAGATTTATCGTAAAAAGCAGTAGTTATAGCCTTTTATAGCTAAAAGGACTTAGTCAAATAACGGATATTTGTTAAATGAAGGAATTAGCCATGGAACACCAGCGACCGAAAATATTACTGGTCGATGACAGACCAGAGAACTTGTTTGCATTGGAGCAAACATTGAAGCCGCTCAATGCTTCTCTCACCCGCGCCATCTCGGGAGAAGAGGCGTTGTCTCAAGTTCTCCGACAACAATTTGCATTGATCTTAATGGATGTGCAGATGCCTGGCATGGACGGCTTTGAAGCGGTGAGTCTAATGCGAGACTATGACGACACCAAAAATGTGCCAGTCATTTTCGTCACTGCAATTTCCAAGGAGCGCCAGTTTGTTGAGCAAGCATATGAATCAGGCGCGGTAGATTACTTATTTAAACCCATTGCTCCTGGTGTGCTATTAAGTAAAGTAAAAGTATTTTTAGAGCTTGAAAAACAACGTATTGAATTAGAAGAAGCCGTTCAAAAAAATAAAAAAATGGCGGCGCACAACGAAACAGTCCTTGACTGTATCACCGAAGGAATTATTTCATTTAACAGCCAAGGTATTATTGATTGGGCAAATCCAACTGCGCTGCGGTTGCTTGGTATGACTCTGCCACAGGTAGCCAAATCAAAGTTATTTGATTTATTTCATCTTGATCAAAAACAGCCACCGATTCAATGGGACGATTTTACTCAAACTAACGAATCAGGCTCACACGCCCAAATTAGAAACTGTGATTATTTATTAAAACGTCAAGACTGCACCACTTTTCCGGTTGAGTTTTCAATGTCCGGATTCACTGAACACATTCAAGACGGCGGTGTATTTTCATTCCAAGATATTACTGAACGTAAGTGGGCTGAAGATGAGCTTATTCGTTTGGCACAAGAAGACTCGTTAACCCAATTGCCCAACCGTGCACTCTTCCATGAGTTTTTACGCGTTAGTCTTCAAGAACGAGTCCGTGACAATGGTAACTTAGCTTTGCTCATGCTCGACATGGATGACTTTAAACGTGTTAATGACACCTTAGGGCATGATGTTGGTGATAAATTACTACAATCGGTGTCAGCTCGTTTAGCAGAATGTTTACGCCAAGGTGATTTAGTTGCCCGTCTGGGTGGTGATGAATTTGGCATTATTCTACCTGTAATTAGAAAATCTGATGACGCAGGACGCGTTGCTAACAAAGTATTGGAGTCCTTCAAAAAGCCTCATCAACTCGGTAGCTGCACCCTAACAGTTGGCGCAAGCATTGGTATTACAACCTTCCCTGAAGGTGGTAAGGACATAAAAGAGCTTATCAAATCTGCAGATACTGCGATGTATCATGCTAAAGGTACTGGTCGAAACAATTTCCAATTCTTCTCTCGAGAAATGCAAGAACGAGTACTTGCAAAAGATACCCTTGAAAAAGAGTTAATTATTGCACTTAAAGAACGTCAATTTGAAAGCCATTACCAACCTAAAATCGCTTCAAATGGTGATTTAACTGGGTATGAAGCGCTAGTTCGCTGGCAGCACCCTACACGAGGAATGGTATTTCCTGATGATTTTATCGAGCTTGTCGAAGAAACGGGACTGGTCGTTGAATTGGGCAAACAAATGCTTGAAATGGCATGTGCCCAAAATAAAAAGTGGATTGATGAAGGCATTGTCGCTGAAAATACGACAGTCGCGGTCAATGTATCAGTTAGACAACTCAGTGAAAAATCACTGGTAAAAACCATTCAAGACGTATTGGCTCAAACCAATCTACCGCCTGAGTGTTTAGAAGTGGAAATCACTGAATACACCATGATGAATGATGTCGAGCATGCGATTGTCGTGCTAACACAATTACGTGACTTAGGCGTAAAAATCGCGATTGATGATTTTGGTACGGGTTATAGCTCACTCACCTATTTATCAAAACTACCACTCAATACATTAAAAGTTGATCAGTATTTTGTAAACGGTATTGGCGAAGATCCCGGTGATGAATCGATTGTAAAAGCCACTATCAATTTGGCCCACAGTTTAAATTTACAAGTGACCGCTGAAGGTGTTGAAACCGATGAACAACGTCAATTCCTCATTGCCAACAAAGTCAATTACTTACAAGGGTACTTTTTCTCGAGGCCGCAGAGTTCGAGTAATTTAGAGCAATGGATAGTGGAACAAAACTTTTCTAATATTCCGCAAACGCCGGTTATTTGATAGCAACAAAAAAAGGCGCTTAATACATTAAGCGCCTTATGAAAAAACAATCAAACAGCGTTACGGATTCGTCAATAAAAACGCCACAAGTTTATCTAATTGCTTTTCGGTCGTCATACCGTTTTCTTTCGCTGCTTTTGGCACATTAGACAACAACACACGGTACTTATCATTAACAATAAAATCTGGCGTAAAACGTACTTTATCATCAGAGGCTTTATTCGCCATGGCGCGCACTACATCGACGGTTTCTTCGCTATTCATTGTATTTTTAAACGTTTGAGCATCAACGCCTAAGGTCCCAAAGATGTCACGTAATTGAGCGTATTCACCAAGAAACTTTTCTTGCACAAAATGACTATCAAAAACCGTTGCCACAAATACCTCTTCCACTCCTAACTTCTGCGCTGCCGCAACCCCAAAAGTCATTGTTTTTCCCCAATCAGGGCGTTGTGATGGCAAGAAAAGCACATGTGAACGTTTAAAGGCTACGTCTTTAGCCAACGAGCTTTTTAGCGACTTAATTAATGGTTCAGTGCTATAACAATGGTCACAATATAAAGAAAAGTGCTCGATGATCTGTGGGCTCTTTGATGGTGTTTTGCGCACCACTTCATAGTCTTTTCCCAATTGAAAACTAACAGCAGTCTCTTTAACAGTTTCTTCAGCAGACGGTGAACACGCGATGGTGCCAGCGAGTAACACCATTAAAGAGCTCGCTTTAACAACTTTTAATAACGACATAAATTTCTCGATTTTAATAAATTCCGCCAAATTCTAACCCACCAGCTACTATATAACCAGCGTAATAACAGCGCTAAGCGCGTTGATTTGGAAAGAAATTAACTAATCAGAGCAGCCACTTCAAAAAAATGCTGTATAGTAGCCAACAATTTCCAAAACCCACATTAATCTAACCAAAAGATAAGAGTTAAATCGATGATTATTAAGCCTAAAATTCGTGGTTTCATTTGTACGACCACTCACCCAAAGGGTTGTGAAGCTAACATTCTAAATCAAATTGAATTCACTAAAGCGCAACCAAAATTACAAGATGCCCCAAAAAACGTATTAGTCATTGGTTCATCAAGTGGTTACGGAATGCCTTCTCGTATCAGCGCTGCATTTGGCGGCGGTGCCAACACCATCGGTGTATTCTTTGAAAAAGAACCAACAGAGCGCAAGCCAGGCAGTGCCGGTTACTACAACGCAGCAACATTTGATAAAGCAGCGACAGATGCAGGCTTATATGCAAAAAGCTTTAACGGCGATGCGTTTTCTCACGAAGCGAAAGCAAAAGTTATCGACGCCATTAAAGAAGATTTGGGCCAAATTGACCTGATCATCTACTCACTTGCCGCACCTGTACGTAAAATGCCAGAAACTGGCGACATCGTGCGTTCATGCCTAAAACCAATTGGTGATACTTACACATCTACGGCGATTGATACCAACAAAGACACCATCATCGAAGCGTCAGTTGAACCAGCAACAGAGCAAGAAATCGAAGACACTATTACCGTTATGGGTGGTCAAGATTGGGAACTTTGGGTTAATACACTTCACGAGGCAGGCGTATTAAGTGATACGTGTAAAACTGTTGCCTACAGCTACATTGGTACTGAGTTAACATGGCCTATCTATTGGGACGGTGCACTTGGTAAGGCAAAAGAAGATTTGGATCGCGCAGCGACAGAACTTAACAACAAACTATCAGCAACTGGCGGCCAAGCAAATGTTGCTGTGTTAAAGAGTGTTGTAACACAAGCAAGTTCAGCCATTCCTGTGATGCCACTATACATTGCAATGGCGTTTAAAATCATGAAAGAAAAAGGCATTCATGAAAGCTGTATGGATCAAGTGTTCCGCTTATTTAGCACGCAATTATATAATGGCGGCAGCGAAGTAAACGTTGATGACAAAAACCGTTTCCGTCTTGATGACTGTGAATTACGTGACGACGTACAACAAGCTTGTCGTGACATTTGGCCACAAGTAACAACAGAAAACCTGTTTGACTTAACGGATTACGCTGGTTACAAAAAAGAGTTTTTACAACTCTTCGGCTTTGAAGTTGACGGCGTTGATTACGACGCTGATGTTGACACCCTTGTCGACTTTGACGTTAAAGCAATCTAACCCTGCTTAATCGTTCTTTAAAACCTCAATCGGTATTACTGGTTGAGGTTTTTTATCGTCATTTTTTCTTTACACACCACTTCACAACACCCCAACAAAATATTTCAACAATTGATTCAATAAACGGTGTTCACCACCGCAAAACTACGTTAGATTAGCTGCATCGAATTTATTACGGCATTACGCCTATCTCAATTAGGAAAATCACTATGTTAGAGCAATTATCCCCTTTGCCTGCCGATCCCATTTTAGGGCTCCTAAAGGCCTATGGTGAAGACACCAACCCACAAAAAGTTGATTTGGGTGTCGGCGTTTTTAAAGATGACAATGGACACACTCCTATCTTAGATTGCGTAAAAACTGCGGAGCGTCAACGCACCGATACAGAAATGTCTAAAATTTATATTGGGCCAACCGGTGAAGCGGCATTTAATGAACACATGACCCAATTAATTTTTGGTCAACACCAAGCCGTTCGAGATAATCGAGCGCGTACCATATCAACACCTGGCGGTACGGGTTCACTGCGCGTTGCTGGTGAGTTTATTAAAGCCTGTAAACCTAATGCGAAAATTTGGTTATCAAACCCAACATGGGCAAATCACAATGGCCTTTTTAGTGCTGCTGGGTTAACCATCGAGTCTTATCCTTACTATAATTACGAATCAAAATCCCTCGATTTTGATGCCATGCTAACAACCCTCGCGGCAGTGCCAGCGGGTGATGTTGTATTACTCCACGCATGTTGCCACAACCCAAGCGGTATGGATCTATCAAAAGAGCAATGGCAACAAGTCACCCAACTTGCCAAACAAAACGGTTTTACACCGCTCATTGATATGGCCTATCAAGGTTTTGGTTTAGGATTAGACGAAGACGCCTACGGCCCTCGCCTTATGGCTCAAGAACTTGACGAATTATTACTATGTAGCTCTTGCTCAAAAAACTTTGGGCTCTACCGCGAGCGGGTTGGTGGTTTTACACTGATTGCCAAGGATCCTGCAACCGCAGATGTAGCTCACTCAGTCGTACTTTCAGTTGTTCGTAGCATTTACTCAATGCCACCTGCACATGGTGCCGCGCTAGTAAGCACTATTTTGTCTAATAGCGATTTAACGGCGCAATGGCACGACGAGCTTACCATCATGCGTGAGCGCATTAGCAACAATCGTCATCTGTTAGTCGACGCACTAAAGGCAGTTGGCGTAGAGAGAGACTTTAGCTTTATTACCAAACAATCAGGCATGTTTTCGTTTTTAGGTATAACCCCTGAACAAGTTAGCACCTTAATCAGTGATTACAGCATTTACATGGTTGATTCGAGCCGAATATCTATTGCGGGTATTAGTAAAGACAACGTCAAATATCTTGCGCAATCTATCGCCAAAGTCATTGCGTAACACTAACAAAAGTTGATCTTGATCACACAAAAGACACTAAGTGAATTTAGTGTCTTTTTATACAGCCACCCCCAATAAGATATTTAACTTAAAACAAACAAAAACCCAACAAACCAACCTGACCAGAATTAAACTCCTGTTTAAATATTCATTGCATTTTTCTTTCATATTTTTCCAGCAAAATCGAAATCCCCTACTACAGTTAGTGCTAATACCATTAATTGCATTAAATATTTGCCCACTTGTACTTGTTAAAATTAACTAAAATGGCGTTGCTCTCAATCCTAATAGCCAGCTATTAGTCAATCGAGCGCCTTGTTTTAGCTGATTTTCTCTACGCACAACAAGATCACTTACTTAATGCAATTGGTATAACGCAAATTATCGACACCAGCGCCTGCCCTGCAAATTTAATTGAAATTGAAGTGACTGAAACCACCAGTATCAACAACATTAACAACCTCATTAATCATGTACGCCAAGTAAAAGCGCTAGGCATTCACATTGCCATAGACGATTTCGGGGTTGGCTATTCGTCACTAAGCCTCATACGCCGATTACACAATGTTATTGACAAGCTCAAGCTCGACAAAAGCCTTATCGACAACCTTTGTCACACAGAAATTGACCAAGAATTTATTCGACACATTATCGAACTCGGCAATGTGTTAGGCCTTGACGTACTTGCAGAAGGTATTGAACATCACGAACAACAAGCCTTATTGCAACAGTTAGGTTGTAAATTTGGCCAAGGCTACTTCTTTGAAAAACCTCAGCCACCAGCCCAAATAGTAAGCTACTTTGATAATTACAAACAGCAAGTTGTGTTAAAACAGTAGCAAATATCACCTTGGGCTCTATCACCAGTACGAGCCCACGAACTTCCCTTTCAATCTGTTAGACAAGTATTACTTGTATCTCTATTTATTATAACGTTTAATAGACCGACTAATCAGTCAATTTGGGTTACGTTATGACCGCCACTTCACAAGATGTTACGCCAATTAATAGCACTATTGCGCTTCAGGACATACTAAAAACGCAAAAACAAGCCTTTGTCAGTGCTCCGATGCCAAGTGCGCAGCAACGTATTGATGTACTAAAGCAGTTAAAGTCAGCATTACTTGAACATCAACCGGCGTTGATTGATGCGATGGCACAAGATTACGGTAAGCGTCCGACAAACGATTCATTGATTGGCGATATTCTGCCGTGTGTGATGAATATCAATTACACCATTAAACGGTTAAAAAAGTGGATGAAGCCAAGTCGGCGTCATGCAGGATTATTGTTATCACCAGCGACTGTACGTGTTGAATACCAGCCGTTAGGGGTGATCGGTATTATGGTGCCGTGGAACTTCCCAGTAATGCTTTCCATTAGTCCACTCATTACCGCACTTGCCGCGGGAAATCGTGCAATGCTAAAGCTGTCTGAATTCACACCTCATACCAATCAAGCCATTATTGCGATGCTTACTAGTGTATTTAGCAACGATCAAGTCGCTGTTGTCGAGGGCGAAGCGGATGTAGCCGCCCAATTTTCGGCACTGGCGTTTGACCATTTAATTTTTACAGGCTCAACCACTGTTGGACGTCACGTGATGCGCGCCGCCGCAGAAAACCTAACGCCAGTAACCCTTGAACTTGGCGGGAAATCACCAGCAATTGTCGCGCCTGACATTCCTATTGCAACGGCAGTTGAACGGCTCATTTTTGGAAAATGTTTAAACGCAGGGCAAATTTGTATAGCCCCCGATTACGTATTTTGTCCGCGTGACAAGATTGATGAGTTTGTCACTGAATACAAAAAACAATTTGTCGCCATGTATGGCAACAAAGAACAGCGAGAAGACTACGGCAACATAATTAATGATACCCAGCACCAACGTTTGTTGTCATGGCTTGATGATGCACAAACAAAGGGCGCAACGATTACACCCGTTAATGACTTGGTTGTTGATAAAGCATCCCGCAATATGGCAACGCAATTGGTCACTGACACCAGTGACGATATGTTGTTAATGCAACAAGAGATTTTTGGTCCGATTTTACCGATTTTACCCTATGACGAACTCACCGACGTTGTTAATTATATTGCCAAGCGCCCTCACCCACTGGCGCTTTATATCATGAGTTTTGATAAATCAACCCAGCGTTATTTACTCGACAACACTCATTCTGGCGGTGTCTGTATCAACGATACCATTATGCATGTTGCCGCCGACGATGCGCCCTTTGGCGGCGTTGGAGAGTCTGGCATGGGACACTATCATGGCCGCGAAGGCTTCTTAACCTTTTCAAAAGCTAAAACGGTATTGTCACGGGGTAAACTCAACACCGGTAAACTTGTTTTTCCGCCGTATGGCACTTGGATTCAAAAATTAATGATTAAGGTGTTTGTGCGCTAATGAGTAAAGTAACCAAACGTGATCTGTTGCTGAGCAGCGCGTTAACGCTGTTTAGTGAACAAGGCATTCACAGCACCTCTACCGCGTCTATTGCCAAACATGCGGGCGTTGCTAATGGCACCTTATTTCATCATTTTGACAATAAACAATCGCTGGTATCTGCATTATATATTACCAGTAAACAGCAGTTGGCCAGCGCGTTAGTATTAAGTGATGATTTGTTGTCACAACCACTTAGACAACAAGTCGAGTCTTTGTGGCATTTGGCACTAGATTGGGCAATTTCACACCCCTGCCAACTGATTTTCTTTCAGCAAGTAGCGACAGAAAGTGCCCTGCCACAAACACAACGAATTAAAGCCATGAAAACGGAATTATCTATTTTAGAGTTGATGATTACGCTTGGCCAATCACAAGAGATTATTGTGAAATACCCGCTCGATTTATTGTTAGATCATTGCCAATCTCAGATGATCGCTAGCGGTCTATTTTTTATTAATAATCCATCATTAATAGCCAACAGTGACTATCGTGATAATGCCTTTAACTTGTTTTGGCGAGCCATTGCCATTGATGCGTAAATCAGTATTTAAACTCGGCGCTGCATTTTGCATTGGCTTTGTCATTTCAGTCACCTTGGTTGCAATGACGTTACCTCAAATTCAGCAAACATTATTGGTTAGTTACTTTATGACGCTGAACCTAATTACAATGTTATTTACGTGGCAAGATAAATCAGCAGCAATAAAAGACACGGCGCGGATCAGTGAGTTACGATTCTATGTATTGGCGTTTAGTGGGGGCTGGCCGGGTGGTTATTTCATTCAACAAATCAGGCGTCACAAAACGCAAAAGCAGCCATTTAGAACAATTTATTGGGCATGTAGTTGGCTCAATATTATTGTTTGCCTCGTTTTACTAACGCTATACAACCCTGAGTGGTGTGTGATTAATGAAAATTAGCTCAACATGCTATAAGCCAATTTTTGCCATAAAAAAACCCGCTGTTTAACGAGCGGGTTACCAGTAAATTTAATAACGCTTATTTAACTTTACTGAATAACAATGAACCGTTTGTGCCGCCAAAACCAAATGAGTTACAAAGCACATGATTTAGTTCTTTTTTACGTGCACCTTCAGTGACGTAATCTAAATCACAACCTTCATCAGGATTATCCAAATTGATGGTTGGTGGCATAATTTGATCGCTTACTGCCAGCGCAGAGAAAATCGCTTCAACCGACCCCGCTGCCCCCAATAAGTGACCAGTCATTGATTTAGTTGAGCTAACCGCTAGCTTGTATGCGTGATCACCAAATACTGATTTAACAGCCGCAGTTTCAGCTTTGTCACCTGCATGCGTCGACGTGCCGTGAGCATTAATGTAACCAATCTCTTCTGGTGCAACACCAGCATCGCTTAATGCATTAACCATTGCAGCAGCTGCGCCAGCGCCATCACTTGGTGGTGATGTCATGTGATGTGCGTCACCGCTCATACCAAAACCAGTTAACTCAGCATAAATTTTTGCACCACGTGCTTTAGCATGTTCGTATTCTTCTAATACCATCATGCCAGCGCCTTCCCCCATCACAAAGCCATCGCGATCTTTATCCCAAGGGCGAGAAGCTTGTTGTGGGTTATCATTGTTCGTTGATAATGCTTTAGCTGCGCCAAAACCGCCTAGGCCAAGTTCTGTTGTCGCTGCTTCTGCACCGCCAGCAACCATTACATCAGCATCACCGTATGCAATCATACGAGCCGCATGGCCAACATTATGTACACCAGTAGTACAGGCTGTTGTAATTGCAATGTTTGGACCTTGGAAGCCATAGCGAATTGATAAGTTACCCGCAATCATGTTGATGATCGTACCCGGCACGAAAAACGGAGAAATCTTACGCACACCTGTTTTAGCCATTTGAGCATGAGTCGATTCGATTAATCCTAAACCGCCCATACCAGAACCAATCGCAACACCAATGCGCGGTGCATTATCACTAGTAACTTCAATGCCACTATCTTCGATAGCTTGTACACCAGCAACCATGCCAAATTGGATGAATTTATCCATTCGACGCGCTTCTTTTTTAGGTAAGTAAGGTTCCATATCTAGGTCTTTTACTTCACCCGCAAAGTGTGTGCTGTAGATACTTGTATCGAATGCTTTAATAATATCGATACCGCTTTTGCCTTGTAATACACTGTCCCAGCTTTCTGCAACAGTATTACCAACAGGAGAAACCATGCCCATACCTGTTACTACAATACGACGTTTTGTCATTTCAACCCTTCCAAATTTATTGAATTCTTGCTGCTATTTGCTTCAAACTATCTTTAAATGTATTAATTTGTAGCAAATAACACCAATTGCATTAAGTAAGTGATCTTGTTGTGCGTAGAGAAAATCAGCTAAAACAAGGCGCTCGATTGACTAATAGCTGGCTATTAGGATTGAGAGCAACGCCATTTTAGTTAATTTTAACAAGTACAAGTGGGCAAATATTTAATGCAATTGGTATAACACCGATCGTGTTTATTTCATTTAGCGCTAGATACAACAAAGGCGGCAAAAGCCGCCTTTCAATGCAAAGGTTAAATTAATCTTGAGCGCTGTTTACGTAATCAATAGCAGCTTGAACTGTAGTGATTTTTTCAGCTTCTTCGTCTGGAATCTCAGTGTCGAATTCTTCTTCTAGAGCCATTACTAGCTCAACTGTGTCTAGTGAATCAGCACCTAGGTCATCAACAAATGATGCGCCGCTAACTACTTCTTCTTCTTTAACACCTAGTTGTTCAACAACAATTTTCTTTACGCGTTCTTCAATGCTCATGGCAATTTTTCCTGTTTTTACAGAGTCATAAAATATGGGGCTAGTTTAGAGGAATAACCAAACAAATCAATATCTGAAATGCTGGTCAAACCAGAATTTAACGGCATTATCTCCGAAATTTACCCCAATTTGTAAACAAATACTTAAAATTTATTATTCTAATGCGCTAAATCAATTTAGCCCATGTACATACCACCGTTTACATGCAGCGTTTCACCGTTGATGTAAGCAGCCATGTCAGATGCTAAGAAAGCAACTGCACCGGCAATTTCTTGTGGTTTCCCTAAACGATTTGCAGGTACTTTAGACAAGATAGTGTCTTTTTGCTCATCGTTTAATTCCTCAGTCATATCCGTTTGGATGAAACCAGGAGCAACAGTATTTACTGTAATGCCACGAGATGCAACTTCTTGTGCTAAAGATTTTGTAAAACCAAGTAAACCAGCTTTAGATGCACAGTAGTTTGCTTGACCAGGATTACCTGAAGAGCCAACGACAGAGCCGATATTAATGATACGGCCTTCACGTTTTTTCATCATGTGACGTAAAACAGCTTTAGAAATCTTAAACACTGAATTTAGGTTAGTAGTGATGATGTCATCCCACTCTTCATCTTTCATGCGCATCATTAGATTGTCGCGCGTAATACCAGCGTTATTAACTAGAATATCAACGCCACCAAAATCAGACTTAATCGAGTCAAATAAGGCTGCAATAGAATCGCTATCAGTAACGTTTAATACTAAACCTTTACCGTGTTCACCTAAGTACTCGCTAATTTTGCTTGCGCCATTTTCACTGGTTGCAGTGCCAATAACTGTTGCGCCGCCAGCAGCGAATACTTTAGCGATTTCTTTACCAATACCACGACTTGCGCCAGTTACTAAAACAACTTTTTCTGAAAAATTAAAGCTCATTGTTAACTCCGTTAATTATTTTTCTAAAGCACTAGTTAAGCTCGCAACATCTGTTGTTGCAACGCCACTAACACTTTTATCAATACGTTTTGCAAGACCAGATAATACTTTGCCCGGTCCCACTTCAATTTGTAATGACACATCATTTGCTGCAAAAAACTGTACTGTTTCAGACCAGCGAACAGGGCTAAACAGTTGACGTTTTAATGCTTCTTTTATCGCTACTGGGTCGCTTTCAATGGCAACATCAACATTGTTGATCACTTTAAGCGTTGGCGATTTAACGTCAATAGTCTCTAATTGAGCGGCCAGCTTCTCTGCCGCTGGTGACATTAATGAACAATGTGATGGCACTGAAACTGCTAACGGTAGTGCACGTTTTGCACCCGCTTCTTTACATAATACAGAAGCTCGTTCAACCGCTTCTTTATGACCAGCAATAACAACTTGTCCTGGTGAATTAAAGTTCACAGGCGATACCACTTGATCTTGCGCCGCATCTTCACAGGCTTTAGCAATGGCATCGTCGTCTAATCCGATAATCGCAGCCATTGAACCAGTACCCTCAGGCACCGCTTCAAGCATGTATTGACCACGTAATTCAACTAACTTAATTGCATCTTCAAATGCAATCGCGCCTGCACAGACCAATGCAGAATATTCACCAAGGCTGTGACCAGCTAAAAACTCAGGTTGTTTGCCATTTTGTTCATTCCATACTCGCCAAATTGCAACACTTGCTGCTAATAATGCTGGCTGCGTGCGGTCTGTACGATTTAAATCTTCACTAGGACCATCTTGAACCAATGCCCATAAATCGTAACCTAATACGTTAGATGCTTGCGCAAATGTTTCTTGAACAATTGCGTGTTCGCTAGCGATATCGCTTAGCATGCCCAAGGTTTGTGAACCTTGACCGGGGAATACTATCGCCGTTTTTGACATGATAATTATCCTTTATTAAATTTTTATGAAAAATCAATAAACGCGCCTCAGCGCGTTTATTATTAAATAGATTGACGGTAACTGTTAGAAGCGTACGAGCGCTGAACCCCAAGAGAAACCAGCACCGAATGCTTCAAGTAGTAACATTTGTCCACGTTGGATTCGACCGTCACGTACCGCTTCATCGAGTGCAATTGGCACTGATGCGGCAGAGGTATTGCCGTGTTTAGCGAGTGTTAAAACAACTTGCTCCATTGGCATTGACAGTTTTTTAGCAGTGGCACTTATAATGCGGTAGTTTGCTTGATGCGGCACTAACCAATCAATATCTGATTTCTCAAGATTGTTAGCAGCTAGCGTTTCGCTCACGACATTACTAAGTTGAGTTACCGCGAACTTAAAGACTTCATTACCTTTCATTTCAATGAAACCTTCGATAGGATCTTCAGGATTTTTATGGCGAGGAACCGCGCGTGATTTTAATAAATCACCGTGTTTACCAGCGCTTCGAATATGCGTTGATAAAATACCTGGCTCTTCGCTTGCCGTTAATACAGCCGCACCTGCACCATCACCAAACAAAATAATAGTTGAGCGATCTTCTGGATGACATAAACGTGATAACACATCAGCGCCAATCACAAGAATGTTCTTAGCATTACCCGATTTAATATATTGGTCCGCCACACTCATTGAGAAAATAAAGCCAGAACATGCCGCAGCAACATCAAATGCAGGGATGGGTGCTTCAATACCTAGAAATTCTTGTAACTGACACGCGGCAGCAGGAAACGCATTTTCACCGCTAGTCGTGCCAAACACGATCATATCGATATCATTTGCTGTAATGCCAGCCATTTCGAGGGCTTTTTTCGAGGCTTCGTGAGCCATAGTGACCACTGATTCAGTCGTATCAGAAATACGGCGCTCGCTAATACCCGTTCGCGCAGTGATCCATTCGTCAGTTGTATCGACCATTTTTTCAAGATCGGTATTACTACGTACTTGTGTCGGCAGATAGCTACCGGTACCTAAAATTTTTGAATACATGATGAAAGCTCTTTTGAAGACAGTTGGAAGCTAGCAGATTTTTTCTAATAATATAGATTCTAAGCTGTCTTGAATTCTGTCAGGAACTTGCTGTTCAACTTCGGTAATTGCTTGTTTAATCGCATTTAAAAAGGCTTGTTGATCAGCGTTGCCGTGACTCTTGATTACTATACCGCGCAATCCTAGCAGACTTGCACCGTTGTACTGGTCGGGTTTCACCTTACAAAGTACATTTTTAAGAAACGGTGTAGAGATAAACGACAAAAAGCGCATTAATAGGCTAGACTTAGCGGCTTGCTTGAGATGTTCAAACAATAAGTTAGCAACACCTTCTGTTGTTTTTAAACTGATATTTCCAACGAAACCATCGCACACAATAACGTCGGTATTCCCTTCAAAGATCTGATGCCCTTCAATATAACCCACATAGTTTAATTGACAGGTTTCTTTCAACAACTCAGCGGTTTGTTTAACAACATCATTGCCTTTAATGGCTTCTTCGCCAACATTGAGTAACGAGATACGCGGCTTGTGAATATCATTTACTTTCTGTGCAACCACAGAACCCATCACTGCAAATTGCAACAAGGTATCTGAATCACAACTAACGTTCGCGCCTAAGTCCAACATATAAACAGGTTTGTTTTGTAATGTTGGTAAGGTTGAAATAAGGGCGGGTCTATCAATGCCCGGTAATGTCTTAAGCACCAATTTCGCCATTGCCATCAATACACCGGTGTTACCAGCGCTCACACAAGCCCCCGCTTTACCCTGTTGAACCATATCAATAGCTTTACGCATCGACGATTCACGACGATTTCGAATAGCAGTCAATGGACGGTCATTCATGGTCACAATTTGCGAGCAATGTTCGATGTGTAAACGATTTAAATGAGGAAATTGCGCAGGAATATACTGCTTGATAGCATTTTCGTCGCCGAAAATTGAAATAGATAGGAAAGGAAAACGTTCCAGTGCCTGCAGAGATGCAGGCACTGTCACTTGGGGACCGAAATCGCCCCCCATGGCATCTAACGCGAGGGTTAGATTACTCAAAATAATCGCCTATTATAGCTCGATTACTTTTTTGCCACGGTAGTAACCGTCAGCAGTGATGTGATGACGACGGTGAGTTTCACCAGTTGTCTCATCAACACTTAATTGAACGCCAGTTAATGCATCATGTGAACGACGCATGCCACGTCTTGAACGTGATTTCTTACTTTTTTGAACAGCCATGTTGGTCTCCTAAAAAAACCTTATTTCTTTAAATTTTGTAACACCGCGAACGGGTTGGGACGTTCTGCTTCACTTTCGTCAATATTGCCTAATGTAAAATCTTGTTCTTTCGAACAGTCTTCAACATCATGCATTGGAAAGAATGGAATTGAAACGATAAATTCATCTTCGATGAGTTCAACGATTGCAATATATCCATTTTCATCCATGTCGACAGCTTCATAGGCGTCGGGTATGTCATCCTCAGTTGACTTTGCAGTCAAAGGTGAATAACAGAATTCAACAGAGATTTTCTGTTTAAATTCATTCATACAACGCTGACAATTCAAGGAAACTTCGCCTTGCGCATGACCATTAATAATCACAGTGCCCAGTTCGTCAGTATCACAAGAAAACTGTACCTGTATATCGCTACAGAATCCGGCGGACGCATCCAACAATCTTGGTAAATCTGAACTCTCTATTCCACCGGAATAGGTTGATTTCATCTTAGCCGATCTGATTGGATCGAGCGTCATAGGTATCTTTACTAGTTGCATGGTCGCGCATCTTATAGATCCAACAGCCACTAGTCAAAGGAAAATCCCAAAAACTACTGGTTTTTTTTCATGGCATGATAGACTTAACGCATATTAAACCTAAAACCATTAAAAACGGTTATAAAATCAACGACTATACTCTTATGAACAAGACCTTGAACCGACCGCTAATTCTAGCATCAACTTCACCATTTCGTCAGCAAATACTCCAAAAATTAATGCTATCTTTTGACTGTGCTAAACCGAATGTCGATGAATCACCATTGCCAAATGAGACAGCACCCGCGCTAGTAAAGCGTTTGGCACTTGCCAAGGCCAAAGCTTGTGAGGATCAATTTAATGATCATTTGATCGTCGGTGGTGATCAAGTCGCTGTTATAAATGATGAAATAGTAGGCAAACCGCATAATTTCGACAATGCATTTACTCAACTGCGCCGAGCTAGCGGTCAAGTTATCACCTTTTATACTGGCCTGTGCTTATATAATAGTGGCACTAAACAGCACCAAGTGGTGGTGGAGCCTTTTCATGTGCATTTTAGAAAACTGTCTGATGCCATGATTACTGGTTATCTAAATACTGAAGAACCTTACAATTGTGCAGGTAGTTTCAAAAGTGAAGGATTAGGCATTGCACTGTTTGAACGTCTTGAAGGCAAGGATCCAAATACCCTCATTGGTCTGCCATTGATTACCTTGTTAGATATGCTCAATAACGAAGGCATTAATGCGCTAGAACAACTCAATCAATAGATTGCAGTCCACATCCTGCCCGTAAAGCCGTAACACTATATACATACAAAATTGAACGGTAGTGTTATGTAATACCATTAATTGCATTACGTAAGTGATCTTGTTTTGCGAAGGAAAAACAAATGAAGGCAAGGCGCTTGATTGAGAAATAGCTGGCTATTGGGATTGAAAGCAACGCTACATTCATTTTATTTTAACCAGCAAAAGTGGGCAATAACTTTGTCAACTTGGTATAAGGTGTTATATAAAAAAGGCGACATCACTGTCGCCTTTTTATTGTAATGATTAATTGGCTAGCTCTATATATAGCTCAGTAACTCATTTGCTTCGTCAACAACAGCCAAAGGCTTAGCGGTCAAAAGGCGCGCTTTATCATGCGCACCGTAACTCACACCAACAGACCGAACACCTGCATTGTTAGCCATGGTTAAATCCAGTAATGAGTCACCAACCATTACGATTTGAGACTTATCAACACCTTGTCGGTTAACAATTTCATCAATCATTTGTGGATGTGGCTTAGATTCCGCTTCATCTGCGGTCATGCTGTCACAAAAGAAATGCCCTAATCCTGTTTGCTCAATTAAACGATCTAATCCAACACGAGATTTACCTGTCGCCACGGCAATCTTGATATGGCGATCTCTTAACGATTCAAACACATCAACGATGCCGTTAAACAATGAGCTTGGATTTTTATCGAGCGCTAAATAGGCTTCTTTATAAAATTGCGCCATGTCATCAACTTGCTGTTGAGTCAATTCGCCAAAAAGTTGTTTTAACGCCGGTGCCAAACTCAAACCAATGATATCTTTAACCGCTTGTTCAGATGGCACATTAAGCCCTTCTCGCTCGGCAGCACGTTGCATAGAATCAACAATTTTCATTACTGAATCCATCACGGTGCCGTCCCAGTCAAAAATAACCAGCTTCAATTCTTTATCCATTGTCATCAATTATGTCTTTCTTAACGCAGTGACAGTATTCTTAAGGGCATCATCAAATGGTGCTTCAAAAAACATCGTTTTTTCTTCATTAGGATGGAAAAAACGTACACTTGCCGAATGCAAGAATAAACGATTTAAGCCATGCGCCTTCATCGATTTATCAAACGCCTTATCACCGTACTTGTCATCACCTGCAATTGGGTGACCCGCATGTAGCGTATGAACGCGAATTTGATGCGTACGACCAGTCACCGGGCTTGCTTGAACTAATGTGCAATCTTCAAAACGTTGAACAATCTTGAACTTGGTGTAACTGTCTTTGCCTTCAGGATTAACACGAACAATACGCTCGCCTGAGGCAACGGTATTTTTAAGCAACGGCGCATTAACCGCTTTATCTTCTTTACTCCACTGCCCTTTGACTAAGGCAAGGTAGTTTTTCTCGACGGTCTTCTCACGCAATTGCTCATGTAAAGCACGCAATGTACTACGACGCTTAGCAATTAAAATACAACCTGAGGTATCGCGATCAAGACGATGAACAAGCTCTAATGATTTTGCATCCGGACGCAATGCTCGTAAGCCTTCAATCAAACCAAATTTTAAGCCACTACCACCATGAACAGCGATGCCAGATGGCTTGTTCATAACGATAAGGTATTTGTCTTCAAAGATAATATGATTTTCAAGCGAGGCTACTTTATCAAGTTTCGCATTGGGTAGCTCTTTCTCTTCATCCATACGAATAGGAGGGATACGCACAATATCACCGTCATTTAGACGATAAACAGGTTTAATACGTTTCTTATTTACACGCACTTCGCCTTTACGCAAAATGCGATAAACGCGGCTTTTAGGGACACCTTTTAAAAAGGTAACCAAGAAGTTGTCGATGCGCTGGCCAGCATGATTGTCATCAATAGTGACAAACTGCACTTTTGCCGCGACTTGTTGTGGTTTTTCATTCATGGCGCGCATTGTACATCAATCAATGAATAGACACCGCAACAAAATAGACTTTTAACGGCGTTTATCACCGAATTCGTGATGGCCTTAAAATCCATCGCCATTGAACCTGCTACTTTATTCGAAAGTATTGGTAGCGATTGAACTCAATAAGTGTGATAATCGGGTGTTCTTGTAGGTTTATTTTGATATTTTTCTTAATTAATGCATACGAACGCTGAACATATACGCTAATAATAGCGTTAAGAAACAACAAGCTAAAATATTGTTTGCACAAATCACAATCTTGAAAGCACTGTGGCGTGAATACCTACAAGAATACACAAAATAGTTTTTGCGATGACATCAATGACAAATGATGACTCGCCTTTAATAGTAAAACCGTTGCTAAAATAGTCAGCCCGTAGGTTTTTACCGGCAAATAATGAATCGTCGAGATGACGTGTCCATTATCAAATAGACAGAATTTGAGCCAAATGCTCAACATCGTAAATGGCCAATTGCCGTTTACAATGGATAAATAAAAAACGACGCTTAGCCGCTTGCCTGCACTAATGGCAAGCAGGAATTATTTAGCTCATCTAGTAACTACTAGATTTTGAAGATAATAGACTGTAGACAATGTTACTAAAAACGGTAACCACAGTTATTTTATTAGCTAAATCAAGCACGTAAAAATTAGTCTTACGTTTAGAATGCGCCTTAGCCCAATCGCGAGATTGTACATAAAGGCTCCGGACAGCCACAACTTGATTGTTTGGTAACTCACAATGGATGAGCTTCCAAATGAGAAGAATGTTAATTAATGCAACTCAGTCAGAAGAGTTGCGCGTCGCCTTAGTCGACGGACAAAATCTGTATGATCTAGATATCGAAAGTCCAGGTCACGAACAAACCAAAGCCAACATTTACAAGGGTAAAATTACTCGCGTAGAACCTAGTCTAGAAGCAGCGTTTGTAGATTATGGTGTTGATCGTCATGGTTTCCTACCACTGAAAGAAATATCTCGCGATTACTTCCCTGAAGGTTATTCTTTTAAAGGGCGTCCAAGCATTAAAGACGTTATCAAAGAAGGCCAAGAAGTTATTGTACAAATTGATAAAGAAGAGCGTGGCAACAAAGGTGCTGCACTAACTACTTTCATCAGTTTAGCTGGCGGTTACTTGGTATTAATGCCAAACAACCCACGTGCAGGCGGTATTTCTCGTCGCATTGAAGGCGAAGAACGTACACAACTTAAAACAGCATTATCTGCGTTAACTATGCCAAAAGGCATGGGTGTTATCGTACGTACTGCGGGTGTTGGTAAAGCATCAGAAGAATTACAATACGATCTAGATATCCTAGAAAATCACTGGCGTTCTATCAAAGGCGCTGCTGAATCTCGTCCTGCTCCGTTTTTAATTCACCAAGAAAGTAACGTTATTGTTCGCGCAATGCGTGATTACTTGCGTCGTGATATCGGTGAAATCTTAATCGACCACCCTCGCGTCTACGAAAGTGCACGTGAACATATCAGCGTTGTACGTCCTGATTACTTAAACCGTATCAAGCATTACACGGGTGAAGTACCGCTATTTACTCACTACCAAATTGAAACGCAGATTGAATCTGCATTCCAACGTGAAGTGCGTTTACCATCTGGCGGTTCAATCGTCATTGACCCAACAGAAGCATTAACGTCAATCGATATTAACTCAGCACGTGCTACCAAAGGCGGCGATATCGAAGAAACAGCCTTTAACACTAACTTAGAAGCGTCTGTAGAAATTGCTCGTCAATTACGTTTACGTGACTTAGGTGGTTTAGTCGTTATCGATTACATCGATATGAATTCAACTAAACATCAACGTGATGTTGAAAACAAATTACGTGATGCACTAAAAGTTGACCGCGCCAAAATCCAAGTGGGCCGTATTTCTCGCTTTGGTTTAATGGAAATGTCTCGCCAACGTATTCGCCCAAGTTTAGGCGAATCAAGTGCACACGTTTGTCCTCGTTGTACAGGCCAAGGCACTATTCGTGGCACCGAGTCACTAGCACTTTCAATCTTGCGTTTAATGGAAGAAGAAGCCCTTAAAGACTCAACATCACAAATTGAAGCGCAAGTACCTGTAAACGTTGCTGCTTACCTGCTTAATGAAAAACGTAAAGCAATTCGTGTCATCGAAACTCGTCACAATGTTGATGTGGTTATCGTACCAAACGTTAACCTTGAAACGCCGCATTACGAAGTGATTCGTCATCGCAATGACGACACCGTAACCGCTGCAACTTACGATCTTGTAAAAGGTGGCGATAACGAAGAGCAATACGAGTCTCGTTTATTAAAATCAAGCATTAGCAAGAATGAACCTGTACTTAAAGGCATTTCAGCGCCTGCGAACGTAACTGCTCCAGAGCCCAAAGCACCTGAAGTAAAAGAAACGCCAGCACCGCAAAAGCCGAGTCCTAAGCCAAGCGTTAAAAAAGAAGAAGAAAAACCGTCTTTATTCTCGCGCATTCTTAAGACGATTAAAGGGTTATTCATCGCTGAAGAAGAAGTTCAGAAAGTTGAAGAAAAACCACAGCGTCCACGCAATCGCAACCGTAATCGCAACCGTAACCGCAGTCGTAATTCGAATCAAAACAAGCACAGTAATGAAGAGAATGACAACCGCAATAAACGCGATGATAACCGTAGCGAAAATGGCGACAAGAAAGAGCGTAACGACAACCGTCGTAACAAACAGCGTAAACCACGTAATAACAACGCTAAGACGCAAGAGAACAACACCAATACTGATGCACCAGCTGCTGAAGAAAAAGTTGCTCAACGTCGTCAACGTCGTAACAACATGCGCAAGAAAGTTCGTACTGGTGCCGCTGTAGAGCAGCAAGAAGAAACAGTAACAAACGAAACGGCTCCTCAAACACAAGCACCTAAAACTCGTGCTCCAAAAGCTGAAAAGCCAGTGAAGGAAGAGTCACAACAAGCGCCAGTCGTTGAAGAAACACAAGCTGTTGCACCAGCACAAGAAACTAAGGCTCAAGAAGAAGAGACAGGCGAACGTCGTCGTAACCGTCGTTCACCACGTCACCTTCGTTCTTCTGGTCAACGTCGCAACCGTCAAGAACGTACGTCAGACGATGCCGTTGAAGCTCGCTACCCAATCAAAACTAACGAAGAGCTAGCTCAAGAGTTAGAACAAGAGAAGGTACAATCAGAGCAACCAGCTATCGTTGTTGAAGCAAGTGTTGAGAAAGCACCTGTTGTTGAAACATCTGAGCAAGAAACGCCAACAGTAGAAGAAATTACTCAAGCATCTGTTGCTGTTGAAGTAGAAGCAGAAACAAAGGCTGAAGAAGCGCCAGTAGCTGTTGACACGATTGAAGCAACAGTAGAAGAAACACCTGCTGCTGAAACTGCGCCTGAAGTTCAAGCTGAAGCGATAGTTGAAGAAACGGCTGAAACGTCTGTAGAAACAATATCAGAAGACATCACTGAAGTGGTTGAAGAAGCATCTGTAGTTGAGTCATCAGACGAAACACCAGTTGAAGTACCTGTTGAAGTTGTCACTGAAGAAGCCCCAGTGGTTGAAGCGGCGCCTAAAGCTGATTGCAAACCAACGCTATCAATCGTTAAAGGTTTCGCAAGCGCGCCAACAACTAAGCCACCAGCTGCTGAAGTTGTATCATCTGGTATTGAAGTAACAATCATGCCAAACGAGCAACGTGCAGAGTTCGCAAAAAGCGATCGCAACATCAGCACGCTCGGCGCTACAAGCCGCGCATCAAGTGGTGCAACGTTAGCTAAAGCTTAGTTAGTTTAGCGCTTCAATGAAAAAGCAGTGGTGAAAACCACTGCTTTTTTTATGCTCAATTTTATTATTGTCAATTAATACAATCGCTTCGTAAGATACTGTACCAACGACCCATATTTATCAAATTCAGACTGTTATAGTGTTTTATCTCCAATTAAATAACGGAGATAACAATGAAAACAAAATCCACTTTAATCATTACATTACTCAGTATTTTATGCTTTCCCCTAACTGCCCTCGCCCGTACTGACCCAGTTGTGTTAGTGCATGGTAATACCGCAAGTCCATCGAGTTGGGACAACACTTATAATTATTTGCTTAATAAAGGCTATTCACCAAGAGATATTTATCGCCCTAATTGGGGTTCAAAAAGCTGTGCGGCCTGTAATAACCACAGCTATGCACGGTCACATCTGATTGGCTAGGCGATCTTGCATGCTAGCCACTGTCACTAATGCATCGAGCAACAACTGACAATCATCAGGACTGAGCGCCAAATTGTTTTCTTTGGCTTCACTCACGCGGGCGATTAGCGCTTCAAGCGCATCACCATCGATGTCGGTAAAGGATTTGCTCACGTTATTTATCTACCAAAGCGTTATTTATTATGGCGGGCAGTATGATCCGATAAATGGAGAAATCAAGCATTAAGCGCCACCGGCTGGACTCTTTTTGCTGAAGAGATATCATGCAGTAATTGGCGTAAATGTTTAGCGGCCATCGGACTCACTATTGAGTTGCTGCTTGGCCAGCCACTAAATTTTCCTTTAGATAAGCGCTTGGTCATCAGCCAAAATCCATTTTTCTCATAGACTAATGCGCGGATCATGGTTTTATTGCGATTAATAAATACGAATAAGGTACCCGAGCGAGGGTTAGACTCAAGTTTATGCTGACAAACGGCCGCTAAGCCATCAATCCCTTGTCTAAAATCCGCTGGCTGAGTGGCGATTAATATGGAGGTATTGCTGGTTAAGTGGATCATGATTTTATCGCCAGAGTGAGGTGAATAATTTGCTCAATCGAGAGCTCTCCAGCGAGAGAGCTGATCACCATTAGCCAGTTTGACTTCAAGCGCTAATGATTTACTGGTGGTAATATCGGTTAGTATTGGCAAGGGAATAAACTCGGTTAGTGGCTCAGTCGGTTGATAATCGAGCGCCAACGTTTGAATTACGTGCCACTAATACGCAGTGCCGTTGATATTGCATTTTTTGAATAGTGGGTTAATAGCGCAACAGCCTGTTTTCGCAGGTGGATTGGTGTGGATGAGATTTTACAGTTTTTTTCAAGTCGCCATTGTTCGAAAGCAGTAACGGTTTGGGCTAATTTATCAGACATCATTGTGACCTAAGTAGATTGGTGACAGTGATTAAATCAGATTAAAAATAGTAAGTTGAGCTATGCTGCCGCAAGCTCACAACTAAAAGGTAATCTGATTCGTAAAAACTCACCAAATTTGTTGCCGTGATTAACTCAAGTATCATGTTTACCTCTGCTGTTTAACCCAATCCAACAACCCATCACAGCCCTGCTCGACTAAATTCAACACCTCATCAAAGCCTTTGTCATGAGAATAATAAGGATCGGGGACCTCGTGATTTTCGTTATCTTTAAAGGCGAAATTAAGTAAGTAATATACTTTGTGGCGGTAGTTTGGAGGACAGCGCATCATGACCTCTTCCCAATTATCATCGTCCATTAAGGCGATAATATCGAAGTATTCGAAATCATAATCGGCAATAGGTCGAGAAGTGATGCCAGAAAAGTCATATCCGCGCACTTCACCAGCGTCGACAGAGCGAGGATCTGGATTGTTACCAGCGTGAAGACTTAATGTACCCGCAGAATCAATGTGTAAATCGATACCTTGTTCATCGGCCTTTTTTCGCAATACAGCCTCAGCAGTTGGTGAGCGACAAATGTTACCCATGCATACCATTAATACTTTCATCTGTATTCTCCATCTTAGATTGATTACAGATTGCAGTAGTGCCACGGACTTGGCAATAAAATTATTTCCACACGTTTTTTGTTAGGATCAAAAAAGGCCGCGAATGCGGCCTTAAGTCATCAATTTAGTGAAGTACTAAATTATAGGTTGTCTGCGTTTTCAGAAAGGTAGCTAGCTACGCCTGCTGGAGATGCGTCCATACCTTTGTCACCTTGGTTCCAACCAGCTGGACATACTTCGCCAACTTCTTGGTGGAATGCTAGTGCATCAACCATACGGATCATTTCGTCAACGTTACGACCTAATGGTAAATCGTTAACTACTTGATGACGAACGTTACCTTCTTCATCAATTAGGAAAGAACCACGGAAAGCAACGCCAGCTTCTGGATGCTCAACATCGTAGGCTTGACAGATAGTGTGCTTAACGTCAGCAACTAAAGTGTAACGAACTGGACCAATGCCGCCTTCGTTTACAGGCGTGTTACGCCATGCGTTGTGGCTAAATTGTGAATCGATAGAAACGCCGATTACTTCAACACCACGTTTTTGGAACTCTTCAAAGCGTGCATCAAAAGCGATAAGCTCTGATGGACATACGAAAGTGAAGTCTAGTGGGTAAAAGAATACAACTGCTTTTTTACCTTTGATTACTTCACTTAGTGTGAATGAATCAACGATTTCGCCATTACCTAGTACTGCTGCTGCTGTGAAGTCCGGTGCAGGACGACCTACTAATACGCTCATGTTTATCTCCGTTTTTTTGTGCTTGTTAGCCAAGCTTTACTTTCAATTGGTATGATTTATTCTTCGTCTGCATATTTTGCAGCAACTTCTTTCAACAATGGCTGTAATTCGCCTTGTTGAAACATTTCTAAGATGATGTCACAACCACCAACTAACTCACCATCAGCCCACAATTGTGGGAATGTTGGCCAGTTTGCGTATTTTGGCAATTCTGAACGAATGTCTGGGTTTTGTAGAATATCTACATAAGCAAATTTTTCGCCACAGCTCATGATTGCTTGAGATGCTTGTGAAGAGAAACCACAGTTAGGTAATTTAGGAGAACCTTTCATGTATAAAATGATTGGGTTTTCAGAAATTTGCTGTTTAATTTGTTCGATAGTATCCATTAGAATTCCTTTGACGACAGTGCCCATTATTTTTAACAATAAATAGCGGTAATAAATAGTGGGAAAAACTTAAAATAATTTCGCCAATTATACCCCGTCACTGCCTAACACTAAACCCTATATTTACTAAGTGTTTAATGCGTTGATTAACAATGTGGACAAAGGTTACATTCATTTTTGACCCAAATCAATTTGTTGATGTATTATAACAGCGAATAATAATTATGTGAGCCTAAAATAGGCAAATTTCTCAGGAGAATCCCCATGGCGTTTGAACTACCAGCATTACCGTACGCAATCGATGCACTAGCACCACACATGTCACAAGAAACTTTAGAGTATCACCATGGTAAACACCACGCTACTTATGTTGCAAAACTAAATGGTTTAGTTGAAGGTACTGACCTAGCTTCTAAATCTTTAGAAGAAATTATCAAAATTTCTGAAGGCGGCGTATTTAACAACGCAGCTCAAATCTGGAATCACACGTTTTTCTGGAACAGCCTTAGCCCACAAGGTGGCGGTGAGCCAACTGGCGCTTTAGCTGATGCTATCAACGCAAAATTCGGTTCGTTCGCTGAATTTCAAGCAGCATTTAACGACAAAGCCGTTAACAACTTCGGCTCTAGCTGGACTTGGTTAGTTAAAACTGCTGACGGTAGCCTTGACATCGTTAACACTAGCAACGCTGCTACGCCGTTAACTGATGACAGCCTAACGCCAGTATTGACTGTAGATTTATGGGAACATGCTTACTACATCGATTACCGTAACGTTCGTCCTAACTACCTAGGTGGTTTCTGGGCACTAGCTAACTGGGAATTTGCTGCGGCAAACTTCGCTGGCTAATCTACGCTAATATTTAGCTAGATTTAAAGGGCCAATCGGCCCTTTTTTATTGCCTGTAAGTTAAGTTTCAGCCCAGCTTGAAAACGAGAAGTGCTATCTATTTTGACTTTTTTGTTCTAACTTATGAAATTAAGATTGCTAAACGTAGTCTAAAGTAAGTGATTGCAGTAGAGGTTTAAGGGAATAGTATGAATTGAATCAATTGGTATTTAAAGAAATCTTTGCCTTCCTGTAGATGCTGTCCTAAGCTGAAAGAATGAATCAACCAAATTAACATAAACATAAGTATTGCTGATATGAATTGTCTTTATTGGACTTTGTTAATCGGTAAACAGGTCATTTGAAGTCTATTTTGACACACTGATTAATAAAGAGACATCACACTCTAGGAGGTGCTCAATGTCTATTTTTAATCATTATAAAGCGCGTTTTGATGCGACCAAGGAAGAAGAGTTTACCCTCGATGAGTTTTTACAATTATGTAAACAAGATAAATCGTGCTATGCATCCGCAGCTGAACGTCTACTCATGGCAATCGGCGAACCAGAGACAATAGATACAGCGCAAGATCCTCGCTTAAGTCGAATTTTCTCCAATCGTGTTATAAATCGCTATCCAGCTTTTAAAGATTTTCATGGCATGGAAGATGCCATTGACCAAATCGTCTCCTATTTAAAACACTCTGCACAGGGCCTTGAAGAGCGCAAACAAATCATTTATTTGCTCGGCCCCGTTGGCGGCGGTAAGTCTTCTATTGCAGAAAAGTTAAAAAGCTTAATGCAGCATATGCCCATCTACCGTTTAAAAGGATCGCCAGTTAACGACCATCCATTGTGTTTATTTGATGCCAATGAAGATGGTGACATTATTGAACGAGAATATGGCATTGCCAAACGCTATATCAACACCATTATGTCGCCATGGGCGGTAAAACGATTACATGAGTTTGGCGGTGATATATCACAATTTAAAGTGGTTAAATCCTACCCTTCTATCCTTGATCAATTAGCAATTGCTAAAACTGAACCTGGTGACGAAAACAACCAAGATATTTCAGCATTGGTAGGTAAAGTAGATATTCGTCAGTTAGAGCATTTTTCCCAAGATGACCCAGATGCCTACTCGTATAGCGGCGCTTTGTGTCGCTCTAATCAAGGATTAATGGAATTTGTAGAGATGTTTAAAGCGCCGATTAAAGTATTACATCCTCTGTTAACTGCGACGCAGGAAGGTAACTATAATGGCACAGAAGGCATATCCGCTATTCCATTTAATGGCATAATTTTAGCGCACTCAAACGAGTCTGAATGGCAAAAATTTAGGAGTAATAAAAACAACGAGGCGTTTTTAGATCGCGTTTTCATTGTGCAAGTCCCGTATTGTTTACGCGTTACTGAAGAAGTAAACATTTATAATAAATTGTTAGAGAACTCGAAGCTAAACGACGCTCAATGTGCGCCTGATACCTTAAAAACGTTAGCTCAATTTAGTATTTTGTCTCGGTTAACAAAACCGTCTAACTCCAGCGTTCAATCAAAGATGCGTGTCTATGATGGCGAAACATTGAAAGACACAGATCCAAGTGCCAAGTCACTGCAAGAATACAAAGACAATGCAGGTGTTACCGAAGGCATGAGTGGCCTATCAACACGTTTTGCCTTTAAGATATTATCTCGAGTATTCAACTTCGATGATAATGAAATTGCCGCTAACCCGGTCCATTTATTCTATGTATTAGAGCAGCAAATTGAACGAGAACAATTTAGTGATGAACTAAGAGAGCAATACCTTGAGCACTTGAAGGGCTACCTAATTCCTAATTATATCGAGTTCATTGGCAAAGAAATTCAAACGGCTTATTTAGAGTCCTATTCCGAGTATGGGCAAAATATTTTTGACCGTTATGTCACCTATGCAGATTTTTGGATTCAAGATCAAGAATATCGCGACTCCGAAACTGGACAACTATTTGACCGCAATGCGCTTAATGACGAGTTAGAGAAAATTGAAAAGCCGGCGGGTATTAGCAATCCCAAAGATTTTAGAAATGAAATCGTTAATTTTGTTTTACGCGCCAAAGCGAATAATTCTGGCAATAACCCTCGATGGACGAGTTACGAAAAATTACGTGTTGTTATTGAAAAGAAAATGTTTTCAAACACCGAAGACTTATTACCAGTAATTTCATTTAATAATAAAACGAATGCTGACGATCAGAAAAAGCACGCTGACTTTGTTGACCGTATGACTGAAAAAGGCTACACCCAAAAACAAGTTCGCTTGCTCACTGAATGGTACTTACGCGTTCGAAAAGCCTCATAGAAGGAGGCCATTATGTCTCATTTTATCGATCGACGTTTAAATGCGAAAAATAAAAGTTCTGTCAATCGACAGCGCTTTTTAAATCGCCACAAAGAACAAATCAAACGTTCAATAGACCATGTCATCACTGATCGCAGTGTAACTGATGTAAGTTCTGGCGAAAATATCACTATTCCTAAACGGGATTTGAGCGAGCCTATTTTTCACCATGCCAATGATGGGGAAAGACAGCGCGTACATCCTGGAAATGATCAGTTTCAACAAGGCGATAAAATTGAGCGCCCAAAGCAATCAGGTAGCCAAGGAGCTGGCGAGGGAAGTGCAAGTGATCAAGGAGAAGGTGAAGATGAGTTTACTTTTGAGATTTCTCATGACGAATACTTAGATCTATTGTTTGAAGATTTAGCGCTACCCAATCTAGAAACTAAGCAAAATTCTGATGCCCAGGAATTTAAAACAACGCGCCACGGTTTTTCAGAAGTAGGTCTGCCCAATAATATTAATATTGTACGCTCACTGAAGAAATCAATTTCCCGTCGCATTGCGCTAACGGGTTCAACGAAACGTGAGTTAACAGCACTGGAGGAGCAATTAGCCACGTTGGAACAAAGTAGTGGTGAAAATTATCAAGCGCGTAAATCGCTAGAAGCACAGATTCAGCATTGTAAAGAGCGTATTAATCGCGTGCCCTTCATTGATGATTTCGATTTACAGTTTAATCATTACGCGCGTACACCAGTGCCAAGTTCAAAAGCTGTTATGTTTTGTATCATGGATGTATCAGGCTCGATGGATCAAGAAACGAAAGATATTGCAAAACGATTCTATATCTTATTGTACTTATTCTTGTCTCGAACTTATCAAACAACTGAAGTTGTTTATATTAGGCATCACACTCAAGCCAAAGAAGTCGATGAACATGAATTTTTTTATTCTCAAGAAACTGGCGGTACCGTAGTTTCCAGTGCGTTGAGATTAATGCACAAGATTCAACAACAACGTTATCCAACATCACAATGGAATGTTTATGCAGCACAAGCCTCTGACGGTGATAATTGGAATGACGACACACCACTATGTAAGGAAGTCATAGAACGGGATTTGCTCCCTAATACTCGCTATTTCAGCTATATCGAGATAACTAAGAGTAGCCATCAGTCAATGTGGCACTGTTATCAGAAAATTAGTGAGCTGTATCCTGAATTTGCTATTAAACACATTAAGGAACGTGCAGATATCTATCCTATATTTAGGGAATTATTTGCCACGTCATAGGTGACATTATGACTAATCAATCGGCAACGAAATTTAAAGATTGCGAATGGACTTTCGAAAAACTTGAATACTTTGACAGCATTATTAGTGATGTTGCCTGTGGATTTGGTTTAACGACCTACCCTAACCAAATCGAAATTATATCATCAGAACAAATGATGGACGCCTACTCTAGCGTCGGTATGCCCATTGGCTACAATCATTGGAGTTACGGTAAAAAGTTTATTCAAACGCAGAAAAACTATCATCGTGGTCAAATGGGCTTGGCGTACGAAATTGTTATTAACTCAAATCCTTGTATTAGTTATCTCATGGAAGAAAACTCAATGACAATGCAAGCGTTAGTGATTGCTCATGCTTGCTACGGCCACAACTCATTCTTTAAAAACAACTACCTTTTTACAACGTGGACAGAGGCCGACTCTATTATTGATTACCTTGTTTTCGCCAAAAAATTTGTCAGTGATTGCGAAGAAAAGTATGGTGTTAAAGCGGTAGAAGACACGCTCGACTCTTGTCATGCGTTAATGAATCTCGGTGTTGACCGTTATAAACGCCCTGCGAAAATATCACTTCACGAAGAAAAGAACCGCCAAGATGAGCGCGAAGCTTTTCTGCAAGCACAAGTCAACGATTTATGGCGCACGGTTCCTAAATCTAAACAGGTTGAAGAGAATCTAAACACCCATCGTTTTCCTCAACAACCCCAGGAAAATATTCTGTACTTTATCGAGAAAAACGCACCACTTCTAAAGTCATGGCAGCGTGAACTTGTAAGAATAGTAAGAAAAGTAGCGCAATACTTTTATCCGCAACGTCAAACACAGGTCATGAACGAAGGATGGGCAACGTTCTGGCACTACACCATCATCAACACTTTATTCGATGAAGGAAAAGTAGATAACAGTTTTATGCTAGAGTTTTTGCATCATCATACTAACGTTGTCTATCAGCCCCCGTACAACAGCCCCTATTACTCAGGTATCAATCCTTATACATTAGGCTTTGCGATATTTCAGGACATCAAACGAATGTGCGAAGAACCTACCGCTGAAGATAAAGCATGGTTTCCTGATGTAGCAGGGAGTGACTGGTTGCACACTTTGCATTTTGCCTGCAAAAACTTCAAAGATGAAAGTTTCATCAGTCAGTATTTGTCGCCGCATCTGATCCGCGAACTAAAACTATTTAATACGTTAGATGATGATCGAAATAACTTTATTGAAATTGATGCAATCCATAATGAGCAAGGATATTTAAAAATTCGAGAGGCAATGTCTCAACAATACAACTTAAGCTATCTTGAACCCAATATTCAAATACATCGCGTTGATATCAGCGGAGATAGATCGATTACGCTGCGCCACTACGGCCATCATAATATTTCGCTGGGAGACAACATCGACGAGATGCTTAAACATTTGTATCGATTATGGGGGTTTGAAGTTATTTTAGAAAGCGAGAGTGAAGCGGGGAAAGTTAGCGAGATAACTCGATGCCCAAAAGCACCGAGTCCAGAATAAAAACTTACTTAGCGAATTGGCACAACAATATCAGTTGGCATTCTGTCTCGCAGTGACATCCACAGTTTTGCTGTTTTTAAACCATAACGACGCATCGCGATAACAACCTGATCGTAGTCGCCTGATTCTGAAATTTTGATAAGCTCTTCGTAATGGTTGTCAGCTAAACGACGCGCTTCGTCTAATTCGAAATAGAGTTTACCAAGGCGACTGTACATATCTTTAAAGCCATTAAGGATCAGTACGTAAATTGGATTACCTGATGCAAACGCTAATTGATGATGCAATGAATAGTCAAAATCAGAATAAGCTTCAGCGTTATCTTCAATGTTCTTATACTGTTTTAAGATATCTACACTTTTTTCTTGAGCCGCTTTCATCGCTGCACGAATATAAATAATTGACACATTAGTTCGTGCAGACAATAACTGATCAACTAACTCTGGAATACCGTTTTGGTCTAAACGTGCCATAGTAACAAGCACACTTAGTCCGGCGGTTTCCCAATAGTTATTAACTTTAGTCGGTTTACCATGTTGAATCTGCAACCAACCGTCGCGAGAAAGACGTTGCAATACTTCACGAAGAGTTGTTCGTGTTACACCAATAAGTTCTGAAAGTTCACGTTCAGCGGGAAGGTATGAGCCAGGAGGAAAACGTCCCGTCCAAA
Organism: Psychrobium sp. nBUS_13; assembly: GCF_051201665.1. Lineage (GTDB taxonomy): Bacteria > Pseudomonadota > Gammaproteobacteria > Enterobacterales > Psychrobiaceae > Psychrobium. Next base: position 1,491,369 of record NZ_CP179210.1, on the reverse strand, counting down.
TAGAGTCTACTAAATATTCTTCAGCGAATCCGGCTGGGCTTTGCGCCTTATAAATCATTAAACACTCAAATCAATTGCAATAAAATTCAAAGAATAATAACAGAGCTAGCTGAAATTGATACCGATTTATTTCACGTATTAGCTCTTTTAAGATGATTCTTAATCAATCGCAAGATTATTGTGATAAAGAGTGATCTCTAACACTCTACCTTCTTTCAATTGGACGATTGCTTTCAATTTATGCAATAAAATCGTCATCAAATAATAGATGGCAATCAAAATAAAACCTGACCACAGCGTCCACACTTTTAACTTTGATTAATTAAACAACGGTTAATACAATAAATTAACAATTTTAAGTGGATAAATAAGCAGATCGCTTGCAAATTGATGCAATGCCTGTAATTAATAGAGGCCATTATTAATGATGCGAAAAGCACGTCTATCACCAACTAATAATTAGTTCACAAAACAAGTTGCTAGTTATGCAGTAAAGTGTTGATAGATTACTGTGGTTTTCTTCTCTACGTGAGGAACAAATGTCGACAATGTCACTTAATCAAGCGTTTATGCGTAACTTCTTAGGCAACTCGCCTAAATGGTACAAATTAGCGATTATTACCTTTTTAGTTATTAACCCTTTTGTCTTCTATTTAGTTGACCCATTCGTTGCCGGTTGGTTGCTCGTCGGTGAGTTTATCTTTACCCTAGCAATGGCATTAAAATGTTACCCATTACAACCTGGTGGTTTGTTAGCGATAGAAGCCGTTGCGATAGGCATGACATCCCCGAAGATGGTACTGCATGAAATATCAGCTAATATGGAAGTAGTATTACTACTAATTTTCATGGTAGCAGGTATATTCTTCATGAAAGACTTGCTGCTCTTTGTATTTACCAAGTTAATTACTAAACTACGCTCAAAGGTCGTTTTGTCATTGGCTTTTTGTGCCGCTGGTGCCATTTTATCAGCATTTTTAGATGCGCTAACGGTTATCGCCGTTGTGATCAGTGTTGTTATAGGTTTCTATAGCGTTTACCACAAAGTCTCTTCTGGTAAACATTATGATCACGATCATGACCACACACACGAAGAAGACTTTCACGAACAACATCGTGCTGATTTAAAACAGTTTCGTGGTTTCTTACGTAACCTATTGATGCACGCTGGTGTTGGTACTGCACTAGGCGGCGTAATGACTAAAGTTGGCGAACCGCAAAACTTAATCATTGCAGAAAAAGCAGGATGGGAATTCATTGAATTTGCTATCCGCATGTCGCCAGTAACAATCCCTGTATTTATCTTTGGCTTGATCACCTGTTTTGTCATCGAAAAAATGGGCTGGTTTAGCTACGGTGTTCAACTGCCAAAGAACGTTCATAAAGTATTGTCTGATTATGCAGACGAGCAAGACAGACGCCGTACGCCTAAAGACAAAGCAAAGCTAATTACCCAAGGTGTTATCGCTGGCTGGTTAGTTGTTGGTCTAGCGCTTCATTTAGCCGCTGTTGGCTTAATCGGTTTATCAGTTATCGTATTAGCGACTGCATTTAACGGTATTACTGAAGAACATGCACTTGGTAAAGCGTTTGAAGAAGCTCTACCGTTTACTTCGCTACTCGCTGTCTTCTTTGCTGTCGTTGCCGTAATTATTGACCAAAACTTATTTACGCCAGTGATTACTTGGGTATTGAGTTATGAAGGTAATACGCAAATGGTAATGTTCTATATTGCCAACGGTTTATTATCGATGGTGAGTGATAATGTATTTGTTGGTACCGTTTATATTGAACAAATTGCTCAAGCCTTGGCAGATGGCCGTATTAACCGCGACCAGTTTGACATGCTAGCTGTTGCAATTAACACAGGTACTAACTTACCAAGTGTTGCAACACCAAATGGTCAAGCAGCGTTCTTATTCTTGTTAACGAGTGCATTAGCACCGCTGGTTAGACTAAGCTACGGTCGTATGGTCTACATGGCATTGCCATACACCATCGTACTGTCAATCGTAGGTTTCATCTGTATCCAGTCAGGCTTCTTAACAGACAGTACAGAAAAGCTTTATGAGAAAGGATTAATTAAACATCACTCGGCAATCGTTGAGCCTTCCGGCGGCGATCACCACTAAGGTGTTATTAGAAAGCGTATCTTCGGATACGCTTTTTTCTTATATTATCTAGATTTAAAATCAACGAGTTATTCATGTTAACCTTTTTAAACTCTCTACCAACAGAACGAAAAGCCTGGCTTACACTGGCTGGCGTCGCCACTACCTTTGAATTAGTTGCAATGTATTTTCAACATATCATGGGGCTTGCGCCTTGTGTCATGTGTATTTATCAACGTACAGCAATGTTAGGCCTTGTTGGCGCAGGGTTAGTGGGTGCTATTGCGCCGCAAAATTTTGGTTGTCGATTGGCTGGTTATGCATTGTGGGGATATAGCGCTATCAAAGGTCTGCTATTAGCCATTGAGCATGTAGGCATTCAAACGACGCAATCGCCTTTTTTCAGCTGTGATTTTCGACCTAATTTCGCCCACACACTGCCATTAGATGAATGGTTACCCTTCATCTTTAAGGCTGATGGCGACTGCGCATCAATTTCATGGATGTTTATTGGTTGGTCAATGTCCCAGTGGATGGTGGTTATTTTTGGCTGTTTTGTGGCAACATTTTTGATTGTTGTGCTCAATAGATTGCGCGCTAGTAATCAATTTAAAATTTAACCTTAATAAGGGAAACAGAATCTTTTTGTTTCCCTTATTTTAGGCATCGATTATTACTATTTTTTTGTTAAAACACGTCCTGCAAGAATATTCGTAAATTGACTGTTTTCAATAACAATTGAGCCGTTAACAATCACTGTTTCAACCCCCCTCAGAAAGAACGTTCCAATGAGAAAAGCTTGCTTTATCTTTATATTTTTTAAGATCGACAATAATAATGTCAGCAAAGAATCCATTAGTTAATAAACCGCGCTCAGGTAACTTTATTGCTTGCGCAGCCTTATAGCTGCTTTGCATCACAAATTGCGGCAACGTTAATACACTTTCTTGAAGTACATATTGTCGGTTTTTTTTGGAAAGCTTGCATACTTTCGGCGTTTTTCAAGGTAGTTGTCGCCTAAATTGTTAAGCAGCTTGCTTATGTTGTTCTGGATTTAGCTCCACAACACCAATTGGCTGCCAGTTTCTTTCATTTTTTGACCACCGCTCTGGATGTTCATTTCTCTTTTGCTGATACAGTGCTTTTCGCTTTGCTCATGTACTTACATAAAATGAATAAGAAAAATACAATACCCCCGATTTTCTTAATCGTAAGCCACGAAAGTTGGGGGGGTATTCTACGGTGGACAATAAATTGAGAAAAACTGTCTATTTAGGCTTCCCAGTTTTCGGTAATAGTCACAATTCTTGTCAATTTTAATATTGGATATAACATTTTCCACTAAAACAGCGGGATCGAATGAATTAGAATAGTCAGTTTCAATAACAAACATGCATTTATGCTTTGCGCATACGATCGAAGATGTCTTAATGTCATTCATATCTTCGAGGACCACTTGAATTTTTTCTTCATTGTCCAAGCTACTCTCTCCATAAAGGTTATCGTCAAACAAACGATCCACTTCATAGTAAAAGGCAAGCTCCATCTTCTGAAGTTCGTTAGGTGAGAATCCAAAAGTGTGATAAATTTCAAATTCCACATTCCCACCAGTATTTACATTAATATTTTCTATCCAATATTTTTTATAAGCAAAAGGAGTTGTATTCTTCTTTGCCTTATTTGAGATGTATTCATAATCCTTTTCTGAAACTACAAACCAACCGAAGACTCTATCTTTACTATCACTAGAAACGCCATTTGTATTCACAGCATTAGTTTCAAAATTTGTTACGAATGTCTTTGATTCTATCTCGCTATGAAATGTTTGAGATTTTATTGGAGGAGTAGCCATATCACCTTCTAGTTTCTTATCTGTTGTTAAGAAAAAATAACCGAAAGATATAATAAGCAAAGAGCCGAAAAGCACAGCATTCGTTATTTTTGTCATACATCCCCTCTTTATTAGTCTATTTAATATATTGGGCATTGGCGAACACATGAATAACTATAGACAACTAAAGCGGTTTGTCAAAAAAATGTTTTACTATCAGTGAATTATGTTGGGTTTGGGGGGGGTTCTGCGTAAAACTTAACGCAGAAAATAAACTTAAGAATTTTATCAAAAAAATAACAAAAAAATAAAGGACAGACACAAATATCTCATTGATTTAACCTAATCACAATCAGTTCAAAAGTAAGCGTCTCGCCAAAGACACATACCTTTCATAAGTTAACTTGGATAGGGTATCTCCAATTTTATTAAGGAGATTAACATGAGTAAACATCGAAGCCTCGAACAATGGCAAGACATCATTAATCTGCACCAATCCAGTGGCTTGAGCGTTAGTGATTTTTGCCGCGACAATAACATTTCAACCACAGCCTTTTATGCAACTAAGAAGAAGTTAACTGAGGAAACCCTTTCATCAAGTGCCATTTTTACACGAGTGCCTTCAGGTGCTGGATATGAAGTTATATTGGAGTTTGCTGCTTCAGGCGCACGATAATTAGGATCTAATTCACCAGTCCTTGGGTTCCTCGCGGGATTAGCAAGTAATTTATTTTGATCTGGAAGGTTGTTATTTAGGGTAGATGTAACCTTAGGTTTAGCATCTGCGCCAACACAACACCCCAACGCCGTTGTTTTGAAGTCTAAAAAAATATCTAGGATACTTAATGACTTACCAACGATATTTTCTAAAGCAACCGTGGTGCTAGGTTGTGATCCCCCCAAGGCGGTTTTGCCACTATTTACAGCATTTGCTGGCGGCGCCAAGATACACAGCAATAATAAAAGCTGGACGGCTACCGTAAAAAAATAGGCGATGGGGTTTTGTTTCATAGCGCGATTATTGCAAATTGATGAACGTCTGAATATAAAAATATCTAAGTGTTTACATTAAGTCATTATTTATCAATAATAAATTTTTGACTGTCCCATCTTTGCGTTAAGGTATAAGTATGAATAATAAATCCATATCAGATCAAGTAGTCGAAATATTAAAAAGTAACATGCCTATGCACTTGGCTCAGGACGATTTTACAGGTACATGAACTATCGCCAAATTTAACAGTCGGTTAGGGATTTGTTTTTCAATAAATCGACGGTTGAACCGATAACAGAACTCATCTAGATATTCTTGTAGGTATTTTCCCGATACACCATGAAATGTACCCAACAAAAATGTTTTTAAATTGCCAATGGCGATATGTACCCATGGTAGCCATTCATCAACCAAATGGCTTGGTGTTACCCTCGCTTCATGGTCCTGTGCTTGGTCAATTATATTCAGAGCAGCCAATGCATCAGAACGAACTTTCTGACCTGGTTTTAAGTACTTCTTAACAAACTTATCAACGCTAAAATGGCAAATACTATCAACTACTTCCATGGCAATAAATCCTGCCTTTTTCTCTTTACTTTCACAGGCGATTAATACATTCTTTTTTCCTGCTGCACCACGACCTCGTTTCCCTTTTTGTCTACCTCCAACAAGTGCATCATCTAGCTCTATTGTTCCACTCAATTGATATAAACTATCTCTGTGACCCATAGCACTTCTAAGTTTTTTTAAAATGAGTCTCGCTGTTCGCCAATTGACTTCTATTAATTTGCTTAGTCTTAGTGCGGATATACTTCCCTTATCAGAGCCAAGAAAATAGATAGCCCAAAACCACTGGATTAAGGTGATTTTACTCCCATGAAAAAGTGTCCCTGCCGTGACTGATGTTTGCTTTTTACATTGCGTGCATTCGTATAAGTGGCGACTGGCAATTTTATAGTTATGAGCATTGCCGCAACGCGGGCAAATAAAGCCATTTTTCCATTTCATTTCTTGTAAATATTCTAAGCAATCATCTTCAGTACTAAACTGTTTTTGCCAAGCTAAAAAGCTTGCTTCTGGCATGTTCATGATTATGTCTACCTATACAGTGTGTTTATATACACAGTATAGTTCAATCCTGAGTTTTCTGCATAGGCATGTAAAACAATGGGCGAGTACGCTCGGTGAGTATGTCTCGCAGTGGGTCGACTATCAATTGCACAGTAAAGCTCATCCACAACAAAGCTATAAAGTCTGCTTTGGCTTACTGAGCTTAAACAAGGTCTATTCAAAAGAGCGCCTAAACGCGGCATGTCAACGGGCCCTAGACACTGGAGGTTACCGACTAGCAAACGTAAAAATCATACTGAAAAAGAACTTAGACCAAGAAAAACGTGAACCTAAGCAAATCGATCTATTGGCAGATATCAAGCATGACAATGTCCGTGGACAAAACTACTACCATTAAGGGAAATAAGATGAATATCGAATTAACTCAACAGCTTAGTAATTTACGTTTAAGCGTCATTCTCAGCAGCCTAACGCGCCAAGAAGAGCAGCCACATTTATATAGTGACTTAAGTTTTCATGATCGGTTATCACTATTGCTGGGAGAAGAAATTGCAACCAGGGAGCAACGTAAGATAGAGCGCCTAGTCAAGCATGCTAAATTTCGATTGGCTGCTCATCCAAGTCAAATCGATTACCGAGCGAGCCGTGGCATTGTTAAATCACAAATTAGCAGCTTGCTTGAAGGACATTGGCTTGAGCACCATCAGAACCTTATTTTTACCGGCGCGACAGGCTGCGGCAAAACCTTTTTAGGCTGTGCTATTGGGCATTACTTTTGCCAACAGGGCATACCAGCACGCTATTACCGAATCAAAGCGCTGCAAGAGCAGCTACGGCAAGTTCACGGCGAGGGAAGTTATCCTCGGTTCCTTGCCCAGCTCAATAAGACACCGATCTTGATCTTGGATGATTGGGGAATGGAAATGTTGACGAGTCAGCAGCGCAGCGATCTTCTAGACATAATAGACGCACGACACGAACAAGGTTCAATGATCATAATGAGTCAGCTGCCTGTGGCTAAGTGGCATGAACTGATCGGTGAAGCCACCTATGCAGATGCCATTATGGATCGGCTTATTCATCGTTCACAGCGTTTTGAGTTACAGGGAGAATCAATGCGAAAATTAGAAATGAACTTGACGGAGACGTCGTGATCAATTAACAATGTTACCGAGCCGCAAAATGGCACCGAAGAGTGATCAGTATGGATGAGAACAACTGATCAGCTTCGGTGAGAATGAGTGATCATCTTCATGAGAATACACACTTCACAAAAATCATCGACATCACAAAATATTTCAACTAACTTATCCATACGCTCACCGTTTATAGTGTTTAAATCGTTTCTTGTTCGAAAGATCTGATCACTAGGTGGGCTATTAGTTCAATTTTTATCCCGAGTTCAGGTTAATTAACAGCCACAGTGACAGACGAAGTAAACAAATAAAGTTAATTGATAAGACAATCGACCGCTACGCGGCCGAAGAAGTGGCTAATGCCTATTGACTCGAGAAGGGCTCATATGTGTTACACCAACGCCCACAATATTAAAATGTACGCCGAACTAATTACTATGGGCGCTATATAGTCCAAATATGATCCGTAAGAGTCCTCAGTATCATCTACTCTAAATGTAGCAAGTAAAAGCACAGAACCTTGGAAAGAAAAATACCCTATTACTAATGCCAATGTTGCAATGAACAAAGATGAACTGTTAACGAAAAATAGTATAAATGCCACTAAGTTAATCAGTGCAATCACTGTAATTTCGATTTTCTGGCGGACTAGATAATTCATACACCTAACGAGGCTGTAGAATTTATCATTCAAGAAAAACAGCCATTAAATTTTGATTAATTTACACTAAAAACCTCGCATCTACGCGAAATCTAATGTTGTATGAGAGTGATTTATGAAATAAATCACTCTCATCAACGTAGTTTTTGGCTCTGGAATCTAAGATTTATAAATTCTACAGCCTCAACGTCGCAATAAGCGGCTTGTAATTGTTTGCTAAAATGTGAAACGAAGTGGAACCGAGCAAACTGTTACAAGTCCGACTTTATTGCCTTGTTAGCTTTTTGCGCATAATTTAGGTATTAACTAACAGGGCGTTTTGATATTAAAGTCCAGATACCTGCCAGAGATAATAATGACCCGCTTGCAATATTAAAACGACTTTGTATACGAGGTGATTTTAAATAACTAAAAGCCGAGCTTGCAAATACAGCATAAGAAGAAACAATAATTGTCGCTAGTGTAATAAAGGTGATAGCAAGAATCCATAGTTGCGAAGTTGTGTCTGTATTTGTATTAATAAATTGAGGAATGAAAGCTACAAAAAACATTAAACTCTTAGGGTTTAAAGCCGTGGCAAAAAAAGTATTTACAAATAATTTCCACCTTGAATCCAGACGTATGGGTGCATTTGGTTCTGTTGGCAAAGCCCCATCTCTCAGTATTGATATACCTAGATAAAGTAAATATAACCCTCCCATAATTTTAACCACAGTAAACCAGAAAGCTGATGCTCTAAGAAGAGCGCCTAATCCTAATAGAGAGCCACTAACAGCTACTGTAGTCCCTAGGATTACAGCAAATAAAAGAGGTAAATTTGCACGTTTTCCATGCGTCAAAGAGTAACTAATTACTATCAAGACAGTGGGACCAGGAATGGCAAGCATAATAGATGATGCCACGACGAAACCTAACCATAATTCTATGTTCATAATATGTATCTCACTTTTCTGAAAGCTAACGCCTCATTCAGAGGCAATAAAATAGCTGGTTAAAATTAGCGAGGCACGAGCAAAAACCAGCTGTTTTTTGTCCTGCTGAAATGACTTGATACTCATTGAGCCCTCTCCCTAAATTTAGCAGTAACTGCTAAATTTAATGGCGACAACCGTAAACAGGAGAAAGCCCAATGAACTTTTACAATAGCACACATCCTTACTACTGCGGTATAGATTTACACGCCAGAATACTTTATGTCTGCATAATTGACAATAATGGCCAAACCATTGTTCATAAAGAAATATCTGCCGATGTAAATAAACTACATACCTTACTAGAACCCTATATTGGCAATATTGTTGTTGGAAAAAAATAAAGGACAGACACAAATATCTCATTGATTTAACCCAATCACAATCAGTTAAAAATTAAATTGCACTAACTAAAACCAATAAAAAATTGGGCTCATTTAGTAAACAAAAATGAACTGGGGGTATGAGAACTACGAAATGATGAAATTTGAACGAGTAAAATCGTCAGCTCTATTGCTGAGGCGGAAAATAATAAGAACAGTTAATACTGAGGATTAGCCGACGCCTTTACACCAACTTCGACCGTGATGGTGAGCATAATCTCGTAAATGAGCTTCATTGCCGGCAAAACTGCCGTATTGCCGTCTGAACTCCTTGGCAGCCGAAAGCCACTCAAGAAATTTTATCGCCGTAAAGCCCTAATTTACATTAATAATCTATCAATATAAATCAGGCCTCCGGCGCAGATCCGTACGTGCGCTACTAACGCATACGGCTCCTACATTGAGTCAAAGGGTGAGGCGTTGGCTTGGATACGGATGTCGATTACGGGTGTGTGGAATAAATATCCAGATTAAGCCTTTCATTCGCTGCCAGTTAAAGCTTTTACCCTTTTGACTTCGACGCCTTAGCGCTTTTATCCAAAGTTTACACACCTCGGTTCTCATTGTTCGAATACTTTGACCATTATCAGGCACCGCGAAGTAATTGAAGTATCCTGTTAATGCGCGTTTGAGCCACTGCCCAACAACGTATGGCGACTTATGCCGCGTTTTCATTAGCACTTCTTTGATATGCCTGAGTTTAGCTCTGAGCCTTTTCTTTATTGAGAGTCTCAAAAGTTTAAACTGCCCGTCATTTCGGCGAACACTGCAAATATGTGTAAATCCAAGAAAATCGAATGTCTTAGGTTTACTTTGCTTGCGTTGCCGTCGATTTAAGCTGGCAAAACGACCGAATTCTATCAGGTGCGTTTTACTTTCGTTTAAACTCAATGAAAATGCCGCCAGCCGTTTGGTTAATTCATATTTCAGTCGATTGCCATCACTTTTGTATTAAAAACCAATAACAAAATCGTCAGCATATCGAACGATATAAACCTCCCCACGTGCATGGCGGTTTCGCCATTGAACGAGCCACAAATCTAACACATAGTGTAGGAAAATATTCGCCAACAATGGCGATATAACTGCACCTTGCGGTGTCCCTACCCATGATGTTTGCTTTGTGCCTCCATCTACAACCCCAACTGTTAACCAGTTGTTGATAAGCCTTAAAACGCGTTTATCGCTAATTCTATGTGCTAAAAATTTCATCATCCATTCGTGATTAATTGTATCGAAGAAACCTTTTAAATCAGCATCTAAAATCCAGCTTACTTTCTTTGTCGTCGTCGCCATATACACCGCATCTAATGCTTGGTGCTGATTGCGTTTTGGACGAAAACCGTAACTAAACCCTAGAAAGTCTGACTCATAAATAGGCTCTAACAGCCAAACGATCGTCTGTTGTACAATTTTATCTTCGATGGATGTTACACCGATGGGTCTTAGTGTACCGTCGGCTTTAGGTATCCAAATTCGCTTAACAGGTTTTGCTTTGTAACATCCAAGTTGAAGCTTTTGATGTAACGCAGTTAACGATGCTTTGGCGGTTTGTTGATACTCTGACCATCCGATATTATCGACGCCTTTAGCCGCCCGTTTATTAAGGTGATTAAACGCCTTATGCAACGAGGCCAACGTGATGTGGTGAAATAGATTATTAAATTGTAGCGATTTATCACGTTTTGCTGCTTCCCCTAGCCGATCCAAACGAGGCAGCAATACTTCCACGCTCTGCGTCATGGTCTTACTCCTGTTGAATGACTTTCTCTTTGTCAGCTCCCTTCGCTCCACATACTCCGCCACGTTGATTTTCTCACCGCTTTGTTCGCATGCTTCTTCACTACTATGAAGCTGTCTGACTTCCAAAGGGTTATCATTATCGGCTACGTCGAACTGACTTCCCGATAAAGTGTTTGCTGCGCAAACGCTCCCTTTGGATCTCCCGAGTTCCGCATAAAAGACATCGCCACATGCATAAGGTCTCTGACTGCGAAGAGTTGAGGGTTAACTTGCCTTACCCTCTCGCGGTATAACGTTAACCATCATATTGCCTTCGCCATCAGACAACTAGGTCAGCACTCTTGACGATGATTTCGCAGCTCAATACTTAGCCTATGGTTTCCCCTGTCAACGCTTAACTCGACACCTTACGATGCAAAGCCCATGACTCGGGGTCTTGGCGGCTTGCTGAGCCTTACCAAGCAGAGGGCTTTCACCTCCAATCTTCTACCGATTTATCTCGGCGCACTGCCTGTCCCTTTTTTTCCCTTACTGGACAAAATCAAAAGCTAAAAAGAAAGAGAAAGGGGCTTCAAAATCTTATGCACATTACCCTCATGATGAATACCCGTGTGATGTAATAACAGATTTGCTTGTTCTATTTGATACTACATCATTCGGCAGTGCTAGCGATGGAATGGTTATTACTGGGGATTTTATTGCTTTTAAACCCATGTTTGAGGATAAAGAGTTTATTTCAATTTCTGATATACGCTCTGTTCGTCTTGATAGTAGTGATAAAGAACTTCGAATTAACAATTTGACCTACAACTATACTCATAGTGAATTAGATAGACCAATGAAGTTAGTCTATAAAGCGCTTAAGAAATTTCTAGATCAACCTAGCCTAGTTCTAATGAAATATTTGAAACAAAACCCTAATATTGGGAAATAGGGTAAGAGTTTGAAGTGGTCAAAGTAAATTGATCACTCTATATATAGCACTCGATTGTGAATCTACTGCGATATAAACTTACGAATAGCAATCAACTAACATAATTATCACTTAGATGTGAAAGGAAATACTTTAAAGTTTTGGGTTGATAGTTAAAGAGGGCGTTCAATATTCTGTGTCAGGCTTAATTTTCTAAATATCAATGACGCTATCTAAACGCCCCTCAAAATATATCGCTAACTGAGAAACACACAAGCTCCAGTTATGGATTGGCATCGTCCATTTCTCAGAAGCATTCAATATGCCAGCATACAACAGCTTCAACAAGCTATTTTCGTTCGGGAATGCGCCTTTCGTCTTTGTTAACTTTCTAAACTGACGATGAACCGCTTCAACGGCGTTCGTGGTATATATCACCTTCCTGATGTGCTCAGGGTACTTAAAATAGTGAGATAGATTGTGCCACTTCCTGCGCCAGGAATTAATAACCAGCGGATATTTTTCGCCCCACTTCTCTTCTAGTTTATCGAGTGCTAATTCAGCTGCTTCCTTTGTGGGTGCACGATAGACAGGTTTTAAATCGGCCATAAAGGCTTTCTGATTTTTAGACGCGACGTACTTAAGTGAGTTTCGAATTTGATGAATGATGCAAAGCTGTGTTTCTGTCTCAGGAAAGATAGCTGCTATGGCTTCAGGAAAGCCGGTTAGCCCATCTACGCAGGCAATAAGAATATCTTTAACACCGCGATTATTAAGATCGGTCAGCACTGAAAGCCAATAATTAGCCCCTTCGTTTTCTGATAAATGCAACCCTAATATCTCTTTTTTACCCTGCATATTAAGTGCTAATAACGTGTAGACAGCTTTGCTGATGTAGCGACCGTTTTCTTTGACCTTATAATGAATAGCATCGAGCCAAACAATTGGGTAATGGCTATCTAATGGCCTTTGTTGCCATGCTTTAAGCTCAGGAATAAGCTTGTCAGTGACTGCGCTAATCGTTCCTGTGGCCACGTTAATACCGTACATCTCCTCTACATGTGCATTGATATCACGATAACTCATTCCCAAGCTAAACATCGAGAGTATTTTGCGATCGATTTCATCTGATAGTGAGGTTTGATTTTTCTTCACTAATTGAGGTTCAAATGTTCCATTGCGGTCTCGCGGAGTGTCGAGTTCAAAATTACCAGACGGGTGTTTGATGTTTTTACTTGTTCTGCCATTCTTTCTATTAGATTGATTATCGTTGGCTAAGTGGTGCTCTAGTTCGGCATTAAGAGCCGCTTCGGTTAATTGCTTAATCAAAGGGCCTAAGATGCCATCTTTACCAGTGAGGCTTTTACCAGCTTGTAAATCTGTTAATGCTTGCTCAAAATCAAAAGAGTTAGTCATGTGTCATTCCTGTTTTATTATATTATACTGAAATGACACAGAATTATGAACACTCCCTAGTTAAATGCTAAAATCACTTCAGAAAAGATACAGTTAACGCTAAACATTACTTTAAAACATAATAATTAGAGGGATAGGCAGAATTAGAACCGTAGTATTTACAAGCTGTTTTCTTTCCTTCAAATCTTGTTATACAACCAACTACTCCATCAGTAATTTGAACCCATACTGTACCATAGTTATACATTTTCTCACCAGGATACGCATACCCACTAGATCTAGGCTCTCCAGCTAACTCAACCATTTCTGTATAGACCATTCCTCTTTCAACATATCTCATGACTTTATCCGTTTTCTGTCTAATGATATTCTTAATTTCGTGTAGACGGGTTGTTATCTTATTTTCTTCTGCGTGATATTTTGATAGTAATATATTTGCTTTGCTTAATTCATCCTTCATTCGTACTAATTCGTTTTCTTTGGTTTTTCTTATAAATTCCTGTGTCGCCAATTTATTTTGGATACTTTTTAACTGTTGGCTTTGTAAGCTAAACTTAGATGATTTGTCTTTTAGTATTAACCTAAGTTCACCAATTTCCTGCCGATTCGCCCTTGACTTTAATACCTCAGAGATCCCTTGAGTCACACTATTAGGATCAATTGCGACAGACGCCTTTAAGTATAAGACAGAACCATCCCATTTTTGATCTAAAATTTTGGTTTGTGTTATACCTGCTGAAATTGTGCGAATTTCTTTTTTGACTTCATTCAGTGCATGTCCTGACTTAATTGATTGCTGTATATTTAATTCGCTTTCAATATAAGTTCCGATCTCTTCAACTAACAAAATTTTCAATTGAATCAATGCTTTTTTACGAGCAGTATTTTTGCTGTCATCTTCCCCTGCTTTATAAGTATATTCCTTTACAAAATGTTTTTTAGAACTGACTGCCTTGAACGAGTCAATAATATTGATAGCTTCTATAATTGTCTCTTGCTCTGTGGCTTTTTCAATTTGAACTTTATTTTCTTTGGTTATTAAAGCTGAAGTTATCGTACTTGGCGAATTAGTTTTTATTACACTATCTTTGGTAGATCGAGTTGGTTGGGTCGAGTTGCAGCCAACCAAAGACAGAAATAAAAAAATTGAAACTGCCTGTTTGAGCTTTAAATAATCTAATTTACTAGTTAGATTCATAATTATCTATTGCCTCACCAAGCTGTTTAAAACCTTTATCTGCTTGAATTCGTTGCCATTCTGCGCTATCGCTGTTAAAACTACTGTTAATCAATTTTTTAGCGTTAGTTTTAAAGCTTTCTTCACTTAATCCTACCAATACATACATACGCTTATCAGGTCCTTGAAGGCTTTTTTGAATTTTAATTCCTTGTAACCGCTGCTTTGTAAACTGCCGTTGGATTACTTCCTGAGTAGCATCCACAGTTTCTTGTTCGGTTCTTCCTGTTGTGCCTAAAAATATCTTAACTAAACTCTGAACTTCAGACTCAAAAGATTGTGCTAGTCTATCTTTTGCTGACGCTGTAGCTATTGTTTTCATAAAATCAACTCCTGCACCCGACTGTTCTGCAACGCCAGTAGCCTGTAATGTAAGCCCCTCTATAGGCTCATCGCAAACCCAAACAGGAGCCTTAACCGAAGTATTTGGAAAATAGCAAGATTCATAATCAATAGCTGTAATATTACTTGAACAACCCACAATAGTGATTGAGTACAATAAAATTGTTGAAATTAAAGTTTTGGTCATTGTATATCCTTATAAATAATTTTATAAAAGTGTTAGTTTATACTACATTATTTAAATATACCTTTTCAATAAAAACCGATAAAACAATTGGTTACTCGATCCGCTTGATTAATCTATCAGGTCATAGATGTTCATTTGTATGATGATAAAGTAAAGTCTTTTGACCCATTAGTTGGTTCTCAACATAATGTAGACCAACGACTCCTTTGAGCTTGTAGGAGTCACTCATCACCAATCCGATTAAACATCAATGTGACTGGCTCCTTAGCCACCAAAGCGGTCATTGCTTTTTTGCAAAAAATATAAACAAATAGAACATTACATCTAATGCGTTAACGCGCAAATTCGAGTGACGATTTGCTTAAACGGTCGGCTTTGTTTATTAAGTTCGCGATACTATTTTTAATACTAAAAGCCGCAGGATTCTGCAACATCCAGCTTGGGTAAATCACCAACTTAACATCATTGCGAGATTCACCCTTTGGTACTAAATTACATCACTAAGATGAATGGGGATTTAAAGCTATTGATTATCAATCAGATTTTCAATCGCCGTAAAGCCCTAATTTACATTAATAATCTATCAATATAAATCAGGCCTCCGGCGCAGATCCGTACGTGCGCTACTAACGCATACGGCTCCTACATTGAGTCAAAGGGTGAGGCGTTGGCTTGGATACGGATGTCGATTACGGGTGTGTGGAATAAATATCCAGATTAAGCCTTTCATTCGCTGCCAGTTAAAGCTTTTACCCTTTTGACTTCGACGCCTTAGCGCTTTTATCCAAAGTTTACACACCTCGGTTCTCATTGTTCGAATACTTTGACCATTATCAGGCACAGCGAAGTAATTGAAGTATCCTGTTAATGCGCGTTTGAGCCACTGCCCAACAACGTATGGCGACTTATGCCGCGTTTTCATTAGCACTTCTTTGATATGCCTGAGTTTAGCTCTGAGCCTTTTCTTTATTGAGAGTCTCAAAAGTTTAAACTGCCCGTCATTTCGGCGAACACTGCAAATATGTGTAAATCCAAGAAAATCGAATGTCTTAGGTTTACTTTGCTTGCGTTGCCGTCGATTTAAGCTGGCAAAACGACCGAATTCTATCAGGTGCGTTTTACTTTCGTTTAAACTCAATGAAAATGCCGCCAGCCGTTTGGTTAATTCATATTTCAGTCGATTGCCATCACTTTTGTATTGAAAACCAATAACAAAATCGTCAGCATATCGAACGATATAAACCTCCCCACGTGCATGGCGGTTTCGCCATTGAACGAGCCACAAATCTAACACATAGTGTAGGAAAATATTCGCCAACAATGGCGATATAACTGCACCTTGCGGTGTCCCTACCCATGATGTTTGCTTTGTGCCTCCATCTACAACCCCAACTGTTAACCAGTTGTTGATAAGCCTTAAAACGCGTTTATCGCTAATTCTATGTGCTAAAAATTTCATCATCCATTCGTGATTAATTGTATCGAAGAAACCTTTTAAATCAGCATCTAAAATCCAGCTTACTTTCTTTGTCGTCGTCGCCATATACACCGCATCTAATGCTTGGTGCTGATTGCGTTTTGGACGAAAACCGTAACTAAACCCTAGAAAGTCTGACTCATAAATAGGCTCTAACAGCCAAACGATCGTCTGTTGTACAATTGCATATTAACATCCATGGAGATCACCTAATAACATCGATGGAGATCACTCAATAACATCCATCGAGATCACCTAATAACATTCATGGAGATCACTTTTAGCTCCATATGTTATTGATGAATTCACATAATGTTGTTGTTCAATTAATCAACTTTCTTCTGTTCTGTAGGTACATTTTACCGTTATTCTTTTCATTTTGATGATGAGGATAACTATGTCTACGGTACCTATTTTTATGCGTAAATTAAAAGAAATCTTACGGCTCAAATACGGCTGTTCACTTAGCCATCGTCAGGTTGCAAAAAGCTTATCTATTTCGCCCTCAGTAGTGTCTCGCTATGCAAACCGAGCTGCACAAATGGGGATCACAAGCTGGCCTTTATCCGAAATATGGACGGATGCGGCGCTTAATCGAGAGTTCTTAAAGACTAGGGTCAAACTTAAAGCATCAATACCAGTTCCCAATTGGTCGGTGATTTATAAAGAACTAAAACATAAAACGCTGACACTACAGCTCTTATGGGAGGAGCACTCACAGCGAAACCCCGGTAACCATTACAGTTACAATCATTTTTGTCGTCTGTATAAAGCGTGGTTGGGCTGCCAGAAACCATCAATGAGGCAGCATCATAAAGCCGGTGAAAAGCTATTTATTGATTACTGCGGCCCCACAATGAATATCATCAATAGTTCAACGGGGGAGTACCGAACAGCGCAGGTATTTGTTGCAGTGATGGGCGCTTCCAATTATACATTCGCCGAAGCAACATGGAGTCAAGGCCTTGAAGACTGGGTGATGAGTCATGCTCGCTGCTTTGAGTTTCTCGGTGGAATGCCTGAACTACTCATCCCTGATAACTTAAGAAGTGGTGTCACCAAAGCGTGTCGTTATGAGCCAGACCTCAATCCAACGTATCAACAAATGGCAGCACATTATAATACTGTCATCGTTCCAGCTCGCCCCTATCGCCCCAAAGATAAGGCTAAAGCGGAAGTTGCAGTACAAATAGTTGAGCGCTGGATCATGGCCAAGTTACGTCATGAACCGTTTTTTAGCCTACGTCAGCTCAATGAAAGGATCTGCGAACTACTCACAGATTTAAATCAAAGGCCAATGAGAAAGCAGCCTGGGAGCCGGTTATCACAGTTTATTGAGATCGATAAACCCGCTTTAAAGCCACTGCCTATAACCCCTTACATCTACACACAGGTTAAGAAAGTAACCGTACATATTGACTACCATATTGAAGTTGAAAAACACTATTACTCTGTACCTCATTCATTGATAAAACAAAAGCTTGAAGCACATATCAGTGGAGAGTTGGTTAGGCTTTACCACCATGGTGAATGTGTCGCCTCACATCCTCGTTCATCAAAAATAGGTGCACACACGACAATTGAGGGGCACATGCCAATCGCTCATCGCAAGCATGATCAGTGGTCCCCTCATCGTTTTGAAAAGTGGGCGAAAGACATTGGTAGTAGCACTGAAGAGCTCGTCATCAAATTACTGCAATCGAAACGGCATCCAGAGCAAAGCTATCGTGTCTGTTTAGGATTACTGAATTTATCGAAGAAATATTCACCAGCAAGGTTAGAAGCCGCCAGTCGCCGAGCTTTACATACAGGCATCATGCGACTCGCAGGTATCCGCTCAATCTTAGATAAGGGACTAGACCGTCAACCATTGCCGGAAGTTCAACTCGACTTACTTGGTGAAATCGAGCATAAAAATGTTCGCGGAAACAAATATTATCATTAAGGGGAAAACCAATGAAAACCATTTATAACCAATTGAATACGCTGAATCTTGGTGGCATACGTGATGCATTAACGCTCCAAACGGAGCAGCCAAATCATTACAAAGAACTCGCTTTTGAAGAGAGGTTAACCTTGTTACTCGATAATGAGATAAATCAGCGAGTCACTAGAAAAATAGAGCGATTAACTCGCCAAGCAAAATTTAGAGTGCAAGCTCAGATAGAGCAACTCGATTATCGTGCCAATCGTAACCTAGATAAGGCACAAATCCGCTCGCTAGCACAGGGCGAATGGTTACGACTTCATCAAAATATCTTAATCACAGGAGCGACAGGTTGTGGAAAAACCTACTTAGCCTGTGCGCTTGGCCAACACCACTGCCAGCAAGGCGATAGCGTGTTCTACTTTAGATTAAAAGAGCTACTGGAGAAGATGTATTTATCTCAGGCAGACGGAACTTATCGCAAGTTTATCAGCAAATTAACCAATGCCAATTTACTAATTTTAGATGACTGGGGCTTAGAGCCACTAACTGCTCAGCAGCGGAGTGATTTACTCGAGCTCATTGATGCTAGGTATGACACTAAATCAACGTTAATCGCCAGCCAATTACCGCAAGAGCACTGGTACAAAATGATCGGAGAATCTACCCATGCCGATGCCATTTTGGATCGGCTAGTTCATGGTTCAATAAAAATAAAATTAGAAGGTGAATCGATGCGAAAAATCACCAATAACTTGACTGATGGAGATCACTCAGGCTAAATTTAAAGAGGCTCTACAAAACAGAAAAAAAGCGATCTCCATGAATGTTATTGGGTGATCTTCTTCATGTTATTACGCAACAATTTTATCTTCGATGGATGTTACACCGATGGGTCTTAGTGTACCGTCGGCTTTAGGTATCCAAATTCGCTTAACAGGTTTTGCTTTGTAACATCCAAGTTGAAGCTTTTGATGTAACGCAGTTAACGATGCTTTGGCGGTTTGTTGATACTCTGACCATCCGATATTATCGACGCCTTTAGCCGCCCGTTTATTAAGGTGATTAAACGCCTTATGCAACGAGGCCAACGTGATGTGGTGAAATAGATTATTAAATTGTAGCGATTTATCACGTTTTGCTGCTTCCCCTAGCCGATCCAAACGAGGCAGCAATACTTCCACGCTCTGCGTCATGGTCTTACTCCTGTTGAATGACTTTCTCTTTGTCAGCTCCCTTCGCTCCACATACTCCGCCACGTTGATTTTCTCACCGCTTTGTTCGCATGCTTCTTCACTACCAAAAAAAAGGGACAGGCAAAAATTTCTCGGGGTCTTGGCGGCTTGCTAAACCTTACCAAGCAGAGGGCTTTCACCTCCAATCTTCTACCGATTTAGCTCGGCGCACTGCCTGTCCCTTTTTTTTCTCTAGTCGATTAACGAAAAAAACATCAACACTCACACAATGAGCAAACAACATCAACACAACAATAGAATCTTCTATTATTCAATATTCAAACCTCAAGGCATGTAAATTAGAAGACTGTAAACAGCATGTTCACAAACTTATCAATTTTATCTTTAAAGAATAAAACATCGTATAAAGTGTGATTACAACTCACAATCAACAAATGCCCGAACGTTGTATCGTCTGCCCATCATACGAGTACTTCGCCCATTAATAGGGGTGTAATAGGGCTTGTATGTTACAAATTCTCTATAGTTTCTAACCTTAAACGTATTGGCACAATGCTGTTTTACTGTGAGCTTAAAACTATCGGCAGACCAACTAGTCGAACCCGTTGTGCAAGTGATTTGTAACAAATTTTCTTCAATATTATTGACTGAACAATTTTCCTCAGAAATACGATTGGCACAACCGCTTGAACCTAATAGCAACAAAACGATTAAAATCGAACGTATAAAGACGCTATCTTCCATTCTCAATCACTTCCGGCAATGAAATGGCCAATCTAGCGCTACAACCGTCACCACCGTCAACGCCAGTTTGGATTCGTGATGTTGAGCGATTAAAATTAAAGCCATAACGCCACCAACCGCCACGTAAAATAGCATCATCATCACCAAATAACGATTTATACGCTGTCTGACTGGGTGACTGTTGTTGATAGCTATAAGCATCATCAGCAACCCATTCAGGTAAGTTTCCTATCATGCCTAGTAAGCCAAATCCGTTAGGCGCTTTTTGTTCATCTCGTGTCAGAGTTCGATAATTATCCGCATTAAAATTTGTGTTGAATTTAGTCCATGCATATTGGGTGTCTGGTTCATCTCCCCAATAGAACATACTATTGGTGCCTGCCTTACAGGCATATTCCCATTCCATTTCACTTGGCAGTCTGAGGCCAAATTGTTCAGCCCAATTTGTTACATTATCTCTATGGATGCTAGTAATAGGATGTAAATCACCAAAATTACGATCAAGTTTAACGCCGCCATATTTATCCCACGCTTGCTCCGGGATCAAATAATCACTGATTAAAAATGGGGTAATAGTAATCGGGTACTTCTGCTCGAAATCGTTCTCATCCAAGTCCATTGAGCCATCGGTCACTAACTTCGAGTAATAATCTGGCGCGGCCCCGACTTTAAAATGGTCACTACCAGGGAGCAAATGAAAAGCCATTTGCAGTTTCTGATGAAAAAAGACGCCAATATCAAATTGATTGTCAGCCATCGTAAATCCTCGCAGCGCGATAAACTCAAACCCCAACTCGTTTAACGGCGCTTTAATAGTGTCTATTTCAGCCTGTCGCTGCTCTGGTGTGGCCTCTTGCCACTGTAAAATATTGTCTATTAACATGTTTATTTCTTCACCAATCTATTATTCAGCCACTTTATAAGGAGGTGGCAGCACTAATGATTCATCATCAAAAATCCACCAACGATATAAATAGCTATTATTTACAGGCGGCTCCCATTGACGCGTATCAACGGCTAACACCGCCGCAGCCAACAAAAAGGGGGAATAATCATTCATAAACGGTGAAGAATAAAAGGCTTGAGCTCTTGCTGTATGTCGCTTATGAACTTGCGTCGCCTGCGTGATCGCATTTGCAAAGCCTGCTTCATCATCAATCGCGATAAAATAAAACGGCTCAATCATGACACGGTAAAACGGGGTATTGTTAATAGGAAACTCTGCCATAAACTGCTCATACAACCGTTGATGATTGGCCATAGGATCTAACATGCCCTTCAAATAACGCACATAAATCATTGGGTATTGTACATTGCCTCCACAATAACCAAGACCACTGCTGTGATATCGCCACGCATCCTCTTCTGTATAATTGAGTAACAGAGTTGTTATGTCATGGTTTCGAGTAGCAATGGCATAACAAAGAGCTTCTCCCCATCGAGTATAACTAAAGCAAGCAGCATTATAATTTGGAATCTCAGAAACAAATGTTACATCTTGTATTAATTTAGCATGGATAAAATTAGGCATGCATAAGCTTTCAGAAAAGCTATCTCCCACAGCTCCCATATATTGTTTCATTTGCGCGGAAAAAATACTGTTTGCTACGTTTAAAGCCTCAATAAGGTTTGATAAATCACCTGCATCACGTGTCACATAATACAAACCAATTGCAATATCGAAATAACTTTCCAAGCCTTTTCTTACAACATCAATATTACCTTGCAACCAATTACTAGCAATTTCATCTATTGCAAGTTTTTCAAGATAACTCTGACGAAAGTTAATAATATCTTTCTTAGACTTTTTAACTTTTTTTAAATGACTAATTTTTCTCGTTTTAGGTAATTTTTTTAAAATCATTATTGCCTCAATTTGAAAGCGGCATTATAGCCGCTAACGCTCTTATTAGTTCACATCGTACACACGATGTTCTAAAGAAACTAAGTTACCAACCGCATCGTAAACTCCCTTTGAGTAAACGTTGAACTTCACATCACCGCTGCGTAGCATTCCAATTGCTTTGTCAATATTTGGGTCAACGAACATTTCATTATTAATCAAGTTCCGTCGTTTGTTTTCCATAGATTCTAATAAACTCTCCCTATACCGTGGCGTACCTTGTTCAACATATTCGTTATTATGTAAACGTTTGTTTTGCCCAGCATTACCACCTTTGGATTCATTCCACTCAAGAACATTTCCATCGCGAACGGTCATGCTATCAATATTATTATTCTTTGAACCGTCAGGCCACTGCGGGCTAATATTTTCAGCACCGTCACCGTATCGCTTTTTAACACCGATTTCTGTGAGTAATAAGCCTTCTGCTTCCGACAAATCACGATGTTTTCTATCTAACTCTTTCCATTGTGCAGACGACTTATCAGAGATTTTTTGCTTTCTCGCAATAATTCACTCCTTTTGTTCACAATACTTTTCAAGTTCATCAAAAAAAAGGGACAGGCAAAAATTTCTCGGGGTCTTGGCGGCTTGCTGAGCCTTACCAAGCAGAGGGCTTTCACCTCCAATCTTCTACCGATTTATCTCGGCGCACTGCCTGTCCCTTTTTTTCCCTTATGTTATTTAATCGGCGGGTACTTTATGCGGTTAGACAAATAACCAACAGCAATGGCGTTATACATGGAATCAGTTAATGCTAATAGATGTTCAAAATTATGATAGGTCAAATAAACACGGCCTTTAATACCGTCAGGTGCAACTAGCTTTGCCGTTAATGTAGCATTAGGTAATGCGCGATTATCAAAGCGAGTAAGACCAAGCGCTTTCCATTGTGATAATGATTTGTAGTCGCCCTTCTCTAACATTGAACGATCAAATTCTTTCGGTAACTTAACTTGGCGCCCCCAAGTATACTTCTCTTGCCAACCGATGTTTTCCAATAGCTTAGCGGTCGTTGCAAAACTGTCATCAACAGAATGCCAAATATCAACTTTTCCGTCTTGGTTATAGTCTTGGTAACTACTGAGATATTGACTTGAATCTATGTTGAATAAACCAACTTTGCCAGTCCAATTACTTTTGATTTCAGTAACGCCTAACGCAGGCGTATTCAATAAGTCGATAGTGGCTTTGATTTCTTGCTGATAATAATCTTGTTGTTGATTCGCATAGGCTAATGAACTCAAGACACTTAACGCATTGTAACCATCAACACTGTCTGAAAAATCATTAGCAACGCCCCATAAAGCCACTAAAAAACGCGGCTGTATGTGATATTTTTTTTCCAATGCTTTGAGCAAAGGCAAATGCTCTTTATATAAAGATCTCGCTTTACTCACACGCTCTTCATTAACTAATCGCGGAAGGAATGTATCAAGCGTTTTAACCTTATTACGCTGGCGCTGTTGAACCACCACCGCTTTTTTAAACAACTTGATAGAATTAAAAGCTTCTTTCGTTTTGTTAGCGTCTGAGCCCTCTTTTACTAAAGTTTTCTCAAGCTGCTTAACGTATTGATAGAAAGATAATCCAGACTGCGCATTTACAGAAAACACGGCACTAATAGCAAAGGTGAACGCTGCAATTCGAGCAATCATAATTATCTTACCAATAAAATAAAGGACAGACATAAATATCTCATTGATTTAACCCAATCACAATCAGTTCAAAATTAAATTGCACTAACTAAAACCAATGAAAAATTGGGCTCATTTAGTAAACAAAAATGAACTGGGGACATGAGAACTACGAAATGATGAAATTTGAACGAGTAAATTCGTCAGCTCTATTGCTGAGGCGGAAAATAATAAGAACAGTTAATACTGAGGATTAGCCGACGCCTTTACACCAACTTCGACCGTGATGGTGAGCATAATCTCGTAAATGAGCTTCATTGCCAGCAAAACTGCCGTATTGCCGTCTGAACTCCTTGGCAGCCGAAAGCCACTCATCTGTATCGATTTCTAACACCTGTAGAATCTTAGGTGCGCTCTCATCAATAAACCCACGCTTTGTAGGGGCGATGTGTCGACCACTCCAATCAACTAACTCGAAATAGTCTCTGTAGCTCAGTGGAATAGCGTTTGTGTTGGCAACAGGTGAAAACGGGAGTAAAGATGGCGGTTGCGATGAAACAGTGCAGCCATCATTGGCTTTGTGCTGCTGACGCTGATGAGATTTATATTGCTTTATTCGCTCTTGAATCGATGTGAAATCACTGTCTTCAACACTTTGTGCAATGCCTGCTCTGATTGGATTTAAGTCCACATACGCAAGAGAGCTTAACAACGCTTTTTCATCAAGCAACGCTTGAGACTTAAATCGCCCTTCCCACTAATTTTTAGGGAAAAAAATAGAACAGCTTTAGCTGGCCCGAAGGGTGAGCGCCATGGAAGGCAGCGAATATAATTTACCTGTGCAATTATCTTCTTTATTGGCTTCTCGGGAAATATGCTCATTAAGACATTTCATAAACCACGAAATATCATATAAACGTTCACGCCAAAGCTGGGCATATTCTTCAACTTTTGTAAGCTTAACAGTACTCACTTCTCGGTCAGCAAGATAATCGTCAACAATGGGATGACCGTTATACAAGCAATACCAGCGCTCAATCACCTCGTCCATTGATAACATATCCGCATGGAATTTATCGACTTGCAACACTAGGTGATAGTGATTAATCATAATCGCATAAGCCGCGATATTAATTGAAAAGATAGACGAAAGTAATTTTATACGGTCAACAAGCCATTGCCGCCTATGATCGTAATTTCGCTTGGTATACGGGTCATCACCACACAAGAAACTACGCCGAACACATCGGTTAATTACGTGATAATAAGAAGTGGCTGATAAATCAATTAGCTGGTGCCTCGCTCTCGTCATTGTCGACTCCTACTACGCTCTATTTCAACTTATCAAAGCGTAGTAGAATCGATTAAAATATCAACAATCAATAATAAAAAGTAGCCTGTCCTTTATTTTCTCGTTTATTTTCTCGGTATAACGTTAACCATCATATTGCCTTCCCCATCAGACAACTAGGTCAGCACTCTTGACGATGATTTCGCAGCTCAATACTTAGCCTATGGTTTCCCCTGTCAACGCTTAACTCGACACCTTACGATGCAAAGCCCATGACTCGGGGTCTTGGCGGCTTGCTGAGCCTTACCAAGCAGAGGGCTTTCACCTCCAATCCTCTACCGATTTATCTCGGCGCACTGCCTGTCCCTTTTTTTGCTTTTTTCGTTACATCAGATAAATAGTTATTTTTTTCGTCGGTGATGTGACCAACAAACACCACATCTTTTGCATGCAAAGCGCTAACACTTTGCAACAACAATATGGCAATCAAGAAAATTAATCTCATGAAAGTGCTCTCTTTTTATAATTGATAGGAATCCAGATTTGACCCTAACATTCTAATGAGACAACAACTAATTCCCAAACAGCCGAGAAGTATAACTTCAAGTTATAGGTAAGCACATGTAACATCAATTAATAGAGATGTTTAGCTGATATTTACGGCTCAAACTTCAATGGCCAGTACACGACATGATCTTCTAAATCGCCGGCTTTCTTCTCGCTAATCACCTTCCCGCGGACAGACTGACCCAAGCGGTGCATTTCTTTAGTGCTACCGACATTAAGTGGATGCCAACTCGGTAATTCCTTACCTTCATCAAGTAAACGGTAGGCACAACTAGCAGGAAGCCAACTAAAGCTATCTCTATTTTCTAAGGTGACTTTGAAACAATCTGGCACTTTTTTAAAGCGGTTTGGATAATCGCTACATTGGCAGGATTTTGTATTAAGTAACTGACACGCGACGTTAGTAAAGAATAACTCTTCTGTTTCGTCATCAATTACTTTATTAAGGCAACACTTACCACAGCCATCGCAAAGCTGCTCCCATTCTTGGTCGCTCATTTGCGATAAAGACTTTTCTTTCCAAAACTCGTGCTGCGCCATAGGTTACTTCTTACCAACTAAAAAAGGCATTATACCAAACCATCAGTCAGTGTGGGCACGTGATACAAATTATATCGGGCTTATGTTATTTAATCGGCGGGTACTTTATGCGGTTAGACAAATAACCAACAGCAATGGCGTTATACATGGAATCAGTTAATGCTAATAGATGTTCAAAATTATGATGGGTCAAATAAACACGGCCTTTAATACCGTCAGGTGCAACTAGCTTTGCCGTTAATGTAGCATTAGGTAATGCGCGATTATCAAAGCGAGTAAGACCAAGCGCTTTCCATTGTGATAATGATTTTTAGTCGCCCTTCTCTAACATTGAACGATCAAATTCTTTCGGTAACTTAACTTGGCGCCCCCAAGTATACTTCTCTTGCCAACCGATGTTTTCCAATAGCTTAGCGGTCGTTGCAAAACTGTCATCAACAGAATGCCAAATATCAACTTTTCCGTCTTGGTTATAGTCTTGGTAACTACTGAGATATTGACTTGAATCTATGTTGAATAAACCAACTTTGCCAGTCCAATTACTTTTGATTTCACCAACACCTAGCGCTGGTGTGTTCAATCAATCGATGGTGGCTTTAATCTCTTGCTCATACGAAGCTTGTTGCTGATTAGCATAAGCCAATGAACTCAATACACTTACCATCAACGCTGTCAGAAAAATCATTGGCAGCTCCCCACAACGCCACTAAAAATCGAGGCTGAATGTGGTATTTCTTTTCCATTTCTTTAAGTAATGGTAAGTGTTCTTTATATAAAGCGCGTGCTTTACTGACGCGCTCTTCATTAACGAGACGAGGAAGGAAGGAAGGAAGGTATCTAGCGTTTTAACTTTATTGCGCTGGCGCTGTTGAACAACCACCGCTTTTTTAAACAGCTTAATCGAATTAAACGCTTCTTTTGTTTCATTGGCATCAGCGCCCTTTTCAACTAAGGTTTTTTCAAGCTGTTTAACGTATTGATAGAAAGACAATTCAGCCTGCGCACTAACAGAAAACACGGCACTAATAGCAAAGGTGAACGCTGCAATTCGAGCAATCATAATTATCTTCCTAACTTATTATTCTTTCTCTTGATTTTGTTTAAATTCTTTCAATAAGTCAACTTCTGGTGGCGGCATTTGTAAATAAAATCCTTGTTCACGAATTTTTGCCATCACTTTCTCTTTATCTGCCATCGCTAAATCACGTTTTGTTAGCGGTACAAGCATCACAAACTTAGCTTTTCCAAAGGTTTCTAACAACTGCTTTGGCACAGGTGAAAAATCGTCTCTTTTTGCGATATAGAGATAGGTATCTGCTTTTTTCGAACTTTTATAAACGGCAACAATCATGGGACTTTAAAAACCTGTACTGACAACTTGATAACTAATAAGCGAGAATATAACATGAGCCTCTGTAAAACATAAATTGTTTGTAACTTTTTGGGATTTCTATCAATGCCGACCACCAGTGCCGAATTAAAAGGCAGCCTGTTCCCACTCTCTATTCTTGTATTAGAAGACAATGATTTAGACAAACTGCAACAACAACTCGACAATAAACTAAAACAAGCACCAGCCTTCTTTTTTCGTGCGCCTTTAGTTGTTAATATTGAACAAGTTAGTGAAGAAGACATCGACTTTTTAGCCTTAAAGCAAGCAATTGAAGCCAAAGACTTCATTTGTGTCGGTGTTTGTAATGGTTCAACTGACCAAAAAAAACAAGCGCGCATTGCTGGGCTTGCTACACTTCAACCGCCAAAAGCGACTGAAGCACGAGCAAAGCCCGCACTAAAAGATGCGCCTCAAGCTGTAGAAGAAAAACCAGTAGTAACGCAAGCACCGTTAAAAGCACCAGACATGATAGTGCGCCAAAATGTACGGTCAGGTCAGCAAATTTATGCCAAAAATGCCGATCTTATCGTTGTAGGATCTGTTGGTAATGGTGCAGAAGTTATTGCAGATGGCAGCATTCATATTTATGGCAAGTTGCGCGGCAGAGCATTAGCAGGCGCCAGTGGTAACAAAGGCAGTTCTATTTTCTGTCAATCACTGGAAGCCGAATTAGTATCAGTTGCTGGAAATTACTGGGTCAGTGACGCCATTGAGAAATCACTGTGGCAACAATCCGGTATCGTAAAATTAGACCAAGAGCAGCTCACCATTGAGCCGCTTTTGGACGCATAATCTATTAAAGGAAGAGAACATGTCTCAAGTAATCGTTGTTACATCGGGTAAAGGCGGTGTAGGTAAAACAACGTCAAGTGCTGCTATCGGCACAGGCCTAGCGCTAAAGGGTAACAAAACCGTTATCATCGACTTTGATATTGGTTTACGAAACCTAGATTTAATTATGGGCTGTGAACGCCGCGTAGTTTACGATTTTGTAAACCTCATTAATGGTGAAGCAAACCTAAACCAAACACTAATCAAAGATAAGCGCGTTGATAATTTGTTTATTTTGCCAGCATCGCAAACGCGTGATAAAGACGCACTGACGAAAGAAGGCGTTGGTAAAGTCATTGAGGAGCTAAAAGAGTCTTTTGATTACATTGTTTGTGATTCTCCAGCAGGTATCGAAGCTGGTGCGATGATGGCGTTGTATTACGCTGATCAAGCGGTGATTACGACTAACCCTGAAGTTTCATCAGTACGCGATTCAGACCGCATTTTAGGTATTTTACAATCTAAATCGTTACGTGCAGAACAAGGTTTAGAGCCAATTAAAGAACACCTGCTAGTAACGCGTTACAATCCAGCACGTGTTGATGAAGGCGAAATGTTAAGCGTTGAAGACATCGTTGATATTCTTGCCATCAAATTGGTGGGCGTTATTCCTGAATCTCAAGCAGTATTAAAAGCATCTAATTCAGGTGAACCAGTCATTCTAGATAGTGAAAGCGACGCAGGCCAAGCCTACAATGACACTATCGAACGTTTAATGGGTCAAGAAGTTGAATTTAGATTCTTAACAAAAGAGAAAAAAGGTTTCTTAAAGCGTATTTTTGGAGGTAAGTAATGGCCTTACTCGATTATTTTCGTAGTGATAAAAAGACGACCGCTTCGTTAGCGAAAGAGCGTTTACAAATTATTGTTGCGCACGAACGAAACGATCGTAAAAGCCCTGATTATTTGCCACAACTCAAGCAAGACATTCTTAATGTGATTGCCAAATACGTGCAAATATCTGAAGACCAAGTCAGTGTTGAAGTGGATCAATCAGACGATTTAGCCGTATTAGAGCTAAATGTGACCTTGCCTGATAAATAGCTATTTATTTAGGGTCTGTTGATCTTTTGAGTTCATTTTTACAGCAATTTGTTTGGGGTTTCTACAAGGCAGAGCCTATGTGGTGTAGCTGGCTCGATAATAGCTCCTGCATTATCCTAATGAGCTACATCCCTGTAGCAATACACGAATAGGCGAAAACGCCGTAGAAATAACAAACAAATGCTGTCCGTAGGATTCACCTAAAAGTATTTTGTGCGGCGTTATTCGTCATTCACTGGGGTAAACCCAGCATCAATCCTCATGCCTCGCCCACAGGGATGTGGGTGCTTATGCTCAGTCTGGAACAATGAACATGTGCCCACAACCCTTTTAGATTGAAAAAAATTTAAACTGCAAAGATCAACAGACCCTAGTTGTAAGAAAGTAAAATACTATAAATACAACGCTAAAACTTAGTTTTAAATTTTTCATTAGGTAGCTTCCTTTCATTTATGTTGTACACCAGCAAAGTTTAACTGAAATGCATCTCCTTGATCTTTCGGTTTCCAACCTTTTTTCAACGCCAATTTAATACCAATTGCATTAAATATTTGCCCACCTGTACTTGTTAAAATTAACTAAAATGGCGTTGCTCTCAATCCTAATAGCCAGCTATTAGTCAATCGAGTGCCTTGTTTTAGCTGATTTTCTCTACGCACAACAAGATCACTTACTTAATGGAATTGGTATAATAGCACATTCAATATCATGAATTATAATTATTCGTGAGCCTTTTTTAACTATCGCCATACCATTATGAACTTTAAAATTTAAATGCCCCAAGATGAATAAACGAAAGATATTTCTAGCATCTAATGCGCTTAATTCTATAGCCGTTACTTTTAACGATTTTTTACAATAATTCGACCAACTGCTCTTCAACCAGCGTTTTACGCCACCCAGTACGCAATACAGGTTCATGCTCTAACTGCTCGCCCTCTGTCTTCCACAGTTGAGTTAAAACCTCATGAATTAGCTTTTTAGACGCTATCATTTCTGGTGGGATGTTATGTGTTTGTGCAATATCCGCGATAAGTGCTTTTATCGCTTTAAATTTTTGTTTGTATTGTGGGTAATCAATCAAACGTGTGAGCGCTGGTGGCGGTGTTTTATTCGCTTTACCGGCAGCAACGGCAGCTAAAATGTCTTGGTGGTGACGTTTGATTACCATAGGATAAAGAGATTCCATTCCATATAGTTGTGACTTAGATTGCGGCATTGCCTTAGCGATATTAAATAGCTCGTTATCTTTAACAACAAAACCTAATGCCATATCTTTAGCAACCGCTTTGGTAAATCGCCATTCACATAACTGCTGTAACGCGCTAAGTTGCACCGCATTGAGTTGCCATGCATTACTTATATCTAAATACTTCTTCATTGGTGGGCGAATAACAGTGCGGTTTGCTAAACGTGATGACTCTTCGAGACAGATTTCACGTCTATTCGCTTCTTCTACACGTGCTAGTAGCGGCTGATAGAGCCTGTAAAGGTAGATAACATCATTGGCTGCATAACGAAGCTGAGCATCAGACAGTGGACGTTTTAGCCAGTTAGTACGCGACTCTCCTTTATCAAGTTCAATGTCGCAAAACTCTTGAACAAGTTTTGCATAACCTAAACTCGAGCCCAAACCGATTAAGGCTGCCGCTATTTGGGTATCTAACACTGGTGATGGCACGCATTTACCATTGTGCTTGAACACTTCAAAATCTTCACTGCCAGCATGAATGACTTTCATAATCGACTCATTGGTTAACAGTGCCCAAAATGCTGACAAATCGTCGATAGCCACAGGATCGATTAACGCGAGTCTTTCACCATCATAAACTTGGATTAACCCTAATGCGGCATGAAACGTTCGTTCACGTACAAACTCTGTATCTATGGCTAATACAGCGGAGTTTTGATAATGATGACATAATTCAACAAGCGCGGTTTGAGTATCGATATAAGCTGGTGTAATCACAAAGATTCCTAACTGGATTAATGTTATTGCAGGCACAAAAAAGCTAGCCCGAAGGCTAGCTATTATAAACAATATTGAACGGCATTAAATCATTGAATTACGCTGATTTAGCGATTTCTTCTTCTCGCAACTCACGGCGGAGAATTTTACCTACATTTGTTTTTGGCAACTCATCTCTAAATTCAATGAGTTTAGGCACTTTATAAGCTGTTAATTGTTCGCGACAATGGGCTTTTAGTGCTTTTTCATCAAGTGATTGATCTTTTTTCACAACAAAAATCTTCACTACTTCACCAGATACTTCATGAGGAATACCGATAGCGGCTACTTCGAGCACGCCATTATGCATTGCACAAACATCTTCAATTTCATTGGGGAACACATTAAAACCTGAAACAATAATCATGTCTTTTTGACGATCAACAATCTTACAAAAACCATCTTCATCAATGGTTGCAATATCGCCAGTACCAAACCAGTCGCCATCCATCACTTTCGCGGTCTCTTCTGGCTTGTTGTAATAACCCATCATTACCTGCGGGCCTTTCACTTGTAATTCACCTGGTTCATTGAACCCTTTTTCAACGCCATCATCACCCATGATGCGAACTAAAGTTGATGAACAAGGTAATCCGATTGTGCCGTTAAAACCTTGGCTGTTATGCGGTGCAACCGTCACTAATGGACAACACTCAGTTAAGCCATAACCTTCTAATAAATGAACACCGGTTACTTCTTTCCACTGTTGTGCAACAGCGCGTTGCACTGCCATACCACCACCGAGCGTTAACTTTAATGAACTAAAATCTAGTTCTTTAAACGCCGCATTATTTAGTAATGCATTAAACAATGTATTTACGCCAGTAATTGCCGTGAATTTAACACTTGATAAGTCTTTAATAAATGCAGGGATGTCACGAGGATTAGTGATTAATAAGTTTTTCGCACCAAACTTCATAAACAACAGACAATTAGCCGTTAATGCAAAGATATGATACAGCGGTAATGCCGTAACAATTAGCTCCTTACCATCCGTTAATTGTGTACCATAGGCTGCTGAGGCTTGTTCTAAGTTAGCTACCATATTGCGGTGGCTTAACATAGCACCTTTGGCTAAGCCTGTTGTACCGCCTGTATATTGAAGGTATGC
Source organism: Psychrobium sp. nBUS_13 (assembly GCF_051201665.1). Taxonomy (GTDB): domain Bacteria; phylum Pseudomonadota; class Gammaproteobacteria; order Enterobacterales; family Psychrobiaceae; genus Psychrobium. Next base: position 1,458,704 of record NZ_CP179210.1, on the reverse strand, counting down.
CAGATCATCACCAGAAATTTGTGGCTTTTGATAACTAAGCTGCGCACCACGACTTAAAACGTCACGATAACTAATGGCTGACGGAAGGTTAAAGCTTGGTACCATCTTTTTGATGTATTTAACGGCAAAGTTAACAATAGTGCGTTTAATGGCAGGAAATTGGTCACCCAGATTCGTCACTATGACATGTTCAAGCTGTGGTGTTTCAGCAACAACTTTTTCAACAGTATCAGCAAAATTACTAAGAACAACAAGGGCTTTAGCGCCAGAATCATTGAGTTGATGCTTTAACTCACGCGGGGTATACAATGGATTGACATTAACGACCACCAAACCGGCACGCAATGCACCAAACATCGCAACGGGATACTGAAGTAAATTAGGCATCATAATGCCAATACGATCACCAGCTTTTAGTTTGAGTTCTTGCTGACAGTATGCAGCGAAGTCTTTACTTAACTTATCTAACGTTGCGTAGGTCATGTCATGAGACATGTTTGTGAAAGCAACATTTTGTGGGAAACGTTCGATACTTTCTTCAAACACTTCAACAAGAGACTGATAACGCTCTGGGTTTATTTCTGCTACCACATCATCGGGATAACTTTTTAGCCAAACTTTTTCCACAATTTCTCCTTACTAACGTCATGCATTATTTATTAATTATTAGATTGCATGATTCAATATATTTAAACAGGTGTTTAATGCTCCCACAACTGACGACATTTTGAAAGTAAAATGTAGAGCTATTGCCCTAGATATTAAATAGCTCACCTTTCAGTAGTATTATTTGCGCTATTTAAACAAATGTTGACTGATTAGTTCCCACACAGGTTCAGGATGCTCCATGTGTAAGTGATGTCCACCAGCCAAGGTTTGGACGTTTAAATTTGGCATCACCGCCATACGCTCACTTAAGGTCTTACGCAGCGATAAATAGCCATCTTCGCCAAGAATTAATAACGTCTCATGTTCAATGCCTGATAACAAATCAACGGCTTGCTGCTCAACCATCCGCATTGGTGATAACTGCTTTAAGCGAGAGTCGCTGCGCCATTTGTAACCACCATCAATCTCAACCAATGACCGTTCAACGAGTATTTTTGCAATATCACTATTAAAATCACTCGCCATCGTGCGAGCTAGTACCGCTTTTTCAAATGAGTCATATCCTTTATTCGATGACTTTTTTGTTTGCTCTCGGTATTTGTTAACGATGGATTTTTTTAATAACTCTCGCGTATCTTGAGGCTTTGATGATATTGCCCCCAGCGCTTCAATCAGCACTAATTTATTCACTAGCCCAGGAAACGTTCCCGTGAAAATAGACGCAACTATTGCACCAAGCGAATGACCAATTATATTTACCTTTTGCCATTTATTGTGTTCAATTAGCGTGTATAAATCATAAACATAATCGAGTAGTTGATAAGATGCATCAACGCCGCGATGTTGTGAATGGCCATGCCCCGGCCAATCAATGGCAATCACATGGTGTTTAGGATTGGCCGCCATTAACGGTGAAAAGCTATTGGCATTATCAAGCCACCCGTGTAGGGCAATGGTGACCACCTCAGTGTTGTCTGAATGATATTGTAGTGACGATAAACGAATATGCGGTAAAAGGAAATCAAGACTGTCCATTGAGTATTACCCTTCCTTGTTTAATGATTTAATATTTTGCGACTGTTTGTTTAACGATTGATACAAATAATACAACACACTTAATCCAATAACACACCATACTACAACCCAAACAATCTCAGGGATTAAGGTTATGCTAGCTAACATGGCACCGTCACCAACGGCTCGGCCATCAATTAAATACAACGGACTTTTAATTGCATTAAACAATACTAAGATAGCCATAAACTGGCTTAGATACGTGATAAGTTTGGCGTTTGTTTTTACAAGCATTATGACTAGTAATCCAGTGACTGCTGCCAAAATTAGAGCGGTCATCACATTATTAACCCATAAGATAAGAGTCATGGTAAAAATAGCAACGAGAGCGCCAATAGTCATTCTAGCTAAAGTATTACGAGTACCTGCTTGAAATAATAATGCCGCCCAAATTGAGACGCCTAGATAACCACTAATAGCAATCAGAAAACGGCTACCACCACGGGATAAAACATGGCCACTACCGTCAATTGCCAGTGAAAACTCGACAACTTGGCCACCAGTCATTAAGACTGTAAGGGCGTGAGACATTTCGTGAAATATGGTTGCTAAATAAGTAAATGGCAAACCGATGAAGGGAATATAACTAATAATAATGGCAAATAGACAATAGCCAATAAAAAGCATTCGTTGAGTCATTGATGCCTCTTAGGCAAAGGTGTCGATTCCTACTAAGCGTTGGATCTCTTCACGCTTAGGAGCGTGTTGAACACTTTGGTATTCACTAATAGCAACGCGCTGTACACCTTGAGGTTTATCGTAAATAGTTTGATTGGCTTGATGGGCCGCCGCTACTTGTTCGTATTGCGCTTGTGTAAGCGTACTGCTTTGACGCTGTTGCTGTTGGTCGTCATCTCCTACGACAGTACGGCGTTGAGCATTAGAATTGCTAGTGCTATCTACGCCATCAACCACTCTGCCACGTAAGATAGCATTAGGTTCAGATGTGCCAGCAACTAAGCGCTCATTTGGCGCTGCGGTTGTTGGATTGGATGGCGTATATTGGTTATTTAAAATCATAGCGAAAGTAGTTTAGCACAAGCTTTTTGCTATCGTCTAATTTCTACCCGGCAATTTTTGCCACGTAACAGTATCTCGTACGTAAACTGGGCTTGCATCATCAACATCAACAGCTGTTCCGAGACGAAATGCGGCTTTAGCTAACGGTGCCATTGCATGACTTGATGGGTATAAGATCTCAGTATTGACCTCAATATTTGCGATATTTTTAAGTGTAGGGTACGCAGCCCACGCGGTACCAACAGCCATATAATTTGCTTCATCGAGTACGGTGTTATCAATAATCTCAGGCTTGACAACCATTTCTTGTCCAACAAGGGTAGCTATTCCTTCAATATTTTTAAATACGCCCCAATATACTTCGCTCATGCGAGCATCAATGGCTGCAATAACATCAGTAGCGCCATGTTCATCCATCGCTTGTTGGGCCATCGTCGCCAATGTTGAAATGCCAATCACAGGCTTATTCGCACCGAGGGCAATCCCTTGCATAATACCAGTGCCAATACGTACACCAGTGAAGCTACCTGGACCACGTCCCCACGCTATGGCGTCGAGCTCTTTTAAGGAGAGGTTAGCTTTTTTAAGCATCGCATCTACCATTGGCAATACCATTTTTGTATGGCTACGAGGGGTAACATCTTGTTGGTGAAATATTGCTTCACCATGAGTGATTGCCACCGAGCATGCTTCGGTTGAGGTATCAATAATTAGAATTTTTTCTGACATAATTTTCGTTTCAATTGTTATTTCGTTTCAATAAATTGCTGTTAAAGCTGCTCTAAATAGTCGATGACTTGTTTAAGATCACGTGTGCGTTTCATATCAGGCAAACTTTGTAGGAATATTCGACCATACGGCCTAGTAATCATTCGTGTATCACATAACACTAAGGCGCCGCGATCATTAACATCGCGAATAAGTCGTCCAGCCCCCTGTTTGAGTGAAATAACCGCTTGTGGTACCTGCACGGCATCAAACCCTTCAACGCCTTGTTTCTTTTTGTCATCTAGGCGTGCTTTTAACAAGGGATCATCTGGCGATGCAAATGGAAGCTTGTCGATGATAACACAACGTAATGCGTCACCGCGGATATCAACGCCTTCCCAAAATGAAGACGTTGCTAATAGCACCGCATCACCATCGTCAACAAAGGCATTTAGTAGCGCTTGTTTACTATCATCGCCCTGCACTAACAACGTTTGGTCAATTTGATTAGCTAATTTAGCCTGCAACCGATTAAGGGTTGAAAAACTCGTCACCAGAATAAGAACGCCGCCATTACTCGCTTCAATGAGCACCTGCGTTGTTTGTGCCAGTTGATCAATGTAATTAGGATTTGCAGGCTCAGTAAAATACCGTGGCACACAAAATAACGATTGCTTTTGATAATCAAATGGACTATCTAACGACAATGTTTGAGGTGACTTGATGCCAAGTTGTGCCGTGAAATGGTCAAACTTATCATCGACTTTAAGCGTTGCGGATGTAAACAACCATGCACTATCAAGCGTTTTAGTGTGTTGATAGAACTTATCAGCTATCGACAACGGACTAATATTAAGTTGTAGATGATTGCGACTTGCTTCATACCAAAAACTAAAACCGACTTTATCACCGCCCTTAAATTTATCGAGCCGTGATTTAACTTCTAAAAGTCTTTCAAAACAATTATCAAGGTTCTCACTTCGTCCTAAAGAGATTTTCAGCACTTGATACATAAAATCAAGATTGGCGTTTAGCTGTTCAAATGCGCCCTTTACATCATTTCGATTTAATGCCTGCCCCCAATCACCACGCTCACCGTTATGGGCAAATACAAGGCGTAATTGGTCACTACAACGTTGCACTATTTCAGCGGCTTTTAATAGTTGTTTAGTATCTTTAAGTTCACTGTAATAAACATAAGATATATCAACAGCGAGCTCTTTAATGGTTTTAGTCGATAGTGACTCACCAAAATAGCCACAAGCAATATCAGGAATTTGATGGGCTTCATCAAAAATCACCATCTCACTTGCTGGAATCAATTCGCCAAAGCCAGTGTCTTTTAATGCCATGTCGGCAAAAAATAGATGATGATTTACAACAATTAAATCGGCATCCATGGCAAGACGTCTCGCACGCAGTAAATAACAGTCATCGTAGTGTTCACATTTTTTACCGCTGCAGTTATCACTACTTGAAGTCACTAGTGAAAATGCCATCGATGATTCTTTAACACCCGGCACATCCCCCAAGTCACCTGTTAAGGTATGACCTGACCATCGCTTAATTTGAATTAAATCATGCTCTATTTGGTCGTTATGACTTGCGCCTTGTTGTTGTAATTTCCGGAATCGGTCGATACAAAGATAATTTCCGCGCCCCTTTAGAAGTGCAGTTTTAATTGGTGTGTTAAGCGCTTTTTTAACGAGTGGAAGATCTTTGTAGTAAAGCTGGTCTTGCAGTGCTTTTGTCCCCGTGGAAACAATGGTTTTAGCGCCACTTAACATGGCACTAATTAAATACGCAAAGGTTTTACCGGTACCGGTTTGTGCTTCGACAACCAATTGTTGTTTTTCTTCAATAGCTTTGCCAACGGCTAATGCCATTTCGGTTTGGACTTCACGCTCATCATAACCATCAATGCACTGCGCTAAAGCACCATCTTTGGCAAAGGCATGGCTAATTTTAGAATCAAGTGATGTCATTTCGCCACATGTATTACGCTAATGAATAAAAAAACAGGCAATGAGTTCATTGCCTGTTCCAAACAAAAAATTACCAAGCTAATAGATTAAGCGTTGTTAGTCCAAGTATCTCGCAGTCCTACCGTACGGTTAAAGACTAGGTTATCGCTTGTTGAATCTTTATTGTCAGCACAAAAATATCCTTCGCGCTCAAACTGATAAGCCTGCTCGCCTTTAGCCGTCGCTAGTGAAGGCTCAACAATCGCTGTTGAAACAGATACTAGTGACTCAGGATTAATCACAGCGCTGAATGCCTCTTCTGCTGCTGGATTCGGTACCGTAAATAAACGATCATATAAACGTACCGTCGCCGGTATACCATGAGAAGCACTTACCCAATGAATAACGCCTTTAACTTTACGGCCGTCACTTGGGTTCTTACCAAGCGTTTCAGGATCGTAGCTACCGTATACTGTTGTGATGTTACCATCGGCATCTTTATCACAACGTAGTGCTTTCACAACATAACCATTACGAAGACGTACTTCTTTGTCAATCACTAACCGTTTGTATTTCTTGTTGGCTTCTTCTTTAAAATCAGCACGATCAATCAATATTTCACGAGTAAAAGGCAGAACACGCGTCCCCATCGCTTCATCATTAGGGTGATTTGGCGCGGTTAGTTCTTCAACTTGTCCTTCAGGGTAGTTTTCAAGGATTAATTTAATCGGATCTAAGACAGCCATTGCACGAGGTGCCGTTACATTAAGATCTTCACGAATGCAGCTTTCTAGCGCACTCATTTCGATCATATTTTCTTGCTTTGTTACACCAATACGTTTACAAAACTCGACTAACGATGCAGGTGTATAACCACGACGACGCATTCCAGCAATCGTAGGCATGCGCGGGTCGCTCCAGCCATCAACTAAATTTTCTTCAACAAGTGCGGCAAGCTTACGCTTAGACATTACCGTGTATTCAAGGTTAAGTCGTGAGAATTCAATTTGTTGTGGATGCGCAGGAATTGAAATATTGTCAATCACCCAATCATACAATGGTCGGTGATCTTCAAACTCAAGTGTGCACAACGAGTGCGTAATCCCCTCGATGGCATCAGAAATACAATGTGTAAAGTCATACATTGGATAAATGCACCACTTGTCACCTGTTTGGTGATGTTCAATGAAACGAATACGGTAAATAATTGGGTCACGCATTTTGATATTCGGTGACGCCATATCAATTTTTGCACGTAAACTGTGCGAACCTTCGGCAAATTCGCCCTTGCGCATGCGCTCGAATAAGTCCAAGTTTTCTTCGACACTTTGATCGCGCCATGGGCTATTTTTCCCAGGCTCTTTCAATGTACCGCGATACTCTCGCATCTGCTCAGCGTCAAGTTGACATACAAACGCTTTGCCGGCCGTGATTAATTCAACAGCGTAGTTATAAAGGTCTTCAAAATAGTTTGAGCTATAACGAACCTCACCAGCCCATTCAAAGCCTAGCCACTGCACATCTTCTTTAATGGAATGAACAAAGTCGATATCTTCTTTTGCAGGGTTAGTGTCATCAAAGCGTAAATTTGTTTGTCCCTGATAATCTTGACCGATCCCGAAGTTTAAACAAATTGATTTAGCATGACCAATATGCAAATAGCCATTTGGTTCTGGCGGAAAACGGGTAACAACACTTGCATGTTTACCTGATGCTAAATCTTGATCAATAATATTTCGAATGAAATTGGTTGGACGTACTGACTCTTCGCTCATCAGATCCTCAAATTAGTTAAAACCTAGTAAAAATTGCTTGTATGATCGCCTAAATTTAAAAGATTCTCAACCACTGAGTTAGCTTGAGCTAAATTAATGTGTTGTTGCTACGCAAAAATAAAAAAACCCGCTAATTCAGCGGGTTTTTATGGTTAAAAAGTAACTATAGCCATGCTACTTTGAAATGCTCGATTTCAGCAAGTCGAAAAGCGTGCCAAATGCTAGGCATAAGATAGGTGGTTAAGTCATTCTTAATAAGTATCTTATAACAACGCAGTTGGCTGCTTTGCAACTTGCCCTTCGGGAGTTTGGGTAGAAAACGATTACAGCGTTATGATTCATAATCAGGGAATAACCATTAATTACAAATCATGCCTTGTACTCGCATCCTACCCAAGCTCTGAAACCTGCATTTAAAGTTGCATGGGTATGATATTATTTCTGTTCTTTAGAAAATTGAACACGTACTGTTACTTTACGGTCTTTGCCGTTGTTTTCGTTATCACTTGCTTTTTCTTCGCCGCTTGCAGATACCGAGATTTTATCGCTCTCAACACTCCAAGTATCTTGAATGTACTTAGTCACGTTTTTAGCACGCTTGTCAGATAACATTTGATTATATGCCGCGTTACCTAATGCTGACGCGAAACCAGCAACTTTTACGTTATCAACATTGCCATCAGCAAGTTGTTTACCAGCATTATCTAAAATGGCTTTAGTTTCATTGGTTAATACACTTGAATTGTTATCAAAGTAAACATTAATTTTAAGCGGCTTAATTTCAACAACTGGCGATGGTACCGGCGCTGGAGTCGGTGCAGGCACTGGTTGAGGCTTAACAACTGGTGCCGGTGCTGGCGCAACAACTGGTGCTGGCATCGCTTTCTTTTTCTCAACGTCACCAAATGTATAGCGTAAGCCAGCCGTTAATAAGTCAATTTTATGTTCAAACTCGTAACGTTCCCAATCAAACATAAGAGAAGTGTTTTCAGTTAGGTCAAACGACATACCTGCACCCCAAACCCAATCTTTGTTATCACCTTTAGTAATACCACGTCCTAACGTTGTCTTATTCGAGCGTGCTTCAAGTGAAGAAAAACCACCTTTTACATGAACATTAATCCAGTCGTTAATTGGTTGATTATATGCGCCTACTAATGATACGGCTTTGCCAGACATTGCTTCAATTTCTCGAATCATTGCATTATTTGTCGACGTACCTAATTCAACGAATCCTAAATCGGCAAACGTGATCGCTGCAGAGAAGTTGTTATCAAAACGGTAACCGCCATCAACGCGCCAGCCGCGACGTTTTTGAGAATTTGGTGAGATAGTACCAACATCACCTAACGCTAACACTTCATTGCGTAATTCAGCTTGAGTTGCATAGCTTTTAGCCTGGCCAACGTTGCCTTGAACGTACCAACCTTTTTCTACATCTTTTGCCATAGCAGTACCTGCCATAACGCTTAATGCAACTGGTGCGAGGATAAATGCCTTAAGTTTGATGTTCTTCATCATAGTTCCTTGTAAATTTAGAAATTATCTTTAGTTACTTCGTGTAATGTGGTTATTACAACAATCATGCAATGAATTTAAACTGAACGAATGAATAATAACACAGTCTAATGGCACAATGCCTCGAATAAATCAGATAATTTAGCTGAAATAGTAAGAAAGTCTGCGTTTAAATCAACTTTTACAACGTTAGTGAGCTATCAAAAAATTTGATAGCAAATTAACACTTCCCATCTGCTATATAACTAGGGTCTGTTGATCTTTGTGGTTCAAATTTTGTTCAATCTAAAAGGATTTTGGGCAAGGCATGAGGATTGATGCTGGGTTTACCCCAGTGAATGACGAATAACGCGGCACAAAATACTTTTAGGTGAATCCTACGGACAGCATTTGTTTGTTATTTCTACGGCGTTATCGCCTATTCGTGTAGCCAGCTACACCACATAGGCTCTGCCTTGTAGAAACCCCAAACAAATTGCTGCAAAAATGAACTCAAAAGTTCAACAGACCCTAGTGTTTATAGCTAAAAAATTTCTCCATAAAAAGCCCTAGATTAAGCTGTGCGCTAGGATTATTACATGTTATAAATACGATGAATTGACGTACTCAACGTCAATCGACTTTCCTCGAAATTAATATAGGACACTCCCAATGTTTGAAGTGGTCAAGACAGCAGCTGCAGATCCCATTCTCGGTTTAACTGAAGCCTTTAAAAAAGATCCCCGTAACAACAAGATTAACCTTGGCGTCGGGATCTATAAAACGGATCAAGGCGAAACACCAGTATTAAACTGTGTGAAAAAAGCCGAGCAGATTTTACTGCAAAACGAAAAGACCAAGTCTTATTTAAACATTGAAGGATTAGCTGCTTATGCAGGCGTAGTTCAAGAACTTTTGTTTGGACGTGATAGTGAGATTATTGCAAATAACAGAGCAGCCACGGCCCAAGCGCCAGGGGGCACGGGTTCACTGCGTATTGCCGCTGACTTTTTGGTAAAACAACTTGGTGTAAAGCGTATTTGGGTTAGTAATCCTACATGGGCTAATCACGGTAACATTTTCAAAGCTGCTGGTTTAGAGGTGGTTGAATATGCCTATTACGATGCCGAGCATCAAGCGCTGGATTTTGACGGAATGTTGCAATCACTAGGCCAAACAGAAGCTGGCGACGCGGTGCTATTTCATGGTTGTTGCCATAACCCAACAGGTATTGATCCAACGTTTGAGCAATGGCAAAAAATTAGCGAGCTTGCTAACAAGCAACAGGTAATCGGTTTATTCGATTTTGCCTATCAAGGTTTTGGTGTGGGCATCGAAGAAGATGCACAAGGTTTACGTGCGTTTGCAGAAGCTAATAACGAGTTAATCGTCGCTAACTCTTTCTCTAAGAATTTCGGTTTATATAACGAACGTGTTGGTGCTGTCACTCTAGTCGCTAAGTCAGAAGAAGTAGCTCAATCGGCCTTTAGTCAAGTTAAGTCAATTATTCGCGCAAATTATTCGAACCCACCTTCACATGGTGCTGCCGTGGTTGCAACAATTCTGGCCGATAACGAATTAACCGCGCTATGGCATGATGAAGTTGCTCAAATGCGTCAACGCATTGCACAAATGCGTACGGTATTTGTGGAGAAACTTACGCATTATGGCGCCCAAGGTGATTTCTCTTTCATTACCCGTCAATGTGGCATGTTCTCATTTTCAGGCCTGAGCAAAGCGCAAGTAGAAACCCTTAAAGTTGAACACGGCGTATATATTGTTGGTTCTGGCAGAATTAGTGTTGCTGGAATGACAAGTAATAATATTGACGATTTATGTCAGGCAATCTGCAAAGTACTTTAATCAACATAACGTTGTGCAGATAATAAAAAGGGAGATGCTTAGCATCTCCCTTTTTACTTTTGAAGAAAGCGTGTGAGCTATTGAGCTTTTTTCAAATCTTTAACCCGCAATCGTATTAACTGACGACGATTTTCGATTAATTCTAACAAGTTCAAAAACTGCCATTGACGATTAATTGAATCAAGGTTTGGATTTTCTTGCAGTGGCCACATCTGATACTTCGGACTAGGTAGCCACCCTGAAGCCAGCAATTGAGCCATTTGTTTCAAGGCATCATTTTGCTGACCAACAAGTGCATAGGCCTCTGCTAAAGGCAGAGCGTAAAGCTTCTGAAGGCCCGAACTTTTTACAAAGACAATAAAGTGTTTAAGTAACGCTAACCCTTCTTTCTCTTGGCCTGTTTTCATCAAAATATTAGCGTACGTTGGAATATAAAATAGACGATCAGCGCCGCTGGCCAAGCTAATGTCTTCATTGTTTAGCCAATCTTCATTGCTAAGTACATTAATAGCTTGCATTGGATCATTCGCTTTTAAATACAACGCAGCCGCTTGCCATTGCGTCATGCGATATTGCGCAGATATTTTATCAGCAGCCAGTTGAACACAATCAGTAACTGATTGCAGCGAAATGCAATAATTATCATTGCTGATAGCTTGTTCAATAAAGTTTATTGTCTTTGCCGTTTTAGGTTGTTCATTATTTAAAAACGTTTGCAGCTGATTATAATTAACCCCAAAGAAATACACTTGTTGCTCAATGGACGATAATTCAATAGCATGCTCTTCAATGAGCAATTGTGCCTTTTCTAGGTTTCCTAGTGCCACTAAATCATAAGCTTGCCAATAATAAGAGGCTGACAGTTCAAACCGGCGCTCAATTAATGCATCAACTAAAACAATGCTGCGATTAAAATCCTTAAGCTTACGATAGCTTTCACTCAGTAATTTAATTATTTGCGTCGAGTTTTGGTTTCTCTCCATTGCCTTTAATAAGGCATCATGCGCTTTATTTATTGCACCAATGTAATTGTAATAACTCGCCTGAACTTCATAGCCTAAACTATGCTCTGGATAGCGTTTAATTATTTGCTTGGCAAAGACATCAAGATCGCTCGCTGAAATAATTTCTTCAGTGTCAGTGAGTTCAGTCGCGTGAAGCTTAGTGAGCAAATGATGAAACTTATTATTCAAAGCCACTAAGCAATCTTCCGTTTGAACAGCCTCACCAATAAAATCGGAAATATGACACTTGTCCGTCACTAACAAAGCAGATTCAACGCCGGTAATATGTTTTGCTAACGATTGATTAAAAGCATCATTTTGCACAATATTTTGACTGATTGAATCTGATAAAAATAATGATATTAAAGCGGGCTTTTGAATGTTTTGTTTCGTCAATACATGTAATTCAAGTTTTACTCCCTCATCAATAACATCAATGACACCTTGCACCCTAGGTAATGCATTGTCATCGCGGTATGGCATCACTTGAATAGCGGGTAAATGCTGTAATTTTTGGTCAAGCCACCATTGGATCCGTTGTTTACCATCTTGTGAGAGTGTATCAACTGCACCTTTAACAGTAAGCGGTGCTACATACAATACATCACTAGGAACAAATACCGCTTTAGGCTCACTTTTAAAATAGCGGGTACCCACAAAAGACAGAATCAACATCAAAAGGAAAGCAATCACCCATTTCCATTTATTGCTGATTGATTTAGTGTCCGAAGTAGGCTCAATACTTGATTGAGCATGATGAGAGACTTCGTCTTGTTCTGGGGTATTTACGATAGATTCTTCTTTATTACGAGTGCTATCGTCGTTAGTAGAACCGTCAATCGATGTTGTTTCAACACCAGTATCATCAGCTTGTGAGGATTCTTCTACATTAGAAGTATCGAGTGATTCTTGTTCTTGCACGTCAGAAATAAAACCAAGATCATCAAAGATATTTTGCTCTAATACACCACTATGAACTTGCGGCTCTTCTTCACTATCATTGGTATCATTAACTATCGCTTTATTTTGTTCTTCAATGACTTGTTGCTCATTACGCCGTTCACACGGTTTCGCCAACCAGCGATATCCTTGGCGCGGAACGGTTTCAATATACTGCGCGTCATGCGTTTTATCATCAAAAACTCTGCGTAATTTTGCGATGCTTTGATAAAGCTTATTCCGTGACATGGTTTGGTCAGATAAATTGTCAAGAATTTGGTCTGCGCTAATGACATCTGGGTAAGCTTTAACAAGCTGCCACAACACATCTAATGTGTGTTGATTCAGTGAAACAGATTCTAACGTCTCATCAAGTAATTGCTCGTGTCCTGCCTTAATAAGCGATGACTCAGCGTAAGAAAACACCCACTGATTGATTTGTATAGATTTATCTTGTTGAAGCACTTCAATAAATACCGATCCTTAATACGTGTTGTCACCTTACCTTGTTTAGCGAAAAGACACAAAAAAACCGCGAGTAGATCGCGGTTTTTTTAGTCTATTGACAACAGTTAGCTATTAATTAGCCATGCTGTTCAGCAAGATATAACCAAGTTTTTAATACCGTATCTGGGTTAAGTGATACGCTCTCGATGCCTTGCTCAACTAGCCATGCAGCGAAATCTTCGTGATCTGATGGCCCTTGTCCACAAATACCAACGTACTTACCGCGAGCTTTCGCTGCCGATATAGCCATTGCTAGCATTTTCTTAACCGCTGGATTACGTTCGTCAAATAACTCTGAAACAATGCCCGAATCACGATCTAAACCAAGTGTTAACTGAGTCAAATCATTTGAACCAATTGAGAAACCGTCAAAATAATCTAAGAACTCATCAGCAAGTAGTGCATTTGATGGGAGCTCACACATCATAATAACGCGTAATCCATTTTCTCCGCGCTTAAGACCCTGTTCTTCTAACAGCTTGATGACGGCTGCAGCTTCTTCAAGTGTGCGAACAAACGGGATCATGATCTCAACGTTGGTAAAGCCCATGTCGTTGCGAACACGTTTAATGGCATCACACTCTAGAGCAAAACAATCTCTGAATTCTTTAGAGATATAACGTGATGCACCGCGGAAACCTAACATTGGATTTTCTTCTTCGGGCTCGTACGCTTCGCCACCAATCAAGTTAGCATATTCGTTTGACTTAAAGTCAGACATACGAACAATCACTTTTTCTGGCGCAAAAGCACAGGCCAGTGTAGAAATACCTTCCGTTAGTTTAGCAACGTAGAACTCTACTGGTGATGAATATCCTGCCATCATCTCATCGATATCACGTTTAACAGCAACAGGCTGATCATCATAATTAATCAATGCTTTTGGGTGAATACCAATCATACGGTTGATGATGAACTCTAAACGCGCAAGACCGATACCAGCATGCGGTAGTCGAGCAAAGTCAAATGCACGATCAGGGTTACCGACATTCATCATGACTTTAAGTGGTAGCTCAGGCATGTTATCAACTTCAGATGTCGTTACACTGAAATCAAGTTTACCTTCGTAGATAAATCCAGTGTCGCCTTCAGCACAAGAAACGGTAATGTCAGTACCTTCTTTAATGGTATCAGTTGCATTGCCACAACCAACAACCGCAGGAACACCTAATTCACGCGCGATAATAGCAGCGTGACACGTACGGCCACCACGATTAGTAACAATCGCAGACGCACGTTTCATGATTGGTTCCCAGTCTGGATCTGTCATATCAGTGACTAAAACATCGCCTGGTTGGATACGGTCCATTTCATCAAGTGAATTTAATACTTTTGCAGTACCACTACCGATTTTACCGCCGATGGCGCGACCTTCAATTAAAACAGGTCCTTTTTCATTAAGCGCATAACGCTCCATGAAATTACCATCTTCACGTGAACGCACTGTTTCTGGGCGTGCTTGCACGATATATAATTTGCCATCGTTACCATCTTTTGCCCACTCGATATCCATCGCGCGGCCATAATGTTTTTCGATAACTTGTGCTTGTTTTGCTAACTCTTCAACTTCGCTATCTGTTATAGAGAATTGTTGTGAGCGGGCAACATCGATGTCACGAGTAATAACTTGTTTACCGTGCTCAGTGTTATCTGAGTAAACCATTTCGATCAATTTACTACCGATATTACGACGAACAACGGCTGGACGGCCTGCATCTAATGTTTGTTTATGTACGTAAAATTCATCAGGATTTACTGCACCTTGAACAACCATCTCACCTAGGCCCCATGACGATGTAATAAAGACAACATCTTCAAAGCCCGATTCAGTATCAAGTGTAAACATAACGCCAGATGCAGCGATATCACTGCGAACCATACGCTGAACACCCGCTGATAATGCCACACCGCGGTGATCATAGCCTTGGTGAACACGGTATGAGATAGCACGATCATTAAACAGCGATGCAAATACATGTTTAATTGCTTCACGAACGCTATCTAAACCAACAACATTTAAAAAGGTTTCTTGTTGACCAGCAAAAGAGGCATCCGGCATATCTTCAGCAGTTGCTGAAGAGCGAACCGCAAATGACATACCTGCTGAAGAATCAGCTAGTTTGGTGTATGCCTCTTTAATAGCATCTTCAAGTGCCGGTTGAAATGGCGTGTCTAAAATCCACTGACGAATTGTCTTACCAGCATCGCCAAGTGCTTTGATATCATCAACATCAAGCTCATCAAGGAGCTTGTACATCTTGTCGTTGATACCGCTTAACTCTAAAAACTCGTTAAATGCATGTGCGGTTGTTGCAAAACCGCCAGGAACTTGCACCCCTGCATTAGATAAATTACTGATCATCTCGCCAAGAGATGCGTTTTTTCCGCCAACAATCTCAACATCGTTCATGCCAAGTTGTTCATACCACAGTACATAATCTTGCACTTCAAAAGTCCCCGTGTGTTCAAAAGGTGAATAAGCATTGGTTTTTGCATTGTACACTGCTATAAAATGATAGGTAAATCACATTTTTATATTTCTAATATTTATCTGAAAGATGCATGAGAATTTTGATGGAATAAGGCATAATTTGATTAGTTTTTTATCGCTTTAGTACACTATTTCTTCCAATCGCTTAAAACCATTTAATGCTCAGTGTAATTCAGCTATTTATTTTCAAAAAGGAGTCGACGTTGAGAACTGTATTTTATATATCTGACGGTACCGCCATCACGGCAGAAATTCTTGGGCACGCCGTTTTATCGCAATTTGATACGCCGTTTGATCAAGTAACTATTCCATTTGTTGAAAGCGTTGAGCGAGCTAAAGAAGTTGCGTTTGAAATCAACAGCCATCAAGAAGACGATCAACTACCCTTAGTATTTCACTCAATTGTGGACGAAGATATTAGAGCTATTATTAATGATGCTAATTGTTTAGCGCATGATTTTCTAAATACATTCGTTGCGCCACTAGAACAACAACTGGGTTTAAAAGCGGAGCCAACGCTCCACCGCACCCATGGCATTGCAAATAAAGCGTATAGCGCACGAATTGATGCCATTAACTATTCGTTAGACAACGATGATGGCATTAGCCTCAAGAACCTTGATGATGCTGAAATTATTTTAGTCGGCGTGTCTCGCTGTGGAAAAACACCAAGTAGTCTCTATTTGGCGATGCAATTTGGCATCGCGACAGCTAATTATCCATTTATTTGCCAAGACATGGACGCGTTAAAACTACCGCAAGAATTAAAAAAACATAAACATAAAATATTTGGCCTCACCATTGATCCACACCGATTACACGATATTCGTAGTCAGCGACGCGCCAATAGCCAATATTCATCATTGCGTCAGTGTCGTCTTGAAGTAAAAGAAGTTGAAATGTTGTATCGCAAAGAGCGTATTCCGTTTATTGATACCACTAAATATAGTGTTGAAGAGATTACTGCCAAAATACTAGATATCACAGGCCACAAACGAACAATGTTTTAATCTTTGAACAATCGTTCATCGAATTGATTAACAAACATTCACGCCGCAAACGCTGTTTTGTACAAATACTAAGCAGCACATTCTCTAAAATCCCGGCAAATATCGACACGGCCTAAATTATAGCCTTTATTTACTTTATCCTCACGCCCGTTTGGGCTATGGTAATCCCCATTAATGAAGTTTCCAGCTAAGCACAAAAACATGTCAATAAAAACTGATGAACTAAGAACCACATATATCGATCAAGTTATTACACCTAGTCAACTAGCAAGTGAATACCCACTTTCACCTGAAGGTGCTGATAGCCTGATTAAAAGTCGTCGTGATATAGAAGCGATTATCAATGGACAAGACAAACGTTTACTTGTCATTGTTGGACCCTGTTCAATTCATGATACCGACGCAGCGCTTGATTATGCACGCCGCCTAAAAGAGTTACAGATTAAGTATCAAGATAGTCTAGTTATTGCGATGCGCGTGTATTTTGAAAAGCCCCGCACCATTGTCGGTTGGAAAGGCTTAATTAGTGACCCAGATTTGAATGGCCAATACCAAGCAAATAAAGGATTACGGTTAGCCCGTCACCTACTCGTTGAACTGACTGAAATGGGCTTACCGATTGCAACTGAGTTTTTGGATATGGTTAACGGCCAATACATAGCTGACTTAGTAAGTTGGGGGGCCATTGGTGCGCGCACAACAGAAAGCCAAATTCATCGTGAAATGGCATCAGCATTATCTTGTCCTGTTGGATTTAAGAATGGCACTGATGGCAACACTAAAATTGCCATCGATGCAGTTCGAGCTTCTCGCGAAGCGCATATTTTCTATTCACCAGATAAAGACGGCATGATGACGGTTTACCGTACCCACGGTAATCCATTTGGCCACGTCATTTTACGTGGCGGTAAAACCCCCAACTATAGTAAAGAGTTTGTGGACGCAGCCTGTGATCAATTAGCCACCACTAACTTAATGCAATCTGTCGTTGTTGATTTTAGCCATGGCAACAGTCAGAAGCAGCATAAAAATCAGCTCAATGTAGCGCAAGATATTATGCAACAAATGCGTGATGGCAGTATGAAAATTGCTGGCATTATGGCAGAAAGCTTCATTGAAGAAGGCAACCAAAAAGTTATTGAAGGACAACCGCTTGTTTATGGTAAGAGTATTACCGACGCCTGTATTCACTGGCAAGATACGGAGCAGCTATTAGCGGACTTAGCCTCTGCGGCTAAAGACCGTATGGCACTTTAGATTGCCAAATTAACGTAACAAAATAAACATTTAAGGGCCTTATGGCCCTTTTTTAATGTCTGTTATTTAGGCGCTGTTGTAGCTAATTGTTGTCTATACTCAATAGTGAGATTAACTTATTGAAGGTATTGGTAATCAATACTAAATCATTTGTAAGTAAGCTTAACCGGATAATGAAACAACGTTCCTCGATGACTTCAGCGCAAAGAGAGATAGTTCATCAGTCAATTCAAGCCCTAGAGGCTGAAATCAGTACCGATGAAATTATTCAGCCTCTTTTTGATCTATCCCCACAATGCCCTCATTGCGAATCCACTCAATTGAAAAAGTGGGGGAAATCAGGTGCGATACAGAGATACCGCTGTAAAGGTTGTCATAAAACCTTTAACAACAAAACTAAGACACCATTCGCTCGATTACATAAATCTCATCTGTGGGAAGATTATGCCCGTTGTACGCAATTGGTATTCCCCCTAAGAGAAGTTGCCGAGGTTTGTGGTATTAACCTTAAAACGGCTTTCTTATGGCGACATCGTTTTCTGGTTGCTCAAGCGGGTAAAAATGACGATAAGCTATCGGGAATTATTGAAGTTGATGAGTTTTTTCTAGCTTACTCAGAAAAAGGTTCGAACACTTTAGCGGAGCAACGTCAGCCCAGAAAACGAGGGGGCGGCATCGATAAACGAACCAAGGATGGTCAAGTTGCCGTTCTTTTATCGATAGATCGCAGCAACCATATGATTACCCCTATGTTAGCGGCTGATACAACGGCAGAAATAGCAGCGAATTTAGCTGAAAATATCACTGAACACTCGGTATTATACCAATTGCATTAAGTAAGTGATCTTGTTGTGCGTAGAGAAAATCAGCTAAAACAAGGCGCTCGATTGACTAATAGCTGGCTATTAGGATTGAGAGCAACGCCATTTTAGTTAATTTTAACAAGTACAAGTGGGCAAATATTTAATGCAATTGGTATTATGCAGCGATGGTTCGTGGTCCTATGTGGCAATTACCAAACAAAAATATTGTGACCATAAGCGGTTAATCAACGGTGAAATCAGAGTAATAGATGAGGTGTACCATATCCAAACGGTGAATGGCGCGATAGCTAACTTTAAAGGCTGGATTAACGGAAAAATGAAAGGTGTGGCAACGACGTATTTATCTAATTATCTTGCGTGGTTCAGGGAAAGCAACGCAAAGCTAGATAAACAGCAAATATTAGTCGCGGCTTACGGGTGACAACAGTATTTTGGAACAGCGCCGTTATTTATTACGTTTACCTCTCATTTCTCTTTAATCCCTAGTTTTTACAAGGGATTATTACTGAAGAACAAATAAAAAAGTACTTGATTATTGGAATTTAATACGACTAATATGTTAATTAAATACAGGAGTGTAGAAGATTTTATGATGGGAATGACAAGCGCAACGAGCAACATGACACTGAAACGTAAATTGATGCTCGCGATGACCTTTGCCGGTTTGATACCGTTACTGATAGCAGGAGTCATTAATACAGTATCGACTTCATTCGCCCTTCATGACAGCGCCAAAAATCAATTAGAATCCCTTAAAGCGGCAAAGAAATCTCAAGTAGAGTCCTATTTTGCTCAAGTAAGAAATCAAGTAACCACATTTTCAGATAGTGAAATGATCATCAGTGCGATGCGTGAGTTTACGTACAACATTTATGATCTATCAAGACAGTTACCGCAAAGTGAACAAGAAAAAATTGACGCATTAACCCGTTTTTATCAAAACGAATTTCTTAGTGAATTTAAAAAGCATAAAGCCACTAATCAGATCCCATCTATCGATAGCCTGATCCCAACTGAAGAACCATCTCTTAGCGCTCAATTTTCCTACATCGCAAATAATGATAATCCGTTAGGCAGCAAAGACAAACTAATGCGTGGTATTGAAGAGTCTAGCTATCACGATAGCCATGCTAAATATCATCCTAAATTTAGAAATTACCTTAATAAATTTGGCTATTACGACATATTTCTGATCGAGCCAGATCAAGGCCATATTGTTTACAGCGTGTTTAAGGAAGTCGATTTTGGTACCAGCGTTCTTAACGGCTCCTACCAAGATTCGGGGCTTGCGAAAGCTTTTAAAGCAGCACGTAACATTGATGTCACTGACCAAGCCAAATTAATTGATTTTACTTTCTATACGCCATCATACGGCGAACCAGTCTCCTTTATTGCCTCCCCTATTTTCGATGGTAATGAACGTATTGGGGTATTGGTATTCCAAATGCCAATTGGTGTAATTAATAACATTATGCAAACCAGTGATGGACTGGGAGAAACGGGTGAAACATTCTTAGTCGGTGACGACAAATTAATGCGCTCACAATCGCGTTTTAGCAATACAAATACTATTTTACGAACCCCCGTCGACACTCAGGCAACAACTAATATTGCGAATAACCTCACCGGCAGCGACACTATTACCAATCATTTAGATCATAGTGTTTTATCGGCATTTGCACCGCTAAAGATTACCGACTTAAACTGGGGAATCATTGCTGAAATTGATGAAAGTGAAGCCTTTTCAGCAATTAGTACATTGATTTGGGAAACGGTCATTATTGCAGTGATCACGATAGCGGTTCTTTTTGGGTGCGCGCTTGCTTTTTCACGGAGCCTTAGTGAACCTCTCGTAGAAGCAATAACGGTTGCTAAATCAATTGCAGACGGTAAATTAGATAATACCATTAACCGCAATCGTAACAATGAGATAGGCCAACTGCTATCCGCTCTTGGCAACATGCAAGACAACCTCAATGAGCGTAACAAAGCAACGCAACGAGAATTAGGCATTAATACGCGTATTAAACAAGCATTAGACAATGTAAGTGGAAACGTAATGGTGCTCAGTAAAACCCACAAAGTCGTGTATAGCAATAATGCGCTACTCAATTTATTACAGCGTCATATCGACATATTTAAGTTACCGACTGATAACATTGGCGGTTTTAAATCTTCTGAAGTGTTTGGTACAATGGGTATTAGTAGTGCCGCATTAGTTGGGTTTAATACGCAACAGCAACAAGAAAGTATCGTCGGAGGCTTAACGCTTCAATTTACTTCCAATCCAGTGTTTGACGTCACAGGCGAACAATTAGGCACCGTGGTTGAAATTGTTGATCGCACACCAGAAGTCAAAACTCAAAATGAAATTCAACAAGTAGTCGATAATGCCCTTGCTGGGGATTTTAGCGAACGCATTGCGATTGAAGATAAAATGGGTTTCTTTAAATCGTTCTCAGACAGTATTAATCAATTAGTCGATGTTTCCGATCAGGTAACAACCGATGCGCTACGTATTTTCAGTGCCTTAGCAAAGGGCGACCTTACGCAAACTATAACCGCTGAATACAAGGGCCAGTTCGAACAATTGAAAATTGACGCCAATGCCACCGTCGAAAAGCTCACGACCATTGTCTCAAAAATTCAGCAATCAGCGAATAGTGTGAATAGTGAAGCACGTCACTTATCTGATGGCAACGAAGACCTTCATAAACGTACCGTTGAGCAATCAGCAAGCCTTGAAGAGACCAATGTTGCGTTGATTGAAGTAACTGCGACAGTACAAGATAATTCAACGTATGCCTCAACAGCGCATATCTTGGCACAAAAAGCGAGAGATTATGCGGAGCAAGGCGGCGATGTCGTGCAAAAAGCAATCAGCGCAATGGAAAATATTAATCATTCCACCAGCAATATTTCAGAAATTATTAGCCTCATCGATAATATTGCTTTTCAGACTAACTTGTTAGCGCTTAACGCTGCCGTTGAAGCCGCGCGAGCTGGTGAGCAAGGGCGTGGTTTTGCGGTTGTCGCAGGCGAAGTTAGAAACTTAGCGGGACGCAGTGCTGCGGCGGCTAAGGATATTAAAAACTTAATTGGCGATGCTCAAAATAAAGTGAGTGATGGCTCAACCTTAGTAGCTGATACCGGTGAAACTTTACAAAATATTATTGATAGTGTCTCTGAGGTTTCAACCGTGGTTGCCAATATTGACAATGCGTCGACCTCGCAATCATCGAGCATGGAAGAAATTAATCAAACGACAAAACACCTAGAGAATATCACAGTGAAAAACTCAGAGTTAGTTTCTCTCGCAGCAAAATCCAGTACTAATCTCACCAGTCACGCGCAAGAACTAGAACATTTAATTGCTTTCTTTCAGGTTCAAAACAACTCAAGTAACGCTAAGCCCTCTACACCAGTTAAAGCCTCTTTTGAATCAGATAGCCTCACCGCTTAAATGGATTATACCAATTACATTAAGTAAGTGATCTTGTTGTGCGTAGAGAAAATCAGCTAAAACAAGACGCTCGATTGACTAATAGCTGGCTATTAGGATTGAGAGCAACGCCATTTTAGTTAATTTTAACAAGTACAAGTGGGCAAATATTTAATGCTATTGGTATTAAACGCTGCCTTGAATTAGGTAGCGTTTTTTAATTAGCTAACGGCTCACTATCAAACACTAACTTTGTTATCATGTCGTCAACTAATTGAAGCAAGGAAACAACTATGCCCTGTGCGAATGACTTTATCCCATTAAATATCAGCGTTTTGACTATTTCAGATACACGTGACGAATCTACCGATACTTCAGGGGCATTACTCGTCAAAGAAATCGACACCGATGGCCATAACATAGCTGATAACGCCATTGTTAAAGATTGTGTCTATGCAATACGCGAAGTCGTTTCTAAATGGATTGCTGATGACAATGTACACGCAATTATTACCACTGGCGGAACGGGTTTTACACCACGTGATAATACACCAGAAGCTATCTCTGTATTGTTTGATAAAAACATTGAAGGCTTTGGAGAATTATTTAGACAAATTTCATTTGATGAAATTGGCACATCTACCGTTCAATCACGTGCCTTAGGCGGCATGGCAAACAAAACCGCTATCTTTTGTTTACCAGGTTCAACCAACGCTTGTCGTACAGGTTGGAAAAAAGTAATTAAAGAACAACTAGATGCTAGCCACGGTCCTTGTAATTTTGTCACCCATCTCAACGTTTAATTTTTAAAAATTGTCGATTTAGCCACCTACATTTCTTAAGGTGGCATTATCTAGATAAGTGATTGTTAGGCTGGATTATCAATATCGATAAACTCAACCTCAACACCTAACTCCTGAGCAACAAACTCCCCTAGTGCCTTAGCGCCATATCGTTCTGTTGCATGATGACCTGCTGCAATAAAGGCAATGTCATATTCACGCGCTAAATGAATTGTTTGCTCTGACACCTCACCACTAATAAATGCATCTATTCCCTGCTCTCCTGCCATTTCAATAAAACTTTGACCGCCACCACTGCACCAAGCCACTGTGCGAATTTCTTTATTAGCATCTCCTTCAACTAACGGAGTACGGCCAAGTGAGTCAGAAATAGTTTGTGTAAATTGTACCAACGTTTGCACTTTTTCAAGCTCGCCTTTAACCGCAACACTCACTGGGTTTCCAGATTCCAGGCCCTCGACATTGGTAATATTAAAGCGCTTCGCCAGCTGAGCGTTATTTCCTAGGGTTGGGTGAATATCCAACGGCAAGTGATAAGCAATCAAATTAATATCAGCCATTAATAAACTCTTAATGCGTTTTTTCTTCAGTGACGTGACGGTTTGGTTTTCACCTTTCCAGAAATAACCGTGATGAACAAGTAATGCATCAGCATCTGCTGCTATTGCTGCATCAATCATTGCTTGAGAAGCTGTCACTCCTGTGACAATTTTCTTTATATGCTGCGTTCCTTCAACTTGTAAGCCATTGGGACAGTAATCTTTGATTTTATTTGGCTGTAGGGTTTGCTCTAACAGATCAAGTAATGCGCTGCGTGTAGTCATTTTTAATTGCTCATCGAATATTTTTGCTTAGTGTAAAAGGCTGACAGTATAAAGTCTACAACGCTAACAGAACCTAATAAAAAGGCTGTATAAAGTAGTCTTTTACATAAGCGTTACTATTGACCTCCGTAACGCCTAATGATTACAAGATCAATCTGGAGGGCGGTTGGTAGTATTTTAGCGTAAATCCGCCTAGATGATGCACTAATACCAGATATGCATTAAATATTTGTGTCACCAACGGTGCAAAAATGACCCACTAACATCGATCCAAAATTGACCCACCGATGTATCATTTATTTATTTTTAGGTGATACGGTATGTTAACGAAGGAGCTATTTGTGGATATTAAAGTCCTGCATAAACAAGGCAAAAGCATTCGCGCCATTGCCAAAGAATTAAACGTATCGCGCAATACTGTGCGTAAATATTTAAGAGGCTATGACGTGCCTCATTATACAAAACGACATTCACCACCGACTAAACTCAGTCCCTTCCATGAGTATATTCAAGGTCGAATAGATGCTGCAAAACCACACTGGATCCCAGCTGTTGTTTTGTTGTCAGAAATAAAATCTAGAGGTTATCAAGGTGGAATAACGCAACTCAGGGTGTATTTATCCCCTTTCAAGCAATTAACACCAGAGCCTATTGTTCGATTTGAAACCGTTCCGGGTCAACAAATGCAAATAGACTTCACCACGATTAAACGCGGAAAGCTTACCATTAAGGCGTTTGTGGCAACCCTTGGCTATTCACGAGCCTGCTACGTCTATTTTTATGACCATGAGCGAACAGAAGCATGGATGGACGGATTAAGGGAAGCATTTCACTATTTTGGCGGCGTTCCAAAACAAGTGTTATGCGACAACGCTAAAGCATTAGTTATTGAGCGCGATGTTTACGGTGAAGGAAAGCACCGTTGGAATCAATCGTTTCTTGATTTGGCTGAGGAATATGGTTTTCAACCCAAAGCATGTCGGCCGTATCGTGCTAAAACCAAGGGGAAAGTTGAACGATTTAACCATTACTTGAAGAATAGCTTTGTTGTACCACTGCATGCAACGCTCAAGCAAGCGGGCTTATCGTTAGATTGTGCAAATGCCAATAGCAAAATTGGCGGATGGCTAAACGATGTCGCCCACCAACGTATTCATGGTACGACCGCACAAAAGCCGCAATACCTCCTTGATGAAGAAGTGGCGTACTTACAACCGCTTCCACAAAAACTTCACAGCAGTTTGGATTTAAAGAGCAGCGCATTAGTGTCGTTTATTGCGCCCATTGATATTGAATGCTATCAACACCCGATATCTGTTTACAGTGAACTACTGGAGCAACTATGAGTATTCAACATGAACAAATCGCTTCAATATGTGAGCAACTCAATTTAAGAAATATAGAAAACAACTGGCCTAACATTGCGAGTCGATGCGTCAAAAATGAAAGTAGTTATGCTGACTTTTTGTATCAGATCCTCACTAGCGAGTTAGAGAATAAGTATGATCGGGCGCGAGAAATCATGCTAAAAATGTCCGGTTTTCCAAGCATCAAAACACTAGACCAATTTAACTTCAAGATTGCAACAGGGGCACCACGTAAAGCGATAACGGAGCTAAGCTCGCTTGCCTTTATTGAGCGGTGTGAGAATGTCATTTTACTAGGTCCAAGTGGTACAGGTAAAACGCACTTAGCCATTGCGTTAGGTTATAAAGCCATTGAGCAACGCAAGAAAACACGTTTTATCAGTGCCGCAGATTTAATGCTTCAGCTAAGCAGTGCACAGCGGCAAGGAAAATTGAAAAGCTACATGCAACGCTCTATTCTTGCTCCTCGGTTGCTAATCATCGATGAGATAGGCTATTTACCATTTGGCCGTGATGAAGCAAATCTATTTTTTAATGTCATTGCCAAGCGTTATGAAAAAGGCAGTTTGATTCTAACGAGCAATTTACCCTTTGGACAGTGGCCGAGCGCCTTTTCAGATGATGCAACTTTAACAGCGGCCATGTTAGATCGCGTACTACATCACTCTCATGTGTTGCAATTAACTGGCGAAAGCTATCGATTAAGAGAAAAAAGAAAAGCGGGTATTATTGATACCTATCAAGACTAACTGGGTCAGTTTTCAATCGATGAATTACTGAAAAAGTGGGTCAATTTTAAACCGTTGTTGACATATTTCTACACGGGGCCTCTCGACTAAATAGGTGTTTGGCAATGTCCTACTCTCTTGAGCCGCAGTCCGTCGAACAGCGTTCGACGCAACAAGGCGAAAGCAAGTTGGGGACAAAATGGCAGGAAAGCCATTTTGCACAGCGTAAGCTGCCCGAAGGGTGAGCTACATGGATGTAGCGAATGAATCCCTGCGAAGCAGCGGGTGAGCGTCGGGAGCAGGACTGCGCGGTAGCGCTTTAGGCGTGAGGCCCCGTCAGTGCGATGAAGCCACAGCGATAGAAACAATTATAAACGCGTAAAATGCAAAAGGCCCCGTGTATTTCTACACGGGGCCTCTCGACTAAATAGGTGTTTGGCAATGTCCTACTCTCACATGGGGAAGCCCCACACTACCATCGGCGCTAAATCGTTTCACTACTGAGTTCGGAATGGGATCAGGTGGGACCAATTTGCTATGGTTACCAAACTAATTTTACGTGAATGAATTCACTAACATCGCGGTGCCATGGATGGCAAAGAGCGATGTGTTACAGCGAACACAACCACTAAATTTGGAAAGCTTTCAAAAATCTTCTTAAACACAACAAGCGTTCTTTGTTGGATATTTCTGAGACTAGAACATCTCTTGAAAAATAGATTTAGTATCTATTTTTAAGATGCTCATGTAAAACACATTAGGTGTTGTATGATTAAGCCTCACGGGTCATTAGTACAAGTTAGCTCAACGCCTCACAACGCTTACACACCTTGCCTATCAACGTAGTAGTCTCCTACGGCCCTTTAGGGAGATTAAATCTCCAGTGAGAACTCATCTCGAGGCTCGCTTCCCGCTTAGATGCTTTCAGCGGTTATCGATTCCGAACGTAGCTACCGGACAATGCCATTGGCATGACAACCCGAACACCAGCGGTTCGTCCACTCCGGTCCTCTCGTACTAGGAGCAGCTCCTCTCAATTCTCAAACGCCCACGGCAGATAGGGACCGAACTGTCTCACGACGTTCTAAACCCAGCTCGCGTACCACTTTAAATGGCGAACAGCCATACCCTTGGGACCGACTTCAGCCCCAGGATGTGATGAGCCGACATCGAGGTGCCAAACACCGCCGTCGATATGAACTCTTGGGCGGTATCAGCCTGTTATCCCCGGAGTACCTTTTATCCGTTGAGCGATGGCCCTTCCATACAGAACCACCGGATCACTATGACCTACTTTCGTACCTGCTCGACGTGTCTGTCTCGCAGTCAAGCTAGCTTATACCATTATACTAACCGCATGATGTCCGACCATGCTTAGCTAACCTTCGTACTCCTCCGTTACTCTTTGGGAGGAGACCGCCCCAGTCAAACTACCCACCAGACACTGTCCTCAATCCCGATAAGGGACCTAAGTTAGAACATCAAACGTACAAGGGTGGTATTTCAAGATTGCCTCCACCAAAACTAGCGTTCTGGTTTCAAAGGCTCCCACCTATCCTACACATGTAGGTTCAATGTTCAGTGCCAAGCTGTAGTAAAGGTTCACGGGGTCTTTCCGTCTAGCCGCGGGTACACTGCATCTTCACAGCGATTTCAATTTCACTGAGTCTCGGGTGGAGACAGCGTGGCCATCATTACACCATTCGTGCAGGTCGGAACTTACCCGACAAGGAATTTCGCTACCTTAGGACCGTTATAGTTACGGCCGCCGTTTACCGGGGCTTCGATCATGAGCTTCGAACCGAAGTTCTAACCCAATCAATTAACCTTCCGGCACCGGGCAGGTGTCACACCGTATACGTCATCTTACGATTTTGCACAGTGCTGTGTTTTTAATAAACAGTTGCAGCCACCTGGTCACTGCGACTGACCGTAGCTTAGAGAGCAAGTCTCATCACCACAGCCAGCGTACCTTCTCCCGAAGTTACGGTACTATTTTGCCTAGTTCCTTCACCCGAGTTCTCTCAAGCGCCTTGGTATTCTCTACCCGACCACCTGTGTCGGTTTGGAGTACGATTCCTTATAATCTGAAGCTTAGAGGCTTTTCCTGGAAGTATGGCATCATCTACTTCACTACCGTAGTAGCTCGTCATCGACTCTCAGCCAAAGTTGTTCCGGATTTACCTAAAACAACGGCCTACTGCCTTAAACATGGACAACCAACGCCATGCTAGATTAGCCTTCTCCGTCCCCCCATCGCAATTATAAGAAGTACTGGAATATTAACCAGTTTCCCATCGACTACGCATTTCTGCCTCGCCTTAGGGGTCGACTTACCCTGCCCCGATTAACGTTGGACAGGAACCCTTGGTCTTTCGGCGAGGAGGTTTTTCACCCCCTTTATCGTTACTCATGTCAGCATTCGCACTTCTGATACCTCCAGCATGCCTGACAGCACACCTTCAACGGCTTACAGAACGCTCCCCTACCACTCATACAAAGTATGAATCCGCAGCTTCGGTGACTAGTTTAGCCCCGTTAAATCTTCCGCGCAGGCCGACTCGACTAGTGAGCTATTACGCTTTCTTTAAAAGATGGCTGCTTCTAAGCCAACCTCCTAGCTGTCTAAGCCTTCCCACATCGTTTCCCACTTAACTAGTACTTTGGGACCTTAGCTGGCGGTCTGGGTTGTTTCCCTCTTCACTACGGACGTTAGCACCCGCAGTGTGTCTGCCATGATTGCACTCATTGGTATTCGGAGTTTGCAAAGGGTTGGTAAGTCGGGATGACCCCCTAGCCTTAACAGTGCTCTACCCCCAATGGTGATACATGACGCTCTACCTAAATAGATTTCGGGGAGAACCAGCTATCTCCGGGTTTGATTGGCCTTTCACCCCTAGCCACAGGTCATCACCGCATTTTTCAACATACGTGTGTTCGGTCCTCCAGTTGATGTTACTCAACCTTCAACCTGCCCATGGCTAGATCACCCGGTTTCGGGTCTACACCTTGCAACTATCGCCCAGTTAAGACTCGGTTTCCCTACGGCTCCCCTATACGGTTAACCTTGCTACAAAATGTAAGTCGCTGACCCATTATACAAAAGGTACGCAGTCACACAGCAAATCTGTGCTCCCACTGCTTGTACGTATACGGTTTCAGGTTCTATTTCACTCCCCTCACAGGGGTTCTTTTCGCCTTTCCCTCACGGTACTGGTTCACTATCGGTCAATTAGTAGTATTTAGCCTTGGAGGATGGTCCCCCCATCTTCAAACAGGATATCACGTGTCCCGTCCTACTCGTTTTCATAAAAAATTCGTCTTCGTCTACAGGACTATCACCTTCTATCGTCGCACTTTCCAGTGCATTCGACTGACTTATTAATTACTTAAGGGCTGGTCCCCGTTCGCTCGCCGCTACTAAGGGAATCTCGGTTGATTTCTTTTCCTCCGGGTACTTAGATGTTTCAGTTCCCCGGGTTCGCCTCACAACGCTATGTATTCACGTTGAGATAACTGCCTTATGGCAGCTGGGTTTCCCCATTCGGAAATCGTTGGCTATTGCGGTTTTTATCACCTTGCCAACGCTTATCGCAGATTAACACGTCCTTCATCGCCTCTAATTGCCTAGGCATCCACCGTATACGCTTAGTCACTTAATCATACAACACCTAATGTGTCTTGCTTGATTCTTTTTTCTACTGCGCCATTGGACTTTGTCATTCGGTCAGTTATGTAACACGTTACACGCCTTCCCTCATTGCTCGTCCGCCTTGCATTAGAAAAAATTATCTGCGCAATACGTTAGATGTGTTAATTAAAACAACTAATGTTTTCGATTTCACAGACCAATGTCTGCTATGTCTAGTTTTATCATTATTCTTCTAATTATCCTGAAAAATAAATTAAGTATTTATTTTTAGATTATTAGATTCGTAAATCATTTTCGCCTCAAAAATATCCAAGAACACTTGTTGTGTTCGTAATTAGCATTCACTAATTACTTAAGAACTTCGAATAAAAATTATTGTTTACACAATAATCTAAATTCTATTTTTGAATTTATCAGCTTTCCAAATTGTTAAAGAGCAGTCTTTATTAAAAAGACAAAGGTAAGCAATGTTGCTTAACTTTGTCGTTTCAGACAATGTTGATTCTATAAAAGAGATTTATTATCGCTTTTCATCAACATGCTAGTGTATTCAAATAATCTGTGTGGACACTTAAAGAAAAGTATCGAATGATTGGTCATCACTAGTGACGACCTGAATAAAACTGTATTTTTAGATTAATTACCTAAAAACCTGTTTTATTTTTGTCTGTAAGGAGGTGATCCAGCCCCAGGTTCCCCTAGGGCTACCTTGTTACGACTTCACCCCAGTCATGAACCACAAAGTGGTGAGCGTCCTCCCCGAAAGGTTAAACTACCCACTTCTTTTGCAGCCCACTCCCATGGTGTGACGGGCGGTGTGTACAAGGCCCGGGAACGTATTCACCGTAGCATTCTGATCTACGATTACTAGCGATTCCGACTTCATGGAGTCGAGTTGCAGACTCCAATCCGGACTACGACGCACTTTTTGGGATTGGCTCCACCTCGCGGCTTCGCAACCCTTTGTATGCGCCATTGTAGCACGTGTGTAGCCCTACTCGTAAGGGCCATGATGACTTGACGTCGTCCCCACCTTCCTCCGGTTTATCACCGGCAGTCTCCCTAGAGTTCCCACCATTACGTGCTGGCAACTAAGGATAGGGGTTGCGCTCGTTGCGGGACTTAACCCAACATTTCACAACACGAGCTGACGACAGCCATGCAGCACCTGTCTCACAGTTCCCGAAGGCACCAATTCATCTCTGAAAAGTTCTGTGGATGTCAAGAGTAGGTAAGGTTCTTCGCGTTGCATCGAATTAAACCACATGCTCCACCGCTTGTGCGGGCCCCCGTCAATTCATTTGAGTTTTAACCTTGCGGCCGTACTCCCCAGGCGGTCAACTTAATGCGTTAGCTGCGCCACCCAGTGCTCAAGGCACCAGTCGGCTAGTTGACATCGTTTACGGCGTGGACTACCGGGGTATCTAATCCCGTTTGCTCCCCACGCTTTCGTACATGAGCGTCAGTTATTGTCCAGGTGGCCGCCTTCGCCACTGGTATTCCTTCAGATCTCTACGCATTTCACCGCTACACCTGAAATTCTACCACCCTCTACAAAACTCTAGTTTGTCAGTTCGAAATGCAGTTCCCAGGTTGAGCCCGGGGCTTTCACATCTCGCTTAACAAACCGCCTGCGTACGCTTTACGCCCAGTAATTCCGATTAACGCTCGGACCCTCCGTATTACCGCGGCTGCTGGCACGGAGTTAGCCGGTCCTTCTTCTGCGAGTAACGTCATAGCTAGCAGTTATTAACTACTAACCTTTCCTCCTCGCTGAAAGTACTTTACAACCCGAAGGCCTTCTTCATACACGCGGCATGGCTGCATCAGAGTTTCCTCCATTGTGCAATATTCCCCACTGCTGCCTCCCGTAGGAGTCTGGACCGTGTCTCAGTTCCAGTGTGGCTGATCATCCTCTCAAACCAGCTAGGGATCGTCGCCTTGGTGAGCCTTTACCTCACCAACTAGCTAATCCCACTTGGGCACATCCAATCGCGAAAGGCTCCGAAGAGTCCCCTTCTTTCCCCCGTAGGGCGTATGCGGTATTAGCCATCGTTTCCAATGGTTGTCCCCCACGACTGGGCAGTTTCCCAAGCATTACTCACCCGTCCGCCGCTCGACACCTCAGGAGCAAGCTCCCTTGTGTTTCCGCTCGACTTGCATGTGTTAGGCCTGCCGCCAGCGTTCAATCTGAGCCATGATCAAACTCTTCAATTAAAAGTTTAACTGTTTAACGTTCCCTACTTTTACATAAGAAACGACTCAATGAATTTACTGTCATATCAAGTAATTTCTTACTTGGTGTGAACATCTTCATTAAGTATTTTTTGATACTTAACCGATTTAGCCTAGAACATTTGATTAATAATCAAATGTTAGCTAAGTCTTAAAAATGCCCACACAGTTTATTTGAATACTTATTGTTAAAGAACGTTTCAACTCGACTTACTTAAAGTAGTAAGGAGTTACGCTTCAAACCGTGTGGCTCGTTGCGTTAGGGATGCGTATCTTACGTCATTCCTTTTTGAAGTCAACAACTAATTTTAAATAATTTTTAAAGATAATTTAAAGCGTTGTTTTTCTTCCTAACCCGTATCAGCGTTACCTCTTAGCTCTTAGTTAAAAGATGCTCTATCAGTGCTTCCCCGTGTCAGTGGATGCGCATTATAGAGATCCCATCGAACTTGGCAAGGGCTTTTTCTAAAAAACATTAACTAATATTTTGTTTGTATATTTTCCACCCTTAATTGTTAAAACTATTGGTTATATGTTAGAGAAACAGTACTAATTACTTAAATAAAGTAAAAAAACATACCGTATAAGCATGCTATTTTGTGCAACACAATGCAGATTGATTTATAATCTGTTAGATAAGCTTAATTTTCTTAGTAGTAAATTGAATACTGATAAAAACAACTAGGGTGTACTCATGAAATTCTTATTAATGTCGTTGTCGCTATTTTTAGCATTCAATGTTTACGCGACAGATATCTATCGATGGACAGACAGTAATGGTGTCACTCATTATAGTTATAATGAACCGAGTAACATTCCAGCGAACAAAGTTAAAAAAATCGACATGACGAAACAGGGCCAGTACGTTACCGATAGTAAGAACAAATCAGACAAAGAATTAAGCGAACAAGAATTAGAGTTAGATAGAATTGCAAAGAAAAACTGCGATATCGCCCAAAAGAACATTCAGATATTAACGACGTTTAATAATATTCAACAAAAAGATGCAAGCGGTAAGCTGCAAACATTAACTAAAGAAGATAAAGCTAAGCAGCTTAGTTTAGCTAAGAAACAAGCTGCTATGTTTTGTAAAACAGATAAAAAGCAAAATTAAATACTAGTTACTGTTTATTAAATACAAATTCATCATTGTTATAACTTACCTCAACACGGTCTTTTGCGCCTAAGTGCCCTGATAATATATGCTCCGCTAATGGGTTCTCTAACCCTTGAATAGCACGCTTTAGTGGCCTAGCGCCATATACAGGATCAAACCCGATATCTGCTAGTGCATTTAAAGCAAGCTCATCTACAGAGAACGTTATATCCTGCTGCTCTAATCGTTCAACTAAATAGTTAAGTTGATAGGTTGCAATACGCTTAATATTCTCTTTAGTTAGCGCATTGAATACAACATTCTCATCTAAGCGATTAATAAATTCTGGCTTAAATTGTTTTTTCACCACTTCCATGACCATAGAAGTCATATCAGCTTGCTCTAATATTCCACCATGCTCTTGTATTAGGTCAGAACCAATATTAGATGTCATTATTATAAGAGTATTGCGAAAGTCTACCGTTCTTCCTTGCCCATCGGTTAATCG
Source organism: Psychrobium sp. nBUS_13 (assembly GCF_051201665.1). GTDB lineage: Bacteria > Pseudomonadota > Gammaproteobacteria > Enterobacterales > Psychrobiaceae > Psychrobium. Next base: position 1,425,507 of record NZ_CP179210.1, on the reverse strand, counting down.
TCCATCATCCAAGACCTGTAGCAGAATATTAAAAACGTCACTGTGAGCTTTTTCAATTTCATCAAGTAGTAACACACTATATGGTTTTCGGCGTACCGCCTCAGTGAGGTAACCACCCTCTTCGTATCCCACATATCCTGGAGGTGCACCAATTAAACGGGCAACTGAATGCTTCTCCATAAATTCGGACATATCAATCCGTACCATGGCATCCGTATTATTAAATAGGTAATCAGCTAAAGCTTTACACAGTTCTGTTTTACCGACACCTGTCGGACCTAAGAATAGAAATGAGCCAATTGGCCTATTTGGATCCGAAAGGCCCGCACGAGAACGGCGAATTGCATTGGATACTGCGGTAACCGCCTTATTTTGACCGACGACTTGTTGTTGCAAGTGTTTTTCCATATTGAGAAGCTTTGCTTTTTCGCCATCAAGCATTTTACTCACAGGTATTCCAGTAGCTCTCGAGACAACTTCGGCAATTTCATCACTAGTGACTTTATGTTTTAACAATGTCATTTCTTGCATATCAGCTTGTAGTGCAAGATCTAGCTGACGCTCTAATTCTGGAATACGACCATACTGAAGTTCTGACATGCGATTTAAATCACTTGCTCGACGCGCAATCTCTAAGTCTTGGCGTGCTTGCTCTAATGAGGATTTAATGTTTTGTGCGCCTGACAAAGACGCTTTTTCGGCATTCCATACTTCATCAAGTTCTTTAAACTGACTTTCATAACTCGCTAAATCTATTTGCAATTTCTCAAGACGCTTTTTAGAGCCATCATCTTCTTCATTTTCTAAAGCTTGTTGTTCGAGCTTTAGCTGAATTATTTTTCGTTCTAAACGATCTAGATTTTCAGGTTTTGAGTCGATCGCCATGCGAATTGCAGCCGCCGCTTCATCAATTAAATCGATCGCTTTGTCAGGCAATTGACGGTCAGTAATATATCGATGGGATAAAACAGCCGCAGCAACTATCCCTGGATCTGTTATTTCAACGGCATGGTGCAATTCATATCGCTCTTTCAAACCACGCAAAATGGCGATAGTATCCTCAACGCTAGGTTGATCAACTTGCACTTTTTGAAAACGACGTTCTAACGCAGCGTCTTTTTCGACATACTGACGATATTCATCTAATGTAGTAGCACCTACACAATGAAGTTCTCCTCGTGCAAGTGCTGGTTTAAGCATATTCCCTGCATCCATCGCGCCATCAGATTTACCAGCACCGACCATAGTATGCAGCTCATCAATAAACAAAATCACCTGGCCTTCTTCTTTGGCTAATTCATTTAAGACTGCCTTTAATCGCTCTTCAAACTCACCGCGGTACTTTGCTCCAGCTAACAGCGCTCCCATATCTAGAGAAAGAACTCGCTTATTCTTAATACCGTCAGGAACTTCACCATTAATAATTCGCTGTGCAAGTCCTTCTACGATTGCCGTCTTGCCGACACCAGGTTCACCAATTAATACAGGATTGTTTTTAGTGCGGCGCTGCAATACTTGTATTGTGCGTCTAATTTCATCATCACGGCCGATAACGGGATCTAATTTTCCTTGTTCAGCGCGTTCAGTTAAATCAACTGTATATTTATCGAGTGCTTGCCGTTGGTCTTCTGCATTTTGATCTTCTACTTGTTGTCCACCACGTATTTTCTCAATTGCATTCGACACGCCAGTTTCAGTTAACCCCGCCTTGCGGATTATTACACCCAATGCGCCTTTATCACTTAATGCGGCAAGAATAAATAATTCACTAGAGATATAGCGATCTTTACGCTTTTGCGCCAACTTATCGCAAACATTAAGTAAATTGACCATCGCATTCGAAAGCTGAATATCGCCGTGAACCCCTTCAACTTGAGCGAGTCGATCGAGAGATTGAGAAATTCTGCTTCGAATTGTCGAAATATCACACCGACATTCGACTAATAATGCTCGTGTGCTGCCGCCTTCTTGATTCAGTAATGCTGAAAACAAATGAATGGGCTCTATATATTGATGGTCACGGCCTAGTGCAATAGATTGTGCATCTGAAATGGCAATTTGAAATTTACTAGTAAGTCTATCTAAGCGCATATTAATCCTCAATATAAACACATCGTCTAGTTAATTGATGGGATTAGTTTTCAATAAAACAAGCGTAATCATTAAATATTTACATATGAAAATCATAATCAATTATTTTCTATCCATATCAAACTTGCCATGCGCCCAGTTTGACCATCACGACGATAAGAAAAAAACTCTCCCTCCTGCTCTACAGTACAATGGTTGCCGCCTGAAATTTGAGTTACACCATAAGCCTGTAAAATATTGCGCGCTAATTGGTAAATATCGGCAAAGTACATACTGCCATGAGGTAAAAAGCATCTTTTGTTGTCAATGTCACGATTCACAAAGATATCGACAACATCTTGCCCTACTTCGAATTGTCGAGGTCCAATTGCTGGACCAAGCCAAACCATAAGCTGTGAAGGACTTTCTTGAAAATGCGATAAAGTATTTTCAATAATACCACCAGCCAACCCGCGCCATCCTCCATGAATCGCAGCAATCTTGGTTCCACTAAAATTAGTGACTAACAATGGTAAACAGTCAGCAGTCATCACACAGCATGGGGTTTTAGGCGCATCAGAAAAACTTGCGTCTGCATTCACTTGTTCATGTATTGAGCCCTGACTAAGAGGGAGCACAATAGTGCTATGGGTTTGATTGAGCCAAACAATGTCATGTTTAACTTTCTTTGCGAGTATTTTTCTGTTGTAGGCAACATGATGGGGACTATCCCCAACATGATCCCCTAAATTATTGCTATCAAACGGCGCCAGACTAATACCACCTTGGCGGGTGGTAATTAACGTCTTTACATGATTAGGTGCTGTCCAATCCGCAACAATCATTATTGCGGTTGATTGTCTAAAGTATCTTGGCGTAATAGTTCAGCCATTTTAACCATATCTTCAGGTACAGGTGCCTGCCACCGCATGTCTTCACCTGTAATTGGATGTACTAATTGTAATTTAATCGCATGTAATGCCTGACGTTTAAATTCTTGCATTGCTTCGATCAATGCACTACTTGAGTTTTTAATTGGTTTGGGACGACCGCCATAAACAGGGTCTCCCAAAAGTGCATGTCGCATATAAGACATATGAACGCGAATTTGATGGGTACGACCGGTTTCAAGACGTAAACGTAATCGCGTGTGTGCTCTGAACTTTTCTGCAATGCGGTAACGTGTTATTGCCTCTTTACCGTCAGGATCGACAGCCATGTGTGTTCTACGTGTAGCGTGACGTGCAATAGGCGCCTCAATTTTTCCGCCAGCAGTCATTTGACCAATAGCAATGGCTTCATATTCACGAGTAATATCGCGTTTTTGAATCATCCTTACAAGTTTAGTTTGTGCAGGAATAGTTTTTGCCACTACCATGAGACCCGTGGTGTCTTTATCTAAACGATGCACAATACCGGCACGTGGTACATTATCTATCTCAGGACAATGATGAAGTAATGCATTTAATACCGTTCCGCCAGGATTACCAGCACCAGGATGCACAACTAAACCCGCTGGCTTATTAATAACTAAAATATGTTCATCTTCAAATACGATGTTTAACGGAATGTCCTCTGGTTTATGCCGTTCCTCCACTTCAATAAACGCATCAACCTCAATAAGTTCTTCACCAAGTACTTTAACACGGGCTTTAGTGACAACTTCGCCGTCGACTTTTACATAACCTGCAATTATCCATTCTTTTAATCGACTACGCGAATACTCAGTAAATAGCTCGGCAATAGCTTGATCTAAACGCTGGTCACACTGTTCTATGGCCACTTTAGCCATTAAATTGATCGCTTGATTCATTTATATTTCTACATTAAGGGAACTAACGGGCATTGAGTTAATCAAAAAAACCCACGATTAGTCGCTATTGTAGCTTTTATTTTGCCTCAGCTTAATAGATACTTGTCGAATATGTGAGGATTATGAATAAAATGATGTATAAAAAACGTTCACTAGTGACTATTTCACTAGTTTTAGCGCTAGGATTAGCGGGTTGTTCAAGTCAACCAGATGAATTACAAGTTAGTATTACCGCTCCAGAGCAAATGTACAAAAATGCACAAGAAGCATTAGATGTAGGTAATTTAATAAAAGCAACACGAATCTTAGAAGCATTAGAGTCGCGTTATCCGTTTGGTCCACAGGCTAATCAAGTGCAACTTGATTTAATTTATGCCTATTATCGCCAAGGTAACAGCGACCAAGCGTTAGCCAGTATTGACCGATTTTTACGTTTAAACCCGACACACACAGATATCGACTATGTCTTCTATATGCGTGGTTTAGCTAACATGCAGTCAGATGAAAACATGTTTCACGAATTATTTGATATTGACCGCAGCGACCGTGACCCGCAATTTGCTATTCAAGCGTTTCGAGATTTTAAGCAACTCATTGAAGCGCGACCTAATAGTCATTATGCACCAGACGCTCGTCAACGTATGATTGCTTTAAAGAACCAATTAGCAAAGCACAATGTTGCTATTGCTCAATATTATCTTGAGCGTGAAATTTATGTCGCAGCAATTAACCGCGCTAAAGAAGTGTTAACCAGCTACGGTAATACTGCGTCAACGAAACCTGCGTTAGAGATTATGAAACAATCATATAATGCACTCAAACAAAATGACTTAGCAGAACGTACTCAACAGGTAATCAACCTTAATTTCCCTCAAGGTTAATTTTCTTCTAGCTATACAAAATGGCGCGAATCAATTAACGATTGCGCCTTTTTATAATCTTATTTTTAAACGATTCTATCAAATAGCTTCTTCATTCTCTTCGTTCGTTCGAATACGTATGACTCGTTCTATTTCAGTGATGAATATCTTTCCATCGCCAATTTTTCCAGTAAATGCAGCGCTCTGAATCGCTTCTACGCAACGATCTAACATATCATCGTTAATCGCAATTTCGAGTTTTACCTTAGGTAAAAAGTCGACCATATACTCCGCACCACGATATAACTCTGTGTGACCTTTTTGGCGTCCAAACCCTTTAACTTCAGATACTGTCATTCCTGTGACATCGATATCAGACAATGCTTCTCTAACATCATCAAGTTTAAATGGTTTAATGATCGCTTCGATCTTTTTCATGGGTTGGTCCTTAGAGTTAAATCTGAACAACTAGTGTAACACTTAGCTATTAAATAGTGAGCACTATTTTTACACAAATCTAGTTATGTTCAATAGCTAAAATTTACACTACACTACGAACTTTTATTACAACAAGAAAAATATTATGCGCCAATTAATTGCTTTAACCTGTTGTTTTCTTTTATCTGCAGTAGTGCATGCAAAAAAAGTAGACGACTTAACCTATTCTAACTATGACGACGTTAGAGTTAGTCATCTTTATCTCGATCTTAATGTTGATTTTGATAACAAAGCGCTTAAAGGGTTTGCTGAGCTTGATTTAAACTGGTCAGACACAGCAACAACACAAGTCATTTTAGATACCCGTGATTTAATCATCGATCGCGTATTGGCCAAATCGGCAAATGACAAATGGTATTCAATTAACTTCCAACTAGCGCCTCGTGATGATGTTATGGGGGCAAAGCTAACCATTAATCCGGCTTTCCAAGCCACTACAATTCGTATTTACTATCAATCAACAGGCAAAGCATCAGGCCTTCAATGGTTAACACCCGCACAAACTGCAGGCAAAAAGTTGCCTTACATGTTTAGTCAGAATCAAGCTATTCATGCGCGTAGTTGGATCCCAATTCAAGATACACCCAGCGTTCGTATGACTTACGATGCGCGTATTCATACTGATAAAAATCTATTAGCCGTAATGAGCGCGAATAACGAACCAACAACCGAACGCGATGGCGACTATTTTTTTACGATGCCTCAAGCAATTCCTCCTTATTTAATCGCTATTGCTGTAGGTGATTTAGAATTTAAAGCAATGAGTGACATAACAGGTGTTTACGCAGAGCCAAGCGTATTAGATTCAGCTGTTGCTGAATTTGACGACACACAAGCGATGATTGACGCGACCGAGAAGCTTTTTGGTCCTTATCGTTGGGGTCGTTACGATTTACTGATTCTACCGCCAAGTTTTCCTTTCGGCGGCATGGAAAATCCACGCTTATCATTTATTACTCCAACGGTGATAGCGGGCGACAAAAGCTTAGTTAATTTAATCGCTCACGAGTTAGCACACTCTTGGTCTGGCAATTTAGTTACAAATGAAAGTTGGCGTGATCTGTGGTTAAACGAAGGATTTACGTCGTATGTTGAAAATAGAATTATGGAAGAAGTTTTTGGCCGAAAACGAGCATTAATGGAACAAGCATTAGACGCGCAGAATCTTCGCTCACTAGTCACTAAACTTCCAGCAAACGACACTGTCTTATATGTTGATTTACAAGGAAGAGATCCAGATGCGGCGTTTTCAAGTGTGCCCTATACGAAAGGTCAATTATTCCTAGTATATTTAGAAGAAAAACTAGGTCGTGATGTATTTGATAACTTCATTAAAAATTACTTTAACGAATATGCTTTTGAAAGTATTGGTACAAACGCTTTCTATAAATACTTGACGGATAATTTATTAAGCAAGCACCCAAATATTTTAAATAAAGCCGATATTGAACAATGGATTTTTGCACAAGGTCTTCCTCCATTCACACCACAGCCAACATCGCCAGTGTTTGATAAAATAGATAATCAGATTGAGCAGTTAAAATTAAGAAAAACAGCGCCAAGTGATTTAGACACTTCGGAGTGGACTGTTCATCAGTGGCTTCATTTCATCAATAATTTACCACCTAACTTAGATATAAAAATAATGTCTCAGCTAGACGAACAATTTAATCTTACAATAAGTACTAATAACGAAATGGCTCACGCTTGGTATCTATTAGCATTACGCAGTGGATATGATGCTATTTATGGCGAACTTAAAGATTATCTCATCACTATTGGTCGTCGAAAACTGATCGTTCCTCTGTATAAACAACTGACAACGTCCTCAGAAGGACATGAATGGGCGAAAAATGTATATAAAATTGCGAGGCCTGGTTACCACCCGTTAGCTCAAGGAACCATTGACGAAATTTTCGAAAAATAACAATAGCTTACATCATTTCACAGTAATTAATAAATTATGATTAATTAATTGAAATATAAGGCACTTTCATATCAAGAAAGTGCCTTAGTTTTTTGTTAAAATTAATGCTATATTACTAACCAGTGTAATGAATGGATAATAGACTAATGAAAAAACAAAAGGGGGTTACCCTCATTGAACTCATTGTTACAATGACCATTATTACCATTACTTTATTCGTAGGCATCCCAAGCTTACAGCAACTAGTAAAAAATAATGAAATTGTTAACCAATCTAATACCATTGCCAGTTTTATCGCCTATGCAAGAAGTGAAGCCACCAAACGCAAATCAAACGTGCGTATTTGCCGTGGAAAGATTGTAGAAGAAACCGCAGAATGTGCATCAACAGGCAATAATCTTCTTATTCTCAATAATAATGACACATTGATCCGCACAGCAGAATTGAGTAGTAATATTAATTTCTATTTTCAGAACCTCGCTTCAAGTACAATCACTTTCAGTGCCCAAGGTATACCAGATGACACGGGCGAAATCGTTTTATGTGACGATCGTGGTGCGTCTTTTGCTAAAGGTGTGGCACTAAATTTGGGCGGGCAAGTTCGCTCCCTTGTTAAATCAGAAATTAATAAAATTGTTTGCTCATGAATACTTTTTATAAAAAAAACGGTTTTACATTATTGGAAGTGATGATTGCCATTGCAATTTTAGCCATTGGTATGCTCGGTATTGCTGGTTTAAATATGGTTTCAATGGAACACAACCATTCAGCCTATTTACGCTCACAGGCGATAACAATAAGCCAAGACATCATTGAAAGAATGCGAAATAATCCAGAAGCAGTTGCTGCTGGTAAATTTAATGACGTCAAAAGCGCCGGACAAATAATGCCTAATACCGATTGTTTAACTGCAGACCATGGGTGCAGTATTGATCAGTTAGCCAATATTGATATTGCTCAGTGGGCACAAATGATTAACAGCATTAGTGATGAAAATACTAGACAACAATTACCCGGAGCAAGTGCAACGGTAAAAGCTGATGCTAACAACCTTTTTACGATTTCCGTGCAATGGGATACCAAACAATGGGCAACAAACGACAAAGGTATCACCACACGAGAACGAACAAAAAGTAATTATGAAGTAGAAGTAATAATTAACTAGGGCAAGAAAAACTTATGAATCAACGTATTAATCGACAGTTAGGATTTAGTATTGTAGAACTGCTAATCGCTTTAGTGATAAGTGTCGCAACTGTTGGTGGGCTATTTTCGATTTACCTTAATACTCGTGTTTCACAAGACTTAACAGAAGCAAATTCAAGGATTCAAGAGAGCGGTCGTTTCGCATTGGAATATCTTAAACGCGATATAAGAATGATTGGCTACCGTGGTTGCGTTAGCAACACCCCACCTCCGACTGTTGTTAATTCTAAAGACTTGCCGCTGAACTACGATCCATTAATCAATGAACTCGTTGGATATACAATTAAGTCAGGATGGGAAACAGATACCCAATTCTCTGGAGAAGCATCGATAACATCAAGAATAAGGCCAAACACCGATGCCTTATTAATAGCAAGAATGTCCTCTATCAGTGCACAACTTACTGAAAAACAATCTGATAGCTCCGCCAATCTAAAGATAAAAACATCTGACGGTGTAACTTTTGATAAAAATGAAATTGTGTATATATCAGATTGTGTTACCGCCGATATATTTACAGTGACTAATACTCCCAATGTAACTGGTGGAATTGCCACTATTGCTCATGCTAAAGGAATAAATACGACAAATAATCTCAGTAAGGCTTATCAAAGTAATGCTCACATTGCACGTTACCAATCCACGTTCTATTTCATCGGTGATACAGGCAGAGTTAACAAAAATGGTTCAACCGTTTTTGCTTTATATCAAACCATCATCAATTATGGCAGTGCCACTAATAAGTATGACACGCAAGAATTAATCGAGGGTGTTGAGAATATGAAAATTCTCTACGGTGAAGTACTCGCCAGCGGAAATATTAAATACGTTCGACATAACAAAGGAACGAATACTCCAAACATGCAAAATGTTTCATCAATTCAGCTTGGATTATTAATTAGCAGCCAGGACGAAGTTTCCCCTTTCGAAGACAGTCAAACATACCATCTTGCGCAAGAAGAAATATCAACTAAGACGCCCGGTTATATCAATGATAGAAGATTGCGTCATGCATTTAATTCCAGTATAAAAATTCGAAATAGGCGATTATAAAGATGAACTCAATTCTAACAAACCAACGCGGCGCCATTTTAGTATTAAGTTTAATAGTTCTTACTGTGATTACTCTTATTTCAGTAACAGAGTTGAGTAAGGCTGGCGAACAATCAAGAATGACATCGAATTTTCAACAGCAGAGTATCACATTTAATGCTGCAGAAAGTGCAATGGCACATTCAATGAAAATGATTAGTGGACAACCTTCTTCCACGGAAGAAAATATTGCAGCAATGGCAGGCTCGATGACTGCTGCCGAAGATGTTGAAATTAAAGTCAACAATACTCAACTTAGTACCGATAAAATGAAAGTCTCTGTTTCCTACCGTTCAAACACTGTAAATGCCCTACGTGCAGGTATATCTCTTGATTCGAGTCAGAATGACTTCATGATTCGAAACGTTCATTTTACAGCGACTAGTACAGCGAACAATGATAGCTCAGGTGCACGAACCACAATAGTACAAGGCTTTACTTATGAATAATCTACGAGGATTTACCTTAATTGAACTTATGATTGTGGTTGCCATTATTGGCATATTAGCGAGCATCGCTTATCCAAGTTATCAAGCCAGTGTCATTCGTTCAGAAAACTCTTTAGCACAAGCAGCAGTTGTCGAAGTAAGCGTCGCTCTAGAGAGCTATTATATTCGTAATAACAGCTACGCAGATGCCGACACTAAGATGGTTTATCCAAAGCAGGCACCACTTGATGGCAGTACACCTACCCACAATATTCTAGTAACACCTGAACACTACGGTGCTGGTTATACTATTTCTGCCACACGTATCGATGATACATCGGCTATTTTTAGCCTTGATGAAACAGGTTTAAAGAAAACTGGTACAAAAACAGGCTGGGGACATTAACCATGAAACGCTTTAAACAACTTATTTGCTGCTTCATATTCGGACTGTGTTTGCCACTCGCTTCAATCTCACACGCAGATGACACAGAAATTTTATACTTAGGTGACACAGTAACACCTAAAGTGATGATGGTCCTTGATACATCTGGCTCAATGGGCTTCCATGTATCAAATAAGAGGAACCGTATCACCGTGATGAAAGACGCCTTGACGCAGTTTATCAACGAAGCAAATGGTATCAATGTTGGCGTCATGCGTAGTAACCAGAGAACGAGTGCGGTTGTTTATCCTGTTTCCAGTTTGGAAATCTCAAGCGTTGTACGGGTGGAACGATTTGATCGCCCTATTACTGACGATAGAGACAATGCTTATGAAACAAATTCTGGTGTCTACGTCAATACAACGACTGGTAGAAGCGCTAACAGCACATTTAATTTTAAAAATAGTAATTATATTGGTTTGCGCTTTTCCAATGTTATTATTCCGCAAGGCCATAAGGTAGAAGAAGTATTCCTTCAAGTATTTCCCGACCAATCCTGCTCAGATAGGAGCCCTTGTAATGACTTTAGTCTGAATATTAAAGGTGAAAAATCAGTAAATTCGCAAGCATTCGATCATACTGACAACACCAATATTAGTGACCGCCCATTAACGAATGCAGGCGTATCAACGGCCATTACTCATTGGGAAAATACCAATAAACAAGAACCATTTAATATCGTCAACCTTGCGCCTATTATTCAGGAAATTGTCAATCAAAGTAACTGGAAAAGTGGTAATGCAATTAGTTTGATTATAGACACATCCTCGCTAAACCAAGATAACCATTCTTATCTCGGCGGGATCAGGAATACGCTTTCGTTGTATTTCAGCAGTACTCTATTTTTCAGAGTAGAACCATACAATCGAACAGTCAGTACTCGACAACAGATTATTGAAAAGATGAATAATCAACGGTTAACGAACTACACACCATCAGTACCTTCTCTGTTTGAAGCAGTTAAATACATGACGGGTTCACGTGTAATAAGTAATCACAACACAACACTTAACACGACGCGCAGTGGCACTGGCACCGGTCTCAACTATAACGACCTTTTCGAACGTCTGTCTCACCCTGAAAGTTACGAAAATGGTACACTCAATAGACCAGCTAATTGCTATGATGGATGGTTAAATGACAAGACCTGTCGGGATATTTATCTTTCACAAAGTAGCACTGGAACTCTTCGATATAAAACACCATTAACTGATACCTGTGGTGATGAAGAAGGTAAAATAGTAATGCTCACTGACGGTGACGCCACTCACGGTTATGGTGCTTATAACTATAATCAATGGTGGCGCAACATGACTTATGATATTAGTCAGATGATTAATAACACGAATAATGCATGTACTCGAGATGGCCAGTCAAATCGCGGATACCCTACGACCTGTGGTACGAATTTAGCAAAAAAAATTAAAAATGGAATTTCTGTTAACGGCATTTCTGATCTACAAAAAATCAAACTTTATACAATTGATTTTAATAATAAAAATTCTTGGCTTCATTCTATGGCGACTGCAGGCGGTGGCCAATATAAAGCAGCCACAAGTACATCAGATTTACTAAAAGTATTTAAAGAAATTCAAGCTGATATTATTAAAGAAGCCGTAACATTTTCAAATACATCCATTACGCTATCAAGTGCAAACCAATTAAATCATAACAATAATATTTATTATGCATTGTTTACCCCCAATGATTTAGCGTCATGGAGAGGAAACCTTAAACATTACAAGCTGAGTAAAAATGGAACAGTCGTTGATAAGGACCGTAACCCTGCTACAGACTCAAATACAGGTTTATTCAAGAAAGAAGCGCATAGTTTTTGGAGTACAGACGCCGATGGCGCAGAGGTGACTAATGGCGGTGCGGCAGAACGTTTAACAAAGTTGGATCGTAATATCTATGTCAATGCCCTTACAGGCTCACAATTAACAAAACTTAATGAATCATCGAATAATGACATTAGCGCAGCTGACTTTGGTTTAACGTCTGAAACTGAAAAAGAAGAACATATTCAGTGGATGCTCAACAATAAAGTTATCGCCGACCCTCTGCATTCAGCACCGATCGAACTAAGTTATGGCGATGATGGTTCTGTAATATTTTTTGGTGATAATCAGGGATATATTCATGCCATTGACGCAGCAACAGGTAATGAACTGTGGGCATTCATGCCTAAAAAGCTTCTTGCAAACCAACCGTCTATTCGTTTGAACACTAAATCAATTAACCATATTTACGGTATGGATGGAAAAATTGTCAAGTGGACAGAAAATGGCAAAAAGTATATAGCGAGTGGGATGCGCAGAGGTGGCAAGGGTTATTACGCTTTAGACGTCACCAATCGCACAACACCAAAGTTGCAGTGGAAAATAACTGACGCTTCAAATGGTTTTAGTGGATTAGGCCAAACTTGGTCGACCCCAATAAAAACACAAATTAAGAAAGGCAACAGTGTTAAAAGTGTGTTGGTATTTGGTGGTGGCTATGATATTCAGCAAGACTCCGTAACGACTCGAACAGCTGACAACAACGGCGATGGCCTCTATATTATTGATGCAGTAACCGGCACCATTGAACTTTCTAAAACCAATTTAGGCTACTCAATTCCTTCTGATGTAAAGACTATTGATATTGATGGTGATGGCACAACAGATCAAATTTATGTGGGAGACATGGGAGGACGTGTTTTACGCGCAGATCTCGATGATGGAAATACACTTAAAGTTGATATAATTGCGGACATTGCAAGCTCAGGCCAGTCAAACAATAGACGCTTTTATCACGCACCAGATGTCTCTTTATTGGAGAATACAGGAGGCTCTCAATTAGCTGTTGCCGTTGGGTCAGGCTATCATGCCCATCCGAATAACGCTCAAATTCAAGACAACTTTTATATGTTCAAACAGCCATTAGCAAAGGAAAAAAGTCCAACAAAGATTACAAATGCAGATATTCTTCCAGCGACGTTAACAATAGATAACGAACTATTAGCCGCTAAAAAAGGTTGGTATTTACCACTCAATAGTGGTGGAGAAAAAGTATTAGCATCGAGCCTAACATTTGAAAGTGCCGTCTGGTTTACCACATTTCAACCATCGATTGGTACCAATCGTTGTATTATTAAACGAGGAACCTCTCGCCTTTATCGTGTCAATATTTCAAACGGCACCCCAAAATATAAAAATGCAACGCCTGAAGTCGTCGATGGAAAAATAAATGAATCTCAGTCATGTAGTAATAGTAGTTGTACCATCGCTGATAGGTTCATTGAAATCAAAGGTGGTACAATCTTACCAACACCTGTTTTAATGCATATTGATGATTCAAATCCAGATGGTTCTACCATTAATATAGGCAGTGGTAGTATGATTTGCTCTTCTACGTTCTGTATCGAGTTAGAAGGTAGAACAAACAAAATGAACTTTTGGCGAGAAGAAAATTAATATAATTACATGCTAAAAACAAATAACGAGCAAGCATTAAGCAATACTTGCTCGTTATTTGTTATAAACAGTGAAAACGTACGTTCAATATTACGCCGTAGGGTTTTATTCCGATTTATACGTTGGTCTCGTCCATACATAACTACTTACACCAATTGCAATAATAAGTAGTAATACCTTCACCCAAACAATGGGTACAAAGAAGATTACACTTGCGCCAATCGATAACCAAATCAAAAAAACAGTGCTGATTTTGGCCTTCATTGTTATGCCTCTACCACTTTGAAAATTTTGAATATAATCACCAAACCACGGATGGTTAAGTAACCAATCGTGAAATCGGTTAGAGCTTTTCGAGAAGCAAAACGCAGCAAGTAATAAAAATGGTGTTGTCGGTAATAGCGGTAAAACAATGCCGATAACCGCTAAAACCACTGCTATCCAGCCAGCAATTATTAGTAACACTCGTTTGATAGCGCCACTCCTAAATGCCATTACTCTTTTCCTACAACCTGTACTTTCATCAACTCACCGGCGTATTCGACTTCATCCTCATGGTAAACTTTTTTACGTTTACGAGTTTCTACTAGACCATTGAGCATGACTTCACCGTTAGCAATGCGGATCTTCGCCTCGCCGCCGCCTTCAACTAAGTTCTCAATTTTTAAGATTTTATAAAGCTCAATTGGCTCAATATTCACTTCCACAACAGTTGCTTGAACTGATGGCATATCCACTGGTGGCTTTTTTCTGCGCCCAATAACCATGGTTTAATCTCTAACAAAGGGTAATGGGCGCTAGCATAACGATTTTCACGCCGTTTGTAACTTACAATGTGAAGAAATTAGTCATCACTTTATAAAGCTCTGTGCCTCGATTAACACTAGCAGAAGCGAAATGTAATACAGGAATACATCGCTGTGGCGCGTTAACTTGAGTAACGCAATCTAACTCGCCATAACGCTCCATATGAAGTATTTGCACCAATGGCCCCCCTTCTTCAATAACGTCGCCAAATGGAGCGAGGTATTCCACCAAACCACTTTGCGGCGCATAAAGTGCGCGATAATTTTCAAGCATGCAGCCGTAACGAATCATTTTACGTGGCTGAAATGCTTCGCCATCAATCACCCCACGAGCTTGTAGATAGCTAAGCACACTATTGCTGTCTTCTTTAGCCGCTTCTAACGATAGCCATTCCTGAGAGCCTAATTCTAACGTAAAGGCCTCCACCATCACCTCAATATCACGCCCTTGTGCCTGATAGGCTTGCTGTAATTGCCACCAAGGACAAAATGTCGCTTCATCCATTGCACCATCAAAATCACTTGGAATAAATAATACATGGGCAATATCAAATAAAATAGCTCTGTCTTTCGCATATTCAGGACAATACAAATGACGTGAAGATATAGGCCCGGTATGCAAATCTAAAACGATATCAGCATCAAATGCCATGCGCTGTAACTGAGCACATAGTAATTGACTTGTCTTGGCACCATAGGGATTATTTAGTTTGTTTTGCTCTAAATCATCGATAATTGCTTGTCTAAAATTTTGCTTTATCTCGTCATTTGTTAAGTGCTTATTATCTGCAGCAAATTCAACGGGTAATGATTTGTTAAAGTGATAACCACGATTCCAATTTTCACCAGTGATTGGATCAAATCGCCCTAAGGTGAATTCTCCACTCTTCTGATTACTGCCAATGGGATTCGCTAGAGGAACTAGCGTTATATCACCCAAGCAATGTTGTGACTTTAATTGCTCAAGCAATTGAAAGATAACGGCATTACCCTGCACTTCGGCGCCATGCATATTTGCTTGAATATAAACACTAGGACCATCAGATTCACCGCGAATACGATAAACCGGCACAGACAAAGCCTGTCCATTAGCTAATACGGCAACTTCAAGTGTTGAATGCTCAATTGCTGTCATTATTTTCTCTCTTCATACTAAAACAAATAACTCGCTGCAGGTAATGCAGGGCGAATAACCTCAACAGTGCCTTGACTCACAATAACCTCGGCAGGTAATTCATGGCATAGGAAAAATGGCATCGACTCAGTAAACCCATAGGCACCACACTGTGAAAAAATCAACGTATCATCGGCATGTATGTCACTTGGCAATGCTAGTGTTCCTAATTTATCTAAACTTGTACACAAAGGGCCATGCACATGAAACAGCTGCGATGGCGAGTCTGAGTGTCTTAATAAACGGGCAGGAAATGGCTGTGATGTAATGGCTGGGCGCAGTAAATGATTAATACCCCCTTGCATAACCAGTAGTTCTTGCTGATAGTTGTTTTTTACATCCACGACACGATTAACATAATAGCCGTACTCAGCAACCGCAAAACGTCCTAGCTCTAACCATAGTTCATCGACGCCGGCTTGTATTTTTATATTAATTAGCGCTTCTTTTAAGGTTTCCCAATCAAGCTTTCTGTCGTCACCATCATAAGGTACGCCGAGGCCACCGCCTAAATCAAGAACAGATAGTTCAAAACCCAAAGCATTTGCTAATGATTTAAGTGGCGCAATCATTGTTTGCCATAAATCAATTAAGGCATCAGCTTCAAGCATATTTCCCCATTGAAAAATATGCAGGCCAACAACATTAATGTGCTGATAGTGCGATAAATCGACTTCTTTCCATTCATCACTGCCAAGCCCAAATGGCGTTAACTCATTTCCGCCTAGTGGGTTATCGCTGTCTTGCTCAAAACGTAACTGCACACGCAGCAAAATAGACGGGACAACCCCGAATTCTTTGGCCTGTTGATTTATTAACGCCAACTGATTTACGCTTTCAGCGACAAATACACTGACTCCTTGCTCGAAAAAGTGCGTGATTTGCGCTAATGACTTCGCGGGTCCAGTGTTAAGAATATGCTCAGATTTGACGCCTTGAGCAAGTACTTGATCGAGCTCGCCACTACTCGCGACATCAAATTTCATCCCTTGACCAGCTAAAGTTTTAATGATCTTTGACAATGGATTTGCTTTGACAGCAAACCACAACTTTATATCATCGTTAACTAACTGATTGATGTGTTGAGCTAAGCCATCAATGTCATAAGCATAAAATGGCACATCTTGAGTTGTCGAAAAATCAGCAATTAATTGCTGATTTTCCTCAATAAAAGGATGAACACTCATTAACGCAGTGCCTGCTCTAATGCTAAAGCAGCATCACTCTGACTATCGCGATATTTCACAATGATTGGACATTGCATCGATAATCCTTGCTCCTTACCCCATTGAGTGTTCACAGGGCGAGTTCCCGGAACAACAATCGCATTTTCAGGAATGGGTGCGCCTTTTTCTAATAGGCGTTCATTGACAGCATCATAAACCGGTACCGACGCAGATAAAGTGACATTAGGCGCTAACACAGCGCCTTCTTTGACAACAACGCCCTCAACTAAAATACAGCCAGCGCTAATAAATGCATTGTCTTCCACCACAACTGGCGAAGCACCAATTGGCTCTAATACACCGCCAATTTGAACACCAGCCGACAAATGTACGTTTTTACCTATTTGCGCACACGAGCCCACCAGCGCATGGGAATCAACCATGGTGCCACTATCCACATAGGCACCAATATTAATGTAAGCTGGCGGCATAATGATGACACCTGGTGCAACATAAGCACCACAACGCACCGACGAACCACCAGGTACTAAACGCACATTGTCTTGCACACTAAACTGGCGAGGTGCTAGATTATTTTTATCAACAAAACCGGCGTAAGCACCGTCATAATCGATATTTTCCCCTGCTTTAAATGAAGCCAGAATCGCTTGTTTAACGTCTACATTGGCCTGCCAAACGCCATTTTCATCTTTATTTGCGCTACGCACTTCGCCACGCTCTAGTTGTTCTAAAACTTGTTGCCAATTCATTCTATAAAACCTTGTTAACTATTCACGTCATTGCGTGTTTGAGATTGATACCATTGGGTAATTTGATAATGAGCTTGCGTGATAGCCTCTAAACACGTTAATTCTTCTTGAGTTAACGGCGCTCGTAGCAAAGGACTGTTAAGTTGTCCTAGCTGGTGCATCAACACTTTAAGTGGGATGGGATTTGCAACACTAAATAGCGTCTCAATGGCGCCGCGCCATAAATTAAACGCTGTATTTTGGGACGTACTCAAACATTGCTCGACATATAATTGCGTTGCTTGTGGCCACACATTAGCGCATACAGATACTAACCCCGCAGCTCCCAACAAACTAAATTCAGGAAGCAATGCATCGTCTCCGCTGTAAATAGCAATGTCAGGTAAGGCTTTCTTAAACTCACTGAATTTAACTGGGCTCCCACTGGCCTCTTTGATTGACCAGAAGTTATCCTCATCAAGCAGCTGAGCTAATGCCCACGGACTTAACTCTGTGCCAGTGCGAGATGGCACGTTATAAATCATGCAAGGCTTATTAGACGCTTGTAGCAGTGCTCTAAACCATTGAGTTTGTCCGATAGGACCTGGTTTAGCGTAAAGTGGCGCTGTTAATAAATACGCATCTATTGGCAGATTATTACAGCGGCTTATCCAATTTCTTTGCGCTGTTAAGTCAAAGCCTCCAACGCCCACCATAATGGGAGTAGCAGGTGCTTTATCACACACAAAACGAACAATACTCTCTTGTTCACTCTCTGTTAAAGCAAGCCCCTCTCCGGTACTACCAACCAGTAATAAACCATTACCAGCGGCTACCTGCTGCTCAATCAAAAATGATAAATTATCAAAGTCGATTTGGCCGTTATCATCAAATGGCGTGACTAAAGCCGTCCATAAAGCAAAATCAGTGACATCAAATTGTTGCTGTATCATTACGCGACTCCTCGAGCATTTTGCTCAAACATGGCGTGATGCAAACGACTTATCACATCCGTTGCCTGCCTTTCTTCCACCAAGAAGCATAAATTATGAGAACTAGCGCCCTGACAAATCATACGTACATTAACGTCATGCAAAGTTGCAAATAAGCGTGTCCCAACACCATAACTGGTATCAATGGCGTTCCCAATAAGCGCAACTAACGCGAGATCTTTTTCAATAGTCACCTGACAAACCTCTTCCAGTTCATCGAGCATTACCTGACTAATTTGGCTATTTCCACCAGAATTTGATCCCGTATTATCCAGCGTAATAGCAACACTCACTTCTGAGGTAGTGACCAAATCAACACTCAAGTTATATTTAGCTAAAATAGTGAATACTCGCGCCAAAAAACCAGGAGCATGCAACATATCCATACTAGTCACGGTCAGTAGCGTTTGCTCGCGGCGCAGGGCAATCGCTCGATAAACAGGTTTTGACTCAGTTTCATTGCGCACTATGGTACCGCCCGATTCAGGCGCTCGAGAAGAGCCAACAAACACGGGAATATTGCAACGCATTGCAGGAATTAAAGTGGAAGGATGAAGTACCTTAGCGCCAAAAGTCGCCATTTCTGCAGCTTCATTAAAGCTAATTTCTTCAAGCGCATAAGCCTGCGCAGTAATTCTAGGATCTGTTGTGAAAATCCCGGTGACGTCAGTCCAAATATCAATTTGTGAACAATGTGTCGCCTCACCGAGTAGCGCTGCTGAATAATCGCTACCACCACGACCAAGTGTTGTCGTATTCCCTTGAGTATCACAACCAATGAACCCTTGAGTCACAATCACTTGTTTTTCAAGTAATGGAGTCATTCTTTCGCTGGCTAATTGTGCAACAGTGTCAATGCACACAGTTGCTTTACCAAAATCACTTGATGTACGCATGACATCACGTACATCTAACCAATGCGCGTTGACACCGCGTTCAATCAGTACCTGTGTAAATAACGTCGATGAGAGTTGTTCACCACAAGCAAGTAGTTGATCTGTTAACTGCGTACGAACCTGCTCTTCACCGACATTTAATCGGGCAATTGATGTGGCGATATCGCCAACTTTTTCGAGTAAGTCATCAATTAGCGATAACTGCTGTGAGCTCAGTTCAAGATGCGTTGCTATAGCTGATTGAATCCCACTAATTTTCGCAATAGCGTCATTACGCTGCGTCGCAGACAATGACCCTGTGCTTAAACTCACTAATAAATTAGTCACACCACTACTGGCACTTACCACAACAATGCGTGTCGATTGGGAAGATAAAACAATGTCAGCACAACGGCTCATTGCTTCAAAATTGGCTAAACTGGTTCCGCCAAATTTGGCGATTTTATGATTCATAATAAACTCCGTTAAATTTGATTAATAAAACTAGAATTAAACAAACGGGGTTTATGACCAGCACTTACGCAGGAGGCAAATTTGCCTAACCAGTAGCGAATACTGAGCCAACATGAATTAACGTTTAAAATGTAGGAATTTAACATGTTTCTCTCGAACAAATTTCGTTCGGAGAACTAAAGGCATTTGACAAACAGCAGCGCAAAGCCACGGTTTATACAAAGACCAGAAGCTCTCCACCAATAAATAGGTGACAGTCATTAAGGATTCAGCCTTAATGTCCGAAACAACTATTATCCAAATCAATAGTCATCTCTCGGCGTCAGACCCCATTACTACACATCATTAAGGTTTGGACCTTTCAATGTAGCTACCTGGCTAACGCTCCTCTTCTGGCCTTTCATCGCATCGTCAAAAAACGCTGCGGCAATAGAAAGGTTGCGTACATTAAATCATCTGACAACCTATATCGTCAACAGCTCATTTATATTCTTTGACTATTTGCTAATACGAATTGGGATTAACAAGCATTGGGCAAACACTTATCTGGTGCTATGCTCTTGGGCTAATTAACCCTAAATAACTAAACGACTATGCTGTCCATCAACGAAATTTTTATCGCGCTCGATACTCAACGATCACTTCACCTACAAAATCTCCACTTAAAAAGTGGAGAATCATTACTTATTTGTGGAGACAATGCGTGCGGTAAATCGTTACTAGGGCAATTAATCAAAGGAGAATTTAGTCAACCACTGGCTGCATCAGACATCATTAATATTAATTCGCCTTCCACCATTGAGCTAATCAGTTTTGATGTTGAAGAAACAATTTTAGCCATTGACCGATACAATGATGACAGCGAAAATATTGAAGGTGGAATAGATTGGGGACGAACAGCATTTGATATTATTGGAGATAGTGAACACTCACATTCAGCTATTGTAATGTTGGGTATTGAAAGTCTACTTGATAAACCTTTTAAAGTGCTTTCAACAGGGCAAGTGCGTAAAGTGTTACTTGCTAAAGCTATTGCCGCCAAACCTCAACTACTAATTCTTGATGAG
The DNA here is from genome assembly GCF_051201665.1 of Psychrobium sp. nBUS_13. Classification (GTDB taxonomy): domain Bacteria; phylum Pseudomonadota; class Gammaproteobacteria; order Enterobacterales; family Psychrobiaceae; genus Psychrobium. The sequence continues at coordinate 1,404,407 of NZ_CP179210.1, read as the reverse complement.
CCATTTGCCGGGTTAGATATTGCCTCTCAGCATCGACTTTCATGTGCATTATCAAGCTTAATTAAGGCAGGGCAAAGCCTTATCATTATCGATTTTTATCATGACGAACTTCCAGGTAATATTGACAAAATATTGTTATTAAATGATGGAAAAAATGCTATTTTTGACGCCCGCGAAAAAGTGCTAAATTCATCGATTTGGCAAGAACATAACAAGGTTGAAGTAAGCCTGCCGCATCACCTTCCTGATTGCCATCATTATGAACACCTTGATAATTCACAAGCCTTCGCTTCATTAAAGCAAGTAAAAGTGAGTTATGACGATAACCTTGTATTTGATGCATTGGATTGGGATTTTATGCCGAATCAGCACTGGCGCTTAGCGGGTCCCAACGGCTGTGGAAAATCAACACTGCTTAGCCTAATTAACGGCGATAACCCAAAAGCTTACGGTCAAGATATAACATTGTTCGGCCGCAAACGAGGCACAGGTGAAACAGTGTGGGATATTAAATGCCATTACGGATTAATTAGCGCTCAATTTCATCGTGATTATCGCGCAAGTACTAGCGTTTTAGGCGCCATCGTTTCAGGGTTTTTCGATACAATCGGTTTATATGATTCACCAACAGATACGCAGATTGAAATAGCCCAACAATGGCTTGAGTTACTTGGCTTATCTTCGCTTGCCAAACAACCATTTTCCCAGTTATCTTATGGAGAACAACGATTAGTATTAATTGTCCGTGCCGTAGTAAAATTACCGCTTATTTTGATCTTGGATGAGCCATGTTTAGGCCTTGATAATCATCACCGTGCTCAAGTGTTGGCATTAGTTGATTACATAACACGTCATAGTAATACTCATGTGTTATTTGTTAGCCACGATAGTCGCGATAAACTCAATTGTTTAACACATCAATTAGAATTTATACCAAGTAGTAATGGATTCACCTTACAACAACGTCAATTAACATAAATTGGAGACGCCAATGAATGATAAATTACAAAAACCTAGTTTTTGGCAAGTTATTGTCAGTGTATGTGCAGCACTATTTGGCGTTCAAAATGACAATAATCGATTAAGAGACTTTAGCCAAGGAAGCTTTGCTTATTTTGCCATTGCAGGCGTTGTATTAGTAACGCTTTTTGTGATAGCGTTAATTGTTATTGTTAATCTAGTACTTAACTAGGGTCTGTTGATCTTTGTGGTTCAAATTTTGTTCAATCTAAAAGGATTTTGGGCAAGGCATGAGGATTGATGCTGGGTTTACCCCAGTGAATGACGAATAACGCCGCACAAAATACTTTTAGGTGAATCCTACGGACAGCATTTGTTTGTTATTTCTGCGGCGTTATCGCCTATTCGTGTATTGCTACAGGGATGTAGCTCATTAGGATAATGCAGGAGCTATTATCGAGCCAGCTACACCACATAGGCTCTGCCTTGTAGAAACCCCAAACAAATTGCTGCAAAAATGAACTCAAAAGATCAACAGACCCTAATAAGTCATTAACAATAAATGGATTAATGTAGATTACGGAGTTTCAATGCACACGCTTTTTGAAGAGTTACCACAAGATCAAGCGATTAAAAAGCTGGTGAAAAAGTTCTATCAATATGTCCTTATCGATCCAGTATTAGCCCCATTTGTTACCGGCCATGACATCAATAGATTGATTCGCCATCAAGAACAATTTTTTAAATATTTATTGTTTAGTAAAGAAAGCGAGTAAACCTTTAAACCTGACGACATTCACCGGCCATTAGTTGAAAAATTAGGCTTGTCCGAACAACATTTTGACCGTGTAGTAACTCATTTAACCAAATCATTAACTGAATTAAATGCAGCACCCGAAACTATGTCAGTCGCATTAACCTTAGTTGAGTCGACACGTCATCAAATTCTTTGTTCACAAACATCATAAACTAACAATATCTTTAAAAGATTTTGCCATCTGCTTCATATCAACCGTTGGTACTTCGCCTGCAATATGTTGTGGCTTAAACTGAGCGATATATTTCCCTTGTGGATTTATCAAGGCAATAGACGCGCTGTGATTGACAGCATAATCTTCGCTCTTTTGCACAGCAACAATGCCATAAGGTAAATAAAGATTTTGCGCAAATGGAAATAACTTATCATGGCTCGTAGTAAGACCTAAAAAACTACTATCAAAATAATTTACATATTGATGAAGTCGCTGTGGTGTATCTCGCAGCGGATCAGCTGACACAAAGGCAACCTGCACATTAGCTGTTTCATTTAATGACGATAACACTGATTTAACGCGCGTTAAGGTCGTCGGGCACACATCAGGACAATAAGTATAACCAAAGATGACAAATGTCCATTTATTCATTAAATCCTGATTACTAAAGCTCCCTTCATTCATATTTAAAACGAATTCATAGACCGTTTTAGCAGGAGAAAATAATCGATAATCGCCTTTATCGATGACTGCTGATTGCGCAAGTTTGGGTGTTGATTTAGGTTCAACTAAAAACTCTCTAGCCAATAACCCCAAGACGATAAAAACGACACCTACTGCGATTAAAATGATCTTTTTCACAAATCTTTTCCAATTGTTGTTATAGCAAATAATGGTCTAATAAAAGAATCACGAACAATAACATAAGATGGGTGATAGAGTATTTAAAAACCGCCATTGGCGAACGTTTTTTAGGTGTGAATTTCAGTTGCCATGCAACATAGAAAAAGCCTAAATTAATCACAGTAGAACCAATAAAGTACAACAGACCAGACATCCCTGTTAGATAAGGTAACAAGCCAACGGCCATCAGTAAGATGGTATACAGTAAAATCATGGTTTTTGTGAATTCTATTCCATGAGTGACTGGCAGCATTGGCAAACCCGTTTTACGATAATCTTCGACTCTATCGACAGCTAACGCCCAAAAATGAGGTGGTGTCCAAGTAAAAATTATCATCACTAACAATAACGCGTTACCGTCGATGGTGCCTGTTATTGCAGTCCAGCCTAGTAACGGTGGCGCAGCACCTGCAATTCCACCGATGACGATATTTTGCGGCGTTGCCCGTTTAAGCCATACTGTATACACGACGGCATATCCCAACATACTCATAAAGGTTAACACTGCGGTTAAAGGATTAACCAACCACCATAAAATGATCATCCCTACGAATGATATTAATACACCAAAGCTCAGCGCTTGAGACAGGGTTACTTTACCGGTTGGTAGTGGTCTGCGATGTGTTCGAGCCATTTTGATATCTAGATTACGGTCTATGCAGTGGTTAAATACCGCTCCTGCACTTGATAACAAACCAATACCCAGACTGCCCCATATCATACGAGATACATCAGGTAAGCCTTGAGTGCTCAAGCACATACCAACGACGGCAGTAAGCAACAACAGCATAATAACGCGGGGCTTAGTTAGCTCATAATAAGCACGCCAGGGGATTATTAAGCTCGTAAAAAAATTAGATTCGTTGGCTACCGTACCGCTTGAAATCATTGAAGACTTAGCCATTTTGAACTCCTATCCTATGCGAGAAAGTTTCAATAAACGTTTTATATCTAACAACATATCGTGAGATCTTTTTAATCGCTGTTGTTTCGACCCAGAAAGTTCATAACGCATCACCAATTTACCAAGAGGGTCAATGATGAGTACGCTATCTTCAAGATCGGTTGCAGTGTTTTTCAGTGTCTGTTGCGTAAAATCAATACCTGATAAAAATTCGGGGGAAGATAACAACGCAGATGTCATCAAGGAACCAACACGCACTCGACTTTGCAATCGGCCAAGAGCACGGTAGGTTTGAGTCACATAATAGAGCTGCTCTTGACAGTTTGTTTCACATACTTGATTTGTCACGTACATCAATTGCCAATCTCGCGTTAAATTGGGCTCTTTAACTAGTTCTTGATAAGACAAATCCATATCCAGTAACTCGCCCCCATAAGTTTTAACCTCTCCTTTATAGTTAGAGGCCAGCAAAATTTTCGCGGCAACAACAGGTATGAGAAAAGCTAATACCATAAAAATTAATTGCGTATTTTTACGCGTTTTATTCTGCTCACTCATTATTTATTGCTCCTAATAACTCAGGTTGCTTTCAGTTTAAACGCCAAATAAAAATACTACTTAACAATAACAGTGTTGTGGCTAATGCAAACCATTGCACGGCATAACCGCGATGTTTTTCAGGGGTCATTCGGTTTTGCCAAAGCCACTGTTTTTCATACCCCCACTCACTGCTAGGGTCTAATCGCACCATTGCCGGATAGAGTGATATTTCAAACACCTTGGCCAAATCCGCTGTATCAAACTGATTGATGACGACCGGAAAACTGATTGATTTTTGCGGCTCAGTTTTTTGAATAAATGGATTATGCTCAGATTGATAAATGAACCCTCTGATTTGTTCAATATCTCGCCACTGAGTTAACGTAGGTAATACGTCTCGATGAGCACCAGCTGCAACCCACCCTGCGTCCACTAGCACCATGTCAGCGGATTCGTCAATGTTTGGGTAAAATGGAATCAATACATGATAACCAACTTGTCCATTGAGTACTTTATTGTCTAACAGTAGTGTTTTCTCAAAATCCAAATGGCCACTCAATGAGACTCGCTGTCCATGGTAATTCCTTACAGCTGATACATGCGGAAGCTTTTTCATAGCGACGCTCATTGCTTTTTCTCGTGCATCCATCGATTGCTGTTTAACAACGGCGCTATTGAGCTGCCAGAAACCCAATTTAATCAAGACAACAAATAACACGACTAAACCTAGAACTGACATCGTGTTAATTGCTAAGCGCTTCATTGTCATATAAGTTAATAACTCCAAGTTACCAAGGTAGTGAGTTATGTGGCCCATTAAATTACTGTTTGTTGTCTTATTTTTGTTCGTACTTATTAGCTTGTTTCAAGCATTAAATATAATGCGAAAAGAACAAACAACGGTGTCAATGAGCCAGTTTATCGGGCGGCGTCTAATTTATTCCGCCGTATTATTAATACTGATTATTCTTGCAATGGCTTTTGGATTAATTACACCAAACCCACGCCCCTACTAATTCGCAATGGCAATAAGTTAAAGCACATAGACAAAGAAAAATAATCCGAGCCACACCACGTCAACAAAATGCCAATACCAACTAGTCGCTTGAAAAGCAAAATGGCGCTCAGGAGAAAAATGCCCTTTAAGTACTCGAACGAGCATGACAAAAAGCATTAATGTGCCGATGGTGACATGAAGACCGTGAAATCCAGTCAGCAAGAAAAATGTATTACCATAAACACCAGCACTCAGCGTAAGTCCCATCTCGCGATAGGCATGTACATATTCTTCGGCCTGCAAAAATAAGAAGATGGCACCTAATACAACAGTTATGGATAAAAATGCGGTAAGTTGCTTTCTTTTATTTTGTTCTAAACCAACATGAGCGAAATGCAACGTGATTGATGAAATTAATAAAATAACGGTGTTGTAGAGAGGTAAACCCTGCCAACCCATCGCTTGAGTAGTGTCGCCAGACGGCGTTGTAACCAATGGCCAAATGGCCTCAAAATCTGGCCATAATACTTGTCCTGTCATTGCATTATTTGATGCGCCGCCTAACCAAGGAATGGCAATCATGCGAACATAAAATAAAGCCCCAAAGAATGCGGCAAAAAACATGACCTCAGAGAAAATAAACCAGCTCATTCCCTGCCTAAACGATCTGTCCATTTGCGCACTGTACAATCCAGCATCAGATTCTTTAATGACATCATTAAACCAACCGAACATCATGTAAATTATAATGAAAATTCCGATGGTTAATAGCCAGCTACCACTCGTTGCTTCACTAGCCATTTGCTGCACTGTCATACCAGCACCAATCGCAATAAACAGTAAACCAACGGCACCAACAATCGGCCAATGACTTTGTGCAGGTACATAATAATTTGTTGTTTGTTGTTCCATGCTTCGCCCCTTTAGTTATAACGCCGCCTGTAAATCAACTGCTTGTACCGAATCAGGATCTGTTACATTAAATAATGTATAAGACAGGGTTAGCGTTTTTATATCAGCTGGAATTTCGGTAGACACAAAAAAGACCAGTCCCATGTCTACAGACTCTCCCGATTTTAGAATTTGTTGTTGAAAACAAAAGCACTCTGTTTTATTGAGATAAAGTGATGCCACGCCGGGTGAAACAGATGGAATAGCTTGCCCAGTGATATTAGCGCCGCTCTGATTACTCGCTAAAAACTTTACTACCTTGCTCTCCCCTGGATGCACATCAACGTAATTTACATGAGGTTTAAATTGCCATGGCATGCCGGGTGCGACAGATGTTGTAAATTGCAATCGCACGGTTCTGCTTTTGTCGACGAGCGTTGACTGCTCTTGATTATTATTAACCAAGCGCCCATTGATTCCCGTAATCTCACAAAACACGTCATACAAGGGAACCAAAGCGAAGCCAAAGCCAAACATCAGAACAATGGCCCCAAATAATTTAGCGACTAAGCGCTTATTTTTGACATTAAGCGCTTGGTTTTCTCCAACATGATCACTCATAAATTACTTCACTTCAGGCGGTGTAGTATGGCTATGATAGGGTGCAGGTGAAGGCATATCCCACTCTAACCCTTCAGCACCTTCCCACGGTTTAGCAGGTGCTTTTTCACCGCCGCGGGCACATTTAATGACCACAACTAAGAAGATTAATTGTGACAATCCAAACGCAAAACCACCCAAACTGACTAATTGATTAAAATCAGCAAACTGTAATGCATAATCCGGTACCCGTCTCGGCATACCTGCGAGACCTAAGAAATGCATAGGGAAAAACAACACGTTAACCGAAATAAGTGACGCCCAAAAATGCAGCTTCCCTAACTTCTCGTCATACATATACCCTGTCCATTTCGGCAGCCAATAATACGCTGCAGCCATAATGGAAAAGATAGCGCCAGTGACCAACACATAATGGAAATGCGCCACGACGAAGTACGTATCGTGATATTGAAAATCTGCGGGAGTAATCGCCAGCATCAATCCAGAAAACCCACCAATGGTAAAGAGAACAATAAACGCAATAGCAAACAACATAGGTGTCTCAAAGGTCATTGAACCTCGCCACATTGTTGCAACCCAATTAAAGACTTTGACCCCAGTCGGAACAGATATCAGCATGGTGAAATACATGAAGAATAGTTCGAGCTGCCACCGGCATCCCTGTCGTAAACATGTGATGTGCCCATACGATAAATGATAACAATGCGATTGAAGCTGTTGCATACACCATCGAAGAATAACCAAACAGTTTCTTGCGAGAAAAAGCGGGCACGATTGCAGAAATAATACCAAACGACGGCAATATCATGATGTACACTTCGGGATGACCGAAGAACCAAAATATATGCTGGAATAATACCGGATCGCCGCCGCCAGCTGCGGAGAAAAAACTGGTGGCAAAATACTTGTCGGTTAATACCATGGTTACAGTCGCCGCAAGCACTGGCATCACAGCAATAAGCAAGAACGCGGTGATTAACCAAGTCCAAACAAACAATGGCATTTTCATGTAAGTCATGCCTGGCGCACGCATATTAATTATCGTCACGACGACATTGATGGCCCCAAGAATGGATGATATCCCCATAATGTGAACTGAAAATACAAATAATGCCGTACTATCAGGCGCATAGGTCGTTGATAATGGAGCGTAGAACGTCCAGCCAAAGTTTGGACCACCACCTTCCATAAATAACGACGACAACAAGATGGCAAACGCCATTGGTAAAATCCAAAAACTCCAGTTATTCATTCGCGGTAAAGCCATATCAGGCGCGCCAATCATCATAGGAATCAACCAATTAGCAAGACCAGTAAATGCGGGCATTACCGCCCCAAATACCATTATCAGCCCATGAACTGTCGTCATTTGATTAAAGAAATTAGGCTCAACTATTTGTAATCCAGGTTGATATAACTCCGCGCGAATAACCATGGCCATCGCGCCGCCAATTAAAAACATTGCAAAGCTAAAGATCAGATACATACTGCCAATATCTTTATGATTGGTCGTTAATATCCAGCGCATCATCCCTTTAGGTTTATGATCTTGATGCTCGTCGTGTTCTTGTGCTGTCGATAATGTACTCATTACTTAGCCCCCTTTGCATCAACGTCACTCACTTGAATTACATCACCAGTATCATGCCCCCAAGCATTTCGTTCATAGGTGACAATTGCTGCAATTTCTTTCGCTGTTAACTGTCCCTTAAATGCCTGCATTGCTGTGCCAGCCTTACCATTAACCACGATGTCAATGTGCGCAGCGCGATCATTAAGTATCATAGGACTATTTTTAAGTGCTGGGAAAACGCCGGGAATACCCGCACCATTGGGTTGGTGACATGCGGCACATCGAGTGATATATAACGATTCTCCAAGCGTCATGGACTCTTCCATGGTTAAGGTTGACGCTAATGCTTGCACCGCATCTTTTTTCGCTTGGATAACTGATTGCTTTTGCTCATCAAGCCAAACAGTATATTCATCTTGAGTAACGGCTTTAACAACGACGGGCATATATCCATGGTCTTTACCACACAACTCGGCACATTGGCCGCGATAAATCCCAGGCTCATTGATGATGGTCCAAGCTTCATTGATAAAACCAGGATTAGCATCTTGCTTGACGGCAAATGCAGGAACCCACCAACTATGAATGACATCATCAGCGGTTACCAAGAACCTGATCTTTTTACCAATAGGTAATACCAGCGGTTTATCCACTTCAAGCAGGTAATGCTCACCTTTTGCAACATCAGTATTTTTCCCGTCAAGATTATCGAATTGTTCTGCTGGCGTCGCCAATAAACTATAGAATCCAAACCCTTGATCGAAATACTCATAATGCCATTTCCACTGAGAGCCAGTAACTTTGATGGTGATGTCAGATTTTGAATTATCTTCCATCTCAATCAGCGTTTTAGTCGCAGGAACGGCCATACCAATAAGAATCAAAAACGGGATAACCGTCCAAATGATTTCAACTTTGGTACTTTCGTGAAACTGAGCAGCTACCGCCCCCTGAGATTTTCGATGTTTGACAATGGCGTAAAACATTGCGCCAAACACCACTACGCCGATCAAGCAACAGATGATTAGAATAGTCATGTGTAAGTCATATACACGGTGACTAATATCTGTCACTCCCCTTGTCATATTGATATTACTTGGTGTCGCAGATAGCACACTAGAGATCATCCCTAGCACTGCGATTATTATTATTTTTATTCGCACAAACTCACCCTAAATTCATTGATTAAACAACGAGTAACATGAGTCGCATATCACATCTAACTAAAGACTCTGGTTACCGCAGGATCGTCTTACACGCCGCATTGGCTCTTTTTAATATGACTGATTTTTCAATTAACGCAACCCCAACAGCATATTTTTTCAACAAAAATTTATTATCAAAAACAACAATGTCAACATTTAATTAACAAAACATAGACTAAAGACTTGCATTTGATCGGTATTTGGCCGATAAATAAACAAAATAAGAATTTTTAAGAAGTTAAAACATTTTATGAGTTAAATATCTGAAACAAGCGGCAAGTGAAAAAGAAACCGCCATAATCGAAAGGTGACACTATGATTTTATCGCACATTTGGGGCATTTATACACATCCGAAACAAGAATGGAAAACGATTGCTGACAGGCATGAATCTTTCATCAACTCCCTTACTCACACATTATTTATTGCATTAATTCCTCCACTCTGTAGTTATTATTCCGCGGTTTATATCGGCTGGAGTATTGGTGCAGGAGATCCCATATTTCTTACCCATAACTCAGCATTGGCCATGGCTATACTCATGTATGGTGGGTTAGTTGGCGGCGTTCTGGCCTTGGGATTAATGGCGCACTGGATGGCACATAGTTTTGGCTCCAACCCTTCCCATGTTCAAGCGATTGAAGTATCAGCATACACAGCAACGCCACTGTACATGGTTGGATTCGCGACACTTTATCCTGAGTTATGGTTTGTGATGTGTGTTGGTTTGGCTGGAATCGCTTATTCAGTTTATATGCTCTATACCGGTGTTCCTATAGTTATGGGGATACATGAAGATCGCGGTTTTATTTATGCAAGTAGCCTAGTAACTGTCGGTTTAGTGTTTATGGTGAGTATGCTTGGTTTAACAGTTTTCGCTTGGAGCTCAGGTATAGGCCCAGCATTCGTTAATTAAATAACTAAATCTGTTTTACCCTAGGTGTGCTAGCAATAGCGCACCTTCTTTTTTTCAAGAGTCTCTCTCTCTTGCTCTCATGGCTGCCTCTTTTCTGATCCTATCAGGCAGCCTTTTTTTCACATTGATTTCCTTCAGGTTTTATACCAATTGCATTAAGTAAGTGATCTTGTTGTGCGTAGAGAAAATCAGCTAAAACAAGGCGCGCGATTGACTAATAGCTGGCTATTAGGATTGAGAGCAACGCCATTTTAGTTAATTTTAACAAGTACAAGTGGGCAAATATTTAATGCAATTGGTATTACACATCTATCTTACGACGAACTAACCAATTAACCCATACTAAGGTGCCTAGTAAAATTGCTCCCATTAGATTATGTGCAACGGCGTTATAAAGCGGTAAATGGAAGTAAACATTGAATATTCCTAATCCAATTTGCGCTATTGTCACGACACCTATGAACGCAGCAACGCTATAAATACGAAACTTTATTAACAGCGTAATTAATACAGCGATACTAATCATCACCGCCAAAGCGCCCAAACGATGCGCTAAATGAATAGCAATGCGCGCTCCGCCATCGAGTTGACCTCCTAAATAATTAGGACCAATTTCTTGCAAAAAATTAAATCCGGTATAAATATCATTTGAGGATATTTGAGAAACTGAACACCAGGGTAACTGTGTACACGCGAGCGCTGCATAATTCGAGGTAATCCAACCACCCAAGGCAACTTGGAGCAAGACAAATACCAAGGCGATTAGAGCACTAATTTTTAATGATTGTTTAACGCCAATGGATAACACTGAGCGGCCGTAACTGCGTAAATAAAGTAACAACAATAGACAAAATGTCGTAAATCCCCCTAACAAATGAGCGGTCACAACTTGCGGCCATAACTTTAGGGTTACAGTCCACATTCCGAATAACCCCTGAAGAATAATAAAACCTAATAAAAAGGCACTATGCTTGATCGGAAACTGTTGCCCGCGACGCTTAACTGCCATTCCTAAAGCAACGATAAATATACATAACAAACCTAAACTAGACGCCAAATAACGATGGGTCATTTCTGGCCAGGTTTTTGTAAGATTTACGGGAATATCAGGAAATTTTAAATTTGCCTGAGAAATTTCGTTAGTAGAAGACGGTGCCCAAGCATGCCCATAACACAGCGGCCAATCAGGACATCCCAATCCAGCATGAACGAGCCTTGTATAGGCACCTAGCGCAATAACCAAAAGAGAAAAACATGTTGCAACAATAATTAAACGCTTTAGCATTAATTGATAATTCATCAAATTTAATCTCACCTGCCTGACAATGTTTGTTGACGTTAGCAAATACTCATTAGAATTCAAAGAATAATCTTGTTCCTCTCAACCTTGAGTGCTACTTTAATCTCTCAAAATTCTTTGCTATTGAGACGTAAAAATGAAAACAATAACAACGCTATTCTTAATCGGCACAACAATGACATGCGCTGTTAGCGCAGCAAACTCTGAGCATCTAATAGAAAATAATCTAGGTGCGGAAAAGTCACCACGATTACAATCTCTATCGATTGCCGACAATGGTAATATTTGGGCAAGTGGTACCAAAGGGTTGGTTGTCATGAGTACTGACAATGGCAAAACGTGGCATAAAAAAACGGTATTGAATACTCAAGACATGCAATTTAGAGACATTTGGGCTCAAGACAATACAGTATTCCTTTTGGCGGCAGGTGAAGGTGACAAGTCCCGTTTGTATAAAACGTCAGACAATGGACAAAGCTGGAACTTGCAATACACTATGAATAGTCCAAAGGGCTTTATTAACTGCTTTGATTTTTGGAATAAAGAGCATGGCATTGTTTTTGGCGATAGCATAGATGACAAAGTATTCATGCTTGAAACGAAAAACGGTGGTAAAAGCTGGCATCAAATGACCTCAGTGCCACTAGCACAAGAAGGTGGTGAAGGTGGTTTTTCAGCCAGCGGCAGTTGTGTTCGAATTAGCGAAGAAGATGAAGTTTGGATATCGACTGGCGCAACTAAAAATGCGCGTTTATTACGTTCAACTGACTATGGACAAACATGGAATAGCACACCTCTTCCTTACCCTGATGGCAGCACTGCTGGAATATTTTCTGCGATTCCCGATTCCCAATGGACCTTTGGTGGTCGGATGGAAAATCCAGTCATTACTGGTTACCATTTAGAGCAACAACAATGGAAAGCAACACAGAATATCGGCCTTAAAGGCGCAATTTATGGCAGTGATAGTTTTGGGGATAATGTTATAGTTGTCAATCCAGATGGCGCATCGTTATCTAAAGATAATGGCAAAAGTTGGCAACGGATCAGTGCTCATTCATTCTGGGTTGTCGAGTTTGACAACAATGGAACAGCTTGGTTAGCGGGCCCGCAAGGCAGAATTAACAGTATTAACGTAACTAAATAGGACATATCATGTTAAAAGGAGCAGGTGGTACATCAGGTGGATTTGGACAGTTTTTCTTAGGACTCGTCATGATGTGTGGTGGTTTTTACTTATTACTAAACGCCATTACTGTAACGTCATCATTTGGAATGGGAATGCGCTTATATGTTTTTTCAGCGATGGGAAACGCGTTTAATATTACGAGTGGCATGATCATGATACCATTCATGTTTGGCGTAGGACTCATTTTCTATAATGGCAGAAACTATCTTGGCTGGATTTTAACGCTTGGTTCAATTGCCGCCTTAATATTTGGCGTCATTAGCTCCATTCGTTTTTCAATGCGCACCATGACGTCATTCGATTTAATCGTCATTTTAGTGCTAGCGATTGGTGGACTAGGACTGTTCTTACGATCATTGAAAGCACTAGATAAATCACTACCGGATGAAGCCCAGGAAAAGCTTGTTAATCGAAAATAACACTAAATTCAAATTAACGGTTTGCACTTGCATGCCGTTAGTTTTACCTATTTAATAGCGACGTCCGTTGAATCGTTGCCAAACCATAACCAATAATGCTAACCCACACCAACTAATTAAGTACAAGCCAATAACTAACGGAAATGGCATATTAGATAAGAACAATAAGCCAATAAAAATAACTGTTAGTGCAATAAATAGATAATGAGAGAGTGGACGTTGCATAGCGTTGTGTTATTTAAACCAATGGCCAAAAATAATGAATTGCTTGTAAACATATAGCGGCAAAAACACCGGCAAGCACATCATCAATCATAATTCCAAAACCGCCTTTTACATGGCGATCTAGCAATTTTATTGGCCAAGGCTTAATGATGTCGAAAAAACGAAATAACGCAAAACCAACAACAAGAGGTAATAGCCCAACGGGTGCAGCGATCATTGTGATAAGCATTCCAGCGACTTCATCCCACACAATAGCGCCATGATCATGAACCTGCATATCTTTGGCGGCAATATCACAAATCCAAAATCCAACGACTGTAATAATAAGTGTTATTACAATGAATACTGGTAATGACAAGTTCATCATTATGAAATACAGCGGAAGTGCTGCCAAAGTCCCGAAAGTACCTGGGGCTTTAGGTGCTAGGCCAGATCCGAACCCTAATGCTAAGAAATGAATAGGATTCTTAAGAGACAGTTTACTTAATGCGGGATCGGAGTGTTTCAAAAGTGTTCAAAGCCTTTAAAATTACAATCAAGTGCCTGATTATTGCGTTGAAAACTAACGCCTTCACCAGCCTGCATTTGTCCAATACACACAAATGGTGTGTTGGCATGTTGCAACGCACTTTCTACGCTGCCAAGAGCGGATGGTGACACTGTGAAACACAGTTCATAATCTTCACCGCCAGCCAGTGCATAATTAAGTGCCTCATCTGCTGTAACATTATTCGCTAATAATTCCGATAATGGTAAGGCGTCAACATCAACTACTGCCATACAGCCTGATTGTTTTGCGATGTGTCCAACATCTGATGCTAACCCGTCAGAAATATCAATGGCTGAGCTTACGATAGATCGCAAAGCATGGCCAGCAAGCAAGCGAGGTGTTGGATAATAGTGTTTTTGAAGGGCTGATGCTTTATCTTCTTCAGATAAATCGACATTACCTAATAATGCAGCTAAGCCAAGTGCAGAATCACCTAGGTTACCAGTGACACAAATCCAATCACCAATACGCGCACTATTTCGGAGCATTTGCTGTTCTTTGTTAACTTGTCCATGCACGGTAATAGTGACACTTAACAGGCCTTTAGACATGTCGCCGCCAATCAGTTCAATACCGTAGTAATCTGCGGCTTTAAAAAAACCATCGCTGAAATCACTGACCCAAGCTTCATTAATCTCAGGCAGTGTTAATGCTAGTGATACCCAGCTAGGGTTTGCACCCATTGCCGCTAAATCACTGAGATTGGCTGCAAGCGATTTAAAACCCAGTGCGTGTGGAGGAATATCATTAAAAAAATGAACACCACATACCAAGGTATCAGTCGATATAGCCAATAGCTGTTCGCTATTGGCTTGCACTAATGCACAATCATCACCAATACTTTTAATTACATCACGGCGTTGACTTTGCCGCGCTGTAAAGTATCGTTCGATTAACTCAAACTCACCACACGCCATGTAACAATCCTATTTAATGTTACGTAAACGAGCGACAGTTTTGTCTAATACGCCGTTAACAAATTTATGACTATCGTCAGCAGCAAAGGCTTTAGCAAGCTCAATAGCTTCATTGATAATCACTTTGTAAGGCGTATCAGCTTGATATTTTAGTTCGTAAGTTGCTAAGCGAAGCACGGCGCGATCAATATGATCAACGTCTTCAGCATTACGAGCAAGGTAAGGACGATATGCATCATCAATATCATCTTTAGAGCTAATAACGCCATTTAAAACAGCTCTAAAGTACTCAACATCAACCCCTTTGATATCTTGATTTGTCAAAAATTCTAGTTCAATTTCGCCGGCACTGTTGCCAGATAATTGCCAAGAATAAATCGCTTGCAACGCAAGACGACGGGCTTTACGACGCTCTGATGGTTTCATATCTATTTAATTTCCTGTGGAGTTCTACGGTGATGCAATTAGGCAACGGATAGGTTGCCTAGGTATATAATTAAGCGTCTAGCGCTCGCATCACATTAATCATTTCTAATGCGCTCAGTGCAGCTTCGCCGCCCTTGTTGCCCATTTTAGTACCAGCACGCTCAATAGCTTGCTCGATAGAGTCAGTAGTCAATACACCAAATGTTACTGGAACACTGTATTGCATTGCTACTTGAGAGAGGCCTTTGTTACACTCACCGGCAACAAAATCAAAATGTGGTGTACCGCCACGAATAACAGCACCTAGTGTAATGATTGCGTCAAATTCACCTTTTGCTGCAACTTTCTGTGTTGCAAGTGGTAATTCAACAGCGCCAGGAACACGAACGATTGTAATGTCATCTTCACTCATGCCGCCAGTACGTTTTAATACATCGAGCGCACCTTCAACGAGTGAATCAACAATAAAACTATTAAAACGAGAAACAACAATCGCTACTTTAGCGTTAGTGACGCTTAGGTTACCTTCAATAATGTTCATCTTATTACCTTATAAAGAATAGGATCTAGAGGGCCGCTCAAAAAAGAGCGGCAATGATAACACAAGCAATCAAGGCTTAGCATTATCAATATTCTGCATAGGATCACTTATTAGCAATCCTAATTCGCAATAATCATTACTCGCTGATGTAGTCAACCACTTCAAGGCCAAAACCTGACAGTGCGTGATAACGTTTCACCGAGCTTAATAAATTCATTTTGTGGATGCCTAAATCAGCTAAAATCTGAGAACCAACACCAACACGACGTGAGGTCCCTTGCCACTTAGCTGTTACAGGCTTCTCACCTTTATCTTCTAATTCGAATGCACGTACTTGAGCAATCAAAGAATCATTCGATTCATGATTAGCAAGCAAGACTAAAACACCACCTTCGTCGCTAATACGTTGCATCGCTTTATCTAATGGCCAACTGCGGTTTTGAGCACGCTCACTCGCCAGCAAATCATTAAAGGTGTTTTGTAGATGCACGCGAACATTGGTAACGCCGTCGCTATCGATATCACCTTTTACCATCGCGTAATGCAATTCATCATCGATAGTATCGCGGTAAGTCACTAAATCGAACTCGCCGTATTTAGTTGGCAGTTTACATTGTGCTTCTTTAACGATGGTCGTTTCATTGGCGTTGCGATATTCAATTAAATCAGCAATGGTACCAATTTTAATATCATGTTCTTTAGCAAAAATTTCAAGATCAGGACGACGCGCCATGGTGCCATCTTCTTTTAAAATCTCAACGATAACTGACGCAGGCTCACTACCTGCTAAACGCGCTAAATCACAACCAGCTTCCGTATGACCTGCGCGTGTTAATACGCCGCCTTCTTGAGCCATTAGTGGAAATATATGTCCCGGTTGAACGATATCCGCCGCAACAGCATCTTTGGCAACAGCAACCTGTACCGTGCGCGATCTATCTGCCGCAGAAATACCGGTAGTTACCCCAGTTGCCGCTTCAATGGCAACCGTAAAGTTAGTGGCAAACTGTGCTTTGTTAGCATCAACCATTAAAGGCAGGTTTAAGCGTTCACAACGATCTTTAGTCAAGGTTAAACAAATCAAACCGCGACCATGTGTCGCCATAAAATTAATCGCCTGTGGCGTAATCTTGTCAGCTGCAATGATTAAATCACCTTCATTTTCGCGATCTTCATCATCCATCAGGATAACCATCTTGCCGAGTTTGAAATCTTCTAGAATTTCTTCAATTGTATTTAATGCCATAATCTAGCCTTAACCTTAATAGCGACCTAAATGTCGGCACAGATTATACATGTGTTTAAACGGGTAACCAATGAAATAAGTGTATTTCATTGGTTTATTCACTCGGCGTGGCGCCAAGCGATGAGCAGTTAATTTCGCCATTAGACGGCGCAGAAATTATTTTAGAAAGCCGCTGCGTGCCAATAGGTCCATATTCACGTTATTTGTTGCAGGAGATTCACTTGCTGTCATTAAGCGTTCAAGATATCGAGCAATTTGATCTACCTCAACATTAACCTTGGTGCCGATAGAGAAATGCTTAATAGTGGTTTCATCACTGGTATGAGGGACAATCGTCAAACGAAACTTATCGCCATCCAATCCATTCACCGTTAAGCTAATACCATCAATGGTAATCGACCCTTTTAATGCGATGTATCGCATTAGCTGCGCTGGCGCACTTACCCAATAATCTGCCGATGAACCATTGTCACTAATAGATTCAATACATCCGATGCCATCAACATGGCCACTCACCATGTGACCGCCTAAACGTGTTGTTGGTGTCACCGCTTTTTCTAAATTAATAACCTGACCGTTAGAATAGTTAGCAAACCCCGTTAGAGACACAGTTTCACCTGACACATCAGCGCTAAAACTATCTTTAGTTTGAGCAACAACCGTTAAACAAACACCGTTACTGGCAATACTATCGCCTAATTTAACATCAGATAAATCCAATTTTCCTGTTTTAATTTCAACGCGATAACCATCGTTTTGCTTGGTCATTTTACTAAGCACACCAACACTTTCAATAATTCCAGTAAACATATAAAACCTAAATTTAATTTGTGACTAACGTTGCGCGGATCCGAATATCTTGCCCCACCATTCTTACATCAGTAATCTGGAGTCGCTGTAGCTTATTCATATGGTCAATGCTTGGTAAATTCAAGAGACCTTTGTGACCTGCCCCCATTAATTTCGGCGCCTGATAAACAATCAACTCATCACATAAATTGGCTTCAACCAAGGCACCAGCTAATGTCGCGCCCGCCTCAACCCAAACGCTGTTAATTTCACGTGTTGCTAATTCAATTAACAAGGCATTTAAATCAATTCTTCCAGTCCCCGGCATTACAAGTTGTGTCACATGTTCAGGCCAAACACGACCATCTTGCTGTCGACGAATTAATAAAATTGGCGACGTGATGCCGACCATTTTTGCATCGGGAGACACTCTGTTTTGGCTGTCAATCACAACACGTAACGGTTGACGTAATTGCGCTGAGGATAGTTGCTCTTGCAATGAACCCGTTTCGTTGTAGCGTAAGTTTAAACTAGGATCGTCCACCAGCACGGTATCAGCGCCAGTTAAAATAGCACAGTGCTGCGCTCTAAATTGCTGCACATCAACCCTAGCATCACTAGCTGTGATCCATTGACTTGTGCCATCACTTAACGCCGTCGCACCATCGAGCGTTGACGCCATTTTTACGGTAACAAAAGGACGCTGGCGTTCCATACGTGACAAGAAACCTGGATTAAGTGCCCGTGCTTGCTCGGCTAACACGCCACTCTTGGTAGTAATACCTGCCGCTTCAAGCATGGCGATACCGCGTCCAGCAACTTGCGGATTGGGATCTTGCATTCCAATCACGACTCGCGTGATTCCAGCATCGATTAACCCTTTAGAGCATGGTGGCGTGCGGCCATAGTGGCTGCAAGGCTCCAAGGTTACATAAGCTGTCGCACCACGCGCATTGCCTTGTGCCATAGCAAGGGCATTAACTTCCGCATGCCCTTCACCTGCTTTTTGATGATAACCTTCACCGACAACTTCGCCATCTTTTACTAAGACACAACCTACATTTGGATTGGGTGTCGTCGTAAAACGTCCACGCTTAGCTAAATTAATCGCTCGCTGCATAAACTCAATATCAGTGACTGACATGCTGTTTCCTAATTATTCTGACTTACCAAGCTTTGCTATCTCTTTGCCGAACTCTTCAACATCTTCAAACGCACGGTATACCGATGCAAAGCGGATGTAAGCCACTTTGTCTAATCGTTTCAACTCGTCCATCACTAAATTACCCAATAACGTTGATTGGACCTCACGCTCGCCAGTCGCCCGTAATTTAGACTTGATGGTGTGTAATGAATTTTCAATGGCTTCAACACCAACAGGACGGCGTTCAAGCGCACGTGCCATGCCACTTCGTAGCTTTTCATCATCAAAAGGTTCTCTTGAACCGGTTGTTTTTATAATTCGTGGCATCACGAGTTCAGCTTGTTCAAACGTAGTGAAACGTTCTTGGCAGCCAGTACACTGGCGCCGACGTCTTACTTGAAAACCGTCTGACACAAGACGCGAATCAATTACTTTGGTATCACTTGCACGACAAAATGGACAATGCATAAAATTTCTCACTAAAACTAATCAAGTAAATTGTGGCAGATTCAACTCCGAAGTGCATAACCGCTAAGCAGCTATCTCTGCCATATGTTCAGCCATTAGTTGCGCTGGTGTTTTGTAATTAAGTTTTTTTCTTGGCCTGTCATTGAGCTTAACGATGACTGCTTTAACTTCTGACTGCTCTACCTTTTTGAAGTCTGTTGATTTTGGCCAATATTGTCGTAATAATCCATTAGTATTTTCATTTAACCCTCGTTGCCAAGAGCAATAAGGGTCGGCAAAGTAAACACCACCCCCTAAACTCGCTGTTACTTTCTCATGGTAAGCAAACTCTTTACCATTGTCTGCCGTGAGCGTGACAACCGCTTTTTGATAGAACAACTGGTGGACGCTCATCAATGCTAACTCGATTTTTTATAAACCCTCGACCTGCTTGCTTATCATGACGTCGATGTTGATATTTCTTACCCTTTCTACGTCATGCTTTGAATAACGTGCCACCATGCTGTTTATCTCGCCAGATATATTGATAAATTGTTTCATGGCTGATGTTGGCTATATCATTGAGTTCAAGCCAACCAGATATTTGCTCTGGACTCCATTTTTCACTGAGTTTTAACTCGATAACTTCAATCATTTGAGCAGTCATCTTCGTCGCTTTGGATGCAGCAGCTTTACGTTTTTGGGCGAACTTCTGAGCTTGTTTAATACGATAGCCTCGCAATCCAGTGTTACGAGCGAATTCTCTACTAATCGTAGATTGACTAACATTGAGCTGTTTCGCCATTTGATTTTGACTCATTCCACTTTTATTTAACGCGTAAATCTGGCATCGTACTTCATAAGTCAGTTGTCTATATGTTTTCATTGTTGCATCTCTTGCCGGAGAAAAAGTAATTAGCCTAAATTCAACTGGCTACTTTTTCTACCTAATTCAAGTTATGCACTTATGATTTGAATCTAAGTGTTATTATTTTTCTATTAAAAAACTTACCTGATCAGACTTATACCAATTGCATTAAGTAAGTGATCTTGTTGTGCGTAGAGAAAATCAGCTAAAACAAGGCGCTCGATTGACTAATAGCTGGCTATTAGGATTGAGAGCAACGCCATGTTAGTTAATTTTAACAAGTACAAGTGGGCAAATATTTAATGCAATTAATGGTATTATTATTCAACAGCTAATCTACGCCCACAAAAAGGCCGCAAAAGCGGCCTAGTATATATGAGTTTTATCGCTTAATAAGGTTTATTAAGCGTAAACTGGTAAGCGTGCACAAATTTCGAGTACTTTCGCTTTAATAGCATTGATGACATCTTCGTTTTCAATGTCATCTAACACATCACAAATCCAACCTGTTAACGCTTTAGTATCTGCAACAGTGAAACCACGACGGGTAATTGCTGGCGTACCAAGACGAAGACCAGACGTAACAAACGGTGAACGTGGATCGTTTGGTACAGAGTTTTTATTTACTGTAATAAACGCACGACCTAAAGCAGCATCAGCATCTTTACCGGTGTACTCTTTACCGATTAAATCAAGTAATAGTAAGTGGTTTGAAGTGCCGTTAGACACAACTTTGTAGCCGCGCTCCATAAGTACATCAACCATAGCGTTAGCGTTATCTAACACAGCTTGCTGATACGTTTTAAATTCCGGCTCTAAAGCTTCTTTAAATGCAACCGCTTTACCCGCGATTATGTGCATTAATGGGCCACCTTGACCGCCAGGAAATACTGCTGAGTTTAATTTCTTTTCTACTGCTTCATTTTCACGAGCAATGATCAAACCACCACGAGGACCGGCAAGCGTTTTATGCGTTGTTGTAGTAACAACATCAGCAAATGGTACTGGGTTTGGGTATAAGCCAGCAGCAATAAGACCTGCAACGTGAGCCATATCAACGAATAAGTAAGCACCTACTTTATCTGCGATTTCACGGAAACGAGCCCAATCAACAATACCAGAGAAAGCAGAGAAACCAGCGATAATCATTTTTGGTTTATGCGCTAATGCAAGTTCTTCAACTTCAGCGTAATTAATATCACCGTTTTCATCTAAACCGTATTGCTTCGCGTCATATAACTTACCAGAGAAGCTAACGTGTGAACCGTGAGTTAAGTGACCGCCGTGAGCAAGGCTCATACCTAATACCGTATCGCCATGCTCTAATAATGCTAAAAATACAGCAGAGTTAGCTTGTGAACCTGAGTGAGGTTGTACGTTAGCGTAATGAGCACCAAATAATTCTTTAGCACGTTCAATCGCTAAAAATTCAGCTTTATCAACATATTCACAACCGCCGTAGTAACGCTTACCAGGGTAACCTTCAGCGTACTTATTAGTTAATTGTGAGCCTTGAGCTTCTAAAACACGTGGGCTACAGTAATTTTCTGACGCGATCAATTCAATGTGTTCTTCTTGACGAGTCGTTTCTTGGCTAATTGCTTCAAATAATTCAGGATCAAAATCAGCAATGTTCATATCACGTTTAAGCATCTAAGTACTCCAATGTAAAATCGGTTAATAAAATTTTGCCAGTATTCTACCTATCTAGACGGCTAAATCCTAGCGAAAGTGTGACTTTTATCAAACTAATTTGTGACGACATATAACGTCTACCTGACCAACAAAAAACCATCACAGACAAAACCAAAAGCATATTATTTCAATAGGTTAAAGTAAATTAACTAACCAGTGATAGGATGAAAAATCTCAAAACCGCTATTGATGATATCTCAGCCAACAACGACTCCACCAAAAAGCGGATCGTCAACTAAATAGAGCAAAGCGCTGTTTTATCCAACCATTTATCTCTCTCTTGTTTTCATTTACACGAGCTATGAACAACATCACTTACTTAATGCAATTGGTATAACTCAGCGAAATCGGCCGAGGTAACATCTTCTATCATAATGATTTATCTCATTAAAAAGCCAATGCCACTTCTCAGCAGCATTGGCTTTAGATTAGGTTCAGCTAAGGGGTTAACTTAACCCTAAGACGACTTTCTCAGAACGCAATGAGCGTGCTAATAACAGCGTCATCACAACTGCCACACCTAACGTCGTTAGCATCGTAAATGCAAAGGCCGCTAAATCTAATGCTTCACCTTTATACAGATCGCTCATAATGACATTCTGACCAGCCAAAGGAATATAGTCTAACCATGCAGGCTTATGCGGTAGCATCATAATCGCAAATGGAACCATCATTGGTAAAATTAGAATCATTGATAGGTAAGATTGCGCTTCTTTAAAGCTTTTAGATTGATACGCAAAAAACAACTGCGTAATACCCGCCAAATAAGCCAGTGGAATAATCATTAGTGCAATAATTATCATTGTAATTGGATCAATAACGATTGAGATACCAATTTGCTCAAGGGGCAACATCGACATCGTAAAGCTCATGGTAAACATGGTTAGAATTGACGCTAGCGCGCCATAAAAACTAACACAGGCGACTTTAGACAACACCACCATTACCGTTGAGACTGGTTGGCATAATATGAGCTCTAACGAATGACGTTCTCGCTCTCCCGCGCTCGTATCAATAGACGCCGTCATTGATGCAGTAAAGAGTGCCATCATGATAAACATGGCGACCATCCCCATAATCAATCCACTTGAAGATTCAGGTGTTTGTGTGCTTTGAACATTAATTAAAATAGGCTGTGTAATTCGAGGATCAATTCCGCGCATTAACAGTCTTGTAGAACCAATTTGACTGCTATAAGCATTAATGATGCTTTCCATACGACGTAATGTTGAGCGTAAATCTTTATCGCTATAATCCGCTTTTATCGTAACTTTAGCTGGTTTGCCGTCATTTAAACGCTGTGCAAAATCATCACTAATGGTGAGTTTAACTTCACGTTCTTTCCATTTAGCGGCTTCATTTTCTGGCACTTCACTAATCGGCTTAAACTGACGAGCATTTAAGTAGCTAATGAGCTCAGGTGCTCGCTCCGCGCCAACAAATTCTATATAACTATCTTTGACAGCGCTCTCTTGTTCAATTTGAAACATAAACAATGCAGCCATCATAATTGGTCCAACAACGATAGCGAATAATGCAGCCATTAATGCGCGTCTATCACGAAACGCTTCGCGAAACTCTTTAACGACTAATCCTTTAAACATACTCATTACGCCGCTACTCCTTCATCACTACCAATAATGGCTACGAATGCATCTTCTAATTGCTCTTTACCTGCTAAATCACATAACTCTTGTGGTGATCCCTGTGCAACCACTCTGCCTTTCGCCACGATGATGACTCGATCACACAGTGCTGCGACTTCTTGCATAACGTGGCTTGAGAATAAAATACAATGCCCCGCCGCTTTAAGTTTTAGCAACTGCTCTCGTAATAAACGTGTACTCATGACATCAAGACCACGCGTTGGTTCGTCGAGAACTAAGTTCTGCGGACGATGAACTAAGGCTTGTGCCAAGGTCACTTTCATTCGTTGACCTTGTGAAAACCCTTCTGTTCTTCTGTCGCTAATATCTTGCATGTCTAAATCGCTAATAACGGTATCTAATGCATCATCAAGTGCTTTACCCGTTAAGCCATGCATTTGTGCAAAGTATTCAATCTGTTCGCGCGCTGTTAATCGTTCGCTCATGCCAAACTGATCAGGGAAAATCCCCAGCGACTTACGTGCATCAATCGGCTTATTGGCCACATTAATATCATTAATATGCGCCTCACCAGTATCGGCTTTTAACAGACCATATAAAATTCGTAATGTTGTTGTTTTTCCTGCGCCATTAGGGCCT
Organism: Psychrobium sp. nBUS_13; assembly: GCF_051201665.1. Lineage (GTDB taxonomy): Bacteria > Pseudomonadota > Gammaproteobacteria > Enterobacterales > Psychrobiaceae > Psychrobium. The sequence continues at coordinate 1,380,144 of NZ_CP179210.1, read as the reverse complement.
AAAATACCGGTTATTTCGCCGTCATTTGCTTCAAACGAAACAGATTCAACAGCCGTGAAATCACCAAATTTTTTGGATAAATTATTTACTTTCAACATGATTATTTCGTTTCCTTCACGTGTAAATTACTGTTGTTATTTAGCAAGAATCCTGGGAGAGGCTGTTTATCTAAACAACTACTATTTACATCGTCAAAATTGAGATTATCTAAATACTCACCAATCATGTTTGCAGCACACGTTTGAGTCACCAAGCCATGACCTGCGTTCTTAGCAACATAATGTTTGCTGTTAATCAACCCTTCAGCGGCCATAGTTCCCCATGATGGTGGGGTTACAGGATCTAATTCGCCAGACAGTAACATCGTTGGAATCGTTGAAACAACCTTGTCACCAAAGTTGGCGGGAGCCGTAAATGTAGGCCAGTGCTTACAAATACCGCTAAACACTTCAAAAGTATGAGCACCAGAGAATGTATTGGCTCTATCTTTGGCTAATAAATCTTTGCCAGCTCGAGGAATGTCTTCATTACATAAGATATTGAAAGTCAGCCCAACGTACATACCACCAATAGAATCTTCACTTTGCGACATCAAGCCAACGAAAGGTTTATAGTTTCCTTTAGCAAACTCACTTACTACATAAGGTAGAAGTTCACGACGACCTACGCTATAAAGCATATTTCGTAAGGTATTAATAAACTTCTTACTGTCGATGTTCAGGGCAATTGATTTGTCAGTGACAGGATGATCTATCATTGTCTTAATTGGCGCTAGTTCTAACTGCGCACGGATCTTTTGATAATCAGATACAAAGCTTGGAAACAATTCAAGACATGCTTGATTGCTATTACATTGCTCAACCAAGATATCGAAAGCACGTTGCGCTTCAATTCCCATCGGGCCAACAACCACTTGTGGCGGCACAACACCATCTAAAATAACTGAACGTAATGCTTGCGGTTTCTCACGCATATAAACCATAGCAGCACGTGAGCCATACGAAATTCCATAAAGATTAATTTGTTGATATCCCAAGGCTTCACGCACGGCATCAAAATCTAAAATGGCGTTATTAGTATTGTATTGAGAGAGGTCGACATCAAATGACGCAATACACTTTTTAGCATCCTCAACGTTAAAATCACTACTTAATACCTCATAAATATCGCCATCTTCTTCATCACAAACAAGCGGGTTTGATTTACCCGTACCGCGCTGATCAATAAAGACTAAATCTCTATCCTCGCGGACACTGTGGAAAATCTTAAGTAAACCAGGCACTAGTTCAGAAGCTGCTTGCCCTGGTCCACCCATCAGCAAAAACAACGGATCACTTTGTGGAGATTGAGATATTGCATTGGCTACAATCACGTTCAAATCGAGATTCTTACCGGTTGGCGACTGCCAATTTTCAGGAACGGATAACTGCCCACATTGTAATTGTTTAGAAACCCCTTCCACAAAACAACTATCAAGTTGTAATGGGTCTGGCTGAGTATCATTGGCAATCGCAGAATGAGACACCAAGGTAGTGGCAAGTGCGCTAGATAACAGCGACCCCATTAGCCAGTGATTTAATCGCTTCAAATCATATCCTTATTCATTATTATTTAATTCAAGTTAATGGAGTTTAGCCTAAGTAATACGACAAAAGCGAGAAAAAAAAAGACATGTTATGTCAACGAATCTCGCTTTAATTTGTAAAGTTTTATTAATAAGCTGTCGATGCAGCGTATTAGCTCACTTTATAGCGCTCAACAGAGTCATTAAGTTGCAATGCTTGCTTTGCCAATTCATCACTTAAGCTTGCGTTATTACTGGAATGTTGTGCGGTTTTATCCACTTGCTGACGAATAGACTCAACCCCATTATTTACTTCCATCACCCCGTGACTTTGATTATCAATTGCATCAGCAATAGAGGTTGTCATGGCAAGAATACTCGCCATATTCTCAGTAATTTCTGATAACACATCACCCGCAGCAGAAGCCTTATCAGCACTTTCTTGACCTTGTTGCTGACAGTCATACCAATTGCATTAAGTAAGTGATCTTGTTGTGCGTAGAGAAAATCAGCTAAAACAAGGCGCTCGATTGACTAATAGCTGGCTATTAGGATTGAGAGCAACGCCATGTTAGTTAATTTTAACAAGTACAAGTGGGCAAATATTTAATGCAATTGGTATCAGTTATCAGTGACATCATGCTTTTACTTCGTTGTTGCAGCGTATCAACAATGGTTTCAATCTCCTGTGTCGAATCTTGAGTTCGACTTGCCAATGTTCGCACTTCATCTGCAACCACAGCAAAGCCACGCCCCTGCTCACCTGCGCGAGCAGCCTCTATAGCCGCATTAAGCGCTAATAAGTTGGTTTGCTCAGCAATCCCACGAATCACGTCCATTACCTTAGTAATATGCTCACTGTCATTCACGAGTTTTTTGGCTTCTTGATGTGACTTTTCAAGATTGTTCGATAAATGGCGAATTTGCTCAATCGTTGCCTGAACACCTTTATTACCATTTAACGCGTTTCAGCAGTTCCCAACATCATTGAACGTACTATGGCCTTACAGCTAGACGTCAATAAGTTACAAAAAGTGCTCTTTCTGTCTGAAGCTTCTACCGATCTCTATTTTGGTTTTCACAAAGGTTAAGATCCATCGCTCATTGAGCAACTGCTCAGTGCATTTGACGAACTTGCCCAAGAAGGTGAGATTACACGTCTAAAGAAAAAGTGGTACTTAGAGTAATAACAAAGTGATATAGATAGCGGAAAAGCTGTTCATTGCTTGTTATAATCATCCTTTATTTTCAACTTACCAAACTCAATGATTTCAGATCCTCAAATTCTAGAACGACTCGATAAGAGTCAGGCGCGTATTACTAAAGCTGTTTTTCCTTTTACCACCAACCATCATGACACCTTATTTGGTGGGCAAGCCCTTGCTTGGATGGATGAAGCCGCTTTTATCGCTGCAACGCGCTTTTCTCGCAAACGTTTAGTTACCGTATCATCAGATAAAATTGATTTTAAGCACCCTATCCCAGGCGGCAGTTTAGTGGAATTAATTGGACAAGTCGTTCACGTGGGCAACACCAGTATCAAAGTTGAAGTCAACATTTACGTTGAAGATATGTATCACGACCATCGCGAGAAGGCGATAACTGGCAGCTTTAGCTTTGTTGCTGTTGACGAAGATGGCAAACCGACACCAGTATTACCAGTAGAATAAGAGCGTTAGATTAGAATGCATTAGCGCGATAGTCATTCAACCATCGCGCCCATACTTTCTAATTAATTACATTCAGTGCTCGCAGGCTCTTTAATAGTCATTCTTATTGCACTAATATCTAAGTTCATCTTACTAGAGCTTATTACTCCTAGCGATTTAAGTTTACTATGGCTCGCACTTAACTGGTTAAAGCACGACAAGCTATACTGCACGCTGCCCCATGTATTAACAGGCAATGCATTGATCTTATTCGCTAATGCCACTGCATGCTGACACTGTTTAATATCATCACAGTTTAATGCCAACATGACAGACTCAGGTAATAATGCTTCTCGCCTAACAGTTAATTCAACCACCCGGTTATCACCTGACACTCCATATCCATCATCTTTATTATTAAACCAAAGACCAGCCAGTGTATTTCCTTGATTACTCAGTTTAAATGCATCTTCCTGTACTATTTTATCAATAGTCCGATATGACAACCCGCCCAGTTCAACACTGCTTGACTTAACAGGAGTTTGGCGCATTTCATCCATCAAAGAAAGTATCCACGGAGCAACAAGTTTACCGTCAAACAATGCTTCAGCTTGCTGTCCATCAATGACTAATGTGTGATGTTCTGACAGCTGTTTTACCTGAATATCATCTTCATACGTTAATCCGTAACCGTACGGGAATAGTGGCGAATAGTCTTTGTCATGACGATTAACAATTTGATCCGGCGTTGCTGGCCACGAGAATGACAATCTACCTTTAAAATCATTTTGAGGGCTGCGTTTAAATAGCACATCAGCTACTGCTTTTCCTTCCGAACCTGGCAACCACGCAGCAACAAAGGCATCACTTGCATTTAAGTACGGATTGACCCACATCGGCCGCCCACTAATAAATACTGAGACTACAGGAATGCCTTGTTGCTTGAATCCCTGTAACATGTTCAACTCTTTTGTATTTAAGGGATTATAGGCTAGTGTTTTAACATCCCCTTGCCCTTCTGCGTATGGCTCTTCACCATATACGGCGATAACTACGTCTGGCTTTTTCTCATATTTACCATCAACACTTAAAACAATTGAGCCACCAGCTTTTTTCACCACGACATCGATTCCATCGTAAATCGATGTGCCCCCCGGAAAGTCATCATTAGTATTATTTGTACCTTGCCAGCTAATAGACCAGCCGCCAGATTGCTTGCCAATATTATCAGCGCCATCTCCAACAACTAAGATCCGTTGATTGGCCGATAAAGGTAATGTGCTGCCATTGTTTTTCAACAAAACAAGTGATTCTCTAACGGCTTTTTCAGCAATTTTTCGATGTTTTTCATGACCGATATATTCAGTTTTTCCAGCATATTTTCGATTAACTGGGCTTGGTTTATCAAAAAGACCAGCTCGAAATTTCACTCGTAAAATACGACTTACCGCATCATCAATTCGAGATAAAGGAATGTCACCTTCTTTGACTTGCTTAATTGTATTTTCGTATAGCGCTTTCCATGTGTGTGTTGGCGCCATAAAAATATCTAATCCGGCATTAATAGCTGCAGGACAACTTTCATTAGAGCAGCCACGAACTTGGCCATGTCCATTCCAATCGCCGACGACAAAGCCATCGAACCCCATTTTCTCTTTTAGTACATCGTTAATGAGATATTTACTTCCGTGAATTTTCGCACCTTGCCAACGATTGAATGACGCCATTACAGACTGAGCTCCTGCCGTCAATCCGCCAACATAGCCTTGAGCGTGTATGTCAAACAACTCTTGTTCATCAGCCGTGTTATTTCCTTGGTCAATGCCGTTATTCGTTCCGCCATCGCCAATAAAATGCTTTACGGTGCTAATGACATGACTATCATCCATAAAATCAACACCGGGTTTTCCTTGCAACCCTTCAACAATGGCACTGGCGTATGCTTTTATAATTTCAGGATCCTCAGAATATCCTTCATAGGTTCGCCCCCAGCGATCATCTCGCACCGCGGCAACGGTTGGCGCGAATACCCAATCAATTCCCGTTGCCATCACCTCTGTCGCTGTTGCCGTTGCGATGTCTTTGATCAACGCAGAATTATTTGCTGCCCCCAATCCAATATTGTGCGGGAATAGCGTCGCACCTATTACATTGTTATGACCATGCACAGCATCAGTTCCCCACATTGTTGGAATCTTTGAACCATCTAAGGCGTCATCAATTGATGCTTCATACATCAATTGCGCATAATCCACCCATTCTTGCGGGATTGAATATTTATTACCACTAGGAAATGCTCCACCGCCATTTAAGTAAGAACCAAAGCCATACTTACGCATATCTTCAATCGAAATATCGCGGATCTCAGGTTGGATCATCTGCGCTATTTTTTGCTCTAATGTCATGGTATCTAATAACGCTTTAACTTTATTCTCAATGGACTCGTCTTTAATTACTTGCGACTGTATCACTGGCCAGATTGCATTTTTATTGCTTTTAACCGATGTACTATCGATTTGATTGCAGCCAAATATCGCCAAACAAGCCGCCAAAATACTTAGCTTTTTCATGACAACGCCTCCACTTTCGTACTTCTTTTAACTCTAAATCCGGCCAATCCGTAATAAACAATGAATAAATAGCAAAACACTGGAATAGCAAACGAAAGCTGTACATTAGTAAAATCCGCGAATAAGCCCTGACAGTAAGGCACAATGGCCCCGCCAACAATCGCAAGACATAGCACACTAGCACCGTGGCTTGTTTCAGTTCCTAGCTCGTCAATTGCCAAGCTAAAGATGGTCGGAAACATAATGGAATTACACAATCCAATTGACAGCAGCGCGTACATAGCAAGCTTCCCTTCGCCAACTATCACAACTGACACGAGTAGAATGGCTAGCAGCGCATTTATCATCAATACCTTATTAGCACTTACATATTGCATAATCAGCGCACCAATAAAGCGCCCAACCATAGCGCCCCCCCAATAATAAGCGATGTAGGTTGACGCTTTTCCTTCACTAAAGCCAACAATATGCGATTGGGTAAGATAACTAACAATAAAGCTACCAATGGCTACCTCAGCGCCAACATATAGAAATATCGCAACGGCACCTAGCTTTAAATGGCGATGCTGAAGTACTTTTTTGGGTGAAAATGAAACGTTCTCGCCTCGCCCCATATCAGGCAGTTTTAACAACGAAAATACACCTGCAATGATCAATAAAGATCCTGCAAGTAACAAATACGGTAACTGTACTGACTCAGCTGTTGCTGCTTGCTGTGTCGACACGTGATCAAAAATAAGCCATGCGCCAAAGAATGGTGCGATGGTGGTTCCTAAAGAATTAAACGCTTGGGTTAATGTTAAGCGTGAAGACGCCGTTTTAGACGGACCAAGCGCGCTTACATAAGGATTAGCTGATACCTGCAATAACGTAATGCCTGACGCTAGAACAAATAGAGCAAGTAAAAACATTGAATATACTGCCATTTCGGCGGCAGGATAAAACATAAAACAACCAATACTCGACAATGCTAAACCGCCAATAATGCCATTTTTGTAGCCGACTCTTGCCACAATGATGCCAGAAGGAATAGACATCACAAAATACGCAAAGAAGAAACAAAACTGAACTAACATCGCCTGCGCATAAGACAGGTCGAATAGTCCTTTTAAGTACGGGATTAAAATGTCATTTAAGCAAGTAATAAAACCAAACATAAAAAACAAAGTGCCCAATGATGATAGTGCAAACCATTGGGTTTGGGTTGAATCGTTAGACGTATTTTTCGTCAACGCTGCACTTGTAGCGGCCATAATACTGCCCCTTTTAACAATGAGATAAAATAAGAAAGGAGAGCTTAAACCCGACTGAATTTAAGCTCGTTGCGCTGCGCTATTTAAAGCTATAACGAACACCTAATACGTACCGTGGACCATATTGATTCGCTTGAAGAAACTGTTCTTTATAGCGACCAAAATGTTGCTCGGTAGCATTGGTTAAATTGATGCCTTGGGCAAACACCGTGAGTTCCTCTGTGACGTTATAATTAGCACTGAGATCCCACTGCGCGTAAGCTTTGGCAAACTGTGGTGGGTTATCAGATGATCCTTGCGACTGACCAACTCCCAATAAAAACTCGTCTCGCCATGCATAGGTCACTTTTACCGACCACACATCGTCTTCATAAAACGCTTGGAAGTTAGCAGAGTCGCTCAAGCCTTCAAGTGGAGTTTGCTGCTCTAAGCTGCTCACATCAAATTCGACATCCCCGTCAACTAAGGTAGCATTCACACCCAAGCCAAAGCCTGACTCGCCAAATAAATGCTGCACCGCAACTTCAATGCCCTGTACTTCTTTTTCATCACTGCTGTTAAAAGGCTGACTAATATCCCATTCAATGAGCGGATCTTCAGAATTTGGCGTAATAAAACCACCTTCATTCAATGTCGCACCATTGGCTTGCATTTGTGCAAAAATAGCATCGTTGGTTACTTGTTCACCGCGAGCGGCGATGTCAGATTCTGCTTGTTGCCATCTTGGCCCCTGATAAATATCGTGGAACCCGTCAATCGTTGTGGAGACAATGCGATTTCCAATAAAATTCTTCACTTTTTTATTAAAGTAACCTACTGACGCATAACTACCCGGCGCATAATAATAGCTGTACACCAAATCTAAATTTGTTGATTCATATGGCTGGAGGTTTGTATTACCTTGTACCCCATTGCGAGAGCCAATTTTGGGACTACCAGATAACGTTCGGCCGCCCGCAAGCGAACCTAATGGCCCACGCGCGATGGATTTACCCCATGAGAACCTAACATCCATCTCATCATTGAGGTCAACTTTAAGATCCATCATCGGTAAGAAAACATCGTGTTCACCTTCTTGGGTCAAAAAGTTATTTTCACCGGGTAAATACTGAGTAAGCCATTCACCGCCACCTTTCCACCAAACTTGAGTTGGCACAGGCTGAAGCACACTACTAACAACATCAGTTTCTTCATATCGAAGACCAACGTTTAATGACACGGCATAATCCGATACATCAAATTCCCATTGAGAATCGATATACAAACTCGTTGTCGTCTCTTGAACTTCGCCCTGTGATTTTGTGCCTACTGGATGGGTAGCTGATGTATCAAAATAATCGTCGCCACCCAATTGTTCGTTGGTTAAGAATGCTTTGGAGCGTGCTACGACTTCATCAAAGTCGAATGTGTAATAATAATTTGACCCAAGGTTACTACCTCCTCCTGCAAGTTCATTGAGGAAATTGTCTGTATTGTTATGTACAAACATACTGTCAGGGAACAGTTCAGTATATGAAGGGTTAAATAGGAAACCACCGATTAAACCACTCCATGAACTTGAACCACCGATAGTTTGTTTGGTATGAGCTGCGCCAAAATTGACGGTCACTAACGGAATATCAAATGAGTTTTCCCAGCTGCCATTAATTTGTGTTTGTTTGACGCCTGACTCACCTGGCGAATGGACAAACTGACTAAAATGAGAGTCCATTTCACTTGGTGCTAATACCGTTGTTCCGTTGTTCCAGTAAATAATTCCTTGGGGCACTTCTCCCTCACGATAATCATAGGTCTTGGTTCGTAGCTGGTCAGAACCCAATACAAGCGATCCATAGCTTCCCAAGTTCTTATCGGCACCGTTATCTGCGCTACTTGTCGAATCGTGATAATCCAAAGAAAGCGCGAGTGATTCATTCACTTGCCACGCAATATTAAGCCCAACAGACTCCTCTTCAAATTCAGTCGTGCCTCGTGAAGCCGTAAAAGAGCCATCATTGCCGCTCATATCAGCAAAAATAGCGGTACCGTTAGCATCTAATTCATAAGCATTGATGTTACCGCCATAATCATTCCACATCCCCCAACTAATAGAGTTGGTAGCCACCTTTGCGTCACTACGTACATAATCGGCACTGATCACCACGCTATCAATTGGCGCGAATTGCAACGTAAGGCTTGAATTAACACGTTCTCTGGCAACATTTTCAATGCCGTAATTCATGTCTCGCGGAAAAAAGTGTGGCCCAATCGGGTTACCTTCACCATCTTTAGCCCGTCTATCAATGACGTTTTCTTCATCTAATGTCGGCAATGCAACGTTTGCTTGCCATCCCTGAATATTGGCGGATTGCTTTTGAAAATCACGGCGATGGTGTACATACGAAAACGCCACACCAAACTTTTCATCAGCAAAGGTATTACTATAAAGTGCACTGTATTCTGGCGTAACATCGCGACCTTCAACATTAGAGGTATCGTTAATGGCTTTGGCCGATACCGAATAGCGTTGCCCTGGATTATCTAGTGGTTTAGTGGTCACAATATTAACAGTTGCACCCAATCCTCCTGTGGGATTGGTCGCTCGTGCAGATTTGTGAACCTCTAAGGTGGTTACGTTATCAGAAGATAGATTTTCTAAATTGTACGATCGCGTGTTTCCTGAACCAGGCATTTGACGCCCGTTTAGGGTCACCAAATTAAACGCGGGGCCAAATCCACGGACCGTTATTTGACTGCCCTCGCCATTAGCTCGACTAATGGTTACGCCTGGAATTCGCTGTAACGATTCAGCTAAATTAGTATCGGGAAATTTACCCATGTCTTCAGCAGAAATCAGGTCAACAACGCCTTTTTCTTCGCGGCGTAAATCCATTGAGCGAATTAGTCCGCCGCGAATTCCGCTAACTTGGATAGTTTCAACCTCAGCTTTCTTTTCTTTTTTCTTATCGTCATTGTCTGCTGCGAACGCTTGCGAATATGAGCCACTTAACAGTACAGCTGAAACGCATAAGGCAAGGTGACTTTTTGTAAAATTGATAGTATTCATAATATTCCTACTTTACTTATTCTTTTCATTATTGAGCAATAAAACATCTAGAGCGTTAAAATTAAGGCTGACCAATTATCACGTTATCAAGTCGGTAAACGGCGCCTTCGCCCGTGCCCCATGCTGGAAAAACCATCACTACATCGATTTGACTAATATCGAGTCCTGCGTCAAATAATGCTTGTAAAGAATAGGTATAAGTTTGCCATTGTCCTGTAACTGGTGCTGCGCCTTCATTACTTGCGCTAAGCGCTAACTCCACTGCCGCTGATGCATCACCTGACTCAATTTTAAACATCCAAACTGAATCACTATTATTTGGTGGCGTTACCACTTTCATTTCAAATTGAACCACGCCGTCGCTCAGTGCGGAAGAAGCATCTAAGTACACATCATCGTCTGCCAAAATACCCATTACTGTTGGTGATGCACCAATAACGAACTCAGCTGTCATACCGTGTGCGGTATCATCATTTTCAACCGTTGGCGTAGAGCCCGCGCAGCAATCCCAAATACTCCATTGCTGTGCTGGTGAATCAGCAAACAGGATATGCTTGGTTGTTGTGGGTTGATCATTAGGGTTATATATTTTCACGTTATCAACGTGATAAACCGCGCCCTCTCCTTGACCCCATGTAGGGAATATCATTAACACATCAATTGCACTAACATCTAAACCTGCGTCAGCCAGATCAGACAATTTAAAGGTGTAGGTTTGCCACACTCCTTGAACAGGTATCACACCTTCAACAGACGCAGAGAGTGCAAGTTCAACAGGCGTTTCACCGTTGTTTGATTCCACTTTAAATAACCACGGTGCATCCGCTGTATTTGGCATGGTAACCACGTTCATGTCAAAACTAATGACACCATCACTTAATATACTAGAAGCATCAAATGGCGCAGGAGATACCCCATCAGCTAAAAATTCAGCGCGAGAAATAAAGCCCATAACCGTTGGACTTGCGCCAATTGAAAACTCAGTGACTTGTTCATGTGCATCATCAAGTGTTTCTATGGTTGGCATTGAACCGCCACAGCAGTCCCACGCAGGCCATGCAGGGTTAGCCGCATTATCAAAAACAGTGAGTTTAGGACTGGCACTAGCACCATTGCCGGTATTAATTTTCATGTTAGCAACTTGATATACAGCGCCTTCACCTTGTCCCCAAGCAGGAAAAATCATCACCACATCAATCGTACTTAAATCTAAACCGCCGTCGGCCAGTGTTTTGAGTGGGAAGGTATAGGTTTGCCATACGCCTGCAGCGGGCAGTTCACCTTCAGTGCTTGAATTAATAGCAACTTCAACCGCCGTTGTGGCTTCGTTGCTTTCCACTTTGACTATCCAAGGAGCATCAGCGGCATTAGGCAATGAAACAACCTTCATATCAAAACTTAAAGAGCCAGTATCCACTGCTGGAGAGGCATCAAAAGGAGACGGTTTACCCGACTCATCAGTAATAAATGCTTCTCGGGTAATAAATCCATTGACGGTTGGCTCCGCACCAACACTAAATTCAACAACATCGCCCTTTTCAGTATCATTCTTCAACGCTGGCGTTGAACCACCACAACAATCCCATGCAGGCCAATTTGCATTAAACTCACCTCCAAAAATAGTTAGACTTTGTGGAACACCAGTACTCGGTGGTGATGGAATAGGTGCTTTGCCTTCAACTAAGGCATCCTCTTTACTGTCATAACCAGCGCGAATCGTCTCGCAACCTTTACCGGTTAATGGATCACTTTTACATTGATAAACGCGAATGTAATCAATTTCAAAATGATTACCATTGGTGTAAGCCTGTGCATCAATCCCAGTATTATTAACGTTTTCAGGCCAGTTGCCACCAACAGCTTGATTCAAGATCATGTAAAACTCTTGATCATAAGGGGAGTTATCCCAAAAGGTTGTCAACTCTCCTGACGTTGCGTCGAAGTATTCAGAAAACCAGCCTCGATGCGCCAAACCAACCGCCTCATCTTTGCTATTTTTTCGCACATCAGAGCGGCGCTGTGTTGCATAAAGGTAATCATCAACATACCAACGAATTTCGCCTTCTTGCCATTCAATAGCGTAAGTGTGAAAACCATCGGCAGGGCTTACTGACTCAGGTAATTGATAGGCTTTGCCTGAGCTAGCGTTATCAGGGCTTGCTTTACCATAATGCAGCGTGCCATAAACATGTGTTTCTGCAACGTTATCTGAATTAACGGTATTAAGATTTACAGATTCTACAATATCAATCTCACCAGAGCGTGGCCAACCACCATACACTTCATCCGTTGGCATTAGCCAAAATGCAGGCCAGCTGCCTTGACCTGATGGGAGTTTTGCGTTCATTTCAAAACGACCGTACTTAAAATCGGCTTTATAACGAGAGTTTAATCGAGCAGATGTGTATGGCTGAGAAGCATCTTGCGCGGCAGGCAAAGCAACAATTTGCAGCTTACCATCAGCAATGTATGAGTTTTCTTTGCTATCGGTATAACATTGCTTTTCATTATTCCCACCCCCTAAACAATTAACCTCATGGGTCCATTTGTTTAAATCGATGTTGGCGCTGTCAAATTCATCACTCCATACCAACTCCCAGTCTGATACAGGTAGTGCTGGATTTACTGGCTCTGCTTTTGAAGTTGTATCAGCATCGCCTCCGCATCCAATTAATGTCGTCGTCGACATCACGATACTCAGCATAGTTATTCTTTTTGCTGCTCTATTCATAATTGACTTCCTACTGACTTAATATAGTTATTCAAACAATTCGCAACTAAACTTTTCAGTTCAATGCTCTTTGTAATTATTGGCATAATTGATCATGCCGTTTGTTATCTAGATTACATACAGCATGGTGGATGTTTATAAATGCGGCAATGAATATGCGCTATTAGGAGAATTAAACGCGACTAAGTAAAGCTAAAACGGTGCAATACGACAACGTGAGGTATTTTTGCGATAACAGGTTAGACTTGCTTCGATTTAATGTGTTCATGAATCTGGGCGCTATAATTACGGCTTACCTTAAGGTTGACCTCTTCATCTAACGCAATAATACATTCGCTATTTTTTAAGCTTTTCACGCTTCTTATATACTCAATATTAACCAACGTTGATTTATGAATTCTTACAAACACATTGGGGTCTAGATTGGCGGCTAGTTTTTTCATGGTAATACGTATGATATGAGTTTCGTTTGGAGTGTGAATGCACATGTAATCGCCCGCAGCATCAATCCAACGAATATCCGTAATTGGCAACAACAACCGCTCATTATTATCGTTTTTAATCACTAGTTCTTGAGAGTACGCGTTGGGCAGCGGAGCGTCTGTCTCAAGCCATTTTTCTAAGGTAGAGATAGCGATCCCAGATGACTGTTCAAGCGCCTTTAATAATTTTTCTTTACTATTATCATTAGGTTGTTGATAAGCAAGAATACGATCTATTGTTTTCTTAAGACGCCCAAGGTTTGCAGGCTTTAACACGTAATCAATCGCATTTAATTCAAACGCATCAAGCGCAAACTCACCGTAAGCGCTAACAAAAACAATGAGTGGAATAACATCATTTTGAATAGCTTGAACGACTTCAACACCATTTAAACCGGGCATTTTGAAATCAATAAACATGACATCAGGGCACAGTTCTTGACACATTTTAATTGCTTCATCGCCGTTACATGCCTGTCCAATAACTTCCACCTCAGGTATTTGTTCTAGACGAAGCATGAGTCCCTCAATTGCTAAGGGTTCATCATCTACAACAATCACAGATAATCGTTTATTACTTTGCATCACTCGACCTCTTGATACGGTATCAATATAGTAACGGCGCACCCTGTTGGTTCACACTGAACGATACTGACATCAAAATCACCATTAAATAAAGTATCTAATCTAGCTTTAGTATTAGATATTCCAATGCCAAATCCTCGCGGTCGACGCGTTTGTCCGCTAACACCACTATCTTTAACAATTATTTGTAATGACTTTTCAATTCGCTTAGCTGACACCTCAATCAACCCATTTTCTTTTGAGGGCTCAATAGCGAATTTAATTGCATTTTCGATAAGCGGCTGTAAAAACAAACTCGGGATTTTGGCCCGTAGAACACTGTCGCAAACATCTAAATTAAACCCTAATCGCTCACCAAATCGCACGCGTTCAATAGACACATAGAGGTTCAGAAAATCGATTTCTTCCGCAAATGTCGACGCTCGATAAGTTTTCTCTTGAAGTGTATAACGAAAAAACTCACAAAGTTTCTCTAGCATTTCATTAGCTTTAAGATTTTCCTTTTTTAATATTAAAGTAGAGATTGCATTCATGGTGTTAAACATAAAATGGGGATTGAGCTGATATCGCAGCATTTGAAGCTGAGACTCCTTTGCCAATGTTTGTGCACGAAGCAACATTTCATGTTCTTTTTGAAGCTTGGCGTTATACAACATAATGAAAAAAATCGATGTCCAAACAAACATGGTTGTTAAGGAAAATAACAACCATCCACCAAACTCCAAGGTGTTCCACGCTTGATTCCATTGCTGTTGATAAACAATAACTTTGTATGTACTTAATTTAATTATGTTATAGAACAGCCCCAATAATGCTGCGGAAATAAAGCTAAACAGTAAAACTTTTCTGATTTTAAAAACCACAATTCGCCTAATGAATTGCCACTGAAGATAAGACAAAATAAAACCTGTCGTTGTTTCAATGGCTAAATTAACTAACTGTCGTTCTAGACTGAAATCAGTGTCAGTAAATTGCGGCCTAATAATGGCAAAGAATACGATTATGGAATAACCAATCCAACCGCTAATTTGTAATAGCCAGAATTGATTATTTTGTTTTGCAAGCGCGCTCTTTCCTAAATGAAGAGTGCTTTCCTCATGCTCAAACTTTTGTTCCATAGCTGTTCTCGATAGTCAGATTTGGATACATGATATTCTCAACATGATTAATAAGATTTCATCACAGCGCATTGTTTACATGAGTATTTACGCCACATTATGTCACTGCTGAAATTCATGTTCACCTAAACTTTGAACATACAGTACAATCGAGTTCATTAACAATAAACTCGATAAAGCGGTATATTTTTGCGACATAACCTCGAGCAAATAACATCTATACCCATAATCGTTGGATATGCTGGAATTTATAGCAAGAATAAAAACTAAGCTGCAAGGCGCGTGAATGAATAATAGCTTGCTATTGCGATTGAGCGCAACGCAGCAGGTTGTATTTTTAGACCGCCTATAAAACCTGCATTTTCATTGGTTATGGGTATAAATACAACTACCCTCTTCCAGTCACCCTATCACCAACCAATGGGTTTGAGGCGCGCTCTTTACCGAACGTAGAGTTGGGGCCATGGCCACAAATAAACTCTACATCGTTGCCCAGTGGCCACAATTTATCGCAAATTGAATCAACTAACTGGTGATGATTTCCTTGAGGAAAATCGGTACGACCGATAGAGCCAGAAAAAATCACATCGCCAACCCAAGCTTTGTGGCTTGCTTGATGATAAAAAACCACATGACCCGGTGTATGACCCGGACAATGAACGACCTGCAATGTTTCATTGCCGACAGTCACTTCGTCACCATCATTAAGCCATTGTGTTGGCGTAAAATTATTTGGCGTTACAAATCCAAACATTTGCGCTTGTTGCGCTAAATTATCTATCCAAAACGCATCTGCTTCATGAGGTCCAATAATAGGAACACCATAGGCTGCCGCAGTATCACAGGTTGCGCCAACATGATCTAAGTGACCGTGTGTTAACAAAATCTTTGTTACATTAAGTTGCTGCTCATTAATAAAAGCAACTAGCTTGTCAATATCACCACCGGGATCGACAATTGCAGCCTCTTTAGTTTGATTACACCACAAAATACTGCAATTTTGGGCAAAGGAAGTAACGGGTATAACATAATGCTGCAACATAAAATTCTCGAACACTTATCAACAAATTCAGTGCATTATCCGTCGATTAAATATAGATTACTAGTTTCCATCTTCACTCATTTGGCCTATTCTTTAAGTAAATCAATTACAAATTTGACAAGGAGTCTGTCATTTATCGATTTCTGGCTTTATTTTTCATTAGCAGTGTACCGCTTATAAAAGTACAAGCGGCTGAGTCCGTTGCGCCTCAATGTCAATGGACTTCCACCCAGCCATTACCAAGCAGTGAGTTTGAAGCACCGTCAGTAGATTTCGACAAACTTCTCACCGACTATCACATCGGAAAAATCTCCTATACCCGTTACAATGTTTTTAGCGACGATGACTCAGTATCCCTCAATTGGCTTTATCAATGGCTCAACAGCATCCATACCATCACCCAAGAACAAGTGATTTTACAGGAGCTATCATTTAAGCAGTCTGAGAAATTTAATCCCGTAAAAGTGCGAGAATCCGAGCGCTTACTGCGTCAACAAAAGTTCATCTTTGATGCACGTATTCAACCGACAAAACTTTGTGACGACAAAGTCGATTTACACATCACCACCCGTGACACTTGGTCGATAACGCCAGCATTTAGCGTTTCTCATAATGGCGATGAAACCAAGACCCGCGCATCCATCACTGAATCTAACTTTTTAGGCACCGGAAAACTAATCTCTATTTCCCAAGCGCGCGACGATCAACGGACAGAATTTACCCTAAGATATAAAGATCCCAATGTCGGCGGTACTCACCTAACAAGTGAATTTGAAATCAGTGACAACAGTGACGGAAAACGTCACTACGTTGCCGTCAACAAACCTTTTTATTCTTTTGAAAGTCGCCAAAGCTACGGCGGCTCATACCTCAATGAAACCCGTGAAGAACCGCTTTATATCAACAAAGATAAACTGACCGATATTCGTCATCGACTCAATCACTACCAAGTTTTCTTTGGTCATTCAGACGGGTATCACCTCGATCGAACAACTCGCTTACGTTATGGCTTAAGTTTTATTGAAGATACGTTTTGGTCAATCGATGACACCATTGAATTAAACCCACTGAATTCGCGCACCAATATTTACCCGTGGATAGAGTTTAATTTACTCGAAGATCATTACACTACGCTCACCAATTTCCACTCAATTAAACGTACTGAAGATATCAATTTAGGACGCAATTTATCAGCAAGCATTGGTTATAGCCCGTCATCATGGAGCGATGACCAGTCGAGATACATCTTCAATATCCGCTCTAAAAGCGCGTTTAAATTTCACAATGAACTTATCACAATCGCTGGTCATCTTGGCGGTTACTACCTTGCTGACAGCAACACCACTAAGAATCTCAGTGGTAATTTAAACGGACAGTATTACCACTTTACGACGCCTGATCGGGTATTTTTCGTCGGTGCTAATTACAATCTGCTTAAAAACCCATACATCGAAAACCAGCTATTTCTTGGTGGCGATACCGGCATGCGCGGTTATCCAGTGCGATTTCAAACTGGCGATAGAAATGCAGTGATTAAGATCGAACAGCGTTACTATACCGACCAATATTGGTGGAAACTGATTCGAGTTGCAACCGCTGCCTTTGTCGATGTAGGTCGTAGTTGGGGTCAACAAAGCCCCCAGCCTCACACCCAATTTAAACAAACACCATGGTTAGCTAATATTGGCATTGGTTTGCGTTTAACTCCGAGCCGTGCCGATGCCAACCATGTTATTCATATTGATTTAGCTGCGCCAATGACCGAGCGAGAAGAAGCCGACAGCGTACGCTTTATGGTGAGTGTTAAAAATTCTTTTTAAGATTATTGGTTAATGACGTAAACTAGCACCATTATTGACGAAGACGACCCGAGCACGTGCCCAAACAACAACCATCTCACATCGATATTTTCTTGGTTCAACCTCATTATTTAACCGCCAAGGTGTTAAATGATTTTCAGCAGTTAATTAGCCCCCAAGAGCAAGAAACTATTGATAGAAAGCGCACTGACGATGCCAAGCGAGATGCATTGGTGACCCGTGGATTAGTGAGAACAGTACTGTCTCGCTATAGCGACATTTCACCTAGCCAATGGCAATTTGATAAAGGCTGGAACGGCAAGCCGTTTATTGCAAATAGCAATGAAAGTAAATCGGCGGAGAGTCTTGAGTTTAATTTATCTCATGCTCATCACCTCATTGCATTAGCGGTGACCCGAGGCAATGTTATTGGCATTGATGTTGAGTACACCAAACGCAAAAGTGATACTAAAAAATTAGCCCCTCGCTATTTTAGCGCCAGTGAAGTTGAGGCGTTACAATCGTTACCACCACAAGAGCAACAAACTGGCTTTTATGATTATTGGACGTTAAAAGAGTCTTACATAAAAGCGTGCGGTGATGGGCTATCTGTACCGCTACATTTATTTAGTTTTGATATTCAAGATCGCGACAATATCTCACTAACTTTTGACGAAAAACGCAAGGACAACAGCGAGCGCTGGCACAACAAACTATTTACCGTCAATGAGCAGCACAAAATGGCAATCACCATTGAAACGCCACCCAGTAAACAGGTTAACGTGGCAATACACCAGCTAACCCCTAGCGGCGAATTTGAGCCCTGTGAATTACCACTAAAGTAAATGGCGTTTTTCGATTGGCGTATATTCATCAGCGGCCTCAATTAGGGCGCCAGCGGTTAAATCTAACACGCCATAAACTTGGCTAGACACTTCATGTGTATTTCGCAGCTCATCTAATAAAATGGCAAAGTCACCATCACCTGATAACAAAATCACTTCATCGACCTCAGGTGCATGTTTTAAAACATCAATCGTAATGCCAACATCCCAATCCCCTTTTGCACTGCCATCGCGGCGCTGAATGAAGGGTTTTAGTTTCACATCAAAACCAATATGGCGCAGCGCACTTTGAAACTTCTGTTGTGATACATCGTCTTTATCAATCGCATACGCATAGGCCGCGACAATGTCGTAGTCCTGCGCAATAGCAAACCAAAACTGGCGATAGTTAAAGGGACGCGAATAGGTATCACGGGTCGTATAATAGATATTTTGTACATCAACAAAAATAGCGACTTTTTTCACAACAAAACCTTAAAATAACAATAGACTGCACACTATACAGTAGATGACTGATATATCACTGCGTTTTGCTATATACTACGCGCCAATTCCATCAAGCCAAAGGCCATCATTGTGCAATCAACTAGCTTTTCTCAATTGCCTCTCAATGCATCACTGCTAGAGAACTTAAAAACGTTGTCATACAACGAAATGACACCTATTCAAGCACAAAGTCTACCGCCAATTTTAGAAGGCAAAGACGTGATTGCACAAGGCAAAACTGGCTCAGGTAAAACAGCAGCGTTTGGGCTGGGTTTGCTACACAATCTTGATGTGAAAAAATTCCGCGTTCAATCACTAATTTTATGTCCAACGCGCGAACTGGCTGACCAAGTTGCCAAAGAAATCCGTAAACTGGCACGTGCTATTCATAACATTAAAGTACTTACGTTATGTGGCGGCACACCGATGGGGCCGCAAATTGGTTCATTAGAGCACGGCGCGCACATTATTGTTGGTACGCCGGGTCGTATTGAAGATCATTTACGAAAAGGTCGCATTGATTTAAAACACCTAAATACCCTAGTGCTTGATGAAGCTGATCGCATGTTAGAAATGGGCTTTGTAGATGCACTAGATTTAATTTTTTCATTATGTCCGCCAAAGCGTCAAAACTTACTATTTTCAGCGACCTTCCCTGATGGCGTTAAACCTATCGCTAAGAAGCTAATGACTGATCCAGTGTCGATTGAAGTAGCGTCAACGCATGATGAAAACACAATCAATCAAACATTCTACAAGGTAGACGACAACCGCCATCGTGCACACGCTGTTCGCCTATTGCTCCAAGACACCCAAAGCGAATCAACGGTTGTGTTTTGTACCACAAAACGTGATGTGCAAGATTTAGCAATGGACTTAAAGGACTTTGGCTTTAGCGTTTTAGCGCTGCACGGTGATTTAGAACAACGGGATCGCGACCAAACTCTGATCCGCTTTGCCAACAAGAGTGCATCAGTACTTGTTGCAACAGACGTTGCTGCTCGTGGTCTTGATATCGACAGTCTTGATACGGTTATTAACTATCACATTTCAAGCGATCCTGAAGTTCACGTACACCGCATCGGACGTAGTGGCCGTGCTGGTGCGAAAGGACAAGCACTTTCATTGTTTGCCGAAAAAGAGTTCAACAAAATTGGTCGTTTAGAAGAGTTTTTAAACATCACGGTTGAGCCAACGCCATTGCCAGACAACAGCGTGTTAGACAAACCATTATTAACACCAGCGATGGCTACCTTACAAATCGACGGCGGTAAAAAGCAAAAAGTACGTGCTGGCGATATCCTAGGCGCACTAACCAGTAAAGGCGGCATCGCAGGCAAAGACGTGGGTAAAATCCAACTTGCCGACAACTGGGCTTACGTTGCCGTTGCAGCAAGCAAAGCACAAACGGCGCTGCGTAAAATTAGTGAAGGTAAACTTAAAGGTCGTAGTTTTAGAGTGCGAAAACTTAAGTAAGGCTCATGTTTTAAGCCACCTGTGTTCATGGGTGGCTTGTTTTTAGCTAATCCTCGCTAACTTGGTGGGTAATACCAATTGCACCACACATTGATCAGACCCCTAGGTCACTTTTTTGATTTTGTATAAGTGCATGGCATGCCCACCAATAAGGTTTACTATCTTTTGCCTGAGTTCGGTCAGGCCATCTAAGTAGGTTTGATCGTAAATATAATCATCACCTTGTTGAAGTAAATTGATGCCATCAAAACACTGAAACACCCAGCGCAATGTGGGGGCGGCCGTTTCTTGATTTATTTGGTTTGGAATTGTCGCTTCAACTTTTTTCATATTCGCTCGCATTCGTCGTTGTGCAATAGAATATACAAGTAATGATAATGTCATTACCATCAACAGAGCATCGATTCTGCTTGGCTTTTTTATAAATAACGAAGAGACAAAAAACAAGGGATCTTTTAAAAATCTAAAGCCTCTTTCAACTTCCGATTGCGCCTTGTAATGTTTTAATATTTCTTCAGGTGAAAGTTCTTCTTCATCAATATTTGTTGCTAGAATGAAGCAAGATTTTTGCTCAACAGCCTGCTTGATTGCGATCGTGTTTTCTTCAATTTCAGCGTTTACTTGCCACTCTATACGCTTAACTTCAGCATCCTTTTTCGGGCGGCCTTTACCTTCATAAACTTTATGCTCTATATATTGAGTGTCGCTTATTTGATGATATTTCAGTTTTTTTCCTATTTTATCCGCTGCTCGTTGCGCATCAGTTTTACAAGCAAAGCGTTGCGCTTGTAGATGAAACAGCTCTTTTTCTACCTTAACTTTTGCTCGTTCAACTTGCCGTGTGATCGTTTTAGCAGCTCGATGATTAGCGGCACTTGAGTAAATCACAATCCATCGCTGCTTGATCCCCATATGCTCGACTTTTTTGACAACATATTGATAGTTAGCATTTATTTTCACCCATTGTTCGTCAGCTATTGATTCTGCGATTAATTCTTTCTCTAGCGCTATCGTTGAAGGAATAAGCGTGAGAAATTTTACCAGAGATAAAAATTCGGCATTAGCCTTATGATAAAGCTTACAGTCGGCCACAAGATATTTAGGCGCTGCGCTTTTTTTGAATTCGCTAACAAGTGCTTTGCTCCTTGCCTTAAAAATAGCGGTATCAGCACTATTGCCATCCCAGTTTTTACAGGCGAGAGGAACGCCACCATCTTGACTGACAATGATTTCTTGTACCACTTGCTTTAAATCAGGGCGGTGAGCTTTACTGTAACCATGAGTGATTTTAATAACATTGTCATCACTGTCTTCATCGTCAAAAGCGTATTCTCCCGTTAAAGAATGGCTGGTTGTATCGAGTGAGTTAAATTTTTTGTCTACACTTTCTAGCTCGCAAGCTTGCTGAGACACCAGTGAAAATAGACTTTCGCAGCCAAAATCAAAACACTGGTCTAGTGTGCGGCCTAATTTGTGACGATTAAAGTGCTCGGCTTTTACACCTTCTCGAAATAAATGCTCAAGCGGTAAGTTAGTAAAAAATTGGGGACTGAGAGATAAAGGACGGTTTGCAAAACCAAGTCCATTCATAATCATGCCTTTAACCGCTTCACCAGGTGTAATTTCTTGCTTTTCATCCTGAGGTAAATATTGATCCAATAAGGGGACTATTTGTAAGTCTTCAATTACACCTGCGACTATGCCGTGATGATCTAACCGTTTGATTTTTAAATTCATATATACCTCAAAGTTGAGGCGGTATTATATCAAATAGCCGAAAAATCAGTAACAAATTATCGGTTAAATTAAATCCAAATTTTTGATTTTGCTCTGATCAATGTCTGATTCAACGCCTTATGCCATCAACAATGTCATTAGATCGTTCGTCGTTGATGTCATAGTCGTGCGGGTAAACACACGCTGGTTAGTGTGATGGCAGTTGGAGACAATAAACTGTATAAGTAATCAGATAATTAATAATCCTTTGTAAATCGCGTGTTTCCGAGTACCTGACACTAATTCTGAACCCAAACAAAAAAGCGCTTATCATCAACAAGCGCTTTTCAATGTCCATATTAATCACATGTGTAATTAAGCAGTTTCTTTATTACTCACTCGCATGAATACTGAATAAAGCACTGGGATTAAAATCAGGGTTAACAAGGTGGCGAACGTTAATCCGAATACCAATACCACCGCCATTGACTGGAAGAACGCGTCAAAGAATAGTGGAATAACGCCAAGTACCGTTGTTAATGTGCCCATCATTACAGGACGAACACGACTGGTAGCTGAGTCAATGATGGCATCGAAACGTGCTTTACCTTGGTCGATTTCAAAGTCCATTTGATCCACCAATACAATGGCGTTTTTAATGAGTAATCCAGACAGTGATAACACACCTAGAATGCCCATGAATTCAAGTGGAATGCCTGTGGTGACTAAGCCAAATACCACGCCGATAAATGAAAGTGGAACCACGAGCCAAATAACGACTGGCTGGCGGATTTTACCAAACAAGATGACAACCACTAACACCATTGCTAATAAGCCAAGAGGAATAGTCGACATTAAATCGTTTGACGACTCAGACGAGTTACCTGCTTCACCATCCCATTTCAGCGTGTAACCATCAGGTAGGACAATGGCTTCAATCTTAGCTTGGATACGTGCTTGTAATACTGATGCAGGCACGCCAGCAACAGGATCACATTGGGCAGTAATAGTAAACACGCGGTCTTCACGTCTAATGATGCTATCGCGCCAAATCGTTCTAAAACCATTAGTCACTTGAGCAATAGGCACTGAACGTCCTGTTGCTGAACTAAGCACCTGAATGTTGTAGATATCGTCAATAGTTGCATTTTGAGAGTCTGGAACGCGTGAAACAATAGGAATTAAATCTTCATTTTCACGATACAAACCAACGGTTTTACCTGAGTAATAATCCGCAAGTGCGTTGGCTAAATCTTGACGAGAAATACCAGCACGGCGACCTTTGGATTCAGAATAAATAGGCTCAATGACACTCACTGGCTGGCGCCAATCATCTTTAACTGACAAGCTTTGGCTATCGCTCGCCATAATGTCTTTCGCTTGATTAGCTAACTGACGTAGAATCTTAGGATCATTGCCTTTAAAGACAGCTTCAATTTTAGAACCACCACCAGGCCCCAATACAAAACGCCATGCTTTGGCTTGTGCCGTTGGGAAACGTTCGGCAACATAGGCTTGAACTTTAGGCAGCATGCCATCGATTTCATGGTAGTCATCAACACGTACTAGCAATTGACCGTATGAACCATTATTTGGCTCACTGCTGTAAGTCAACATGAAACGTAAACCACCGCCGCCAACAAGGCTTTGCACGGCGTTAACACCATCCATTTCACTGACAAACTGTTCAAGCACTTTCATGTCTTGCGCTGTTTTTTCGATTTTAGTGCCTTCAGGTAGCCAGTAATCGACAACCATCTGCGGGCTAGTAGACTGTGGGAAAAACCCTTGCGTCATGTATTTAGCGCCCCATACTGATGCGCCAAAGAGTCCGATTGCGACGAAAATGACTGGCCAGCGATAGTTAAGCACAGCTTTCATGAAGGCTTTATACTTCAACGTCAGTGTGCTCGGCTCATCAACCTGCCCTTCGTCTTCGTTTTGTGGCAATAACCAATAGCAAGCAAGTGGCGTTAAAGTAATTGCAAATACCCAACTAAATAGTAACGAGATCATCACTACCCAGAATAAATCACCTGTGTATTCAGCCGTTTCACCCGGTGCCAAACCAATGGGTGCAAAGGCAATGATACCTACTAGCGTACCGCCCAGTAGCGGCCATTTAGTTTGACTAACAATATCTTTGGCAATTTGAAGCTTTTTAACGCCGTTTTTAAGACCTACTAAAATACCTTCGGTCACCACGATTGCATTATCTACCATCATCCCGAGCGCAATAATAAGTGCGCCTAACGAGATACGGTGCATTGGAATATTAATCATGTTCATGGTGGCGAGTGTTGCACCAATGGTTAACAGTAAAATAAAGCCGATAACGATAGCACTACGAATACCCATGAATAAGAAAATAGTCACGATGACAATAGCCAGTGCCGCTAATACGTTCATCACAAAATTATCAACAGAGGCTTCTACGATACTACCTTGATGGTAATACTCATGAACTTCCATGCCGATTGGACGACGACTCAACGATTCCTGCAATTTAGCATTAACCGCATCGCCCATCACAACAACGTTACCACCAGCAACATTACTGACACCAATAGCGATTGCATCTTGCTTGTTGTAGCGAATTAACTTGCTAGCCGGTGTTTGATAACCACGGTACACGTCAGCAATGTCTTTTAAGTAAGTAATTTTTCCGTCGCTGCTCGTTGATACCAACAAGTTTTTAATCGACTCAATTGAGTCAATGCCGCCCGATGGATCAATGATGAGCCGCTGATCGCCAATAACAACATTGCCAGAAGCAACAACGTCATTTTGTGCGCCTAAAGTCTCATATAACTTGGAAACTGACACACCTAACACCGCAGCAGTATCTCGAGAAATCTCAACAAAAATAGCCTCTTGTTGCTCACCAGTCAGTGCGACTTTAGCAACACCTTTAATTTGCAGTAGCTCTTTTTGCAGCGATTTTGCATATTGGCGCAGTTCAGCAGGCGAATAATCTGGTCCGGTAATAAAATAATACAAGCCGTACACATCACCAAAATCATCATTAACGATGGGAGTTGACGCTTGGCTTGGTAATGAACGCTGTGCATCTTTTACTTTGTTACGGATCTTGGTCCAAATAACCTGCAAATCATCTTTGCTTTTCGAAAATTCGTACTTCACATCGACATTGATTTCAGAGACACCTGCCGATGATTTAGAGCGCACTTCTTTCACTTCTTGAAGTTGTTGTAGTGCGGTTTCTAATGGCTCAGTAACTTCTCGCGCAACCTGTTCAGGGCTGCCACCAGGATACTGTGTAAAGATGACTGCTGTTCGAATCGTAAATTCTGGATCTTCAAAACGTGCCATATTCTGATAAGCCTGCCAGCCACCAGCTAGCGACAACAGAATAATGATGACGCTCAAGATCTGATTTTTAATGGAAAACTCTGCAATATTCATAGCACGCTCTCACAATTGATTAAATAAAATTGAGTTAATGGCATTAGTCTTTCACCCACGCGCGAACTTTAGCCCCTTGTACTAACGAACCAATCCCGGCGGCGACAATAGTCTCCCCTTGAGTTAACCCACTTATTACCTCTAAATTCTTACCAACGCCCGGTTTTACAACGACATCGCGCTTGCTAATTTCCATTGTTTTCTCGTCAACGACCCACACAAAGGTCGCTTCACCGTTTGAACCAATAGCAGTTAACGGTACCGCAATATTTGATGTTTTCTTCGCCTTAGTTGGTGGCTCAAGCCATAATGTCGCGCTCATACCTGGCAGAATATTTAAATCGTTAATGGCATCAAATCCAAATACCACTTCATAGGTTTGTGAATTTAAGTCAGCTTCTAGGTTAAGTTCTTTGAACGTTGCATCAATTTTTAGGTTAGGCGCAGCATCAAGCACAATATAAGCCTGTGGAGCCTGAGACTCTTCTTTTGGCGCACGCAAAATGATGTTTGAAGGAATATTAATTTTTGCTTCTAATTTCGCTAACGACAATAAAGTAACAACGGTTTGCCCTGCTTGAATGGTCTCTTGTGGCTCAATCAAGACATTCGCCACGTTACCAGTAAACGGGGCGCGAAGCGTTGTGTCATCAAGTGCTTTTTGCGCACTTACCAGTTGGGATTGTGTCACTTCAAAATCAGTTTTCTTACTAGCTAATTCACTTTTAGAAATAACTTTGGTGTCCATCAACTGCTTTGCACGTTCATATTCTGCTTGAGAGTTTTCAAACTGCGCTTTTGCAACATTGAGTTTTGATTGATAATCACGCTTATCTAATTGCGCTAACACGTCACCTTGTTTTACTTCATCAGAATCACGTACCGCTAATGTGTCAACTTTACCACTCACTTGAAAGGCCAATTGCGATGACTGACTTACTTCAATAACGGCTGGATAATTTAAAAAGTGACTCGTTTGCGCTTGGCCAATTTTTATCAATTTTGCAGGTCGAATAAGATCTTGTGCATCTGTAGGCGCTTCATTCGCCTTATCTTGGCAACCGCCAATCAATGAGCCTAAGATGATCATCGAAGTAATCATCGTAATTTTGGTCAGTTTCATAGTTCCTCCAAAGGGACTTTTATATAACTCAGTGTATTTAACTATCTGTAATTAACTACGTGTATTTAGGTAAGTGAACAATGGCATAGCCCATTGCCGTATAAATGGCTTTTTCTGTGTCTTCATCTGGTGATGGAAAACGTCGCATTAATCCTGCAATACCTGTGTCATTATCAAAAAATGCACCAGTCACTTTAATAACTTGTCGAAACTCTTGATTACTCTTAATCGCATGCACCCAAGAATTATAAAAATCGTCTGCGCTATCAAAACAGAGGTTTTCATCAATAATACTGACAAGACGCGGCTGCAACGCCATTAACAAGTCATTCTTTTTTGAGAAATGCCCGTTAATTGTTGAGCGACCAATCTGTGCTTGCTTTGCTAAATTGCTGAAGGTTAATGATTCAATGCCACTGGATAAAATAATCTCAAGCGCACAATCAATAATCCGTTGCCGAGTGATTTGAGCTTGTTGTTGACTAACTTTGGGCATAACAAATCCTGATGAAAACAAAATAAAGGATAGCATCCTTTATTTGTTGTGATCTAGTTAATTATTATTAAGAAACATTAAAACTTGAACAAAATCAACTAAAATAAATATTGAGGATTAACTGAGGAACTAACTTAGTTTTTGTATTGACTGTGAAAAAATCGCACACCTTCCTTCAACATTGCTCTCGAATAAATCGTCTGACTTTCGTTCGTACACTTTTCATTGGTGATGAGGTATTAAATTGAATCATTCTTCCAAAGGTGTATTTTTCATACCAAAGTGCGCCATATAACTCATCATTACTTAAACTGTTAATCAGTTCATTCAATAGGTTTATCGTTATCTCAAGCTCATTTAATAGCGCAATATATGACCAGTCGCGATAGTGATGTTGGAAATGCTGAGCCAATAGTCCTAATTGGTTCCATTTGAATCCTGTCTCAGGCAAATCAACAGTTTGATTTTTCGATGTTAACTGATGCCATTTAAGCACTAGCTGTCCCCAACCGATGAGATAAGCGACAGTATCGCTAACACTTATTTTAGTGTCTTTAACATTACCTTCAATGGCGCACACACGAGATAACTCAACTGGCACAGAGCGATAGTCTGTCATCAATTTAGGAAATATTGTGTTTATTGCATCGAGTAATTGCTGTTTATCTTTGGGGACTGAAGACATCGCGCATTCCTTTTAGAGGTTTATCTCAGCTTTTCTCAACTACCTTAATTACTGGTCAGCTAATGCCAAAACAACATTAAATTTGCCTTTATTTAGCACCGCAATAAAACTATTAAACGACACTAACTGGCAAAATTCTCCGAAGTCATTATCACGCTTTGATTTTGCTAGCCATTGATTATAAAAACTATCAATGGAGGCTTCATCTTGTGGCTTGAGTTTTTTATCGATGATCCATACGTTGCTAACACCACTGATGTTGTTAAGTTCGCTTGAGCTTAAGGTCGAACCAAACATGCCCAGTAATAGCTTAAGGTCTTCCACCGAATTTAATGAGATCACCTCTTCGACGTCAAAGCGATGTTCTTCAATTTGAACTGTCGACAGTTTTTTTAAAGGTAGAAAAGAGAATTTTATCAAGCTATGCAATCCTATATTTAATCGATAATTAACGGTGCCCTATGAGGCATCGTCTTGTTGAATAGTAACAACACGTTGTGGAAAAGGTATTTCAATATTTTGTTGATTCATGGCTTTGTAAACTAGTCCGTTAACCGCGAGTTTCGTCTCAATAATTTTTGTAGTCGGCACCCAATAGCGGTAACTAATGGTTACGCCACTAGCTGCAAATGCTTCAATACCCACTTTACATTGTGGTGACTGAGCAACGCAGTCATGTTCATTAAGCACCTTCTCAACCGAAGAAATTGCAGTATCAGCACATGCACTATAGGCAATATCAATGTCACCTTGAACGAGTGAATACTCGTTTGAATTATGCAGTATTTCACCAATGACATGTTTGTTAGGAATGGTAATCTCAACGTTTTCTTCATTAATTAAAATGGTATGACCTAAATCAATAGTTTTAACTTGGCCACTGACATCTTTCACCATAATAGTATCGCCAACGACATAAGGCCTTGTCGCAATAATTGCTAAACCAGCGCCGTAATTAGCCAACATGCCCTGCACTGCCAAACCAGCGCCAAGTGACGCCGCGCCAATCGCTGCCACAAAAGGTGTCACACTAATGCCGATCTTGCCTAAACAAATTATGACGACTGCAATAATAATAAGCACTTTGACCACACTACTAACAAAGTTAGTTAAGGTGATATCTACCTCATGGCGAACCATAATTTTGGTTACTAATGCGGCGGCTTTTTTAGCAACCCATAACCCAATGAGCAGAATCAATACGGCACCAACAATTTGCATACTGTAGGTGACTAAATACTCCATTAACATGGCGTAATATTTTTCAAACTGGGCAATTTCTTGGTTAATCATAATGTGCTCTTTTAAAAGGAGTTAAGCATTTTGGAAATCTATGTCAGGTACTATAAATGCTCAAGTTTAGAAGTGCCATAAAAAAAGCGCCGTTTAGTCAACTAAACGGCGCTTTAAGCTAGATAGGATTATACCAATTGCATTAAATATTTGCCCACTTGTACTTATTAAAATTAACTAAAATGGCGTTGCTCTCAATGCTATTTTTGCCAGTGTTAAACGCATTTGGTGCAATCGAAATAAACCATTTTGTATAGGGTCTGTTGATCTTTTGAGTTCATTTTTGCAGCAATTGGTTTGATGTTTCTACATAGGCGATAACGCCGTAGAAATAACAAACAAATGCTGTCCGTAGGATTCACCTAAAAGTATTTTGTGCCGCGTTATTCGTCATTCACTGGGGTAAACCCAGCATCAATCCTCATGCCTAGCCCACAGGAATGTGGGTGCTTATGCTCAGTCTGGAACAATGAACATGTGCCCACAACCCTTTTAGACTGAACAAAATTTAAACTAAAAAGTTCAACAGCCCCTAATCAAATGGTACAACTTGACCATTTACCTTCACCGGCTCAACAGTACCTGACTCAAAATCAACCGTGACTGGTGATTTATTGCCTTTTGCCATTGTAAATTCCACAACTGACGTACCGTTATATGTTTTCTTTTCATGACCGATATTAAAATAAAGGCTATAAGCAACATCACTGATTTGTTGTTTACGCATCGCGGCATATTCAGCTGATAGCGCTTCATTAACTTCACGAATAACTGGCGCAGCCTGCTCCATAACATTCGCTGATGGGGTGTTGTTAGTTGTCATGAACCGCTAAGCGTTAACGAACTAATCGCTATCGCACTAGCTAGTGCAATTTTAGAAGGGGTGAATTTCATATTGAGTGCTCTTTCCATTGAAATCAAAGACTGAAGCGGCAAATAGCCACTTCTAAGTGCAGAGTTTATATCACAATAATCAAGGAAATAGCGTGTAGAACAGCATTTTGTCAACGCAAAAAATGTTTCAATGTGTAACACCAGCAATAAAGCTGATTAGGTTAGACAAAAACCTTGTTTTAATCTTTTACGCTTGGCCACACAAATGTCGATTCACCTTTAGGTTTATCACTTTGAGGCGGACGTTTTGAACTCTTACTGGTCTTTGCCGATTTTGCAAATGTTTTGATGTATAGCTCTTCCACTTGAGTGCGTGCCCATGGAGTTTTACGCAAAAATTTAAGGCTCGATTTAATACTGGGATCACTATAGAAACAGCGGATTTCAATTTGGCGACTTAAAGACTTAAAGCCATAACGATCAACGAGTGCGGTTACTACCGCTTCTAACGTTAAGCCGTGAAGAGGGTCATTGCTGTTTGCGTGCATGAAATGCCTGTGAATTATCGATAAAAATAGTATTTTAGCAAGGATAGTAAACGCTGAATAGCTATGATGTCACATAGTTTAATGGCCGTGATAAACAGCTATTAAACATTGAATATTTTGCGCAAAATTAGTGGCTGTATTTTTTGATAAATTTTTCACAATCACCACTGTGTGTATTATCAATCAAATAAACAATT
This sequence comes from Psychrobium sp. nBUS_13, assembly GCF_051201665.1. Taxonomy (GTDB): domain Bacteria; phylum Pseudomonadota; class Gammaproteobacteria; order Enterobacterales; family Psychrobiaceae; genus Psychrobium. The sequence continues at coordinate 1,349,180 of NZ_CP179210.1, read as the reverse complement.
TTCCACGACTGTTCAAACTTAACCAATTGAAAGCTATTAACACCACAATGGCTTATTTTACCGTCGAGATAAAACGCGTAAGGCGTCCATACTGAAGCGAGGTTATCGCTAATCGAGATATTTACCGATAACAGTTTTTCAGCTAAATACTTATCTGTTCTCGAGACAAAATCAGCGAACTTAGCGAGATCATTTGTTTTGACTTCACCGCCCTTTCCCGCACGCTGTAACATGGCATTTGGCGCAAATTGCGCTAACAATTTTTTGCCGTCGTGCTCACGCATCGCGTCAAACATATTATGGATTGGCTTGGCAGAGTTCATTGCATCACTGGCTTGCACGCTCATATTAACGCCAATCAAGGCAATAACTAGCCATAGTAATTTTTTCATCATTTCTCCTAATTACTCTGAAACAAAAAAGCGAGTGATAAATCACTCGCTTTATTCGTTATTTAACAATCAAATATTTGGTGTTCACTATTTGATTGTGCCAAAACTAATTGAGCTTGGGTATTTCGCACTGTGATAGATTTTGTGTGTTGCTTTAACAAAATCGACTTCTTTGGCGTTAAAGATGTTGTCCACGTAATGTTGTGGATTACGGTCAATAAACGGGAACATGCTACTTTGAATTTGGATCTGTAACTTGTGGCCACGTTTAATGGTGTGTAATACATCATATAACTCAAATGAAACCTTTGTCGGCTTATTAGGAACGAAAGGCTTTGGCGTGCTCATGCTGTCTCTGAAACGACCACGGATAACCCCCCAACGCACTAACTCATGACGATTAGCTTTCTTAGTATCTACTTTGTCAGTGTTTTCATTAATGCTTGGGAACACATCAACCATTTTCACAACAATGTCAGCACTGCTTTTTGAGGTAGAGAACCATAAGTCTAAATCAATGGCACCAGCAATCGTTTTGTCTTTGTCCATTACTGGCGTTTCAAAAACCAGTACATCAGAACGACGTGCTGCAAAGCGTTGATCTTCAACCATGTATGGCTTATCCCAACCACGACTAATTTTAGCTGAGTGTGGTACAGGTTTGTTAGGATCGCTTACCCAATCACTAGCACTTTCGCTTTTACTCTCACTGTGTTGGGGCTTGCTTGCTGTTAACATTTGTTTTTCGTCTAAGAACAATGTTTCTTGCTTAGTGTTCTTAGGTGGCCATGCATCGAAATGTCTAAAGCGATTAGCACCGGTTTCAAACATAGTTGCCTTAGCAAGGTTTGGATCTTTTTTACCTTTCAAATGATGGTTAAAGAACGGTAGTAAGACGGCTTTTTGGAACCATTTACTGGTGTCAAAACCAAAGCCAGCTTCCCCTAATTTATGACCTTTACCGCGATTCCATTGACCGTGATACCAAGGTCCCATAATCATTTTAACGTTATCTTTTTTGTTGTTCTTAGACATTGTTTGATACGTTGATAATGGGCCGTATAAATCTTCAGTGTCATACCAACCACCAACAACAAGTGTTGCAGGTTTTACTTTATTAAGGTGCGGTAAAATATTACGTGCTTGCCAGTATTCATCATAATTAGGATGTTCGGTCAGCTCATTCCAAAACGGACGTTCGCCGTGGAAATAATCTTTGTTAACGTTAGATAACGGACCTAGTTTTAAAAAGAAATCATAACCATCAGTTGTCTCTCTTTTCATACCTTTAGGCCAAGCGGCGTGTAATTTTTCACGCTTTTTATCAAAGGTATCGAAGAACAAAAATGCCATTGGCACAACGAAAGCACCGTTACGGTGAAAATCGTCAAAGAACCAATCAGAAATTGGCGCTTGCGGAGAAATCGCTTTTAACGCTTTATGACTGTTGATCGCAGCGACTGAGGTGTAATAACCTGGGTAAGACGTGCCGTGCATACCTACTTTACCGTTGTTGTTATCAACGTTTTTTACTAGCCAATCGATGGTATCGTAAGTATCTGTTGCATCATCAACGGCTTTCTTGCCGCGTTTGTAAGCGTCTTGTGGGCGCATATTGACGTATTCGCCTTCAGACATGAACTTACCGCGCACATCTTGGAATACAAAAATGAAGCCTTCTTTTTCAAATTTAGCATCAGGACCAAGGCGTGTTTTGTATTTATCACTGCCATAGGGACCAACAGTGTACGGCGTACGCTGCATGATCATTGGATATTTTTGAGAACGATCTTTTGGCGAATAAACTACCGTAAATAGTTTGGTGCCGTCACGCATTGGAATTTGGTATTCATACTTAGTGTAATTTGCGCGGATATAGTCGGCGCGAGGGTTTTCTTTTTTTGCCGCATAACTAGCGACGGGCGCGGCTAGTAGCGACAATGCCACACAAATGACGGCAAGGGGCTTAAAGTTCATACAATTGTCCTTAATAAAAGTCAGTTGAAACCCTTAATTCAATCTATTAAAAGCCATTAAACACCGATAAAAATCAGGGTTATTCACAGCCACAAATTAGCATAAAAGGTCTTGTTATTATTATTTCGCGGCCGATTTTACACCAATGCTTAAATTAGCCCCAGCAATTGTTAAATAACACTTGTAACTAAATGCTATGGCGCTATTATCTGCTGCCATTAGTGATGAGGAATTTACAACAATGAGCAAAAAACATTACGTGGTGTGGAAGGGATTAAAAACTGGCGTTTTTGATTCTTGGGCCGAAGTTAAAAGTTATATCGACGGTCAAGCAGACGCACAATACATGGGATTTTCTTCAAAAGAGCTTGCTGATGAAGCCTTTAAAGAAAACTATACCCGTGCACTTATGAAACGTTCATTAGAAAAAGGTGGCAAAACCGCAGCCCCTGTATCATCAAAGCCGAAGGTTACCAATAAAGCGATCAATAGTTGTGACGTCGACATTTATTGCGATGGCGCCTGTTCTCCAAACCCAGGTAAAGCAGGTACTGGCGTTGCGGTTTATGAAAATGGCCAACCAACAACGCTCTATTACGGATTATTTGATGCCAACGGCACCAACAATTCTGCCGAGCTATTAGGCATGCTAGAATCGTTTAAGTTAGCTAAAACCTTTATCGACAAGCAGCTTAGTGTTCAAATTTTGTCTGACTCTAAGTACTCAATTGACTGTATAACTAAATGGGCTGCTGGTTGGCAAAAGAAAGGTTGGACGCGTGGTAAAAACGAGCCGATTAAAAACCTTGAAGTCATTAAAGAGTGTTTCTCTTTGTATCAACAACTTAAAAACAACTTAACCATTAGCCACGTTAAAGGGCATGCAAATATCGAAGGTAACGAATTATCTGATCGTATGGCGGTTTATGCACGTACTGCTAAAGAAACTGGTTTGGTGGCGTATCCCAACGCCATCAATATTAAAGACATTCTAGCGATGCCTTCTGGCTAACGCTGTTTTAAAACATTAGGTTTCATGAACACAACAACGTTACAAGACACACCATTAACAACGCAGCCTAAAGTGGCTATTATCGGCGGTGGCATTGCAGGTTCAACTGCCGCTTTAGGATTAGCAAGTCATCACATTGACACCGTATTAATCGAAGCTGGCCCAAGCTTAGTGAATGGTCCACCGATTTGTCATTTACATGCGGGCGGCAACCTTTATCGTGAAATAGACGATAAGCAATGCATCACGTTGCTTCGCCAATCAATTGATACATTAAAGCTCTATCCTCATTGTGCCGATTACCGTCCAACGCTCATTGCTATTCCCAAGCGAGATCCCGGCACGTTCGAGCAATTAATGCCTCGTTTAGAGCTATTAAAACGCCATTATCAACATTTAGTGTTAGATCATAGCGACAATAAAGTACTCGGTGAGCCAGACAATTACTATCGCGTTTTTGAACGTGAAGAAGTCGACGCTTTGTTATCAAAGCCAAATCCCACAAAGGCATTAACAGCGAGCGATTGGTTGATTCCTGTCGTTAAGAAACTCGATTTAGATACTATTAAATTTCCAATAGTGCTCGTGGAAGAATATGGCCTAAATGTATTTAGATTGGCCGCAAGTGCAACACTCGTTAGTAAAGAATTGCCTCATTGTCATGTTCATACAAACACACAAGTAACGGCGATTAACCGTCATCACAACCAATGGCACCTGACATTAACCACAGAGCAATCAACCCAAACGTTAGTTGTTGATTATTTAGTGAATGCCTGTGGTTTTAAAAGCGGCACAATCGACGATTTAATAGGTTGTCAGCAACAACGTCTAGTTGAGTTCAAAGCCGCCTATGTAACGCGCTGGCAAGACGTTGAAGGGCATTGGCCAGAAGTTATTTTTTATGGCCAACGTGGCACACCAAACGGTATGGCCCAATTAACGCCCTACCCTAACGGCTACTTTCAAATTCACGGCATGACGAAGGATATTACGCTGTTTAATGACGGACTCGTGGCCAGTGATACCTCTTCATCACAGCCCCAGCTTCCCAATGCACTAGCAAGTAAGATAAGTCATCAATGGCCTGAAGACGTTGCCAACGCGCGCACCGAAAAATCAATCGATTTTCTGGCGCACTTTATTCCGGAATTTTCAACGGCTCAGGTCGGCGGAAAACCGCTCTATGGCGCACAACAAATTCCCGGTAGCGATCCTAAATTACGCGCAACAGATGTCGATTTTTCAACGCCATTTTACGCTCGTAGTGAAATCGTTAAAGCGTCATCAGCAATTGATGCAACAGCGTTGATTTACAAAGATATTAGTGACAAGTTTTCGCTAAATAATCATCCCTTTGACATGCCTGCTCTCACGGCACAATTGAGTGAACGAGCAGTTGCTAACACAGCAACTAATTTGGCTACAGCACGACAATATTCAACCTATTTAGCAAGTCGCGTTAACGATCAATAACTTAATTGATCGAATATTCACCGTCATATTCGTGGCGAAGTGAATTTTCCCGACTATACTTTTCTGATGTTCACCACTAACCGCTTAACAGACAAGTGGTTAGTGGCGTATTTAAACGATGTTTAAAATCTGATACCAATTATGTTTATTGATTGATACAGATATCCATTGGATTAACGTAAGTAGGTAACACGATTACCGACGAGTATCCCCCATGAAAAGTATAAAGATTAATGCAAATAAGAACCTGATCTTAAAATTACTGTGGACCATCTCAATCTGCGATATTTTAATACTACTCACGCTCTTCACATTATCAGAATACTTTTCACAAAATCAGGCTAATACTCAGCTTCAGGAAGCCTTTGCCTACATTGCATTTAACTTTCCAAAAATCAATTTAATGATTGGCCTTGTGCTAATTGCCGCGCTGATGATTGGTATCTACTTTTTACAATTTGCCCAGCAGCAAGAAAGCAAAGATATCAACAGCACCATTAAACATTTACTCAACGGCGAAAAAACGGATTATCAAACATTACAACAAAACTCACAGCTTAAGCATCTCACCGTATTTATCTATCGCATGAAGCAAACATTGCGAAATAATGAACGTCAACGGTCAGAACTCCTCAGTTCAATTGAGACCTTAGGGGAAAGTAAAGCCCATTACTTTATGTTGCTGGATGTTACTGCAACAGCCACATTAACCATTAATGATGATCAAGAAGTTGTGCAATTCAATCAAGCAGCACAACGTCTTTTTGGTTATGAAAAGCATGAAATTATTGGCCGTTCTTTAGTGACTTTACTGCCAAAGAGATATCGCAAAGATCACCATAAAAAAGTTAAAAGTTTTGATAATTCTGACAAAGAATTCGCAAGCTTGCGTGAGGGAGCAAGAGTGTCTGGTTTACGTAAAAATGGAAAAGAGTTTCCGGTCGAGTTAGATATCACCAAAGTTGAAATAAAGTCAGAAAAACTGTTTATTGCCGCTATTTTTGATATTTCAGATCGCCTCATTCAACAAGAAAAAATCGCCCAGCAGACATTAGAGCTCAAACAAAACAATCAACAGCTAAAGCATTATCAGAAAATGCTTGAAGAGACAGTTCATGAACGTACCGACCAATTAGAAATTAGTACACTAAGCCTGAGTGCAGCGACTCAACAGCTAATTGATGCAGAAAAAATGGTGGCGCTTGGCCAAATGGTCTCTAGCGCTGCACATGAAATTAATACCCCAATTGGCATTGGCGTTACCTGCGCATCCAACATTTTAGAAACAACCACCAGCCTCAATGGCCGTATCAAAGACAATCAATTAACTAAGAGCGACCTCACCTCTTACTTGGCAATGGTTGAACAAAGCTCAAAGATAATTCTAAGTAATATGGAACGAGCAGCTGGCCTAGTTCACAGTTTTAAAGCGGTTTCATCGGATCAAGTGACAGACATACAACGTTTGTTTAATCTCAACGAATACCTTGAAGAAATATTACTAAGCCTAAACCCTCGCATAGGCAAGACACTGCATGAAATATTTATCACCTGTGATGACAATATTGTGTTGGATACCAAACCTGGCCCGCTGTCTCAAATCATCATCAATCTCATCATGAACAGTCTAATTCATGGATTTGAACACATGGAGCATGGCACAATTCGGCTGGCAGCCAAATTAATGGGAGGGAATTTAGAGCTAATCTACAAAGACAATGGCAAAGGGCTAACAGAAGAACAAGCGGATAAAATTTTTGATCCTTTCTACACCACTAAGAAAGACCAAGGCGGTACAGGACTAGGTATGCATATCGTTGAAGATTTAATGAATAATTCACTCGCAGGTCAAATCGAATTAATGCCAAGTGAAGAAGGCGTTTGTTTCAAATTAACCTTCCCCACTATATTAAAGTCGACTGATAAAACAACTACTGAGCAGCCTCCTGCCAGCAACTAATATCGAGTTGAATTGACTCTTCACCACTGCTTAACCACACATCGCCATCGCTAATTGAAAACTGTAATTGCATAGTGCGTTGTGCAAGAGCTGCCAACTGCTCCATTGTTTCATCACTCACGAAATTAACCGTTAAGTTGTTATATTTACGAGCCACACTTTCATGTTGCTTCCACCACGCATTGGCAACATTTTGTCCGTAGGTAAATAACACTGCTTGTTTACCACGTACACTCGCTTTTTTTATACGTTTTTCATCTGGCGTGCCTAAATCAATCCACAACTCAATTTCATCGCTATAGTTTTTTTGCCACAGCTCAGGTTCATCCTCTTCACACAATCCTTTGGTAAATGTTAACTGCTCATTAGCGTGCAGTGCCCACGCAACAATGCGTAACATCATACGTTGAAGAGTTTCCGAAGGGTGCTGCGCAATAGTCAGGTTTTGGTCAAGATAAATGTCTTGATCCATGTTAGCTAAGTTAACCTCAGCTTTGAAAATAGTGGCTTTTTGCGCCATGAGGAAAATCCCTAAATTTTAAGATGGCTAATGGTACGACAACTGTTGGAAACGTCCAGTTATTTTGGGATTTATCTTCCGCTTAGAACTTTGATTTTGTTACACTCCCAGCGTTAAAACAAAACACGCCATGGAAACCGCTAATGCATACTAATAAGCTCAATGTAGAACTCCTGCTAACAGGGAACGAATTAATGTCAGGCGACGTTATTGACAGCAACTCGGCGCACATAGCGCAAGAACTCGGTCAACTAGGTCTTGAGGTCACACGCCGTGTTACTGTTAAAGATGATGTCAGCTTACTCGCAGACGAGATTGCCCAACACGCCAAACGTGCAGATATTCTCATCATTAATGGCGGTTTAGGGCCAACGGTTGACGATATGACTGCACAAGCGCTAGCAATGGCCGCTAATGTCGATATTGCAGAGCATAAAGATGCCATGGCGCATTTAGTAGATTGGTGTGAACGACGAAACTACCAACTCAGCGACTCCAACAAAAAACAAGCCATGCTACCTGCTGGCTGTGACATCATTCCTAATGAGTCAGGCAGCGCCGTTGGTTTTACAATGAAAGTTGAGCGATGCCAAATATATACAACCCCCGGCGTCCCACGTGAACTCAAGAAAATGATGGGTAGCGAAATACTGCCCCATATTCAGCAGTGTTTTGCCATCAACGACACAACAGATATCAGCTGTTTTCAAGTGTTTGGCCTCGGCGAATCGACAATTCAAGATATGGTGAATGAACATTTACCAGATTGGCCATCACATATTGAGCTTGGTTATCGCGCTGCAATGCCGTTGCTTGAGATAAAGCTCACCAGTCACCACCAGCAAGGCCATGATGACAAACCAGCTTGGCAGAAAAAACTATACAATCTGTTAGGTGCCCACGTCATCGGTGAAGGTCGAATATCGATGGCACGTTCATTAATCAATGAATTAGAAGCGCAAAACAAAACAGTCACCTTTGCTGAGTCTTGTACAGGCGGTTTAATGGCATCACTCATCACCAAAGAAGCTGGCTCTTCAGCAGCCTTTGAAGCAGGTTTTGTCACATATTCTAATGCCATGAAAACTAAACTCGTTAATGTGCCAGAGCAAACGTTAATTGAGCATGGCGCTGTCAGCGAACCAGTCGTGATTGCAATGCTTAAAGGCGCATTAGAAGTGAGCGAAGCAAACGTCGGCGTAGCCGTATCAGGCATTGCTGGCCCCGGTGGCGGCAGCGATGAAAAGCCAGTAGGTTTAGTGTGGATTGCTTGGGGAGATAAAGACAACATCCGAACCGCCGCACTGTATTTGCCACTAGGCCGCGCGTATTTCCAACAATACGTAGCAACGGCTGGATTAGATTTAGTGAAACGTCACTTAATGAATATTCAGCAGCCGCCAAAATATTTAGATACGAGAAAAGCAACGATTTAACTCGAAAAATTATAGAAAGGGGTATTATGATTTATTACCTACTGCCCCTTATTAAATTGACCATCAATCAAATGTAATACGCTATCCAAGTTGTTGTGACGATTTTAAGATATTTTTTGATATCTCTTTCCCGCCAAATATAAAACTCAGCGCCAACATTAATTCATAAAGATATAATTTGGACAGGCAAAAATATCTCATTGAAATAAGCTATTTTCAACTAAGATAAAGATATAATTTGGACAGGCAAAAATATCCCCCCACGAACATTGAAAGAAGAAGAAAATCCCCCACCACTCACACCAGGCAAACTGGGTAATAATCTAAAAATATCATCGGCAATATGGGGCATCCTATCTATCGCTTCTCGATTGAGATAGCTCGAGTCATTAATTTCTTGCGCTAAAAAACCATAAGAACTTGGAGTCACCGTGATTCTTTCTAAGGCTGATTCCCGCTTGTGTAGTACAAATGTATTCAGTTTATTTACATCCGAAATCTTAGCCTTAAGGCCAATGAAATTGCTTTTAGTTAACATAATAGAATAGGAATTTTTAGATTTAAGAGCTGAAAATTTAAAGTAACCTCTTTGATCAGACTTTTCTTTTACACCAAAATCGATCACTTCTACTCTAACACCTTGCAAAGGTATGCCTTGAGAATCTGTTACATAAGACGAAATTTCAACTGTGCTTAACCTTTGGTCAATGAGAGCATTATCTAAACCAGCCTTTACATTAAAAACACATACAAGCGTTAGGCAAAAAATAAATTTACGGCCTAATAAGAATGAACACAACTGTCGTGGTAAAATCAATTTAAATTTCCTTAAATAAATCTATAAAATATATGTTACATAAACTCATCTATTAGTTTTTACCATTACTGAATATTTAAACTCGATTAACCTAGAGCATATATTCTGCGTTGGCTTAAAACGAAAAAAATACCGTTGTTCCCAGAAAGTACTTATCGGCGTTAAACCCATCATTGATAGCAAAATATTTTCGATAGTTAATGCTGACGTCAAACTGTTTAGCTATATTGAACATCAGCCTAATTTCAGGGTAAGCCATAAAGTTTGTTGAACCATAGACGGAGTCTTTCGAATCATGACTGTCACACTCTTCCCTCGCATTTTGGCTGTTGGGATTATCACGACACTTCCCTTCAAAAGTTACCAAGGCGCCGGCGCCTAACGCAATATGATGTTTCCCAAAGCTGTATACATATTTGTTATATCCTGCACCTAAGGTATTAAATCTGCCGTCGCTGACTTCGTTGCCATACATCACACCAAATTCAAAGTAGCCAATGCTGTCTATTCTTTTACTTGAAACGCCCAAAGAAAAGTATTGCTGACTGTGATCCATTCCTTCATAAAACGAAAGATTAATTCTTGTATTGTCAAAATATGAGCCTGAATGCTCACCATCATATGTATATTGCGCAGTAGCGGTAAATGAAGCGAAGGCACATAACGCGATTAATATCTTTTTCAAAATAGTTCCTTATTAGTAAGCACGGTTACTCTATTAGTTCGTAAAACGGTTTTGCTAATAAATAGTAGTCAAAACCCGCGTCAATGCCGCCAATACAATGACTTAAATGTGTTTCAATATCACGATAAGTGGTAAGGGTGTTGTACCATTTTTTTATATTGTGTCCATCATTTAAAAGGGTGTAGTTAACATCGTTAGTATCTTTAACTAATTCGTAAAACCTAATGGCAGATTCAAAGGGAATTTTTTTATCATATTTTCCTTGAATAAGTAGGTAGCTATTATCTTTATAGTCATTAAATTTAATGGGTGAAAAATCGTCAAATTTTCCATTTTTAATGTTCGTCATACTTCCGTAATAGCGAGACAACACATTATTCGCCGCCTTTGAATTGACCACCGTAATATCTTTCAAATCATAGACTCCATTAATTGACACTATGCATTGGAATCGCTCAGATTGACTGGCTAATAACGCTAAGTAGCCCCCATAGCTTCCACCCAATAATGCGATAGACTCTCGGTTAATATCTTTGTTAGTAATTAACCAGTCGGCGGCACGATTAATATCACTTAACATGATGCCGATATTCTCATAAGCCTTACGTTTATAGTCTTTTCCAAAGCCGACAGAGCCACGATAGTTCAAGGAAAAAACACTATAACCTCGATTAGACAAAAACAACGCTTGTGAGTCAAAATCTGCGTAGCTTCTGGATTCTGGTCCGCCATGAATTAAAATTACTGCTGGTTTTTTATTTTCCAGCCTCACTTGAGGTGGATAATAATAGCCATATAAGTGTTCACTTTCTGCTAGTTTTATGTCAACAAACTCAGCACGCTTAAAATATGTTTTATGCTTTGCCAAATGAGCGGGATGTAATGTTTGAATGGACTGCGTTTCCAAGTTGGCTAAATAATTTCCGAAACCAAGGTATGAGGACTCTCCAAATTGAAGCTTATTAAAATTTTGGTCGACACTTGTTATTGTCATTTTCCCAGTAAGGTTCTTAATAAAGGAATAATCGTTGTAGTTTACCGTTGAGAAATTAACGAGTTGTGTTGTATTGCTATGACTTAAACCAAATTGCGGGATCCCAGTTTTGGGATGGACAATCACTTGTTCAAGATCAAGTTTGCAACGGGCGCTTTGATCACACAAAACTATTTTGTTTTTATCACTTTTAGCGCGAACTAATTGAACCGTGTCTGTTTCACAGTTTGAGGTGTAATTTAAATAATTATCGTTGTCGACACTCAATAAACTAAGAGTCGCTTCAGAATCATGACACTCAGATATAAGCATGAATTGATTATGTTTTGTTGAATACCTTTCGATAATACGTTTTCGATTAGTTGTTTTTATTCTGGCGATGACTTTACGATTATCCAAAATAATATCACTGACGGATAAACTGCTGGTATTAATTTTCGACGTTGTTACTTCATTTTGTTTAACTCTTAGAGAATAAAACTCAATCCCCCCTCCAGGTAACGTAAGTTTAAGTAACAAACCAACTTCAGGCGATAATGTTTGCCTGTGAACTATCAAGTTTCCTAATGATTTATCTAGAATAAATTTAGGACGAAACTTCGGAATTAAGGTGTCAATAACCATAAGCCTCACACTACCGTCAGCATCGCTTCTTCCAGGTATAGCCATAAATCTTCCCTCATCAACCCAAAAATAACGTTTCGGAAAGTAAGGAAAATTAATAGTGCGAATGCTATTATCGGCCAACTTTTTAATAAATAACATGCGGCGACCATCTACATAATCAAACCAAGCAAGCTTCTTCCCGTTTGGGCTTATTCGATACCTTTTAATAAAATGCTGATTGATCACGATATCGCGTGCTGAAAAAATTTTGTGATTAACTTCGCTACCTATTTTAGGCTCTAGCGGGGGAGTTGAGCTACAGGAGGCGAGCAAAAATATGCTCACCAACCCAAACATTAGGTCTCTTAGTTTAATATTGCACATGCCAATTTACCTTATCGTTCTCTTTCGCGTTTAGCGTTTTAGTCATAAATTCCCAGCAATGAAATTGTTCTGGATGGTCCGTAATCCATGATTCCATGTGACTAGCTATCGCCTGTGTGAGCCTTTGGATAGCCGCCTGTGTGTTTTCATTTTCTTGTAGTTGACTATCAAGTGGTTGTTCAATTTTTATAACATTATTGCCTTGACTGTCTTTATAATTTATCACTGGAAGAGTCATGGCCTTGGCTGGAATAGCTAACTGTGCAATTCCACATTGAAAGTGGCATTTTCGCCCCATAAAATCGACAGGTACTCGTTTATTGACCCTAACTTCTACGTCATTCATTATCGCTACAATGTTGTTCTTGCGTAGTTGGAAAAAACAGATCTTAGCAATCTCATTATTGAACCTTAGAATATTGATATTACTACAAAACTCTTTAATTCTTGTTATCATTCGTTCTTCTTTAGGAGATTGCTTAGAAAGCTTGACTATATTAATAGTTCGCTTGGTTTTAGAGGTACTTGCAAGCTTTAAAAAGCCTGAATTGAAATCACCACTATGTATAGAAGCCATAATAATTGGACGATTAGTAGCCTCTAAGGTTGTTAATATTTCTTCATTTATTATGTCGATATTTTTTAGTTCCATCAGCATTAATTTTGTTGGTAAATTCATTAGGTAGGCGAAATTAAAATGAATTCCTATGGAGTTTTTAAGGCTTTTGTAATAAATAGATTTAGCTTTACTTGAGGGCACTTTTTGTGTTGTTGCAATTTCAGAAATTAAATATTGCTCATACGCGGAAAGCCGACGTTTTTTTCGTCTCCAGAGAATAGGGAGAAAGAAAAACAATATAAAACTGTAACTATTCACTAGGGAAAATTATTTTCTAAGGATCCTTTTTAGCTATTGACCGATCCTGCCAGTATGCCAAGCTAGGGCTATGACTTAATCGCCCTAGCTTCAATGAACTTAAACAGCATCAACATCACTGAAATAGTTGAGCAAACTAAAGCTCAGTTACAAGAAGATAAGACACTCACGCCTGCGTTGAAGATGTCTATCGAGCTTATTCTTGTTATCGTTGTTATGCTTGCCAGTAAATTGGGACTTAACAGTAAAAATAGTAGTATCCCGCCATCAAAAGATATTAACCGAGAAAAACAAACCAAAGCTAAATCAGATAAGCTAGCGGGTGGACAAAAAGGCCGAACGGGTAAAACGCTGACTCAAACAGAAACGCCCGATGAGATAGAAGTCATTTTAGTTGACCGAGACATGTTACCTCAAGGACGTTATCGTGAGGTGGGTTTTCAAAAGCGGCAAGTTGTCGATATCGACATCAGTAAAGTGGTGACAGAATACCAAGCGCAAATTCTGGAAAATGCGCAAGGAAAGCGTTTTGTGGGTGAATTTCCAGAAGGCGTTAACAGTCCGATCCAGTATGGCGTTGGTGTGAAAGCGCATGCCGTTTACTTATCCCAATATCAATTACTTCCTTATAATCGTATTGAAGAATACTTTGCCGACCAGCTCGGTCTCCCCGTCAGTGCGGGTAGTTTGTTTAACTTTAATGAGCAAGCCGCTGCACTGGTCAAGTCATCAGGTGCAGAAGATATCATAAAAACGGCATTACAAAGCCCTCATCAAACATTACATGTTGATGAAACAGGTATTAATATCGGCGGAAAACGGCGATGGCTTCATGGCGCGTCAACGACATGGTGGACGTATTTTTATCCTCATGAAAAAAGAGGAAAAATAGCGATGGATGACGCCGATATTCTTCCTCACTTTAGTGGTGTACTGTGTCATGACCATTGGAAACCGTATTATCAATATACCAAGTGCCAACATGCCTTATGCAATGCTCATCATATCCGAGAGTTAGAAAGAGCATGGGAGCAAGATGGCATGCAATGGGCGAAGGCGTTGCAAACCTTACTGAAGGACATGAATAAACATCAAATTGATAACCCCAACTTAGACGAAGACACTAAGCGGCAATACTTAACGCAATATCAAAAAATACTAGCCGCAGGTGAAATTGAATGTCCAGCGCCAGATGAAAACAGCCGAATAAAAGGTCAGCGAGGGCGATTAAAACGAACAAAATCCAGAGCATTGTTAGAGCGATTAAGAGATTATCAAGATGATGTCTTACGCTTTCTGACGAGCACTGCTGTCCCATTTACCAATAATCAAGGCGAGAATGATATTAGGATGACAAAAGTTCATCAAAAAATATCTGGATGCTTTAGAAGTATGCAAGGCGCAGAGATGTTCTGTTTGATCAGAAGCTATTTATCGACTTGCAGAAAACAATATGTATCTGCAAGCCTAGCCCTTGAATTGCTATTCAAAAATCAGCTTCCAGATGTATTTATTGAAGATAAGGCTGAATAGTTACATAAAACTTAGCTTTAATTTATTGAGATGATTATATAACATAATATTAATTCACAAATAAGGTGGTATATGGAACTTTAACAATACAGCACAAAGGTCAAAGTAGTTTTTTAAAATAATATTAACAGTCAGGAATAGCCACATCTTGTTCTTCTGGTGGATAGGGATCACACGTTCCATCAGGAGTTGCCAAACCAACGCCAACACAAGAGGGCGTTCAACATTCTGTGTCAGGCTTAATTTTCTAAATATCAATGACGCTATCTAAACGTCCCTCAAAATATATCGCCAACTGAGAAACACACAAGCTCCAGTTATGGATTGGCATCGTCCATTTCTCAGAAGCATTCAATATGCCAGCATACAACAGCTTCAACAAGCTATTTTCGTTCGGGAATGCGCCTTTCGTCTTCGTTAACTTTCTAAACTGACGATGAACCGCCTCAACGGCGTTCGTGGTATATATCACCTTCCTGATGTGCTCAGGGTACTTAAAATAGTGAGATAGATTGTGCCACTTCCTGCGCCAGGAATTAATAACCAGCGGATATTTTTCGCCCCACTTCTCTTCTAGTTTATCGAGTGCTAATTCAGCTGCTTCCTTTGTGGGTGCACGATAGACAGGTTTTAAATCGGCCATAAAGGCTTTCTGATTTTTAGACGCGACGTACTTAAGTGAGTTTCGAATTTGATGAATGATACAAAGCTGTGTTTCTGTCTCAGGAAAGATAGCTGCTATGGCTTCAGGAAAGCCGGTTAGCCCATCTACGCAGGCAATAAGAATATCTTTAACACCGCGATTATTAAGATCGGTCAGCACTGAAAGCCAATAATTAGCCCCTTCGTTTTCTGATAAATGCAACCCTAATATCTCTTTTTTACCCTGCATATTAAGTGCTAATAACGTGTAGACAGCTTTGCTGATGTAGCGACCGTTTTCTTTGACCTTATAATGAATAGCATCGAGCCAAACAATTGGGTAATGGCTATCTAATGGCCTTTGTTGCCATGCTTTAAGCTCAGGAATAAGCTTGTCAGTGACTGCGCTAATCGTTCCTGTGGCCACGTTAATACCGTACATCTCCTCTACATGTGCATTGATATCACGATAACTCATTCCCAAGCTAAACATCGAGAGTATTTTGCGATCGATTTCATCTGATAGTGAGGTTTGATTTTTCTTCACTAATTGAGGTTCAAATGTTCCATTGCGGTCTCGCGGAGTGTCGAGTTCAAAATTACCAGACGGGTGTTTGATGTTTTTACTTGTTCTGCCATTCTTTCTATTAGATTGATTATCGTTGGCTAAGTGGTGCTCTAGTTCGGCATTAAGGGCCGCTTCGGTTAATTGCTTAATCAAAGGGCCTAAGATGCCATCTTTACCAGTGAGGCTTTTACCAGCTTGCAAATCTGTTAATGCTTGCTCAAAATCAAAAGAGTTAGTCATGTGTCATTCCTGTTTTATTATATTCTACTGAAATGACACAGAATTATGAACACTCCCAAATTAATGGGTAGAAAGGGACATATATGGACGCTCCCTTACTGTCAAGGCATTAGCCTGACTTTTGTGTCGCGTTAGCGGCACAATCTTGTTTTCTTTTAAGCTGTTAATCGTTGAATAAATCTAGTCTAAACGTAATCAGTACCGACATATATTCAGGCTCTATGATTAGAGATATTTCAATTATCTCTGGCCTCTAATGAGTTTCGTACCTAATCACCGTAACACGCATTCGGATTTCTGAAATCCTTGCCTCAGTCAGGCTTTAATTAGGTAGGTTAGACCTTTGTTCATTAACTTATTAACTGACTTTGGTTGGTGCTTTAAAAGGTGTTACCCCGAATTTTGCCATCCACAACACCCACACAGGCTGTTAGCCTTTGTCCCACCCGGATTTAAACAAGATCGAAGTAACAAAACTAGCTTCATTTCAAACACTCCCTGCCAAGATTAGTGCATACCTTGGGCTATATGACGCTGAAGCAATATCCAAATTAATCGTGCGAGGCGGTGCGCCATCGCGACAACGGTTTTGTTAAAGCTTTTCTTCTCTCGCAATTTATTAGCCCATAAATTTAATTGGTCTGTCTTTTTACCGGCATGGCAGACAACAGTCCTTGCTCCGTGTACTAATTGTTTTCGTAGATAACGGTCGCCACGCTTTGTAATACCGCCCATTCTACTTTTATTTCCAGAGGCATATTGCTGTGGAGTTAAGCCTAACCACACCGCAAACTCCCTTGGGTTGCTAAATGCTTGGCCTTTATCGATGGTTGCCATGATGGCTGATGCGTTAATAAAGCCAATGCCTGGAATACTCAGTAGTATGTTCCCATTAGGTGAATCTGCGACAAATTGTTTTAACCGTTTCTCAATTTTTTCAATGTGATTGGTGAGTTCAAAATACTCTGCATATAGTTCACTAATCATGTCTCTGAGTTGCTGGCTATATTGGGGGTTAACAATGAACGTAGACAGCCGCTTAAATAACTCGGCTTTTCCCGCGTTAGCAATGACACCAAATTCACTCAATAAACCACGAGTTTGGTTAATCACGCCTGTTCGATTTCTTATCAACCGTTCACGTATACGGTGCAGCGAATTAATCTCTTGTTGGTATTCAGTCTTTATTGGCACAAATCTGATGTGAGGCCGATGGCTTGCTTGAACAATGGCCATCGCATCATTATGATCATTTTTATTGCCTCGAACAAAAGGAGTCACGTGTTGTGCGGGTATCAATTTTACCTCATGCCCAAGCTTTGCTATTTCTCGCCCCCAATAGTTTGATGAGTAACACGCTTCCATAACAACCGTGGTGCGCTCTTTTTTCGCCATAAACGTTAATAACTCCTTACGTTGTAGCTTCTTATTAAACTAAAAAAGGACATCCACAATTTTCTCTTTCATTTTTAACACCTTTTGATTGCAGTAAAAAAACTCAGTAATTTGCATTAATTACTGAGCTTTTGTGTAATTATTATGCTCAATTCAAAAGTAACTCACTTCATTCAACATCAATAACCAACAAGCTTAACCAAGGAACATCAGTGATAGCCATTGATAACTTCAGCATTGAAACCCATGAGGGAGACTACGAAAACAGGCCATTGAAATCGGCGCTGTACTTCAATGATAAAAGGTTAAATGTAAAGGTATCTGGCTATGTTATTGAAAAGCAACTTGAAATGCCCAGTTACTTCATGCTGCTCGTAAACTGGGGTTGCCCGTTCGAGGAAGGTTGCGAGATTGTTGTTTTAAGTAAGGGCTTTAAAATTATTGGCAGCTACAGCTTTACGCCGTTTTATCACAGTTATTTATACCCGTGATCATTGAAAGTGCTTGATTTTTTAGCTAATGAGATCATGATAGTCACATGAAAAAGATTGCTCTCACCGACATTCAAAAAGAAACGTTAGAATCTCGACATAAAAAAGCGAGAGATAAGCGTGAGTGCGATCGAATTAAAGCTATTCTATTGCGTGACGAAGGCTGGTCTTCGCCAATGATTGCTCAAGCGTTACGCATTCACGAAACGTCAGTTGTTAGATATATTGATGACTACATTCGTCGTGAAAAATTAACCATCAACAGCGGCGGCTCTACTAGTTATCTTAATCATCAGCAAACGCAACAGTTAATTGCACACCTGTGTGAAGTAACTTACCTACATAGCCATCAAATACTTGATCATATTGAGAGTGAGTACGACATTAAATACACGGTGCCTGGTCTCAATAAATGGTTACATCAGCATGGCTTTAGTTATAAAAAGCCCAAAGGCGTTCCTCATAATTTTGATGAGGAAAAGCAAGCAGCTTTTATCGCACATTATAACCAGCTTAAATCAACGCTGGCTCCTAATGAGCCAATCTTGTTTATGGATGCTGTTCATCCAACACAAGCGACAAAAATCACGGCAGGCTGGATTAAAAAAGGGGAAAATAAACCCATTAAAACCACAGGAAGTCGAACACGAATTAATGTAGTGGGAGCTATCCGATTGGGTCACTTAGAGGAAGCAGTGATAAGGCAATATAATAAGACAGTCAACGGTGAATCTATCGTTGATTTTTTAAATGAAGTCAGAGCCAATTATCAGACGAGCGGTATGCTTCATATGGTTCTTGATGGTGCTGGTTATCACCGTAATCAGATAGTGATTGATGAAGCCGAAAAGCTCAATATCAAGTTACATTATTTACCACCCTATAGTCCTAATTTAAACCCAATAGAACGGCTATGGAAGGTAATGAACAAAAATGCGAGAAATAGCCAATATTTTTCAAGTACTAAAGAGTTTCGACGGCGTATTAGCGATTTTTTTGAGTCAACATTACCCGATATTGCCAATACACTTGACGATACGATCAATGATAATTTTCAAATATTAAAAACTGCACTTTGAAGTTGATTTAGTATATTAGCGAGCTTTAGCGAACTATCACCTAATCAATATCAGTTAGTTTTTAATGAGTCAGATTGCTATGAACTAATTATCAACTACCCCAAAAAACATTTATTCAGCAAGGTTGTTTACGTAAATAAGATCGATTAGATGAGTAATATAATTCGGACAACGCCGCAATTAAAGCAATGACGCTTGCTCACGTTTAATACCTACACTCATCAAAATCCAATAATCTGTTCAAAGACATCGTTAGCTATATCTATTTTCCATACGCCTTGTGACGTACCAGCATAGACTTCGTTTTGGTAATGCTCGACATCATAGATAAAACCTACTTTTCCAGGTATATCGACTTTCTCGAAACTCAATGTTCTAGTATCTAACCGATAAATAGCGAACGAACCAACAGTGTAATAGAGTTCATCGCCGATTTTAAACATTGCACCTACCTTTGAACCTACTTCTAATGTAGTCGTCAATTCAGTTTCGTAATCAAAGAGTTCAATTTTACTGTGGAATAGAATCGCCAATATTTGTTCATTATTGATTTTCTCTACTGTCCTGAAATTGTTCTTCAATATAGGGCCTTTTGAAATATCAATCACTTGGCCATCATGAATTAATGCCATATTGTACTCTTCATCTCCATTAGAGCGATATGTAATGAGCGGGCTTTCATTATCAATAAATGCGGCATCTATTGTGATGTCGTCACCCAATAAACTTAACGCTGAGGAGACATCAATGTTGTTAAACTGTAATGATTCATCAATGACTACAATCTGATTTTCGTTAACGGCAAAAATTCGATTTCCGTCGCTAAAAGCATTTAAGTTACTGACACTTAAAGGGTGTTCTACTATTGAGTTGTCTGATTTATAAGCTCTTAAATCGCTAATTAAAATCTCGCCCAATCCCCAAATAGCTGAGTCTAATTCTTCGAATGAACTGGAGTATTTATCGTCTATAAGCTGGGTCTGACCATCAAGCGATGATTTATACAATTTATAGTGATGGGTATAAAATAATGTATCTCCGACAATCTCTATTTCTTGCGCCCCCTCAGGCAAAAACGCACTAATGGGATCTGGTTTTGGTTTTGGTTTTGTACTATCACCAGAGCATGCTGTTATTAGACACAATAAAACAAAAACATTAATGGATTTTAAAATATTCACCTGACACCCTCCCTATCGAAACCTAGAAACTGTTTTTGCTCTCAGCGGAATTACTTTTGCATTATTCGCTTTACAATGCCCCACCCAAGGAAAGCTCGAACTATAACAAACCCCCGTATGATTATCTGTTCCACTTGGCACTCTAGTATTAGGAAAGTTAACGCTTGGATTAGAAAAGATTCCCTCACGTGGACACATGAGACTCCCAGAGCATGGATAAGCCATAATTGTTCGTTTACGGATGGCCTTGCTAATATACCCATGTGCGAATTTATATGGCTTAAGATCTTTATCGACTTCTCTATTGTGCCTCATACTTATTTTGATATTAATACAATGTTTAGTCGCTAATAAAGATATTTGCAAACCTCGACTAGCGATTATTTTTCAAAAATTGTTGTTCAAAGAAAGTAACAGCAACAAATATATCTTTATTTTCAATTACCTTAATATCAACAAGGCGATAAAAAAGTAGGCACCCACAAATTTCTCTTTGATTTTTTAACCTTTATAGTTTTAACAAACGAAAAACACAGTGATTCGAAATATCTACTGAGTTTTTTTGTGCAAATTTAACTCTCACGATTGATACAGAAATTCCGTCTCTCCACAAAAAACTTCCGTCATTTGTCCGTACAAATTGCCCAAACTGACTATTTACACTATAATCCTAAATATTACGGAACTTATCCGTACATAGGAGGAGTTATGGCAACAGCACGTATCGATCTTCGTCTTGACGAAGAGATTAAAGCAAAAGCTGAAAAAGCATCAACGCTACTAGGCTTAAAAAGTCTTACTGAATATGTGGTTCGCTTGATGGATGAAGACGCAACACAAGTCATTCAAGAATACGAAAGTATTCAAGTTCAAGACAGTGTTTTTGATGAGTTTATGGCGGCATGTGACAAAGCTAAAGCGCCTAATCAAGCATTAATGGATGCGGCTAAGTTTACTGATGAGAGTGGTATCAAGTGAGTTGGGGCAACGCCTTTGTTGAGCTGTGTAAAATAACGCATGATCGCAGCTCGTTTGATTGCGGTGAACCTGAGTTAAATACTTTTATAAGGACTCAAGCTGCAAAACACATGCAAGCGGGTATTAGTCGAACTATGGTGCTGCCTAGTTCACAGCCTCTGCTTAACCAGAAATATGCAATTTGTGCATTTTATAGTGTTGCCCCTAGTTCAATTAGCCGAGAATCACTTCCAACCCAGTTAGCTAAAAAACTTCCAAGATACCCTATTCCCGTTTTTCTTCTGGCACAGCTCGCTGTACACAAAGAATTTCATGGTAATGGGCTTGGTAAAACCAGTTTAGTCCGCGCTTTAAAGTATCTATGGCAAGTCAATCACCACATGAGAGCTTACGCTATTGTAGTTGACTGCCTTACCGATTCAGCACAAGCATTCTATGCAAAATTTGGCTTTGAAGTTCTTTGCCAGCGCAATGGACGAATTCGTATGTTTCTGCCAATGAGAACCGTTGAGCAAATTTTCGACAAATAAAGTTAATCAAAGTAATTTGATTCATTCTGACATCATTAATTAACAAGCTAAAATCAAGGGAGTTTAGTTGGCAAAAGAGGGATTCTATTTTATTTTCAATGCCTTAAAATAACAATATGAAACTCAGGAATTTGTACTAGTTGTCAAAGACACCAGAGTACATTGATTCTCCCTACTCCAAACTCGCCCTAACATCTGCAATAGTAATAAACAGCTTATTCTCTGCATCTTGAAACGCTCGAAAGCCATAATTTTCGTAAAACTGCTTAGCGCCATCTTTAGCGTCAACAATTACAACTGGAAACGCAACGCTATCACTGGCAGCAAGCAACTTGCGTAGTGCGTCGATTAACAGCCATTCACCAAATCCATTTCCTTTGTAGCGCTGGTCAACAGCGAGGCGTGCAATGAGGCCGCCAGAGGTGGACGATTGATGTTTCTTCTGTAATTTATCTGGCAGAGCTTTTAGATCGATTGGCGTCATTGTTAGTGTATAAAAGCCGATGATGTTTGAGACATTGCTATCTTCTTCCAACACAAAGGTTCTGGTGTTGTCTTTCTTCGCTTGCTGACTTGCCATTACTTTCAAATAATTGTTTAACGCATCGCTACCACAATCAAAGCGGCTTCTGTCATGTTTAGTTTTGTCTAGTAATACCGTGTGCATTATTGCGCTTTACTGTCGTATCGCTGAGCCGCTGCTTTTAGCTTTGAGTTTTCTGTCGCAGGACGATCTAACGCATCCATCAATAACATAGCATCGGCTTGACTGAGTTTTAAGGCTTGCTCACGTTCAATGATTTGCTTAGCTTTTTCAACCGCAGCGCTTAGTACAAAAGAGTTAATACTAGACATACCAGCGATTGCTGTCGCTTTATTCAATAACTCTTGGGTATCAACATCAACCCTAGCGGTGATGCGCGGTAAAGTAGTTGCCATCGTTTAATCTCCTATGTGTCAAAATGTCACATAGGAGATTATGGCTTTAAAATGTGCAATAAGCAATCATCATGTCATTCTGGCACATCGTAAGAAATAAATTTAGCAACAAACAAACCTACAACACCGTCGACAATGTCTCTAACACCGACTCATCTTCAATCGTCGCAGGTACGACAAACTCATCGCCGTTGGCCATTTTCTTCATGGTGGCGCGGAGAATTTTCCCCGAACGCGTTTTTGGTAGCTTCTCAACGCACAATACGCGTTTAAACGCAGCGACTGCGCCGATATGTTCACGCACTAGCGCAATTAATTCGCTACTGACTTCAGCAGGTGTTTTGCTATTAGCGCTGCTAAGGACTACTAATGCTAACGGTAATTCACCTTTTAGCTCGTCATTAACACCAATGACCGCGCCTTCAGCAACGCTTGGATGCTCACATACCACCTCTTCCATGCGCCCTGTCGATAAACGGTGCCCTGCAACGTTAATGACATCATCGATGCGGTTCATGACAAATAGATAATCGTCTTCATCTAAATACCCTGCATCACCGGTGAGGTAATAGCCTTCGATTTGGCTTAAATAAGCGTCATAAAAGCGATCGTTATTATTCCACAGCGTTGGCAATGTGCCCGGTGGTAATCGCAATTTAGCGACAATCATGCCTGACTCGCCTTGTTTTACTTGTTCGCCAAATTCATCGACGATTTGTACATCATAACCCGGTACGGCGCGTGCTGGTGAGCCTGCTTTAACTTCGCTTGGGCAACTACCTAATAAGTTAGATGCCATTGGCCAGCCTGTTTAGGTTTGCCACCAATGATCGATGACTGGAATTTGTAATTGGTCTTGCGCCCAGTGAAGCGTTGCAGGATCGTAGCGCTCGCCCGCTAAGTACAAGGCGTTTAAACAAGATATATCGTATTTCTTAATAAACTCACCATCAGGATCACAGCCACACAGTGCGCGAAATGCTGTGGGTGCGGTGAAGAAAATTTTCACATTGTATTGGCTGATAACACGCCAGAATGTACCCGCATCTGGTGTGCCAATTGGTTTGCCCTCAAACACAACCGTTGCACTGCGGTTGATAAGTGGGCCATCACAAATAAAGGAATGACCGACTACCCAACCGACATCTGACGCTGCCCAAAACACTTCGCCAGGTTTAACGTTGTAAACATGCTTCATCGACCACGCCAGCGCGACAGCATGACCGCCGTTATCACGTACCACGCCTTTTGGCTGACCTGTTGTGCCTTAGGTATACAGAATATAAAGGGGATCGGTAGCGGCAACGTTAACACAACCAACAGGCTCTGCATTTGTGACAGCGTCTAGCCAATCGACATCGCGACCCGCTGTCATATCTGCAACTAACTGCGGTCGTTGCAAAACGATGGTATGCGCTGGTTTATTTTGTGACAGCTCAATGGCTTCATCCAATAATGGCTTGTAAGCCACTAAACGGTTTGGCTCAATGCCACAGGACGCGCTTAAAATAAGTTTAGGTTTTGCATCATCAATACGGGTTGCTAGCTCTGGCGCCGCAAAACCGCCAAACACCACAGAATGAATAGCGCCATGCTGTCATCTAAGATTTGCGTTGCTTCTTTATGCCAACTAATCGCCTTTGCTGCTTCGCCCCAATATTGCTCGGGGTTGTCGATGGCTTGCTGTTTTAACGTTTGATAATCGATGTGCTCAGTCATTGTTTTTATTCTCATTATTACGATCAAGATTGACTATAACTAACACGTTAAAGATAAGGTTAAATATTAGACTTATTGTTGATAGTAAGAAAAAACCGCTTAAATGCTTGATATGCACAGGCTATCTCCATTAGTCTAACCAATCAAAAGTAGTAGCGGAGTGTGGAGTTTCAAATAAATCTTTACCTTTACGTAAACTTCAAGTACCGTATAGAAAATTCAGGAGCAATGTATGATCGATTCACAAAAAACATTTTCAATTAGCGATTTATCTAAGGAGTTTGATGTTACAACTCGTAGTATTCGTTTCTATGAAGATCAAGGGTTAATGAAACCAACCCGCCGTGGACAGACTCGCATTTATAGCCCGCAAGATCGCGTGCGCCTGAAACTAATTTTACGCGGTAAACGCCTTGGCTTCTCACTAGCTGAAACAAGACGTTTATTCGACTTATACGACGCCGACCGCTCAAGCGTTCAGCAACTACATACCATGCTGTATTTAATTGATGAAAAGAAACAACATCTACAGCAGCAAATGGAAGATATTACTGTAGTGCTGATGGAATTGAGTTCGGTAGAGACTCGCTGTCGCAGCGAATTAAAAGACTTAAATTAAACCTTAATTGGTCTATGGAGCCCACTATGCTATCAACATTTAGTTCATTAAATTTCAATCACGGCGAAACAATCGATATGTTACGCGATACTGTTAACGCCTTTGCCTGCGACGAAATCGCACCACGCGCTGAGCAGATTGATATCGATAATGAATTTCCAGCCGATTTATGGCGCAAAATGGGTGACATGGGCCTATTAGGTATCACGGTTGCTGAAGAGTTTGGCGGCGTAGATATGGGTTACCTAGCACACATGGTAGCGATGCAAGAAATCAGCCGCGCGTCAGCGTCTGTTGGTCTTAGCTACGGTGCACACTCAAACCTTTGTGTTAACCAAATTCACAAAAACGGTACCCAAGCACAAAAAGAAAAATACTTACCAAAATTGGTCAGCGGCGAGCACATCGGCGCATTAGCAATGAGTGAGCCAAATGCTGGTTCAGACGTTGTTTCGTTAAAACTAAATGCACGTAAAGACGGTGACAAATTCATCTTAAACGGCAACAAGATGTGGATAACCAATGGCCCTGATGCAAACACTTATGTTGTTTACGCCAAAACTGACGTTAATGCAGGTTCACGCGGTATCACTGCATTCATCATCGAGCGCGGTTTCAAAGGTTTCTCTCAAGCACAGAAACTAGACAAGCTAGGCATGCGCGGTTCAAACACTTGTGAATTAGTATTTGAAGACTGTGAAGTACCAGAAGAAAATATTTTAGGCGAGCTAAACGGCGGCGTTAAAGTATTAATGAGCGGTTTAGATTACGAGCGTGTTGTATTAACAGGTGGCCCACTAGGTATTATGGATGCGTGTATGGATCTTGTGGTTCCTTACATTCACGATCGCCAGCAGTTTGGTCAATCAATCGGTGAATTCCAACTTGTTCAAGGCAAGATTGCTGACATGTACACCCAAATGAACGCGGCTAAGTCATACGCTTACGCAGTAGCACAGTCTTGTGATCGCGGTGAAACAACCCGTAAAGACAGCGCAGGTATCATCTTATACAGCGCCGAGCTAGCTACTAAAATGGCGCTAGATGCGATTCAACTACTTGGTGGTAACGGTTACATCAATGAATTCGCAACAGGTCGTCTACTACGTGACGCCAAGCTTTATGAAATCGGTGCGGGTACTTCTGAAATCCGCCGTATGTTAATTGGTCGTGAGTTATTTAACGAATCTAAATAATCCATTTCTACAGCATATACCTAACGGTGCAATCTTCTTTTAGCACCGTTACCTTTAACAAGGTAAAGGAGCCCCTTCGTGACTATTATCTCAAGTAAAATCAATACCCGCAGCCAAGAGTTCATTGACAAAAGTAATGCAATGCAAGCCTTGGTTGATGAATTAAATACCAATGTTGAAATCCTTAAAAAAGGCGGCGGCGAAGTAGCACAAGAGCGCCATCAATCGCGCGGGAAAATGCTTGCTCGTGATCGCGTAAACACGCTAATTGACGCTGGCAGCCCATTTTTAGAATTAAGCCAATTTGCCGCATGGCAATGTTATGAAGATTACGTGCCTTGTGCCGGCGTTGTTACTGGTATTGGCCGCGTAGCTGGTGTTGAATGTATGATTGTTGCTAACGACGCAACAGTTAAAGGCGGTACTTATTACCCCCTAACCGTTAAAAAGCATTTACGTGCCCAAGACATCGCTGAACGTTGTCATCTGCCGTGTATCTACCTTGTTGATTCAGGCGGTGCTTTCTTACCTCGTCAAGATGACGTATTCCCAGATCGCGATCATTTTGGCCGTATCTTCTTTAATCAAGCGAACATGTCTGCCCAAGGTATTCCACAAATTGCGTCGGTAATGGGCCTTTGTACTGCAGGTGGTGCTTACGTACCAGCAATGGCGGACGAGTCTATTATCGTTAAAGAGCAAGGCACTATCTTCCTTGCTGGTCCACCGCTTGTTAAAGCGGCCACGGGTGAAGTGGTTAGCGCAGAAGACTTAGGTGGCGCAGACGTGCATACAAAAATCTCTGGTGTGAGCGATCACTACGCGCAAAACGATGAACACGCAGTGCAACTTGTACGCCAAGCAATTAAACGTATTAATCACGTTAAAAAGCCAAATCTAAGTGTATTACCAACAGTTGAGCCACTGTTTGATGCCAAAGAATTATACGGCATTGTTGGTACCGATCTCAAAAAGCCATTTGATGTTAAAGAAGTGATTGCCCGCGTTGTTGATGGCTCTGATTTTGATGAGTTCAAACAATATTACGGTTCGACTCTTGTGTGTGGCTTCGCCCGCATTCACGGTTACCCTGTAGGCATTGTGGCTAACAACGGTATTCTATTCTCAGAGTCGGCGCAAAAAGGCGCGCACTTTGTTGAACTGTGTTGTCAGCGCAAAATTCCATTAGTGTTCTTACAAAACATCACTGGCTTCATGGTAGGTCAAAAATACGAGCACGAAGGTATCGCGAAACACGGTGCGAAAATGGTAACAGCGGTTTCTTGTGCCAAGGTGCCTAAATTTACCGTTCTTATCGGTGGTAGCTACGGTGCAGGTAACTACGGCATGTGTGGCCGAGCTTACGATCCAACCATGATGTGGATGTGGCCTAATTCGCGTATCTCGGTAATGGGCGGCGAGCAAGCTGCTGGCGTACTAACCCAAGTTCGTCAAGATGGTTTAGCCCGTAAAGGCGAAAGCATGAGTGACGAAGAAGTCGAGAAATTCAAAAAGCCGATTATCGACCAATACGAAGAGCAAGGTAATCCATATTACGCCAGCGCCCGTTTATGGGACGATGGCATTATCGATCCAGCGCAAACCCGTCAAGTACTTGGCCTAGCCATCAGTGCATCGCTTAACAAAGAAATCGGAGATACCAAGTTCGGTATCTTTAGAATGTAGGGGGCTGACGTGAAAGATACGACAAATTATCAAGATAAAAATGACGTAATTCGAATGCCAATAACTGACATCAGTGCATACAATGCCTCTTCAATAAACAAAGAAATCGGAGATACCAAGTTCGGTATCTTTAGAATGTAGGGGGCTGACGTGAAAGATACGACAAATTATCAAGATAAAAATGACGTAATTCGAATGCCAATATCTGACATCAGTGCATACAATGCCTCTTCAATAAACAAAGAAATCGGAGATACCAAGTTCGGTATCTTTAGAATGTAGGAGCTGGCGATGACTCAATATGTAAATACTCAAATTGACAGCGGTGTTGCCACTATCACTATGCTACGCGAAGACGTTCATAACGCCTTTGACGATGTGATGATCGCACAACTTATTAGTGCCTTTGGCGGTGCAATTAGCAATGATGACGTACGCGTTATCGTGTTGCGCTCAACGGGAAAAAACTTTTCAGCGGGTGCCGATCTTAACTGGATGCGCTCAATGGCGAAGAAAAACTATCAAGAAAACCTTGATGATGCCGGTGAGCTAGCCAACTTAATGAAAACTATCGCCACTTCACCAAAGCCAACGATGGCCTTGGTGCAAGGTGCAGCCTTTGGCGGCGCAGTAGGCCTAGTAGCTTGTTGTGACATTGCCGTTGCTACTGAGCGAGCGAGCTTTTGTTTAAGTGAAGTTAAAATTGGCCTTATCCCAGCCGTTATCAGCCCATATGTGGTTGCAGCAATGGGACAACGTCAAGCGCAGCGTTATTTCTTAACGGCTGAGCGCTTTAAAGCTGACAAAGCGTGTGATTTTGGTTTAGTTCATGAAGTCTGCGCCGATGGTGAATTAGATAATGCCGCTGCGCCAATCATTAAATCGTTACTTGGCAACAGCCCTGCGGCAATGACCAGTGCTAAAGAGTTAATTGGTTTTGTAAGCAACGAAAATATTGACGGCACTATCATCGACGGTACATCTGAGCGCATTGCAACTATTCGCGTATCAGAAGAAGGCCAAGAAGGCTTGAGCTCTTTCTTAGAGAAACGTGCACCCAACTGGCTAATTGCCACAAGTGAATCGTAGGAATCATTATGTTTGATAAAATATTAATAGCTAACCGCGGTGAAATTGCTTGTCGCATTATCGAAACAGCTCAGAAAATGGGCGTACGTTGTGTCGCGTTATACTCAGACGCCGACAAAGATGCCCTGCATGTAAAGATGGCTGATGAAGCCTTTCACATTGGCCCATCACCTTCAAAAGACTCATACCTGCGTATGGATCGCATTTTAGACGCTGCTACAGAATCTGGCGCCCAAGCAATCCATCCCGGTTACGGCTTCATGTCTGAAAACGTAGACTTTGCTAAAGCCTGTTTAGACAACAACATTACCTTTATCGGCCCACCTGTTGAAGCTATCGATGCAATGGGGTCGAAAAGTGCCGCTAAAGAAATTATGACAGATGCTGGCGTGCCGCTAGTGCCTGGTTATCACGGTGAGAATCAAGACGAAGCGTTCTTAAAAGAACAATCACTAGCCATTGGTTACCCGCAATTACTTAAAGCGGCTTATGGCGGCGGTGGTAAAGGCATGCGTGTGGTATGGAATAGTGACGAATTCGACAGTGCCCTCGCCTCAACGAAACGTGAAGCAACAGCAAGTTTTGGCAATGACAAGATGCTGATTGAGCGCTACCTTACTAAGCCTCGTCACGTTGAAATTCAAGTATTTGCCGATAATCACGGTAACTGTATTTATTTGTCAGAACGTGATTGTTCAATTCAACGTCGTCACCAAAAAGTAATTGAAGAAGCACCGGCACCAAACTTAAGCGAAGAGATTCGCGTTGCTATGGGTGAAGCCGCTGTTGCCGCTGCTAAAGCCATTAACTATCAAGGTGCGGGTACCGTTGAGTTCTTATTCGACGAAGACGGTTCATTCTACTTCATGGAAATGAACACACGTCTGCAGGTAGAGCACCCAGTCACTGAAATGATCACTGGCCTTGATTTAGTTGGTTGGCAGCTAAAAGTTGCTAACAACGAAAAACTACCACTCGAGCAATCTCAAGTAACCGTTGACGGTCACGCCATTGAAGTTCGTATTTACGCTGAAGATCCTGATAATGAATTTTTACCAGCAACAGGTACATTAAACTATTTACGCCAACCAGAACCATCGAATCACGTACGTGTTGATACTGGCGTTATTCAAGGGGACGAGGTATCGAGCTTTTACGATCCTATGATTGCCAAGCTTATCGTGTGGGACGAAACACGCGATCGCGCTATTGCTCGCATGAACCGCGCGCTAGATGATTATCGTATTGGCGGTTTAAAGACTAACTTAGGTTTCTTGACCAATCTTGTTAACGCACAGCCGTTTAAAGATGTTGAACTAGATACTGGCTTTATCGAAAAGCATGACAAGTTGCTCTTTAGCCCAAAAACAGAAATCTGTTACAAGTCACTAATGCTTGCTTGTTTAGCAACACTGGCTAATGAAGATGCGCCTATAGAACCGCATCGCACGAACGACGACCCATTTTCACCGTGGAATGTTAATAATGGCTGGCGCTTAAACGAACAAGCATCACACCTTGTTGAGCTAACCGATGAACATGACAATAGCCACAGCGTGCGCGTTGGTGTTGAAGGTAACAATTATGTCTTTAACTTTGATGGCGAGCGTTTTGATGCTACAGCAAGTATTAATGGCGATCACTTAGTGGCAACCATCAATGGTCACAAAACAAGCCTGTTGTTTGATGTAACTAGCGAACAAGTCACCTTGTTCATTAAACAAGATGTCCATCACTTTACTCGTAAATCGACGACGAACGCCGGTTTTGATGTTGATGAAAGTGAAGGTAAATTAACAGCGCCAATGAACGGTACTATCGTTGAAGTACCTGTTTCGGCGGGACAAAAAGTTAGCGAAGGCGACGTATTAGTGATTATGGAAGCCATGAAAATGGAATACTCAATCACAGCAACACATGATGGCGTAGTGAGCGAAGTGTACTTTGCCGCTGGCGACATGGTGAAAGATGGCGACCAACTTGTTGAGTTAGCTGAGGAATAATCATGAGTTTACCTAACAAAGTTCGCATCGTTGAAGTAGGCCCACGTGACGGCCTACAAAACGAAAAAACTGTCGAGCTAAGCGATAAAATTGCACTCGTTAATGCCTTGAGCGACACGGGTCTAGATTACATTGAAACAGGCGCATTTGTGTCACCTAAATGGGTGCCACAAATGGCAGAAAGCCGCGATGTATTTGACGCAGTTAAGCGCAAAGACGGCATTACCTATGCGGCGCTTACGCCAAACGTTAAAGGCCTTGAAGCCGCTATTGCCGCAGGCGCAACAGAAGTTGCCGTGTTTGGTGCTGCTTCTGAAAGCTTTAGCCAAAAAAATATTAACTGCACCATCGATGAGTCACTTGAGCGTTTTGAGCCTGTGATGGAAATGGCCAAAGAGCACAACATCAAAGTACGCGGTTATGTATCTTGCGTACTAGGCTGTCCCTATGAAGGCGATATCGATGTAAACAAAGTGGCGGATGTCGCTAAAAAATTACTCGACATGGGCTGTTACGAAATCAGCCTTGGTGACACCATCGGTGTGGGTACGCCAATGGCAGTAAAGGCAATGCTTGAAGCCGTTACTACCAAAGTACCTCTTGATCGCATTGCCGTTCACTTCCATGATACCTACGGTCAAGCGCTAGCCAATATTTTTAGCGCACTGCAAATGGGCGTAGCAACAGTCGATAGTGCCGTTGCTGGTCTTGGTGGTTGTCCATACGCTAAAGGCGCATCGGGTAACGTAGCCACTGAAGAGCTTATTTATATGCTCAACGGCCTTGGCATCGAACACGGTGTTGATTTAGAGAAATTGACACGCGCAGGCTGGGCGATTAGCGACGCGCTAAATCGTACACCAAGTTCGAAAGTATCATTGGCGCTAAAAGCCAATTGTAAAGAGTAATAACTGATAGAAAGTGATGCGCAGAAAAAATCGCCAAAGACAAGGCGCTTGAATGAGCAATAGCTCGCTATTGTGATTGAAAGCAACGCCGTATTAGGCGATTTTAACAAGCATAAAATCAAAAATTGTTTAAAAGGAGCTCATGGTGGCTGGTTTAAATAAAGTAGTAGAAACATATGACCAAGCATTAGCTGGTTTAACCGATGACATGACCCTAATGGTCGGCGGATTCGGTTTATGTGGTATCCCTGAAAATCTTATTATCAAAATGCAGGAAATGGGCGTTAAGGGCTTAACTTGTATTTCGAACAACGCCGGCGTGGATGACTTCGGTTTAGGTTTGTTATTACAAAAGAAACAAATCGCACGTATTTACGCGTCTTACGTTGGTGAAAACGCTCTGTTTGAACAGCAAATGCTAAGTGGTGAATTAGACGTTATTTTAACCCCGCAAGGTACTCTCGCTGAAAAAATTCGCGCTGGTGGTGCTGGCATTCCAGCATTCTTTACCGCAACAGGGTATGGCACGCCAGTTGCTGAAGGTAAAGAAACCCGTGAAATCGATGGTCGTCATTACGTATTAGAGCCATCGCTTACCGCTGACTTTGCCCTAGTTAAAGCATGGAAAGCCGATACCATGGGTAATCTAGTTTACCGCAACACAGCAATGAACTTTAACCCAATGATGGCGACTGCTGGTAAAATAACGGTTGTAGAAGTAGAAGAGATTGTACCTGCGGGAACATTAGATCCAAACCACATTCACACACCTGGTATTTACGTAAACCGCGTTATTAAAGGCAACTTTGAAAAACGTATCGAACAGCGCACGACGAGAGAGGCATAATCATGGCATTATCAAGAGAACAAATTGCTAGCCGTATCGCTCAAGAGCTACAAGATGGTTTTTATGTCAACCTAGGTATCGGTATTCCGACGTTAGTGGCTAACTATATTCCTGAGGGCATGGAAGTGATGCTGCAATCGGAAAACGGCCTGTTAGGTATGGGACAATTCCCAACGGAAGATGAAGTTGACGCTGATTTAATTAACGCCGGTAAACAAACCGTTACTATGGCAACTGGCGCATCGTTATTCTCATCAGCAGAGAGTTTTGCGATGATCCGCGGCGGTCACGTTGACTTAACCGTACTAGGTGCATTTGAAGTTGATGTAAGTGGTAATATCGCGTCATGGATGATCCCAGGCAAGCTTATCAAAGGCATGGGCGGCGCCATGGATTTAGTGGCTGGCGCAGATAACATCATCGTAACCATGATGCACGCTGATAAAAAAGGAAATTCAAAAATCCTTGATGCCTGTACCCTGCCCCTAACTGGCGCACAATGTATCAAAAAAGTAGTGACTGATTTAGCGGTACTTGAAATCAAAGACGGCGCTTTCCACCTACTTGAACGCGCACCAGATGTGTCGGTTGAGGAAATCATTGAGAAGACTGCTGGTAAATTAATTGTGCCTGATAATGTGAAAGTGATGGACGTTTAGTTTTCCACTCCATTAGCAGCGCAATTTTTAAGGGCGATATTTTTCGCCCTTTTTATCATCTGAACCATCTCACCATTCAAATCTTTACACTGGCATATAATTTGCTTTATCCCAAGCAGTCTATCAACGTTGCTCACATGGAGCCATAATGAACTTAAAAATGTCTATCATGGCCTTTGCCCTACTCACTTTAAGCGGTTGCCAAACCTTTGACACCATTGTTGGCAAAAAAGAGCCAATGGAGCAGCCTGTTGAAACGGCAATAACGTCAATTAGCCACCAGCTGATCACCAACTCAAGCTTTGACATTGCGGACAAACGCATCGTTTCATCGACATTTGTTTGGTCTGACACGCTAACGTCAGTCAGTAAAGACAGCGAGCTGATGGAACTGGGCACGATTTTACAAGAAAGTATTATCACTTCTTTGACCCAAGCTGGCGGTGATGTACGTGAAATTAAATCTGCTAATGCCATTCAATTAAACATGGGTGGTGAATTTATTCTAAGTAGAGATATTGAAAGAGTCGCCCATAATACACAAGCTGATTATGTGTTAACGGGGATCATGACGCCAACCGATTATGGAACCGTAGTCAACGCCAAACTAATCAATTTACATAATAAACGCGTTGTTGCCGCAGCTCGGCAAGTTATTGCCATAACACCGGATATTAGAACGTCTGAGAATTCGTCTACGTTTAAAGATGGGCTGCTTTATCGCAACCATCAAAATCAAGGAAATCACGATGAATAAACTTAATTATCTACTATTTGCTGGCGCGTTGTCTGCAGGCTGCACTTTAATGCCATCAGAAACGATGCATATGAAAAAGGAAATGGTTGCTGAACATCGTGCGAAAGAGTTATCGACCTATGAAAAAAAGCCCCTGGTTAATAACGTCAATCAATATACTAAGTGGTTGATACAAGATTTGTTTTCGAATGTCGATTCTCCTGATAATAGTCATGTGATTGCTGTTGCAAACTTTGCGCTACTTGATTCTGATTTAAAACGCACCAATCATTTTGGCCGTCAATTAAATGAAGCCATTATGCATGAGACAAATCGAACTGGTTATTCAGTGGTTGACCTAAAATCGACTGGCCGCCTGCAATTTACTGATAAAGGCGACATATTCTGGCACAGTGAACAAATCGACGAAGTAACAGGAAATCTTGATATCAACTTTGTTATCACAGGCACCATGACTAGACATCAAGGTGGTTACCTAATCAATGCAAGAATTATCGACGTAAATACCAATGCGCTGATGTCTTCATCACAAATTTTAGTTCCAAATGACGTCGTTGATGCAGTATTGAAAGAAGATGACAATGAACACAAGGGATTTCCAATTATCGCAAGCGGCGACTCGCTCTAATTACCAATTTTTAAGAGGCCAATATGATGGCATTAAACATTCGAAAGTTAACCGTTTTAGCACTTTTAACGAGTGTTTTAGGGGCTTGTACTCATACAGTTAAACTGCAAACTGATAACGAACATCCATTGCGTACGGCAACGTCAGTACAAACAACCTCGCAAATTATTCCAGAGCCTTCTTTTCATACCCATAGCCAAGTTGAAGACTATACCGACTCTATCGCAGCCCAGATAATGATTCGCGCGACTGCTGACTTAAAAACTGATCTTATGGCGGTCACATCATTTGGCTACCGAGCTCGTGACAATGAAGACAATCATCAGTTGAGCTATCAATTGAGTCAAAGTATTGGTCAGCAATTACAACCTTACGGCATTCGTGTCATTAATGCTTACCAAACGACAGATTTAGAATACTTAGACGCAACCGGCCTATTATTAAACGATGATGCTAAGAGTTCATTAAACGCATTAGGTGCGAAAACAGCGTTAACGGGTGTTATTACCTCAAATGAACGTGGATTGTTGATTCAAGTTAAGGTTTTAGACATTAATTCAAAAGAAATGATTTCAAGCGCCAATCGTTTTATTCCTTATTATTCATTTAATCAATAACTTAAATAACTAGGTCAGGTTAAGTCAAAATAAGTAGCATTTTGTTACTACATACTATAGTTAAGTAAAACTTTATATTTAAAAATATTAGCTAAAATGCTAAAGATTAAATATTAACTGTGATATAGCGAACGACTTCATATTCTTTTAGAAACTCGTTTGTTCATAGAATATCTTCTATTACTTTACTTAATATGAAACGAAAAAATGATGATAAAGAACAAATTAACACGCATCATAGCCGCGACTGCATTATCCACAGCAGTTATCTCAGGTGTTTCAATTGCAGAAACGGGTAACGGCACAGCGAGTGTTGAAGTAAAAAACTCATTTGATGTAGCTCAAACTACACCACTAAGTTTTGGTCAAATTGTTGCAATTGCAACGGATTTAACTGGTGGCGCAGATAAAGCGACATTAACTGTAAACTCTGACGGTTCTACGGCAGATGTTATCGTTGATGGTACTTTGGCTTCAATCGTTTCAATTACGACTGGTACAGCTGGTACTTTTACAGTATCAGGCGCAGCGCCAAACACAGTACTAACTATTGGTTCAATTTCAGATTTTAAACTGACTGATCCGTCAGGTACCGATTCAAAAGAATTTGACGTGACTAATTTAACAACGTCTGTAGTTACTTCTGGTTCGCCATTTACTTATGACACTGACGCTACTGGTACATTAGTATTTAACGTGGGCGCGACACTTGAAACAGACACTACAGGTACAACAGCGTCAGGTAGTGAAGTTGTAATTCCATACGAAAATGTAACCTTTACTGGTACTTACACTGTAAGCGTAGATTACTAAGTAGGAATCATCTAAACTCTCATTATGAATGAGAGTTTATACCAATTGCATTAAGTAAGTGATCTTGTTGTGCGTAGAGAAAATCAGCTAAAACAAGGCGCTCGATTGACTAATAGCTGGCTATTAGGATTGAGAGCAACGCCATTTTAGTTAATTTTAACAAGTACAAGTGGGCAAATATTTAATGCAATTGGTATTCGATGCCATTTATTTAACGTTTTATGATTTTTAAATTACCAAGTCACCCAATCAATTTTACGCACAAAATAGCTATATTTCCTCTATTACTCTGTTTCTGCTTTTCTCTCAATGCTGGCGATATACGAGAAGTTAAACCGCTTAATTTTGGTGTCATTGCTTTGAAAGATAATAACGCAAGTTATAGCATGCGAATTACCTTTGCTGGACAAATTCAAACAGACCCAGCCATTGTAGTTATTGAACCGGGTCATCCAGCACAATATGAGTTAACCGGGTTTACGGCAAATACTCCGTTGAATATCACCGTTATAGTCCCTAGCGCACAAACTCAGTTAGCAGGTGCAAGCGATCCCTCAACTAGCCAGTTTACAATCACTGACCATCATACGTTTAGCCCTATCATCAGTACTGACAATCTGGGTAACGCCATTGTAAATGTAGGTGCGACCTTAACAACATCTGGCAGTGGTTTTTATAAAGACGCTACTTATTTCAGTCCCATGACAATAATGGTTAACTACTAGAATGAAACACTTTCGCTGTAATAGCCTAAGTAAAACAAGGATATAATAATTATGTATGCATCGCGTGTTAAAGCTCGCAAAAACAAGCTATCGACACTAGTTTTTTCAATAGTCACTCTGCTACTTTTGACTTCAATTAACCAAGCGTTTGCTAATTTGCTTATAACTCCAACACGTGTTGAATTTTCTGAACGTGACCGTTCAGCAAAAGTATCCCTTGTAAATACAAGCAACGAAATCAAAACCTATAAAATATATTGGCGTGAACAATATCAGCAGCAAGACGGTCAATATGTGCCGTTTAAAGCGGGGGAACGCGACTTTCCGTCAGCCAATAGAATGTTGCGCTATAGCCCTCGTCAAGTAACGTTAAAACCAGGTGAGCGACAGCATGTACGACTAGGTTTGCGACGTCCAAAAGATCTTGCTGCTGGTGAATTCCGCTCACATCTCGTTTTTGACGCTCAACCTAACAAAGCCCAGCTAGCGAAAAAGGAAAATAGTGGCGGTATTAAACTTCATTTAAACCTTTCGTTTTCTATTCCTATTATCGTTCGTGAAGGTTCAATTGATATTCAATCATCCGTTGGAAAAGTTGATCTGGTCACGCGAGAGCATGATGGACAAGTTTATACAGGTGCTTATATTGATATGAATCGCACAGGTAAATTTAGTACCTTTGGTAACGTCAAAGTTTTTTGGAAAGACAATGGTGGCAAAGCAGAGCGTCTTATTGGCGTTCAAAACAACATTGCGATTTACCCAGAGTTAGCCATGCGACGTTTACTCATTGGCTTTAAAAACCACCCTAAAAAGTCGGGTATTATGCGCATTATTTATGAAGGCGATGGCGAGTATAAAGGGCAATTTTTTGCTGAGAAAGCGCTCCAAGTTAACGAATTAAATTATCGTCGCGAAGAAAACTATAAATAATGATTACTGTGCGTTGTTTCTATTTTTCGGCTTTTCTAGCCTGTTTGCTATTTTCTAGCAACGGGCATTCTGAGTCACCTGATGAAAAGAAAACAACGCTCGGTCATCAGTTTGCCAAAAAAAGCACCAAAACAGCGAAGCCAAAAAACGCTGAACAACCAACTTCACCAGTAAAACAAAGTACAACGACGACTGTGCAAACAAAATCGCAATACTTTAATTCGTTAGGTCATCGATACCGCAATCATAACTTTCGACAATCTCAACAGCGTAAAAGTAATAAGACATATCTCAATAGGCAGTTGGCTCAAGAATATTTATCAACCTTAGGCCATTCGTTTGTTGATAAATCGCTAAAAGGGAAACGTGTTAACGAACTCCCTACCGACGAGCAGGATGATTCATCATCTGGTTTCTTAGAAAACGAAGAACTTCTATTAATCGCGCAGGTTGAAGAGCATGTATTAGACACCGTCTTTGGCTACAAGCAAGGCAATGGTGCGATGATCGGCTTAGATAATTTATTTTCAGTCATTGATTTTCCAATCATTGTTGATCTAGACAAACGACGAGCAGATGGTTGGTTTATTAATGAAAATCAAAAATTTTCATTAATAGTCCCTGACGATGAAACAACGCCGGCAAGAGTTACCATCGACGGTAGCTCCTATCAAATACCGCGGCATTTGATTAGTGTAAAAGATGATGATATTTATTTACATAGTGCGTTCTTGAGTGACATTTTTGATATAGGTTTTGAAGTAAACTTTAAAGACTTATTGTTATTGATCAGCCCTAAGCAACTGCTACCTCTGCAAGAGCGCTTTAGACGTCGTGCGCGATTAGGTAAACTGAGCATAGGTAAACTACAACCGCCACAACTCCCTTTTCGAAATACTCCCTATACCGCATTTTCACTACCACTAGTTGATATTCAAACACAATATTCTGTCAGTAAAGATAATAGCAATGGCAGCTATTCTATGGTGGGTATGGGTGATTTAGCGTACATGACAGGCAGTTACTTCATAGGCGGTAATGATGATCCCTTTAAGAACTTTCGCCTAAATTTGCAAAGAGAATCGATTAATAACAACTTGTTAGGGCCTATTGGCGCTTCAGAGGTCGCGTTAGGCGATATTTCGCCTGTTAATTTGCCCTTGCTACGTGGAGCGGCTCAAGAAGCAGGCTTTAAACTGAGTAATAGAAATTTAACAACTAACTCGCAGTCCAATACCACGGATTTTGTGGGAGATTTACTGCCGGGATGGGATATTGAGCTTTATCACAATGGTATTTTACTAGAAACAAGAACCGTTGATGATAGCGGTCGTTACGAATTTCGTGATCTGGACCTATCGTTTGGTGATAACGTCTTTAAGATGGTCTTCTATGGGCCTCAGGGTCAAAAGCGTGAGCGAATCGAAAATGTGCAAGTAAACGCAAACACCTTACAGTCTCGTAAACTGACCTACAACTTGTCAGTGAGCAAACAAAAATGACAGCCTATTTAACGGCGAGATAGCACAATTGCCATTGATTGATTCATATCGAACGGCCCTTTCGCTAGAACAATCGCTTAGCAATGATATTTCTTTGCAGTCGGGCTATACCAGCTATCAATTTAGGGATGGTGTTCGTCATAGCTTTGTACCATTTACCGTCAATTACTATTTTCCCTTTGCCAAAATCAATCTTGGTGTCGTCAAAGATCTTGACGCTGGCAGTAGCGTTGAGTTTTCCTCTAAATCGCGCTTTTCTAAACATTCATTTGATTTAAACTATAAGAAACTCGATGAAGATTTTACTACCGACTCCCACCTTGCAAACAATGTAAAAAATTCTATGGGTATACGATTATCAGGGCCTCTTTATAACACTGAAGGTCTTGCATTCACCTATTCATCAAACGGCGGTACATCGACAACCTATAATGATGTAAAAACACAAGCCATCAATGCATATTTAGGTATGTTCACTAATGAGTATTCCCTAAGTAATACACTGTCATATACAGATATCTCCATTTTGAACTCGCCTAATATCGAAGTGTTTAATGGCAACTCTCAATTTACAAAAAATTTCGACAGCATGCGCTGGCGCACTCAAATTGGTTATGACATTAAACCAGACGTTGAACTCACCAATGCATCTACAAGTCTATTCTGGTCGATGAGCGAAAGTCTAAGTAGTGAATTTGGTTTGCATTATAATAAAGCCGCAACACGCGCTAGTTATATATTAAACTGGGATACCGATTACACGGTGGTTAGTGCAAACGTATCAGTAGATGATAATAGCCAATACCAAGCATTTTTGTCCCTACGTTTTAGTTTTGGACAAGATCCTACGACGGGCAATATCAAAATTGCCCGCGATCGTATGGCAACAACAGGTGGTATCTCGGCACGTGTTTTTGAAGATCTAAACCTTGATGGGATATATAACAACAACGAACCGTTAATTGAAGGGGCTAAGTTAGTTGGCATTCACGCTCGCCGCGATACACATACTAAAGAAAGTGGCGTTGCCTTTTTAACTGGACTTCCGAAAAATAGAATTACTGACGTGAAACTAGATGTCGATAGCTTAGACAATCCCTTTTGGATCCCTGTTGATAAAGGATTTTCGTTTTTACCACGTCCAGGCGCTATTGAATCTCTAGATATTCCAGTAGTTACCGCCGGAGAAATTGAGGGTGTGGTTACTGTGATACGATCAGGCAAAGAACTGCCTGGTCGGTTTATTACCTTACAGATTCTCGATGATGAAAATAAAGTTGTTCAAGAAACAGATAGTGAATACGATGGATTTTATTTATTTAGTGCCGTAATTCCTGGCAAGTATAACGTCGTTATTGCACCGGCTTATCTAAAGCAAAATAATCTGATGGTAAATAACACACATCAAGCGACAATCTTTGGTGACGGCACTGTTGTGCGAGGCATCGATTTCACACTAAGTAATGATGAAATTACACACGCAACAGTTCGAGAAAAAGTACCAATAATTAATGGCCAACAAATTAGCCTCAACTTAGGAAAATTTGCATCAACCATTAATAAACAGCTAACGCTAGGCTTGTTAAAACGTCGCTTTAATGAGCTTAAAATGCTCTCAATAATTGAAGCCCCAGACAACCAATTAATATTAGGACCAACGATATTGACGCCGGCGACTAAGCGTTTATGTCAACGTATTGTGACTAAGGGGTTATCCTGTGAGATTACCCCATTTAGCAACAATCAATAATCTTTACTTCACTAACTTAGCGCTAGTATTAAAAGATGTTACTAAGCATCCCATTTTACGTAATTTAAGTATTTCACACTGGCTTGTCGCAGCACCTTTACTTATAAACGGACCAATTTTCAAACGATAAAGCGCTCTGCCAATATCAATTTGTTCGCTATACGCTTTGGTATAATTATTTAACGTTGAGAATGTTTGATAGAATAGTCCACTAGCATTGACTAGATCTTTAGTAGAAGCAAAAGCACCAATTTGGATAGCGACTTGTCCTGCAATATCATCATTCTTGTTAACGTCAGCCATAGTTTGTTGCGTTGGTTGAGACATCTTCTGTGCTGGTGGCATTTTCTTTTGCATTTCTGGCATCGAATTATTAACAGCAGACATTGGAGCAGCTTCTATCACAGGTTCTTCAGTCAGTTTTAACAATAATCCTTTGAGTTCGGTTAACTCTTTTTCCATCGCCATTAGTCGAGCTACTTCTGGCTGCATCGCTTGCCACTCTTTAACTGACGCATCTATTTGCTCTGCCGATAATCTTTCTTCATCTGCGACATTTGTTATTGTGCATCCACTCATCAACAACGTTGATGAAAGCATTAAAGAGAGTGACAGATTGT
Source organism: Psychrobium sp. nBUS_13 (assembly GCF_051201665.1). Lineage (GTDB taxonomy): Bacteria > Pseudomonadota > Gammaproteobacteria > Enterobacterales > Psychrobiaceae > Psychrobium. The sequence continues at coordinate 1,307,397 of NZ_CP179210.1, read as the reverse complement.
TGATATTTTTTGAGTGAAAATAAGGCATTATTGACCACTTTTTTCTTATTTATTAATAAATAACACCTTACCTTACCTTACAAGCCCCTAAAAAACTATCCAATGTCCTAAATAAGACCGTAAACTTACTTTTTATTAATGGACTATAACAGCCACTAATTATTTCTAAGATGCTTTATCGTCGTACACAAGTTCCCCCAATCGCCACTTGACGTCAAAGTAAGAAACGCTGCAAACCTATAAAAAACGCATACATTAGCCTAAAAACCACTAACGCTCTGAATAAATATGCGGTAGTCTCAAGACTCAATAATTACACAATGTAGGAAGGTAGAAGACAATGAAAAAAGTAGGTTTGGTCGGTTGGCGCGGCATGGTAGGTTCTGTATTAATGGAACGTATGCAAAATGAAGGTGATTTTAATCACATTGAGCCAGTATTTTTTAGTACCTCACAAACAGGCCAAGCAGGTCCTGACGTAGGTAAACCGGTAACCACTTTACAAAACGCTTTTGACATTACCATTCTAGCTGAACAAGAAATTATTATTAGCTGCCAAGGCGGCGATTACACCAAAGAAGTGTATCCCAAACTACGTGAATCTGGCTGGCAGGGATATTGGATTGACGCGGCATCAGCGCTTCGTATGGATGACGATAGTATTATTATTCTAGATCCGGTAAATCGCGATGTCATTGATGCAGGCATTAAATCGGGTGCCAAAACCTTTGTTGGTGGTAACTGCACGGTATCATTAATGCTATTAGCCCTCGGCGGCCTATTTGCCGATGATCTTATTGAATGGGTCAGCCCAATGACTTATCAAGCTGCATCTGGCGGCGGTGCTCGTCATATGCGTGAATTATTGAATCAAATGGGTGATATTAATGCTCATGTTGCTGATGAGTTAGCGAGTCCGAGCTCAGCTATTTTAGATATCGATGCAAAAGTATCTAACTACATTCGCAGTGGTGAGCTAAATACGGATCAATTCGGTGTACCGTTGGCGGGAAGCTTAATCCCGTGGATTGATACTCAATTACCATCGGGTCAAAGCCGTGAAGAATACAAAGCACAGGCTGAAGCAAACAAAATTCTAAATACCCAAGAAAATCCAACACCTATCGATGGTTTGTGCATTCGTGTCGGCGCAATGCGTTGTCATAGCCAAGCGTTAACTATCAAACTAAAACGCGATATTAGTGTTGAAGAAGTTGAAGCAAAATTAGCAGCTCATAACGAATGGGTTAAGGTTATTCCTAATGATCGTTTGCTAAGTATGCAAGAGCTAACACCCGCTAAAGTAAACGGTACCTTATCTGTACCCATTGGTCGTGTTCGCAAGCTAACCATGGGACCAGAATACATCAGCGCCTTTACGGTTGGTGACCAATTATTGTGGGGCGCTGCAGAACCACTACGTCGTATGCTACGTATTTTAATTGATTAATAATTACAGTAATTGTCATGATGGCTATGGTTCAGCATAGTCATCATTTTATCGTTCATCTCTAGCGTGTAACATCTACAGTCCCTTGCAACAATACCTAAACATTAAGCTATCGCTATTAACACAAAACTTCATTGCAGCTCACTTTACCAGCAACCAATTCAATAAAATCGATTTACTCCATCACAACCATGCACTTAATTGATACACTTCGCTCAATAGTTCGATAAAGTCACTAAATATTTAATAACATTTGATACTATTTTGATTTTATTACCGTCTTTGACTAGGTTTTTTCTATGGTTTTGCGTAGATTAAAGCAAATCAGTTTAAACAATAATTATAAGAAGAAGAGTATGAGCGCATCTAGAGGTAAGTTTAATTCTCGAATTGGCTTTATATTAGCCGCCGCAGGTAGTGCTGTTGGCCTTGGAAATATTTGGGGGTTCCCCACGCAAGCTGCTGGAAATGGCGGTGCTGCTTTTGTATTAATGTATCTAATTTTAGCCTTTTGTTTGGCTTACCCTGCGTTTATGGCAGAACTCATTATTGGCCGTCACGGTCAAGCAAATGCTGTTGAATCATTACGCAAAGTGTCTAAAGACGGTTGGCAGAAGAAGTTTGCCTTTATCGTCGGCTTTGGCGGTATCTTATGTGCTGCGCTGCTAATGAGTTTTTACTCTATCGTCGCTGGTTGGATGTTGGCCTTTACCGCCGAGCCGATTACAACGCTTGCAGGTGCAACAGAGACGTCAGCATGGCTTACTTCAAATGGTAACGCTCGTAATTTAATCTTCACCTTTATTTTCACAGTACTCACGGTATTTATTATTAGCCGCGGCGTAGAGAATGGTATCGAGCGATGGTCAAAGCGTTTAATGCCGGCCTTGGTTGCTCTGTTAGTATCATTAACGATATATGTATTAACCCTTGATGGCGCTATGGATGGTCTTAAAGCTTATTTGATTCCTGATTTTGCTCAATTATTTGAACCGTCATTGATTGTAAGTGCACTTGGCCAAGCCTTCTTTTCTTTATCACTTGGCACCAGCGTAATCATTATTTATGGTTCTTACGTCGCGAAAAACGAAAACCTAGTAACGCTTGGCGCATCGGTTACGCTGATTGATGTGCTTATTGCTTTCTTAGCAGGTTTATTAATTATTCCAGCAATGTATGTTGCCGCAGCGCAAGGCGTCGAGATTTTTGATGCCAATGGTGCGTTAATCTCAGGCGACACACTCGTACTAACGGTTCTTCCGGCATTATTTGATGGCATGGGCGGCGTAGGCGTCTTGGTTGGGTTTGCATTCTTTGCATTAATGTCCATTGCATCGTTAACATCATCTATTTCAATGCTTGAAGCCCCGGTATCCTATACAGTAGAGCGTTTTGGCATTGGCCGAAATAAAGCAACGATGGTCATTGGTAGTTTAATTTTTGCGACCAGTTGTTTAGTTATTTTTAATTTCAGCACCTTATTTGGATTTGTAATTGCTCTGACCACTCAATATGGCCAACCAATAATCGGTATGCTATGTTGTATATTCGTGGGCTGGATCTGGCACCGTTCATCATTACTTGAAGAACTAAAATTAGGTAATGATCGTGTTGAAAATCAACTTTTCTGGAAGATTTGGCCGTGGTATACGAAACTCGTATGTCCTGTAGCGATTGCATTAGTGTTTCTTCATTCACTTTAGTTCGTTAGCATTCTAGACACCGAAATACATTAAGCCCAGTAAGTTCACACTACTGGGTTTTTTAGCCAACTGGGTTAAAGGAGTTAACCATGTATATTCTCGGTATAGAACTTATACCAATTGCATTAAATATTTGCCCACTTGTACTTGTACTTGTTAAAATTAACTAAAATGGCGTTGCTCTCAATCCTAATAGCCAGCTATTAGTCAATCGAGCGCCTTGTTTTAGCTTATTTTCTCTACGCACAACAAGATCACTTACTTAATGCATATATGGTATTAAAGGCAACAACGCTTTTATGGCATTAGTCGATAAAAACGGTCGTTGTCGTCATCAACAAAAACTGTCTCTTGGCGATTGCAGTGATCCCCATCAAGTGGCAACCTTCCATCGCGCGATTGCGCGTTTAATAAAACCTTACTCCATCGCCAGCGTTAAACTCACGCCACCAATTGCGTTATTAGTAATGCCAACGCCATTGATTTAATAAGAATGGAAACCATTTTTCAGCTTCATTTCACCAATTGTTTTTCAGTGGTTGAACCTGAAGAATTAGATTATTGGGTGACACATCATCTTGTGCCTCATCAATCAGCCAACCAATTCCATGATGCAATTACCGCTGCTCAATTTGAGTTAGAGCATCATGTTTGCATTATTCATTGACGATTATTTTTCTTAAGACGCTACAGCAAACAACCAATCGACATTAGTTATATCGAAATTCTCTAACCTAGAGTCCATATGACCTACAGCGTGTTAAACCATTCATTAATAAGATAATCGGCATTTCGTTAAAAATTGTTAAACATTGTCACCCACACGCTATGTTAGGCTAAGGTCTAACAGAGCGTTTTCATTGTTTAAGGAGTTTTGTCATGTTGATCAGTATTCCCAAAGAGCGATTGGCGGGAGAAACACGGGTAGCGGCGACACCAACGTCGGTTACTCAATTATTAAAGCTAGGGTTTGAGGTCCAGATAGAACAAGATGCAGGTTTAGCTGCTAGTTTTACTGACGCTGATTACCAACACGTGGGTGCAACTACTGTATCCACACTCACAGAAGTCTATAACGCCGATATCATTTTAAAGGTTAATGCCCCTTTAAATGGCGGCGAATCATTAGATGAAGTCGAACTACTTAACGAAAACACTACCCTTATCAGCTTTATTTGGCCCGCACAAAATGAAGCATTGATGGCACAACTTACCGCTAAAAACATTAATGTCATGGCGATGGATTGCGTGCCACGTATGTCTCGCTCCCAATCCCTCGATGCGTTGAGTTCAATGGCAAATATCGGTGGCTACCGTGCCGTCATTGAAGCAGCTCATGAGTTTGGACGCTTCTTTACAGGACAAATTACGGCTGCGGGTAAAGTGCCACCAGCTAAAGTCCTCGTCATTGGCGCTGGTGTAGCCGGTTTGGCCGCTATTGGGGCAGCAGGTAGCTTAGGAGCTATTGTTCGCGCATTTGATACTCGTCTTGAAGTGAAAGAACAAATTAACTCAATGGGCGGTGAATTCTTAGAACTGCAATTTGATGAAGAATCAGACTCAAGTGATGGCTACGCTAAAACCATGTCTAAAGAGTTTATCGATGCTGAAATGGCGCTCTTTGCAGAGCAAGCCAAAGAAGTCGATATTATTATTACTACCGCACTTATTCCCGGCAAGCCGGCGCCTAAGCTCATCACTAAAGAAATGGTCGACAGCATGCAAGCTGGCAGCGTTATCGTAGATTTGGCGGCAGCAAATGGCGGTAATTGTGAATATTGTGAGACAGGTAAATTAATTACCACTGACAATAACGTCAAAGTAATTGGTTACACGGATCTTCCGGGACGCTTGCCAGTGCAATCATCTCAGCTGTATTCCACGAATTTGGTTAACTTACTTAAGTTATTGGCACCAAAGAAAGACGGCGCTATCAATATTGATTTTGAAGACGAAGTTATCCGCGGTGTAACTGTCGTCAAAGAAGGCGAGTTAACATGGCCAGCACCACCCATCAAAGTTAGCGCGGCACCAGCTTCTCAGCCTGCGCCTGAACCAGCGGTAATTGAAGAAAAGACAATGTCACCTTGGCTAAAAGGTGCGCTAGCCGCTGGCGGGCTTTTTGCCTACGGCGCTATGGCGACCTATGCACCAAGCGAGTTTATGTCACACTTTACCGTATTCGCCCTCGCCTGTGTCATTGGTTATTACGTGGTGTGGAATGTTAGTCACTCACTGCACACCCCGCTAATGAGTGTCACCAATGCTATTTCAGGCATCATCATCGTTGGTGCTTTATTTCAAGTGGCCAGTGGCTCGATTATTGTGACTATTTTAGCCACCATTGCTACGCTCATTGCCACTATCAACATTGCAGGTGGCTTCTTCGTCACACAGCGCATGTTAAAAATGTTTAGAAAATAAGGGGAAATACAATGTCTCAAGGCTTAGTTAGTGCAGCGTATCTCGCTGCGGCCATTCTCTTTATTTTGAGTTTGGCGGGATTATCAAAACAAGAAACAGCGCAAAAAGGCTGTTATAGCGGCATGTTAGGAATGGGCATAGCGTTAGTTGCTACCCTGTTATCACCAAGTGTTGAAGGGTTAGTCTTCATCATAGTTGCAATGGTTATTGGCGGCGCTATTGGTATTCGATTAGCCAAACGGGTTGAAATGACTCAAATGCCAGAATTAGTCGCAATTTTACATAGCTTTGTAGGTTTAGCAGCAGTGTTTGTGGGCTATAACAGTTACATTGATGCACCAGTCACCACTGGAGCACTACACACGATTCATTTGGTTGAAGTTTATTTAGGCGTATTTATTGGCGCCGTAACGTTCACGGGGTCAGTGGTGGCTTATGGAAAATTGAGCGGCCGTGTCAGTAGCACTGCACTTATGCTACCTCATCGTCATAAGCTTAACTTACTCGCTATTATTGTATGTGGATACTTGCTATCACAATTTGTAGCGCACGACAGTGCGATGGGCGTTTTGATTATCATGACATTCATCGCCTTTGCTTTTGGATATCATCTTGTTGCTTCTATTGGCGGCGCTGATATGCCAGTTGTGGTATCTATGCTGAACTCCTATTCAGGATGGGCCGCAGCCGCCGCTGGATTTATGCTTGCTAATGACTTACTCATTGTGACAGGTGCCCTCGTTGGTTCATCTGGTGCTATTTTAAGCTACATCATGTGTAAAGCCATGAATCGCTCGTTCATTTCTGTTATTGCCGGCGGTTTTGGTAATGACGCCACTGCTAGCGGTGAAGAAATTGAAGGGGAAGCCCAGAGTATTATGGCCGTCGATGTTGCTGATAAGCTTAGCAATGCATCACGCGTTATTATCACACCAGGTTACGGTATGGCAGTAGCACAGGCGCAATACCCCGTGAATGAGCTGACTCAAAAGTTGCGTGATAAAGGTATTGAAGTGCGCTTTGGTATACACCCTGTAGCGGGGCGTTTACCAGGGCATATGAATGTATTATTGGCGGAAGCAAAAGTGCCCTATGATATCGTGCTAGAAATGGATGAGATCAACGATGATTTTTCTGACACTGACGTTGTGCTAGTTATCGGCGCCAACGATACAGTTAATCCAGCCGCTAAAGAGCCGGGAAGCCCTATCGCCGGTATGCCAGTACTTGAAGTATGGAATGCCAAAAACGTGATTGTGTTTAAGCGTGGCATGGCAACAGGTTATGCTGGTTTGCAAAATCCATTGTTCTTTAACGACAACACCCAAATGTTGTTTGGCGATGCGAAAGACAGTGTAGAGCGAATCAATCAAGCGCTTTAACTTCACCAATACTTACGCATGAAAAAAAGACACAAAAAAAGGATGCCGCAGCATCCTTTTTTAATTCACAAATCGCTAGTTACGACTTATCAACCTTTGCGCTATACATTAGCCCACCAATTGCTGAAGCAATTAAAATGAAAGGTGTTGCTTGGATAAAGAATGCAACAACAGAAACTTCATTACGTAAAAACGATAATGCAATTGGCAATGCAATAACGGCTACTACTAAAAGTAATATCAGTGCCATTTTTGACTCGGCTGTTTTGTTCTGCTCTGTTCTTTCGCTCATTTTTGATCCAAATCAATTAATTGTTTAGTGCTGAGATTATAGGGCAATATAAATGGCAACCCAAGCGTTGTTTTGATATTTTAAAGATTTTTAGCTCGATTTTTAGCCACCTGTTGTCATTCTAAATTTCACATTTATCAAAAGATAATCTAACTATCCGACATTCCGATTATTTAACCCTTTAAAGTTGGCGAAATGTTAACGAGTTTGGTAGATTGTTAGCGTCTAAAAACAACGAGAAAATTCAGATGAAAAAATGGATGATTAGTGCTGTTGCGCTGGCAATTACTGCCTGTTCACAGTCACCAAATACAGATGATGTAAATATTGCAGGCGTAAAGTTTGTTGAAAAAGTTAGCGCCCAACTTGGAAAGACAACTATCCCTTACAAAAAATTTCAGTTAGCCAATGGCTTGACTGTTATTTTACATGAAGATAAATCAGACCCATTAGTTCACGTTGATGTTACTTATCACGTCGGCTCAGCGCGTGAAGATCTTGGCATGTCTGGCTTTGCTCACTTCTTCGAACACATGATGTTTCAAGGCTCAGAAAACGTTGGCGATGACGAGCATTTCAAAATCGTTACCGAAGCTGGCGGTACCATGAATGGTACGACTAATAGCGACCGTACAAATTACTACCAAACAGTGCCAGTGAACCAGCTAGAAAAAATGCTATGGTTGGAATCTGATCGCATGGGTTATTTGCTTGATGCAGTAACACAAGAAAAATTCGAAGTACAACGTGAAACCGTTAAAAACGAACGTGGTCAGCGTGTTGATAACGCACCTTACGGTCGTTTAGGTGAAACTAAAGCACGTGCTCTATATCCTAAAGGTCACCCTTATTCATGGCCTGTTATTGGCTACATGGCTGACTTAAACCGCGTAAACGTAAACGATTTAAAAGCGTTTTTCTTAAAATGGTATGGTCCAAATAACGCAACGCTAACCATTGGTGGTGATATTAATGCTGCGGAAACAATGGCCTTAGTAAACAAATATTTTGGCGAAATTACGCCAAGTATGACACCAACACCACTTGATAAAACGTTAATTAACCTGCCACGTGACCGTTACGTATCTTTTGAAGATAACGTTAACTTACCACTCGTATATTTAAGCTTCCCTACCGCTCATGCTCGTCATGAAGATGAAGCACCATTAGATTTGTTAGCGCAAATTTTAGGTGGTGGTAAAACATCACTACTATACAAGAACCTAGTGAAATCGCGTATTGCCGTCCAAACTTCTGCGTCACATCCGTGTCAAGAATTAGCTTGTACCTTTGATCTTTATGCCCTACCGCATCCTGCAAGTGGTAAGAGCCTAGGCGATATCGAAAAAATCATTCGCAAAACAATCACTGAATTTGAAACACGCGGTGTTATGGATGACGACTTAGCAAAAGCGAAAGCACAAATGGAAGCTAGCTTTATCTTTGGCCTTCAAAGTGTTCAAGGTAAAGTAGCGCAACTAGCCGCTTACGAAACCTTTACAGGTGATGCTAACTACATTGAAAAAGACATTGCACGTTACAACAACGTAAGCAAAGTTGATGTTATGCGCGTATTTAACCGTTATATCAAAAACAAACCGTCTGTCATCGTAAGTGTTGTGCCAAACGGTAAAGGCGACATGGTTGCTAAAGCTGATAATTTTGAACCGCAAGTGACTAAATTAAGTGGCCAGTCTACGACTAGCGAAGCTGATTTAAAAATGCGTGATAACCCGAATACGTTTGATCGCAGCCAAAAACCAAAAGCAGGTGCAATTAAAGCAGTTGATGTACCAAGCTATTGGACTAAAGACTTTGACAATGGCATTAGCGTATTAGGCAGCGTGAGCAACGAAACGCCAACAACATCAATCCTATTGCGTATTCCAAACGGTCACTTTACTGAGAATAGTGCTAAGGCTGGTTTAACATCATTAACGGCAACAATGATGAACGAAGCCACTAAGAATTACTCAAGTGAGCAAATGAGTAAAGCGCTACAAAAATTAGGTAGCTCAATCTCATTCTCTGCTGGCAACATGTACACCAGTGTATTTGTAAGTTCTCTCACTAAAAATCTCGATCAAACTATCGAGCTTTTAAATGAGAAACTATTTAACCCAGTGTTTAAAGAAGCTGATTTTGAGCGTATTAAAGCAAATCAAATCGAAGGTTTATTAAATGCGCAGAAAGATGCAGATTCACTATCTCGCAATGCCTTTAGAGCGTTAATGTTCCAAGGCTCTATCGCAGCGCTGCCAACAGCGGGTACTGTAGATTCATTAAAGCGCCTAACACTTGACGATGTTGAGCAATTTTACAATCGCAACTACAAACCGAAACGCGCACAGTTAATTACCGTCTCAAATCTCGGCGAGCAAGCGTTAGTTAGTAAGTTTAACCATCTTAAGTCGTGGAAAGGCCACACAGGTGTGACTGAACTAAACCTATTGCCGCCAAGCTATGCGAAAAATACCGTGTACTTAGTTAACAAAGATAACGCTGCGCAATCAGCTATCCGTGTTGGTCAACGTGCAATTAAAGAAGACATTACAGGTGAGTACTACGAACTTGGCTTGATGAACTTCCCAATTGGCGGTAACTTCAACTCGCGTATTAACATGAACCTTCGTGAAGACAAGGGTTATACCTATGGTGCGGGTTCAGCGTTCTATGGTAATAAATTCGGTGGCGCTATGGTTGTTTCTGCCTCTGTTCGCGCAGATTCTACCATCGCATCACTAAAAGAAATCATCAAAGAACTAAAAGACTACCGTGAAAATGGTATTACTGATGAAGAGCTATCGTTCATGCGTGCTGCGATCAATCAGCAAGATGCACTTAAATACGAAACGCCAAGCGCAAAGCTTAACTTCCTAGCACAAATCATCGAGCATGATTTAACGCCAGAATTCGTTAAAAAGCGCGCTAACATCGTATCTAATATCTCGAAAGATCGTATTAACGGCCTAGCTCGTCAATACTTAAACATCGATGATATGGCGATAGTCATTGTAGGCGACGCGAATTCATTGAAACCTCAATTACAAGAAATGGGCTACAATGTCGTTGATTACACGGCACCTTAGTTCTTACTAACTATTCAAATGATGAAAGCCGATGCAATTACATCCAATGCCGATCGTTTAAGAGAACTTGAACGTTCTTGTAGATAGATCATAATCCCCAGTCTTTGTTAAGATTTGGGGATTTTTTTATATGTTCACTCAAGAGTTAGCGTCAGTTTTTGAGTCGTTTGAAAGCACTGATTCATACGATAATGTGCTAAGTCCTATTGATACTCAATGGATTGAAGAAGCGTTGTTACCCACCGATAAAGCGAGTATTATACCAATTGTAGTTTTACGAGTGACTTATCGCATTTGGTAATATTGAACGCCAAGCAAAGAATACTTAGTCCGTTTCTTTTTAATTAACAGAACTATCCATTTTTCTATAACATTGTTAATCGGTTTATAATAGCTATTCTGTTGTGGTCGACTTTTATATTATTCAATCACAAAAAAACCGCCTCTCGGCGGTTTTCATATTCAATTATTCAAAGCGTCAATTAACGCTTTTTATGGAACTTCATTAAGCGATCACGTTTACGTTGCTGTGTTACTGACAGCTGATTCTTTCTTCCTTCAAACGGATTGTCTGAATTTCTAAACTCAATTTTTATCGGCGTACCCATTATTTTCAACGTACGGCGGAAATAGTTCATCAGGTAGCGTTTATACGATAATGGCAATTTCTTAACTTGATTACCGTGAATAACTATCACAGGCGGATTGTAACCACCGGCATGTGCGTAACGCAATTTAACACGGCGTCCAGAGAACATTGGTGGGTTATGATCGTCAACTGCCATTTGCATAATTTTCGTTAACATAGACGTTGTTGTACGTTTAGTCGCTGATAAATACGCTTCTTGAACCGACTCAAATAAATTACCAACACCACTACCATGCAGCGCAGAGATAAAGTGAATTCGTGCAAAATCTACGAAACCTAAACGACGATCAAGCTCTGACTTGATACGATCTTTCGCATCGTTATCTAGACCATCCCACTTGTTCACTGCAATCACGATTGAGCGACCGGCGTTCAACGAGAAACCCAATAAACTTAAATCTTGATCGGAAATGTTATCGCGAGCGTCAATAACCAGCATGACAACATTAGCATCTTCAATCGCTTTTAATGTTTTAATAATCGAGAATTTCTCAACCGCTTCATTAACATTTTTACGACGACGAATACCTGCTGTATCAATTAATACATACTCACGATCATCACGTTCCATTGGAATATAAATACTATCACGAGTCGTTCCGGGCATATCATAAACCACCACACGCTCTTCACCTAAGATACGGTTAGTTAGCGTAGATTTACCCACATTTGGTCGGCCAATGATGGCAAGTTTAATAGGCAAGTCTTGCAAGGCTTTGGCTTGTTCTTCGGCGGTTTCTTCCGTTAATTCTTCTTCCTCTGCCCACTCATCTTCTTCTTGCTCATCAACATTGAGCAAGCCCATTTCTAACGCATATGGACGTAAACATGTTTCGATAAGTACCTGAACACCACGGCCATGTGCAGCGGCGATAGGGTGAATATCTCCTAATGCAAGCGCATAAAAATCTGCAGTTACAGAATCAATATCTACACCGTCAGTTTTATTTGCTACTAAGTAAACCGTTTTATCAAGCTGGCGTAAATGATGAGCAATGGCTTCATCAGCAACCATAATCCCGTCACGAGCATCAACTAAGAAAAGAACGACATCCGCTTCTTCAATTGCTTGTAGTGACTGTTCAGCCATCAATGCATCGATGCCCTCTTCGTCACCTTGAATACCGCCAGTATCGATCAATAAAAACTCATATCCGCCTAGCTTAGCTTGACCGTATTTACGGTCGCGCGTTAAGCCAGGAAAATCAGCAACAAGCGCATCACGCGTTCGTGTTAAACGATTAAATAGTGTTGATTTTCCAACATTTGGACGCCCAACTAGAGCAACAACAGGAAGCATGACTCTTTCTCCAGAACAAACAAAAGCGGCCCAGAATGAACTTTCGGGACCGCTTTCTAAATTATTAAATGTCGTTTATTAATAGGCGCCAATAGCGCTAGACATTGCGATGGCGCTATTTTATAGAAATAGCCGACAATAAGCCATCTTTAGATTGAAGGTAGAGACGGTTACCATCAACAATTGGCTTAGCAATGTGACCATCGTCATCAATTTCTAACTGGCTCACAAACTCGCCAGTTTCCGATGACATCAAGTGCAATACACCTTCAAAGTCAACGACAGCAACATAGCCTTCAAAAACAACAGGAGCTGTAAGACCACGGTTCTCTAAGCCTAACTGCGACCACTTCTCTAATCCAGAGCGACGATCAACAGACACAACGTGCCCAGACGCAGTCGTTAGGTATAAGTTAAAGCCATTTAAGGTCATCGATTTAAACGCTGAATAATCGCGTTTCCACAACACATTGCCAGAACGAATTTCGATTGCAGCGAGGTTTCCATTGTAACCTACGGCATAAATAGACTCACCAAAAGCAATCGGTGTTGAATCAACATCAATAATACTTGCGAGCTCATTACCGCCAGTTTGAGGCGTTACAACAGCTTCCCAAATAGCGCGGCCATCGTTAATTAGTACGCCGCCAATCTTGCCATTAGGTAAACCAAAGAACGCAGCACCTTGGCTTTCAGTTAATCCTGAAATACCGCGTAACGTTAATGCTGGTACATCTTGTTGATAGCTCCATACTTCTTTACCATCGGCGAGATCGTAGGCGATGATTTTACCATTGCCCATAGCAGCAATAACTTTGTTATCGCTTAATAGCGGGCTAGATAATATTTCGCCATCAGTTTGAATTTTCCAAATAAGTTCGCCAGTTTCTTGTGCTAACACGTAAAGCATACCGCTTTCTGCACCAATAACGATTTTGTCGTAACCAGCGCTTATACCGCCAGATAACTGAGCATCAATACCCGATGAAAAACTGAAAATAGAACCTTGTTCTTCCACTTCAACTTCCCAGACTTGTTCGCCAGTTTCGGTATCAAACGCGGCGACGACGCCTGCACGATCACTGGCAAATACTTTGCCGTAAGCCACAATAGGTGAAAGCTTGCTAAAGTAATCTTGAGTACCATCGCCAACGCTATTTTCCCACTTAACTTCCACTTCAACTGACGGTTGAATGACAGGCAATGGCGCGATTTTAATGTCGTCATCATTTGATGAACAACCCGCTAGTGTACCTAGCAGTACAACACTTGCGACTAATGATTTAGACCATTGTTTCATTACAATTCCTTAGGCCGCTGGCGTTAAGTCGTTTAATTTCATTTTTAAATCGTTGCTAACTTGCTCACCGGCCGCTTTTTCTGCAGCCATGTAGGCAGTGCGTGCTTTATCAGCATTACCTTGCGCCAACTCAATGTCACCTGTTAGCTCATTCTTTTGAACAGCGAATGCGCCGTCAGTTAACGTAGCTAATGTGCTTAATGCTTGGGCATATTGTGCTTGAGAATTCTCGATTCGAGCAAGGCGCATGATAGCGATTGATTTAACAGAGCTATCAACATCGCTAGCAATCACGTCTTTTAACAGCGCTGTTGCTTCATCAAATTTCTCAGCATCTACAAGAGATTTTACCGCCAATAACTGTGCTAATTGGCTGTATTGTGTATCAGTATGCGCTTTAGCATATTCAGCTGCTTTTGCAGGTACATCGTCAGACGTTGCAACCTGAGTGTAACTCATCGAGTTATTCGCAATGGTTTTAACTTGTTCTGCTTTATAATAGTTAAAGCCGTAAATGCCGCCTAAGCCCACTGCTGCGCCTAATAGTAAAACTGCGCCATTTTCTTTAAGAAACCGTTTGATTGCTTCTTCTTGTTGTTCTTCGCTGTTGTAAATTTCCATTATTGGTCCTTATAATTCTTCTAATAGTGTTGAAAGCTCGCTCATCGTCATTGTGCTCTGAGGCTTATCTTCACGTAAATACTTCACGGTCACAGAGTCATTTTCCAACTCATCGTCACCAAATAATAAAACAATTTTTGCACTACTTTGGTCGGCTTTTTTCATTTGTTTTTTGAAATTGCCGCCACTGTTGTGCTTCATAATACGCAAGTCGCTATGTTGTTCACGAAGCGACTGGCTAATAATCATGGCTTGGCTTTGTGCGTTGTCACCCAGTGCACACACATAAACATCTACTGCGCTCAGTGATGTATCCACTAACTCAAGTGTTTCAAGCATTAACACTAAACGTTCAATACCCATTGCAAAACCAACCGCTGGGCTTGCTTTACCACCAAGTTGCTCAACTAATCCATCATATCGGCCACCAGCAAGGACAGTGCCTTGAGCGCCTAATGAGTCAGTAACCCATTCAAAAACCGTGCGATTATAGTAGTCGAGTCCACGAACGAGTCGCTCATTAACGGTGTATTGGATGCCTGCGAGGTCTAACAGTTCACATAATTTTGAAAAATGTTGCGTTGTTTCTTCACCAAGGTGATCTGACAACTTAGGCGCGTTGACTAAAATCGCCTGTACATCAGGGTTTTTAGTATCTAAAACACGTAGTGGGTTACTGTACATACGGCGCTTAGATTCTTCATCTAATACGTCAAGATGTTGCTCTAAAAAGGCAATCAATGCATCACGATATTCTGCGCGTTCGTGGTTATCACCTAAAGTATTAAGCTCTAGACGCACATGCTCTGTCATACCAAGCTGCTTCCACAGATAAGCTGACATCATCAACACTTCAGCATCTGCATGCGCATCACTAATACCGTAAACTTCTACACCAAATTGATGGAATTGACGATAACGACCTTTTTGAGGACGTTCATGTCGAAACATCGGTCCCATATACCACAGGCGCTGCTCTTGATTGTAAAGTAGTCCATGTTGGTTACCCGCACGCACGACACATGCAGTTCCTTCTGGACGAAGCGTTAGGCTATCACCATTACGATCATCAAAGGTGTACATTTCTTTTTCAACGATATCAGTTACTTCACCGATTGAGCGCTTGAATAAGTCTGTACTTTCAACAATGGGGGTTCGGATTTCGCTATAACCATAAGCAGCCACGGTATTACGCACTGCTTGCTCAGCAAATTGCCATAATGATGACTGTGTTGGTAAGCAATCATTCATGCCACGAACGGCTTGGATAGTTTTTGCCACAATAAACCTATTTAAAACTAATTCTATACGATGAGACGGCCGTAACCGCCACTAAAAATTGTTAAGCATTATGCTCAAAATTTGTGGGAGTTACCACCACTAAAGCATTAAAGTTGCTTAATATCGAGCTTGTTCTTTTCGTTCGCCAAGCGAGCTCGAATTTTCTTCTCTAACGAATCAATTAAGTCCGTATTATCCAAACGTTCTTTTTGACGAATACCGTCTTCATAAAAACCGCTCATTCGAGCGCCACCAGCAAGTCCAATATCTGAAACAAGCGCTTCGCCAGGACCATTTACGACACAGCCGATAATTGAAACATCCATTGGTGTTACAACGTCTTCGAGGCGGTTTTCCAATTGATTAACGGTGTCAATCACATCGAATTCTTGGCGTGAACAACTTGGGCAAGCAATAAAGTTAATGCCGCGACTACGAATTCGTAGCGATTTTAAGATATCAAACCCAACTTTAATTTCTTCTACGGGATCAGCCGCTAACGAAACACGCAACGTGTCGCCAATGCCGTCATTTAATAACATGCCTAAACCAATGGCTGATTTTACAGCGCCAGCTCGAAATGCGCCTGCTTCTGTAATACCCAAATGCAGTGGTTGTTCAATCTGTTTAGCTAACAAACGGTATGATTCAACCGCTAAGTGAACATCAGACGCTTTTACAGACACTTTAAATTGATCGAAGTTCAGACGATCAAGAATATCAACGTGACGCATTGCTGACTCAAGTAATGCTTGCGCCGTCGGTTCGCCGTATTTTTCTTGAATATCACGTTCTAATGAACCGCCATTAACACCAATTCGAATAGGGATATTCATGTCACGAGCACAGTCAACTACCGAACGAATACGTTCTTCCCTACCAATATTACCGGGATTAATTCGCAAACAATCAGCCCCGTATTCAGCTACCTTAAGCGCGATACGATAGTCAAAGTGAATATCAGCAACCAATGGAATTGGCGATTGTTGTTTAATCACCTTGAACGCCTCTGCGTCATTCATTGTCGGCACTGAAACACGCACAATGTCTGCGCCTGCAGCCGCAATACGATTGATTTGTGCGAGAGTAGCTTCAACATCACTGGTCAAGGTATTCGTCATTGATTGAACAGCAATAGGGGCGCCGTCACCAATGGGTACGTTGCCAACCATAATGCGTGTTGATTTTCGTCTGATGATAGGAGAAGGAGCATGCATAATTATTGTTCCAGCGGCAACGTGAATTTTGCCGTTTCATTTGAAATATAAGATGAGATATCAAGTGTTTGTTGTTGATAGGTAATTTCAACGCCTTGCGGCGCCCCTAAAATAACTTCAAGCGGTGGTACACCCGAGACGTCGATTGATGTGCCGGCCTTTTTGATACCAATGGCTACTACAGCGTTGGTGGCGTCTGTTATTTTAACCCAACAATCTTGCGAAAAAGTAAAGGTAGATTGAAGATTTTTTGTATCAACTTCCACCACTGTATTGGCGATTGGGGCAATAGGTAGTCTCGGTGAGGGTTCGTTAGCCACTGCAATAGACTCTTGCGTAATCGTTGGCATTTCTGACATTGATTGGCGCTGCTGCCACCACACGACGATCGCGATAGTCATTACAACGACAACCCCTCTCGTCACCCAATTCAGGTAATTATTGTGAGTATCGTTTTTAGAACGATTTGAAAAGGTTTGCATTGTTTTTAAGTCATCATCGCAATGATATTGCGCGCGGAATGTTTTGACCAGCTCATCACAATCAAGTCCTAATAACACAGCGTAGGACTTAACATAGCCACGATAAAACAGTGCATTTGATGATTCTGGGACGGAATCAGTCTCTAACTCATTAACCACCGCTTTAGATATGTATAGGTTTTTAGCGACGTCATCAATGCTTAACCCAGCCAATTGACGGGCATTGAGTAATTGATAGCCTAAAGAAGGCGTTGTTTCACAATCGTTTTCAGTTGTTGAACTAGATAATTCTTGGGTATTACTCATTTAAAATTCTTTTGCTAAATAGGCTTTCGTGGCTGCAGAATTAGGGTATTTTTGAATTAATATTCGTGCTAATTGTTTAGCGATATCGACACTACCACGTTGTTGTTCAATTTGAATTGCTAACCACAAACTTTCAGATGTTTGACTATAAATCCTGCGATAGTTCCGTAATTGTTGTGCAGCATCGTTTACTAACCCTAATTCAAGATTAGCTTTTGCTAAACCTAGAATGGAACGTGCGCGAATCGATTCATACCGCAACACCGCACTTAAATGTGATTTAGCGCGCTGCCATTTTTTATCACGTAATGCGCATAAACCTGCGTTTTCATAACTATTGGCTGTTTGGGTATTAAGTGGTGATTTGATTGCTAAAACAAATTGTGTTTCAGCGTCATCATAACGGCGATTATCACACAAGAATGCACCGTAATTATTACGGGTATTAAAGTTATCAGGAAAGTCTTCAAGTGCCTGTAAGTAAGCTTTATCTGCTAGCGCAGTCTCACCTACAGTCTGATAGTAATAGGCATAGCTTGAATAAATGCCGTCGACAGAGTCATCGAGTTTTTCTGCGCGCTCTAAGTTAAGCTGTGCTTGTGCTGTATTACCCGTCTTTAAATATTCAAGTGCAAGCTTTAATCGAGTAAGAGCCGCCTCTTTTTTATTGATAACGCGCTCTTGAACTACTTCATCAGAGCCAGCAACAAACTCTTGCGTAACACAACCACTTACCCCAACCCAGCCTAACAAGGCGAGTAATGCGATTTGTTGGTGTTTTTTCATGTGGCGTTATTCCCTGCTCTGTCGATTAAAATTAGGATTTAGCGCACCATTGTGACGGAAATCTCATCACCTTGCATCTGCTTTTTCGCAGTTCGTTTCGTACGGTCAACGACATCACCCACTAACTGACCACAAGCCGCGTCAATGTCATCACCACGAGTTGTTCTTACCGTTACCGTGTAACCATATTCCATCAACACTTTATTGAAACGATCGATGCGTGAATTACTTGAACGGCCATATGGTGAACCCGGATATGGGTTAAACGGTATTAAGTTAATTTTACACGGCGTGTCTTTCAACAACTTACCTAGCTCATGTGCTTGATCAGTTGAATCATTAACGTGATCTAGCATCACATATTCAATCGTCACTTTGCCGCGGTTTGCTTTAGATTTTTCGATGTAACGTGCAACCCCCGCTAAAAACTCTTTAATAGGGTACTTTTTATTAACAGGCACGATTTCATCACGTAATTTATCATCCGGTGCATGTAATGAAATAGCTAAAGCAACATCAATTTGGTCACCAAGCATATCAAGCGCTGGCACAACACCCGATGTTGATAACGTAACACGGCGTTTTGACAGTCCGTAGCCATTGTCATCAAGCATTAGTTTCATTGCTGGAACAACATTTTTCAGGTTAAGTAGCGGTTCACCCATCCCCATCATTACAACGTTGGTAATTGGGCGTTCACCTGTATCACCTTTAACACCAACAACCTGCGCAGCGCGCCAAACTTGACCGATGATTTCACCCACCGATAAGTTACGGTTAAAACCCTGTTGAGCAGTTGAACAGAACGTACACTCTAATGCACAACCAACCTGTGATGACACACATAATGTCGCGCGATCGCCATCAGGGATATAAACGGTTTCTACTTCTTGGCCGCCTTCTAACAACATAGACCATTTGATGGTGCCATCAGTAGAGCGCTGCTCAGTATTAACGACAGGTGCTTTAACTTCACTTAACCGTTTTAGCTTTTCACGCAACTTCTTATTGATGTTGTTCATCTCATCAAAATCAGTAATACCAAAGTGGTAAATCCATTTCATTAATTGATCGGCACGAAATTGTTTCTCACCAATTTCTTCAAAATAAGCACGTAATGCTGGGCGATCAAAATTCAATAAGTTTACTTTTGCGTTAGTCATACTGACTCCATAGAGTTACTGCGTTAGTCATGGTGGCGACTGTTTTTACGTTTAATGACTGCCATTTTTTTACCAATCCTTAAACGTAAAAACGGGGGTAAATACCCCCGAATATTATCATAAATTAAACCATGTTTAATTTATTAAACGTGCTCGATATTAACGAGTACGTGGACAGATTTCGTCATCTGAGAAGAAGTATGCAATTTCACGTGCAGCTGACTCAAGAGCGTCAGAACCGTGAGCTGCATTTTCGTCGATGCTATCAGCAAGATCTGCACGGATAGTACCAGCGAAAGCTTCAGCTGGGTTAGTAGCACCCATGATTTCACGGTTTTTAGCAACAGCGTTTTCGCCTTCTAAAACTTGAACCATAACTGGACCAGAAGTCATGAAAGAAACTAAAGCGCCAAAGAAAGGACGTTCGCTGTGCTCAGCGTAGAAACCTTCAGCTTTCTCTTGAGAAAGGTGGATCATTTTAGAAGCAACGATTTTAAGACCAGCAGTTTCAAAACGGTTGTAGATTTGACCAATGTAGTTTTTAGCAACTGCATCAGGTTTTACGATAGAAAAAGTACGTTCGATAGCCATTGTTTAGCTCTCCAAAAAAAGGACGTTAAAAAAAATTTGGCGCATTATACGAGATAAATTCGTTAAGTACCAATAATGCTTGAACAATAAGTCATAAATGTGACGACATCGTCTTGAACGTTTAACAAAGAGTGAATTCAGTTATGATTCAGCCACAGCAATCAAAGATAGGGCATGATTAATTATTAAGGGATTGCCATGAGAGCACTTATCCTATTTACCCTACTACTCGCCAACAGTTTTTCTTTTGCAGCAACCAGTGTCAAGCAGCAAGCGGTTACCTCAGACAAAGCGACAGCACAGCAATCAGCTCAAAAAATCAAAAAAACATCCCGCCATAATGTGGTGTGGTTAGACTCTTTAACGACAACCTCTCTTCTTGATGAAGACAATGATGGATATAGTCAAGATATTAATTTCACGTTTGATTTTGATACGAGCTATCAGCAACTCACCGTCTACGTCGATTTAATGCTTGTTGATGAGCAACGTCATACAACTAAGTTAACAACGTCTTCAGATTTTGCTCTAAATTCAGATTCCCTTGCGGACAAACAGCGCTTTGATATAACAGTCGATGAGCATCTCTTAACGGGCTATTACCAATTACTAATCAATATCTATGATGCTAATAATCATCAATTAATTGACGTTGTTGATTACCGTAACAACCAGGGTCTAGATGATTTGCGGCTTGAAGGGCATAAATATGATCACCACGATACCTTTAGTCTATTCAATCACTTTTACAACACGTCAATTGACCAAGATAACGATGGTTATGACCAACGTGTTGAGTTAACACTCGATCTAGATTCTCTTTATGGTAATCAACAATTGCAGGCTAATATTCGTTTAGATGGTCGACTGCTCTACGCATCCGCGCCTTTTACTATCTACGGCAGTTCAACAAGTGATGTGCAAACATTTGATTTGTTAGTCCCTTCACAATTTCATGGTGGCACATACGCGTTAACCGCTGAGATAACACAAGTTAGTAGCCATCATAGCGAACACACTACAACCTTTGATTTAGGGTATGTGAGCGTAGAATCTGACTACAATGACCAACCAATTCATACAGATGTGATCATTCATGACTCTGGCTGTATGCATTGGCTATTCTTGTTCGGTGCAGGTGCCATAGCAATGCTTAGACGTTACTTACAAAAGTAAATAAGTCAGGTATTTATATTAGTTTTCTTCGAGAAAATAATGTGTTATTTTAATAAGTTAATGAATGAATCTGATAAAGGAAAGAACAATGGATGAATTATTAACAGTGGATCAAGTTGCTGAATTTTTAGGTATAAGTGACTCACGTGTTCGTCGCCTTGCTCGTGAAAGTTTATTAAACAATGTTGGTGATGATGCGGAAAATCCAAAGTTTAGCGCTGACGCTGTAAAAAAATATAAAGAGCTAGCTGAGCGTATTGGCGGCATTTAATAAAGCCCTCGCTAACTATTTACTAAGCCTGTAGTTAATACTATGGGCTTTTTTATTGCCCTAAAATAAAAAAGCCCTGACGCGACTGCTGCCAGGACTTATTAATACCCAATTTATGAGTCCTGATGGTTAATCAATAACCATCACCTCCACACGGCGATTTTTGACACGACCTTTATAATAACTATTACTCGCAATAGGGGCTGTATCGCCATAAGCTTTAACCCGAATACGATCATCGTCAATACCCGCAGTTTTTAACATGTCACGAATATTATTAGCACGAGACAATGACAGTTCGAAGTTATACTTACTGTTGCCTACATTGTCAGTATGACCGAATAATACGGCACGTGCATTGGGGTTTGCATTCATTAATTCAATGGCGCGCTGAACTTGCTCAGTACCTATAGCATCGAGTCCTTTGTCATCATGATCAAATCCAACATATTCGATATAACGAGTACTCGGCACGTTTTCAACAACAAGCGGTGTTTTCGGCGCTACTGGTGCAGTTTTTACGATCGGCATCGGCTTAATCGGTGCTGGTTTTGCTCGCTTATCAATATTCTCAACACCAAATCGACGACCAAAATGAATAGTAAACATATCAGCGTCATCATCAATGCCAGTCCATTGAATTCGGCTAAACCAATGGGCATCCCAATCATATTCAAAGCCACCACCAACATGGACGGAGTTGTCTTCAACTTGGGTAAGTTGTATATTTTGCCCTGTCGTATCTAACGCACTCGCGCCAACAAAAGCAAGTAAGCGACCATTGTCCATAATAGACCAAAAACCCGTCACTTGAATGCCCAAGCTCTTATAATCAATACCTTGAGTTTTGCTAATTTCAAAGCTATCTAAATCAGCGTAATAGCCTTCAATGGCAACGTAATCATTAAACTGCCAACCAGCAGAAAACTGCCACGCAATATTGCGTTGCGTATCCAATTTTACATCATTCTTTAATGGCGTTAACGACGCTGAACCAGCGCCTAAATGAACAAAACCATGACTTGAACGCTCAGTTGATTCGTCATTTGCTAACGCCGTATTTGAATGAGTAGAAATAACCGCAGTAGCGACAACGCTAGCCATCACACTCAATGATTTAAACGCATTCAGTGACGCACGTAATTGACTTTTTCGTAACATAAACAGCATTCCTAATAACACGAAGATTGAGATTGATATCGAGCCACCTTTCGTGCCTGATTTATATTCAGGTTCAGGCGTAGGCTCAGGTGTTGGTTCAGGATCAGGTGTCGGCTCAGGCATTGGCTCTGGCTCAGTTGCTTTAGGTGCTGAAATAGCAACAGGATCGACAATCATACCATTGAGCTGTCCATCACTATCATTGGCACCACCATCACTAATTTGTAATAACAAACACATATCACCAACCGTCAATTGAGGCGTGTAATCAGCAACATTTGATGAACAAACACCTTCTGAAATAGCACTAGATGTTCCAAACGAATCGCCATCAGTCACGTCATATTCATTCCAACCTGTGGTTGGGTTAAATTTACGCAGCGATGCACTGTCAGGAATAACCTGAGTTAATGGAATAAAGATCGGAATGCGTGCGCCAGCCTGCGGTAAATTCAAGGCTTCGTAATCAAAGGTATCAAGGTGTTCGAAAGTTTCATCCAGTGCAATCGATTCATCTACTTTTCCACCGACACCATTACCAAACTGCACGATGCTGTCTTGTGTTACTTCACTGCCATTAGCGCCAGCTAAGAAAGCAACCACACCTAAACGTAATTTAATACCGTTTTGAGTGGTCATTTTGAAGTTATCACTGTCAACAATTTTGGTTGGTATAGTGTCTTCTTTATCAGAGTTTCCATTATCGTTATCAAAGTCATTAGCAACACCATCACCATCGTCATCGTCGATAGCTAAACCACCACTGTTTGCAATGCTAACGACATAACTTGCTTGAGCAGTTAATGATTGGCCATTGATAGTACGTGTTACGCTAACAGTTACCTGATAAAAACCGCCGACTAATTCGCTAACAATAGGTTGTTTAACATTAATTGCAGAGATCGTCATACCAGCATCTGTCAGATTTGAAAGATCCCACGTGTACGCCACTTGACTCGATGGCAAACCACCAAAGTATGTTTCCAATTGAAGCTGATCAGGCGCGATAATCGATGACTCAATCCATAACACAGGGATATCATTTTTAATTGGGTTACTTCCTGAATTAATTTCATCAAGATCACTAATACCGTCATTATCACTATCTGACGTTGGCGTGATTGATTCACTATTATCACCGCCCGTTAAAAACTCCTCCACAGCGTCACTAATGCCGTCGCCATCAGAGTCGCTAACTTGATCTGCTGCCAGTAGCGCTTGCAGTTCACGTAGTGTTGCTGCTTGACGCACTTCATAAGCATCAGATAAACCATTGGCATTGAGATCAAGTTTCTTCGTATCAGCACCATCATTAATGGTAGATGTTAAAAATGCTTCAACAAAATCAGAGACACCGTCTTTATCAACATCATTATCATCAGCACGTAGCGGATTACCGCCCAATGTGATCTCTAACGCATCACTTATGCCATCATTGTCATAGTCAGCAAGTTTGACAACTTCACCACTACCATCGACTAAGCCTTGTGATTTTAGATACACATTCACGGCATTAGTAAGACCATTCGACGCAACAGCACTGCCGTTTTCAGTAGGGTCATTAGCATCAAGTGGATTACCACCAATAGCGATTTCTAGTGCATCAGGTAAACCGTCATTATCAGAGTCGGTTGAACCTGTCGTATTAGGCGCTACTTTTTCACCTATTGACTCTAAATACGCTTCCACCGCATTAGTGACACCATCATTGTCATCATCATCACCGCCACCAAGCGTTGGCGAATCAGGGTCAGTAATCGATGTCCCCAGCTTTCTTTCTAACTCGTCAGGTAAACCATCATTGTCACTATCACCACCAGTAATATTCGCAATCAAAATTTTGAGTTGCTCAATAGTGCGTACCGCTGGATTAGTCACTAATGCCTTGTTAAGTGCCGCTAGTACCTCTGGTGTAACACCTTTAATACCAATATTCTTAAGATCATCAATCGTTGGCGTTGTTGTCGTGCCGCCGCTGGTTGAAAACTCATTGATAAGTTTGAGGCTATTTATTTCATCAACAATTACTTGAATGACAGCAGGTGTCGCCGGTAAATCAACTGGCAATATTTGGCCAATTCGTTTATTGACTTCATCGACATTACCGGTTGTAACACCCGTTACACCAATACTAACGTACTTATCTGGCGTTATTGTTGATGTAGACTGATCATTAATCGACTTATTTATATCGCTAATATCTTTATCAATTCCGTCTAAGACATCTGTAACGTTAATAACAACAGTCGCGCTATCAGTTAATTCGCCATCACTCACTTCTACCACCAGTGTGTAGGTCGTCAATGACTCATAATCAACAGCCGCTAATAACGTCAGTTGCCCATTATTATCAATAGCAAAAGTATTATTCACATTGCCAGCGCTAATGCTATAAGTAAGTTGTGAGCCAACGTCTATATCACTTGCAAACAATTGGCGACCAACGACGCTGCCAGTGACAGCATCTTCTGGTAACTCAAACTGAGCGTCATCGAAAATAGGGGCGTTATTAACATTAACCACTTCAATACTAAAACTAGCTAGGTCTGCAATTAGTCCGTCGTTATCTGTCACCGCAATACTAATATTGTTGTAGTTGCCGACTTCGCCATTACCTGGCGTACCAGCTAATAACCCCGTTAAGGTATCGAATGTTGCCCACGTTGGTTGATTGATAATGGTAAAGGTCAACTCATCACCCACATCAATATCATTAGCAAGAGGCGTGAAGCTGTAAGTATCACCTTCATCAACTTGCGTTGATGGTACACCGTCAATGCTCGGTGCGTTATTAACATTAACCACCTCAATAGTAAAAGGGGCTAGCTGTTGAGTAAGTCCAGCGGTGTCCGTCACTGTAATGATAATATTAGTGTGTTCGCCGACAGCGCTATTATCAGAAATACCTGATAGGCGACCAGTTTGTGTATCAAAGGTTAACCAACTCGGGAGGTTTTCAACACTAAATGCCAGCTCGTCACCACCATCAACATCAACACTGCTCGGTGTAAAGCTATAAACCTCGCCTTCATTGAGCGCAGCGCTAGCGCTGTCTCCATCCGCAATATTAATGACAGGACTTTCATTAACATCAATTAAGTCAATCACTAGCGTCGACGTATCAATCGCTCCTTCAGCGTCAGTGGCACTTACCACTAATTCGAATCGGCTATTGGTTTCATAATCAAGGGCTGGTGTTTGCGCGACAGTGATTACGCCACCAGCGCCAACATCAAACGCATTGCCAGTATTACCACTAACAATGGCATACGCTAATGCGTGACGATCAACGTCTTGCGCTGCATGAGTGCCAACTAAGGTATCGACTGCCGTGTTTTCAGCAATCGTTAATAGGCCATCATCATACACAGGATCTTGATTAGTATTTTGTACCGTTATGGTCACAACCAGTGATGAGGTGAACTCGCCATCACTGACGCTAATTAGCACGTCATCGTGAACATTGGCATCAAAGATACTTGGTGTGCCGGTTATCTCACCGGTTACACTATCAATGCTCGCCCAAGGCGGTAAATTACTTGCACTAAACGACAGTGGCGAGTTTTCAATATCACTCGATGTCGGTAGCCACGTGTAGTTATTACCCTCAACAGCCACAATCGGCGTGCCAGAGATTACAGGTGCATCGTTGACCGGTTTAATACTAATTGGAATCGTCTTATGAACATCAGGATTACCGTCAGCTTTCACAGTGAATGTGATGGTACTATCGCCAGATATATGCTCGTTTGCCAACAACGTCAATTGCGCGCTTGTTCTCGTATTCGGTACGACGAGTGACGCTATTGGTTTGATTAGACTCCCATCAGCAACACTCGCTTCCACTGTAACAGACGGTTGACTGGCAAAATCAATATTTTCCAGCGTGACATTAAACGCTATGAAGTCTTCATTCAATGAAATACTTTGCGTTGAAATGTTCGGAAAATCCAACACAGCAGGAATAACAACATCAAATGATTTTAGCGCGCTAACATCATACATATCTGTTGCAATTAACTGGACGTTAGCTGAGCCAAATTGATTGAGCTTACTGGCGATATCAATCGTAAACGCCGTGCCATCGTACTGAGCAAATGTTTGCTCTGTTAATGGACTAACACTTACATCAACAATACTTGGCGTACTATTGTTAAGTGATATGGTCAGTTTATCGTTGTCGGCGTCGGTCACACCAAAACTTAAAGAATAAGCGGTAAAGTCTTCTTCATTGGTTTGTTTAACTAACTCGTCAGCACTAAAGGTCGGTGCAACATTAAAATTGGCCACGTTTATCGTGACAACTTTATCAGCGCTATTACCATCATCATCAAGCGCGGTTAATGTCACCTGATATTGATTGTTCGTATCACCATCAATTGGCGCTTCAAAATCTTGTGCTGGCAGCGTGAACTCACCGGTTGCACTATCAACGCTAAATAACGCAGCATCATCTCCGCTAAGGCTGTAAATTAGCGTACCAATAGGCTCACCCGTAATTTGAATCAATGGGGAACTAAATACCACGTTTTCACTGACATTAGTGGAGCCGATATCATCAATGGTGAAGTTAGCAACTTCAACAACATTACTTACATTGATGGTTACGATAGCACTGTCGGTTAATTCACTGTCACTGACCTGAACGGTTAAACTGTACTGTGCTTTATTCTCAAAGTTTAAAGCGGCCTGTGTTTTAACACTAATTTGACCATTAGCACCAATAACAAATGCGTCATCACCATTACCGTTGGTAATCTCAAAGGTCACATTAGTTCCAGCATCTGGATCGCTAACGCTTAACGCAGTGCCAACCAAGGTGCCATCAACGCTGTTTTCAGCCACACTCAAGGTTATGTTATCAACAGACGGTGGTTGATTAACATTCACGACTTCCAGATTAAATGCCGCTAACGGTGCACTAGCATTACTACTATCGGTTACACTAATGACAATAGCGTTAGTCGTTCCGACATGACTATTGTTTGGTGTGCCTGACAATTGCCCTGTTACCGTATTAAACGACGCCCAAGCAGGCTTGGTGTTAATGCTGAACGTTAAGGTATCGCCTTGGTCAACGTCACTTGCGCTAGGAATAAAGCTATAAGGCGCACCTTCAAGCACAGAGACTGCAGGTGAACCACTAATAACCGGCGCATCATTAACATTGACCACAATAATATTAAATGCAGCCAGTGACGTTTTTGCGTTAGCGCTATCTGTCACACTAATGACAATGCCATTAGTTGTGCCAACATCGCCATTACTCGGCGTACCAGATAACGCCCCACTCGCACTATCAAAGCTAGCCCAGCTTGGCTTATTAACGATGGAAAATGATAACGAATCACCAACATCAGCATCTGATGCTGTTGGTGTAAAGCTATAAGCTAAATCTTCATTAACAGTAACTGATGGGGTACCAGAAATCAGTGGAGCGTCATTACTGTTGCTCACAATAATGCTAAATGGCGCAAAAGCGTCACTTGCATCACTGCTATCTTTGACAGTAATGACAATATTGCTATGGGTGCCAACATCGCTGTTTGATGGCACACCGGACAACTGCCCTGTTGCGCTGTCAATCGATAACCAAGACGGTAATCCTGTCGCACTAAAGCGCAATACATCATCGACATCAATGTCATTTGCACTAGGCGTGAAACTGTACGTATCACCTTGTAATACACCAGTAATTGGTGTTCCTGAAATTACTGGAGCATCATTGACATTAGTGACAGAAATAGCAAATGCAGCAAGACTTACTTTCTCACCAACGATATCCTGAACACTAATAACAATACCACTTGTCTCACCAACATGGCTGTTAGTTGGCGTACCTTGAAGCTGACCGCTCTGCGTATTAAAGATCGCCCATGATGGCTTATTAACAATGCTATAAGTGAGCGTATCACCAACATCGATGTCTTGACCATTTGGCGTAAAGTTGTAAGCAGTACCCTGCGCAACAGTTGTCATTGGAGTGCCACTAATTGTCGGCGCATCATTCACGTTATTAACCGTTATGCTAAATGCAGGTAACGCAGTACTTAACCCCCCAGTATCCTGGACGAAAATTATAATATTAGCGTACAACCCAACATCGCTATTTGCTGGCGTACCGCTAACTTGTCCTGTGGCACTATTAAGCGATAACCAAGTCGGTAGCCCTGTAGCATTGAACGTCAAGCCATCGCCAACATCAATATCATTAGCGATTGGCACGAAGCTATAGGTTTGATCTTCATTGATAACACTACTTGGTGCCCCTGTCATTGTCGGCGCGTCATTAATGTTATTAACCGTTATCGTAAATGGTATTAGTGAAGCAGCGCCGCCATTAGCATCGGTTACCGTAATCGAAATATTGCTGTAAACATTGACGTCACCATTGACGGGGGTGCCACTTAATACGCCTGTTACGGTATCAAACGTCAACCAGGACGGCATGTTTGTGACATTAAACGTATGAGAATCCCCAGCATCAACATCAACCACTAACGGTGATAAGCTATACGCTTGATCTTCATTAATTTGAGTCACTACAGTCGCGCTAATTGATGGCAGATCATTAACGTTTTTAACAGTAATGGTAAATGGTGGCAATGAACTGCTACCGCCACTGCTGTCTGTCACTGTTAAAGTAATATCATCGTAAACACCCACATCACTGTTTAATGGCGTACCTGCAATCGCTTGCGTTGCTTGGTTTATGGCAAGCCAACTTGGAAGGTTCGTTGCCGTAATAGTATGGGTATCACCGACGTCTAAATCAGAAATAGATAACGCAAACAAGTAAGCGGTGTCTTCATCAATCAGCAAGGTTGGCGTACCTGAAACAACCGGAGTGTCGTTAACATCCATCACTTGAATATCAAATGAAGCTAATGATGCCGATAGATTAGCCGCATCTTTAACACTAATTTGAATGTTAGTGTGATCGCCTAAATCACTATTGGTTGGCGTGCCAGATAACACGCCTGTTGCACTATCAAAGCTTAACCATGATGGGACATTGATTGCGTTGTACATTAATGTATCACCACCATCAACATCAGCGCCAAGCACAGTAAAGGTGTAGAATGCATTTTGGGCTATTATCGTAGGCGGTGTACCGGTAATTGTTGGTGCTTCATTAACATTGCTCACGCCAATAGTCACCAAAGCCAAATCAGATAAACCGTCCGTATCTTGTGCTTTAATTTCTAATACAAACTCATCGTTTGTTTCATAGTTAAGTGCACTATTATCGATAACACTTATTTCACCGTCATTATTAATAGCAAACGTATTATCAGTGTTTCCAGATTCAATGCTGTAAGTAATTGCCCCACCATCAATATCTTGAGCAGTATGTGTCCCTACTACCGTCGAATTTACAGAGTTTTCAGCGACAGTGAAAGCTCCATTGGTATAGTCAGGTGCTTGATTAACATTGATAACATTTAAACTAACCGTCAGGTTAGTGGCAAGAACGCCATCACTAACCGTTAATAC
The DNA here is from genome assembly GCF_051201665.1 of Psychrobium sp. nBUS_13. Taxonomy (GTDB): domain Bacteria; phylum Pseudomonadota; class Gammaproteobacteria; order Enterobacterales; family Psychrobiaceae; genus Psychrobium. The sequence continues at coordinate 1,277,256 of NZ_CP179210.1, read as the reverse complement.
GACGTTATTGGTATTTCCTTGGTCTGCGACCGTTGGCGTACCGCTAATTTCGCCGGTCACACTATTTAGGCTCGCCCAAGGCGGTAAATTACTTGCACTAAACGACAGTGGCGAGTTTTCAATATCACTCGATGTCGGTAGCCACGTGTAGTTATTACCCTCAACAGCCACAATCGGCGTGCCAGAGATTACAGGTGCATCGTTGACCGGTTTAATACTAATTGGAATCGTCTTATGAACATCAGGATTACCGTCAGCTTTCACAGTGAATGTGATGGTACTATCGCCAGATATATGCTCGTTTGCCAACAACGTCAATTGCGCGCTTGTTCTCGTATTCGGTACGACGAGTGACGCTATTGGTTTGATTAGACTCCCATCAGCAACACTCGCTTCCACTGTAACAGACGGTTGACTGGCAAAATCAATATTTTCCAGCGTGACATTAAACGCTATGAAGTCTTCATTCAATGAAATACTTTGCGTTGAAATGTTCGGAAAATCCAACACAGCAGGAATAACAACATCAAATGATTTTAGCGCGCTAACATCATACATATCTGTTGCAATTAACTGGACGTTAGCTGAGCCAAATTGATTGAGCTTACTGGCGATATCAATCGTAAACGCCGTGTCATCGTACTGAGCAAATGTTTGCTCTGTTAATGGACTAACACTTACATCAACAATACTTGGCGTACTATTGTTAAGTGATATGGTCAGTTTATCGTTGTCGGCGTCGGTCACACCAAAACTTAAAGAATAAGCGGTAAAGTCTTCTTCATTGGTTTGTTTAACTAACTCGTCAGCACTAAAGGTCGGTGCAACATTAAAATTGGCCACGTTTATCGTGACAACTTTATCAGCGCTATTACCATCATCATCAAGCGCGGTTAATGTCACCTGATATTGATTGTTCGTATCACCATCAATTGGCGCTTCAAAATCTTGTGCTGGCAGCGTAAACTCACCGGTTGCACTATCAACGCTAAATAACGCAGCATCATCTCCGCTAAGGCTGTAAATTAGCGTACCAATAGGCTCACCCGTAATTTGAATCAATGGGGAACTAAATACCACGTTTTCACTGACATTAGTGGAGCCGATATCATCAATGGTGAAGTTAGCAACTTCAACAACATTACTTACATTGATGGTTACGATAGCACTGTCGGTTAATTCACTGTCACTGACCTGAACGGTTAAACTGTACTGTGCTTTATTCTCAAAGTTTAAAGCGGCCTGTGTTTTAACACTAATTTGACCATTAGCACCAATAACAAATGCGTCATCACCATTACCGTTGGTAATCTCAAAGGTCACATTAGTTCCAGCATCTGGATCGCTAACGCTTAACGCAGTGCCAACCAAGGTGCCATCAACGCTGTTTTCAGCCACACTCAAGGTTATGTTATCAACAGACGGTGGTTGATTAACATTCACGACTTCCAGATTAAATGCCGCTAACGGTGCACTAGCATTACTACTATCGGTTACACTAATGACAATAGCGTTAGTCGTTCCGACATGACTATTGTTTGGTGTGCCTGACAATTGCCCTGTTACCGTATTAAACGACGCCCAAGCAGGCTTGGTGTTAATGCTGAACGTTAAGGTATCGCCTTGGTCAACGTCACTTGCGCTAGGAATAAAGCTATAAGGCGCACCTTCAAGCACAGAGACTGCAGGTGAACCACTAATAACCGGCGCATCATTAACATTGACCACAATAATATTAAATGCAGCCAGTGACGTTTTTGCGTTAGCGCTATCTGTCACACTAATGACAATGCCATTAGTTGTGCCAACATCGCCATTACTCGGCGTACCAGATAACGCCCCACTCGCACTATCAAAGCTAGCCCAGCTTGGCTTATTAACGATGGAAAATGATAACGAATCACCAACATCAGCATCTGATGCTGTTGGTGTAAAGCTATAAGCTAAATCTTCATTAACAGTAACTGATGGGGTACCAGAAATCAGTGGAGCGTCATTACTGTTGCTCACAATAATGCTAAATGGCGCAAAAGCGTCACTTGCATCACTGCTATCTTTGACAGTAATGACAATATTGCTATGGGTGCCAACATCGCTGTTTGATGGCACACCGGACAACTGCCCTGTTGCGCTGTCAATCGATAACCAAGACGGTAATCCTGTCGCACTAAAGCGCAATACATCATCGACATCAATGTCATTTGCACTAGGCGTGAAACTGTACGTATCACCTTGTAATACACCAGTAATTGGTGTTCCTGAAATTACTGGAGCATCATTGACATTAGTGACAGAAATAGCAAATGCAGCAAGACTTACTTTCTCACCAACGATATCCTGAACACTAATAACAATACCACTTGTCTCACCAACATGGCTGTTAGTTGGCGTACCTTGAAGCTGACCGCTCTGCGTATTAAAGATCGCCCATGATGGCTTATTAACAATGCTATAAGTGAGCGTATCACCAACATCGATGTCTTGACCATTTGGCGTAAAGTTGTAAGCAGTACCCTGCGCAACAGTTGTCATTGGAGTGCCACTAATTGTCGGCGCATCATTCACGTTATTAACCGTTATGCTAAATGCAGGTAACGCAGTACTTAACCCCCCAGTATCCTGGACGAAAATTATAATATTAGCGTACAACCCAACATCGCTATTTGCTGGCGTACCGCTAACTTGTCCTGTGGCACTATTAAGCGATAACCAAGTCGGTAGCCCTGTAGCATTGAACGTCAAGCCATCGCCAACATCAATATCATTAGCGATTGGCACGAAGCTATAGGTTTGATCTTCATTGATAACACTACTTGGTGCCCCTGTCATTGTCGGCGCGTCATTAATGTTATTAACCGTTATCGTAAATGGTATTAGTGAAGCAGCGCCGCCATTAGCATCGGTTACCGTAATCGAAATATTGCTGTAAACATTGACGTCACCATTGACGGGGGTGCCACTTAATACGCCTGTTACGGTATCAAACGTCAACCAGGACGGCATGTTTGTGACATTAAACGTATGAGAATCCCCAGCATCAACATCAACCACTAACGGTGATAAGCTATACGCTTGATCTTCATTAATTTGAGTCACTACAGTCGCGCTAATTGATGGCAGATCATTAACGTTTTTAACAGTAATGGTAAATGGTGGCAATGAACTGCTACCGCCACTGCTGTCTGTCACTGTTAAAGTAATATCATCGTAAACACCCACATCACTGTTTAATGGCGTACCTGCAATCGCTTGCGTTGCTTGGTTTATGGCAAGCCAACTTGGAAGGTTCGTTGCCGTAATAGTATGGGTATCACCGACGTCTAAATCAGAAATAGATAACGCAAACAAGTAAGCGGTGTCTTCATCAATCAGCAAGGTTGGCGTACCTGAAACAACCGGAGTGTCGTTAACATCCATCACTTGAATATCAAATGAAGCTAATGATGCCGATAGATTAGCCGCATCTTTCACACTAATGACAATATTATTGGTAACACCAACATCTGCATTTACTGGCGTGCCCGATAATTTACCCGTCGCAGTATCAAAGGTTGCCCAACTCGGTGGATTGGTAATGTCAAAAGTAAGCGTGTCACCAGTGTCAATATCATCGCTGGTTGGTGTAAATTGATAAGGCATACCTTCGTTAACACTCGTTAATGGAATACCACCAATCTGCGGCGCGTCATTGACATTATTAACCGTGATACTAAACGCCGCTAGACTAGCACTTAGCCCATCACTGTCAGTAACACTAATAACGATATTACTATAAGTTGCTATATCATTATTGCTCGGCGTTCCGGTGAGTTGTCCAGTCGCCGAAGAGAAACTCGCCCATGGTGGCATATTCACGATACTAAAACTTACACTGTCTCCGTCGTCAACATCATTGCCCTTAGGTAGGTAATTGTAGGTCAAGTCTTCGTTCACTAACGTCGCTGGCACTCCTGAAATCACAGGCGCTTCATTAATATCTTCTAATTCAACGCTCAAGCTCGCACTATCGCTGGCACCATGTATATCGGTTGCAGAAATCGATAGATTATAAACCTTTTCGCTTCCTTCAAAATTAAGGGAATTATTTGCAGCAACACGTACTGCTCCCGTGTTATCAATGGTAAATTGGCCACTGTTATTGCCAGAGTCTATTGCAAAAGTAAGTGCTTCTTCATCGGGTTCTTCATTATTCATCGTCCAAATCACCGTCGATAATGATAGGTTTTCTTTGATTCGTAACGATTTATTAAATAGTTTCGGCGGTCTATTAAGGCTAGCCGTAGAAATCCGCACTCTGTTGTCGACACTCGTGCTCTCTTCATTCGTGTTATCGGCGTAATCACTCACTGTATTGGCAGAAATATGGGGTCTCACAATTCCGTTGGTAGTGCCTTGAATGTGAATGCGATAGCTTGTTTCATTAAGTGGCGCTATCTCCTCAACACTAATACAAGAAGCAACACTCGAGCCTTGTAATACAATATCGTCGCAGCTAAACGTAGTTGGTTGGATAGCTTCGTTAAACGTTGCGGTGAAATACACATTGCCAAAATTAGTGACGGGGTCGACTTGATCATCGGCTTGTTCAATCGTTACTGATGGTTTTACAGAATCAGCATGGGCTTTCATCGTTACTTGCGTATCACCACCTACCGGTAATACACTAAAATTATTACTTAAATCTTTAATCGAATAAGGATTCATTACCGCTTTAACGAGCCCGTTTGAGGTGGTATCAATTTTTAAATAGAACTTGGTACCATCGTGTGGTGTCCCTTCTTCAATTCCGTTACAGCTCGAATTGGCAGAGCCGGTAATAGTAAACTCGCTACAGCTGATGGTTGTTTTATCAATTGGGTGACTAAATTTAATACTGAACTTAACTTGAGCATTAGTTAACGCAGGATCGTTCTGGATTGAACTTTCCGTAAAGGTCACAGAATCAGCCTCATCGATAGGCTGTATCATTACTATTCCTCGAGCCCCATTTGCACCTGAGTACTTTCTATTATTTGTTGGGCTCCCGTACATGGCGCCGCCGCCGCCGCCGCCATAATTTTCACCAATCCCTCCCCTGCGAGGATTAGTGGTCGTATTTCGGTCTTTACTGGTAGCCCCTACACCGCCGGATCCAGACTTATTTGGAAATACCGTGGTATTATGAGCACCTGCTAAACCACCAGGACCAGCATTATAAGGAGCTTGTGAACCTTGACTTCCGTGACCTCCTGCGCCGCTGTATCCTGCTGCGCCGCCTCCAGAACCTGAACGCTCCCATTCATCATTACCGTGGCCGCCATTACCGCCGCTAAATCTTACATCACCAATAGAGGCATTTTTAGAGCCGCCAGCACCGCCAGAGGTTGAAGATCTCTCGACACCTAACCGTTTTGTTTGTCCGCCTTTAGCTAAAATCAACGCAGCTGCTTTAGTACTTAGCGAGAGAAAACTATCCCCACCGCTCATCACATTCCCTTTTGCCAAAGTGTGGCCACCAGCACCTACACCAACGTTGAAAACTTGACCAGGAATAACATCGAGCATTGAGCGTGCAGAAGCGCCGCCGCCACCGCCACCGCCAGCAAGCTTTGTTGAGTTGCTCTTTGTATCAGCGACACCTTGGCCTGCACCGCCACCGCCAATAGCCATCACCTCAATTTTATACACATTATTAGGCACCGTGTATTGCGTAATACCAATCGTTGTAATTGTTTTAAGACCATAACCAGCGCAATTCTCTGGTTCCACTCTTTGCAATGATGAAACTACACTTGCATTGTTAGTATCACGCACACGAATATCAAATGCGCCAACACTATTGCTCGCGAGTCTTTTAATAGCGACTGGTGATGTCGTGCCTGAACCAAGTACTGTTCCATTTTGATGAACTACCTGTATCGAGCTGACACTGGATGTGTCGTCATGCCAATACACCTTGTATTGAAAGCTTTTGTCACTAAGACATTGACCACGAATGTCGGTCACTTCGATGTTATTAATATTATCAGTGACAACAAACAATGATGCACCACAAGATAAAAAGCTGACCTTTCCATCTTTAACCATACTTTGATTTGATTCGCTTGATGATATGCCATTCTCACATTGCGCCATCGCATTCATTGTCAGGCCAGACGCATTAAAGTCTTGTCCTGCGTGCTTAGCAAAAATAGATACCGCTGTACCTTCAGGGTAATCAACGGCAACGGATAAACGAATAGGTTTAGAGAAAACAAGATGCTGGTCAGCAATACCAAATTCAAATGCTTTTGCAGATTCAAACTGACCACCAATGGAGTGATGTGCTTTAGAGAGTTTTAATTGTTTCGGTGCAATAGCTTCACCATTAAACGATTCGATAATGGTGTTTTTACTGATACTAGCGCTTAATCCCTCAACTCGTTCGCTTAGAGTAAGTGACCTATTAGTGTTGATTTGAGTGATTAACCCATCAGATGTGTCAAAAGATACCAATCCTTCATCGACTAAACGCGACAGATCATTAAGAGAAAGCATCTTTTCGGAAGGTGACGTTACTTGAGCAGGAATTCGAGAAGCATTTTTATTATTTAATGATTTATCATTAAATAATAAATAAATAAAAGAAAAAACAACGACAAGAATTGTAGAGGTTAAAATAACTTTAGAATTTAGTGCTCCATTTAAAAGACCTAAAGTACTATTATTTTTCCATTGATAAACCGAACTCATGATAACTCTCCGAACTTTATAATCAACAATCTAGATTAAAGCAAGGAAGAGAAAGTGGCGTAAATACAGCCTGAAGCAGTATTACTGTGATGAGATATCCCTTCATTTATCACTAGATTTGTAAGTTTATTAGACACTTAAAACGCGTAGTAGTATAGGGTTAATTTGACAAATTGTATACGGATTATTCATCAATATAGAGAAATGAGATCAATTTGTAGCACTTAAGTACCAAAACAGTACAAAAGTACCAAAGAGAAAAACAGGCAATAAAAAAGGAGCCCTAAGGCTCCTTTTATCAATAACTCAAAAAATATTTGAATTAAAGTGCAGCTTTTGCTTTTTCAACAAGAACGCTGAATGCGTGCTTATCAAATACAGCGATGTCCGCTAAGATCTTACGATCGATTTCAATAGATGCTTTCTTAAGACCGTTAATGAAACGGCTGTAAGACATTTCGTTTTGACGTGCAGCAGCATTGATACGAGCAATCCATAATTGACGGAATTGACGTTTACGCTGACGACGGTCACGGTAAGCATATTGACCAGCTTTAGTTACAGCTTGGAAAGCAACACGATAAACACGTGAACGTGCACCGTAATAACCTTTAGCTTGTTTTAAAACTTTTCTTGTGGCTCGCGCGAGCCTGTACACCACGTTTTACTCTAGGCATTGTTCAAATTCTCCAGTAAGTCTTATGCGAAAGGAAGCATGCGGTTGATTGAAGGAACGTCCACTTTATGGATCATACCTTTAGCACGCAATTGACGCTTACGCTTAGTACTTTTCTTAGTCAAAATATGACGTAAGTGGTTATGTTTGAACTTAAAGCCGCCAGAACCCGTTTTCTTGAAACGTTTCGCAGCGCCTTTGTTAGATTTCATCTTTGGCATAATTAAATCTTCTACTTCGCATTGGGTTAATATTAGATAGTAAGGCGTACAAAAATCAGCCCCCAACCAAGGTCGGAGGCTGTATTGCAACTTTAAATTGCCCTAACTATTTCTTTTTCGGTGCTAGTACCATCACCATTTGACGCCCTTCCATTGCTGGAAAAGACTCAACGTTAGCTATTTCCGCTACATCATCTTTAATACGATTCAGTAGTTTAGTACCTAAACCTTGGTGTGCCATTTCGCGACCACGAAAACGCAGTGTAATTTTCACTTTGTTTCCGTCTTCAAGAAAGCGATTCAGGTTGCGTAGTTTTACCTGATAATCGCCTTCGTCAGTTCCAGGACGGAATTTTAATTCCTTCAGCTGGATCTGTTTATTTTTTTGGCGTTGTTCTTTGTCTTTTTTCGATTTCTCGAAAATAAACTTACCGTAGTCCATAACTCGACATACAGGCGGCTCGGCATTTGGGCTAATTTCTACTAAGTCCAAGTTAGCTTCTTCAGCTGCTGACATTGCTTCATGTAGAGAAACAATCCCTACAGGTTGGCCGTCTGCGCCAGTTAAACGAACTTCACTTGCGGTGATTTCACCATTTATTTGGTGCAAATTTTTCTTTTGCACTTGTCCTCTTCTTGCGCCTTTAATCGGTTATTCCTCCAGTTGTGTAAGACAACGCGATTCAATCTCGTTGGTTAATGACTGAGTAAATGCCTCAATTGACATTTTACCTAAATCAACACCACTTCGAGTTCGAACTGCAATCTCTTGCGCTTCTACCTCTTTATCACCAATTACAATTTGGTAAGGTACGCGCTTTAATGTATGTTCTCGGATTTTAAAGCCTATCTTCTCATTTCTCAAGTCTGCTTTGGCTCTAATTCCGCTAGATTTTAATTTATTTACGATATCTGTGACATATTCGCTTTGTTTGTCGGTGATATTCATCACGACAACTTGCGTTGGCGATAACCATGTCGGAAATAATCCCGCGTACTCTTCAATAAGAATACCGATGAAACGTTCAAGCGAGCCTAAAATAGCACGGTGAATCATCACTGGTGTATGACGCTCGTTATCTTCAGCAACAAAAGTTGCGTCTAAACGTTCAGGCATCGAAAAATCGAGCTGGATGGTACCACACTGCCACGCACGACCCAAGCAATCATGTAAAGTAAATTCAATTTTAGGACCGTAGAAAGCACCTTCACCCGGCTGTAAGTCATATTCCAGCTCGTTTTTCTCTAGTGCTTCACGTAATGCATTTTCTGCATTGTCCCATACTTCATCACTGCCTACACGCTGTTCAGGACGGGTCGATAGCTTAATAGCTATGTCTTTAAAACCAAAGGTTTCGTAACAGTCAAAGACCATTTTGATACAATCTGTCACTTCATCAAGAATTTGGCTGTCAGTACAGAAAATATGTGCATCATCTTGGGTAAAGGCACGAACACGCATTAAGCCGTGTAGTGCACCAGATGGCTCATTACGATGACAAGACCCAAACTCAGCCATACGCAATGGTAGGTCTCGGTATGATTTGAGCCCTTGGTTAAAGATTTGAACATGACCAGGACAGTTCATTGGTTTTATGGCGTAATCACGGTTTTCGCTACATGTCGTAAACATACCATCAGCATATTTATCCCAGTGACCTGATTTTTCCCACATGCTGCGGTCCATGATTTGTGGACCCTTTACTTCTTGGTAATCGTACTGCGTGAGCTTTTCACGAATAAAATTTTCAAGTTCACGGAAAACAGTCCAACCGTCATTGTGCCAGAACACCATACCCGGCGCTTCTTCCTGCATATGGTAAAGATCTAAATGCTTACCAATTTTACGGTGGTCGCGTTTTTCTGCTTCTTCAAGACGTTTTAAGTAAGCTTTAAGCTGTTTCTTGTCTGCCCATGCCGTGCCGTATACACGTTGTAGCATTTTATTCTTTGCATCGCCACGCCAGTAAGCACCAGCTACTTTCATAATTTTAAAGTGCTGACAGTGTTTCATGCTTGGTACGTGTGGGCCACGACACATATCAATGTATTCTTCGTGATGATACAAACCTGGACGTGCGTCTTGGTCGATGCCATCAATGATTTCTAGTTTGTAGCTCTCACCACGTTCTTCAAATACAGCGCGAGCTTCTTCAACAGAAACTTTTTTACGAACAACGTCATAATTGGTCTTAGCCAATTTTAACATGTGCTTTTCAAGCTTAGTTAAGTCTTCTGTCGTTAATGAATGCTCCATATCGATGTCATAGTAAAAACCATTATCGATAGTTGGGCCAATTGCCATTTTTGCGTCGGGCCATAGTTGTTTTACAGCATGACCAATTAAATGCGCACAAGAGTGACGAATGATTTCAATGCCATCTTCATCTTTAGCCGTGATAATTTCAATAGCGCTATCGTTGGTGATTAATTCACAAGCATCAACACGCTCGCCATTAATACGACCGGCAACACAAGCTTTCGCTAAACCTGGGCCAATATCTGCTGCAACGTCCATAATAGACACAGCATTATCAAAAGTACGTTGGTTGCCATCTGGCAGTGTAATAGTAACTGAAGTATTCATTGAGTGTAGTATTCCTAACAGTGGTGACCTATACCAAAGATCACATGCTATTTCTTAAATAATTATCTTGTGTTGATATTGGTAATTGACTCAACACGTTGAACGTATCCTAATGTTCGCCAAACGTAGGCGGGAGCAAAAGGCGCACAATTCTACCCTATTGACATTTCAACGACAATGGCGGAGCGACAAAAACAAAAAAACCAGCCGAAGCTGGTTTTTTATTAAAGCAAATAATGATTACTTATCGCGACGGTTACCACGGTTGTCACTGCGATTACCGCGTGATTCACCACGAGAATCGTTACGTTGACCGCGATGGCCACGTGACTCACTACGCTCTCGACGTTGACCACCGCCGTTACCATCACGACGATTACCACCATTACCAGCGTTGCCACCATCACGGCCACCACGACGAGGACGATCATCAGGTAACGTACCAGACTGAAGTTTAGTCAGTTTCATTGCTTTAGAACACACGTAAGATTTGTACAAGTGATCTAACGTTTCTTTTGGCATATCAGACGGTAATTCAACCGTTGTGTAGTTGTCGTGTAAACGAATTCCACCAATGAATTGGCTATCGATGTTTGCTTCGTTAGCAATAGCACCAACAACGTTCTTCACTTGAACACCGTCTCCGCGACCGACTTCAATACGGTAAGTATCCATATTTACGTTAGCACGTGGTTGACGAGGTCCGCGTTCACGTCCACCTCTTTCGCCACGGTCACGTCCGCCTCTGTCGCCACGTTCGCCGCTATCACGTGCACGTTCTTCACGTTCACGACGTGGTGGGCGTGCAGGTTCAGCTTCAAGTTGAAGTGGTTTGTCTTTTTGCGCCATAAATAATAATGCAGCAGCTAGCTCTTCAACAGTTGCGTCATCTTCAGCTGAAAGTTCTTGGCTTAGGTTGCGATAAAATTCAAGATCTTCAGTTTTGATAACGTTTTGCAGTGTTTCACGGAAGCTCACGATACGCTTAGCTGAAATATCATCACGTGTCGGTAAATCCATTTCTGCGATTTTATGACGTGTTAATTTTTCAATAGTGTAAAGCATACGCTTTTCACGCGGTGCAACGAACAAGATTGCGCTACCCGTACGACCTGCACGACCTGTACGACCAATACGGTGAACATAAGATTCAGCGTCATATGGAATATCGTAGTTGATAACTAAGTCTAAACGAGGAACATCAAGACCACGCGCCGCAACATCTGTTGCAACAAGTATGTCTAAGCCACCAGTTTTAAGACGGTTAATGGTGCGCTCACGTAATTGTTGCGTCATGTCACCGTTGATTGCAGCAGCGCTGTAACCACGTGCTTCAAGTTTCTCAGCGATTTCAACAGTCATTGTCTTAGTACGTGAGAAGATGATAACGCCATCGTAAGTTTCTGTTTCTAAAATACGCGTTAATGCTTCCATTTTCGTGTTACCACGAACGAACCAGTAACGTTGGTCGATGTTTTCAACAGTTGCTGTTTTCGCTTCGATTTTCACGAATTCAGGATTATTCATGTAGCTGTTACCGATGCGCTTGATGCTATCAGGCATAGTTGCTGAGAATAATGCAGTTTGCTTGTCTTTTGGCGTTGCTTTCATCATGGTTTCAACATCATCGATGAATCCCATGCGTAACATTTCATCGGCTTCGTCAAGTACCAGTGCTTTGATGCTGTCTAATTTCAATGTGCCGCGATCTAAATGATCCAACAAACGACCCGGTGTACCAACAATAACTTGCGGGCCACGTTTAAGGGCTTTGATTTGTTGTGGGTAAGCTTGACCACCGTAGATTGGTAATACGTGGAAACCTTTGATGTAACGAGAATACGCTTGGAATGCTTCAGCAACTTGGATTGCTAATTCACGCGTTGGCGCCATTACTAAGATTTGTGGTTCGCTTAAGTTCACATCGATATTAGTTAACAACGGCAATGCAAATGCCGCCGTTTTACCGGTACCCGTTTGTGCCAATGCCATGACATCCTTGCCTTTTAGCATATGAGGAATTGCCGCTTCTTGCACAGGCGATGGACGCTCGTATCCTAAGTCTGCAAGTGCTTTGTGAAGTGGCTGAGCAAGCTCTAATTCGCTAAAAGTGATAGTCGATTCTGACATATGTTTGGGTACCGGGCTAAAAAAAGGGCGCAAATTATAACGCTTAATGTGGTTATAGGATAGTCATTATTACAATTAATTAAGCCTTGACTGATATTTAGCGGCATTGATCACACGCTTTTTCACATCATCTTCCGCCAAATCAACAATATCCATGCCAAATTACCAAAAATTAAAAAATTAAGTGATTTAAACGTTTTAAAATTGACAAAACGCCTTTAAATAATGCATCTTCTCACCTACAACCATAAAAGATTATCTGTATCACTTTTACAACACTAAAGTATTAAAAATTACGGACGCTAATTACCATGCTAAGTCAGGATACCTTAGAAATTTCTGCTGATAAGATTTCAATCGCGATCGCACCGCAAGACAATGAAATTAAAGCTATCGAAATTTGCCAACTTTTACGCCGTCTCAAGAATAATGATTTGATGGAGTTGAATGAGAATATTGCTCAGGCAGCTGACATGATTAACAAGTTAACGCGAGATCATACCGCTGATGTCGTCAGTGATATTGTTATTGCCCAAGCGAAAGATGCAAGCCTCTCTGTTGACATAACCAACGAAGATATGAAGGCCGTTATCACAATTAACGCACCTTGGGGAGGCAATGCTGTTAGAGCAAAGGATTTAACGCATTTTATTAAGCTTCAAGGTATTAACGCAGGGATATTGTCAGAGAGTTTTCCCGGCCATTTAAAAGCCGCAGAGAAGCTCAAACCGGGTCAAACTTACCAATTTGACGCGGCGCTAGGTCAACCTGCTGTCCATGGCGATAATAGCCAATTTAAGATCCTTATCAGCACCATGGAAGAGCGAGAGCTTAAGCCTCAACAACGAGGTAATGGCAAGGTTGATATGCACGACCTTGGTGAAGTAGCCACTGTTGCCGCTAATACGCCACTTATCGAGCGGATCCCACCGACATTAGGTACTGAAGGGGTTACCGTACTAGGTAAGCCTTTGCCAGCCGTCGCAGGCGAATCTATTGACTTTCCAACCACAGATGGCACTGAGGTATCAAAAGACAATAACAATTTATTAGTCAGCTCACTTGAAGGGATCCCGCGATTACATCAAGGCTCTATCGCGATTAATGATGTTCTGAAGGTTAAAAATGTCGATATTGGTTTTGGTAATATCGATTACAAAGGCAATGTAATTGTTAAAGGCGACGTGTGTGAAGGCATGACGGTAAAATCTCAAGGCGATATTACCATTGGTGGCTGTGTCAATTCTGCAACGTTAATTGCCGGCGGTAATATTATTGTTGAGCAAGGTATATTTGGTAAAAAACGCAGCGAAGATGAGTCTCTAACTTGTCATGTCGAAGCGCTTGGCACAGTGAACGCACAATACATGCAGTATGCAAAAGTGGTCGCGGGTATTAATGTTCAAGCACAAACTCAACTACTCCATTGCGCGGTTACGGCAAGTGATAGTGTAATAGTTGCTAATAAAGCGTTAACCAAAGGTACCATTTTTGGCGGTACAGTTGAGGCTAAGCATAAGATATCATGCATCGATCTTGGTGGTAACGCGGGCAGTAAAACGGTTTTGTCACTCACCGCAAATCTCGATACTGTTCGCGAGTCCATTGAATCCCATCAATCAACACTCAATAAAGAATTCCCCGTTCTACAACAATTGATTGCAGCGCACGATAAGGTCAATACATTAAATTCAGCCGAGCAAAAACAACTGTTGAATAAACTCAAGCGAAATATCGATAAAAAAGTGGCGATTATTGTCGATTTAAAAAAGAAGATGGCAACGGCCAATCAGCAAATTCAAGCCGAGCAGGACGCAATGAGCATCGTCGCTAAACAGACCCTCTATGACGGTGTAAAAATCACTATGGATGCTCAAGAGTCTCAAACATTGCAACAATACAAAGCGATAAAGATCACCTTGGTTCATGGCGCCGTTACGATTGCACCATTAAAAGATGCTTAAAACTCATATTTAATTGTCAAGTTAAGCATTCGCCCTATGGCGCTCGATGTTGTGAACAATTCAGAGTCTCGTGGAAACTCAACAAATTCGTCGTTAGTAAGATTTTGGCCAACTAAGCTTAAGATTAATTTATCTTGAAGGTGCCAATTTACCGAGATATCAAGGATCTCGTATGCAGGCGTATCAAACCAACGGTGCTCATCAATAAACTTCGCCAACATTTGCATTGAGACGTCTTCATGAAGAGACCATTGAAGGCGCGTATAGAACTGGCTATTATCATAGTCTTGTGAGGTTACATTCACCTCTAAATAACTTAATTCGTCTAGATCATAATCGAGATACGAAAAACCAATTAGCGCGTTAAATGTCGGAGATATCTGCCAACCAAATGCTAGATCAGAACCGTAAGATGTCGCCTTACCTTCATTAACTAACGTATTAACAACCGTTGGTACTCCATTAATCAATTCACCAGTTATTTTGCCGATAAAGATAGAATCTAGATCTGAATGAAAAGCCGATAGATTGATATTAAAGTTATCTTCAATGAAACGATATCCCAATTCCGTAGTTGTAGAATAATCAATGGCATTTTTACTATTTGCTCTAATTATTAACGCCGTATTATTGGTATCGTTTGGAAATGGTGCACTAAATTCTAGCGCCTGATCCGTGTTTATCAGCATTCGATAACCTTTTGAATACGCTCCCCAAATAGAATGTATTGCATTAAATTGATAATTGGCACGAATGCTCGGTGAATTCTCCCAGTGATCCATCAATTTCATGTAATCCCAACGTACACCTGCAATAAGCTTTAGACGATCATCAAAAAATTTAAGCTCGTCTTGAACAAAGATACCGCGATTAATAGCACTCAGTCTTATATTCAAACTGTTATCAGGAAAATCACCTTCGCTAGAGACATAATCTCCGCCAAAAGAAAACAAATGCTGTTGCCATTGATAGTTTGCAGCAGAGTTAAACGCAATGACTCGTTGCGAGTTATCTGAACTATCAACGCCCCAATCAACGTTATTACCGTAAAGCTGCGAATACCATTTTAAGCCGCTATCAAAAGTATGGTCGACGCGTAAGTTATAGCTGGTATGACGGGAAAAACTCTCTCCGTTTTTATAGTACAAACGGTTAGTTAAAGGGTTTGTTAACCTCTCGACAATCCCACGACTGTTTTTTCTCTGTAGAATTTGCGCCTTAAACGCACTTTTCTCGGCATATTGCAGATCATATTGCGCGCCTAAATGATGGCTGTCAGTATAATCATTAGGAGGGATAACAATACCTAACTTTTCTTTGGCATGTGATTCTCCCCCACGAATATAGCCGCCAAAAACTCGAACACTACTAATGTCATTAATCTCGCGACCATATCGAAGCTCAACAACTTGCTCAACATCATTTCCGACAGAGGCTTTGACTAACATACCGTGCGTATCAGTCGTGTGACGTGTGATAATATTTAACAAGCCGTTGTTTGAGCTATTTCCCCATAAACTACCGCTTGGGCCACGCACCAATTCAATGCGTTCAATATCATCAACCGGATAATTTAGTGCTTCCCACGAAATACCATTAATAATAGGATCAGACACGGTCTGGCCATCAATCATCACCAACACATTGCTATTAAAACGGCTCGCCGCAGAACGTACTGAAATAGCCCATTGGTTATTATCGATACGCCGCGCATCGACGCCAAGTAACAATTTTAATAATTGTGGCAAACGGGTATAACCGGATAATTCTATATCTTGTCGCTCCAACACAAAAATACTGGCTGGCGTGCCACCAATTGATTGCGGTCGTTTCATGGCTGATGTTGTTTCAACCTCAAGAGACATCAATTTCATCAAGTCATCTTCAATAGGAAAGTTCTTTGCATGGGCAATGCAGCACACAAGACTTAAACTAAAGATAAAATGCTTAAACATAACTAATCCTTACTGGTAAATCAAAAACTGGTTACGCCCAGCTTGTTTGGCTTGATACATAGCGTCATCAGCCTTGGCTTTTAACACATCAAAATCTTGCCCATGTGTTGGATAAATAGACACACCTAAACTCATCGTCATTAACATTGGACGATCTAAAATATTAAAAGGAATTTGAAATAAATCGATAATTCGCCGCGCAATGTCACTGGCGTCTTCATCCTCTGCTAGCATAAACAACATAGTAAATTCATCGCCGCCAATACGGGCAACAGAGTCCATTGCCCTGCACTGTTTTTCAAGACGTCGACTAACCTGGCATAACAGCTCATCACCAGCTGCATGGCCATAAGTATCATTAACCTCTTTAAACTTGTCTAAATCGATAAACATCAACGCAACTTTGGTGTTATCTCTATTAGCTTGTGCAATTGACTGTTTTAAGCGATCTTCGTATAACGCGCGATTGGGTAATTTAGTAAGGTTATCGTAATACGCTTGGGCTTCTAACTGCTTATTAAGCATTTCCAATTCTTTAGTTCGCTGTGTAACCAGCGATTCTAACGCTAATTCACGATCATTGGTTTTCGCCAGCATGTCGTTAAATACATTTTGCAATAAGGCAATCTCACCAGATGCCTTCGTTGTAGTGCGCTGACTATAATCACCGGAATCAGAAATATCTCCAGCAAGGGTTGCAAGCTCTATAATTGGGGCTGCAAAACGGCGCTGTATCCATAGTGACAATAAGAATGAAAAAACTAGAGAAATAAACATAACTGCCACAACAACGGTTAGGTAAACCCGAATCGATTCTTTCACTTGTTTATTGTTAACAACGAGCGTCAATGTTCCCGCAGATTTTTTATCAATATAAAGATCCGTAGAAATAGAATAATACCCCATCGCATCAACAACGCTCTTTTGTGCCAACTGAGAGTTTCCAAAATGAACAAATCGTTCAGATTTATCATTAACAACCTGAGCATATTCCACTAATTCGTTAGTTTTTAGTGCATCAAGTAACTCTTGCGCCGACAACGTATCATTAAAGACCACAGCAGCAGTCATGTTACTGGCTAATACATCGCTTATCACTGAAATTTCTTTGGTCATTCGCTGCTTGGCAGCGCGATACTCATTAATACTTAAACCTGCTATCGCAATTAAGATAGAAACCATACTTACTGACACAATCAGCGCAACAATTTTTTGTCCCATCGATAAACGTAATAAGAGCTTATTAATCATCATCAACCTCCGCCGTTGAGATGATCCGCGCTAAGCGTAATAAACTCGCATTAATAGTGAGCTGTGATGAAGCGACACGCGTAGTATTGATTTCGAATCTCAGTTTATTATCTGCTAAAAAGAAATTGATATGACTGGAAGATTGGCTCATTCCCCTACTTTCACTAATAATAAGTAGATTGGGATGCTCCGTATTTTTTAAATAACCGCGCCATTGAGTGGACGATTCTTTATCAATGAACAATAAATCACAATTAATCAGTTCATTGCTATCAATAAATTTAAAAGTAGGCTTGCGCTCAAACCACTCCTCACTCGCGAGCTGCGAAGAGAAAATAGAACTTACAGCAACGCTGCTAACACAGAATCTAAATTGATCACTTGAGAAATGTTGCCACCGAGTATATCGAATAAAGTTGGCAATAAACGCAGACTTAATATTGTATTCGCGTTCGTTAATACCTACACCAATGACATTGTATGAATAACTATAAAGCAGGAAAAGAATAACAATACGTGGCAACAAACGCATATAAAATAAGCCTTTGAGTAGACAGCTAGGTTATTAACAGCAAAACATCGAAACCGACAGCACTAATCAAGCATACGCTCCTTGTTAAAAACATTGTAAAACGACCTGACCTATCGCTAAGTGAGATATAACTAATACCTTCGACATAGGATAAAAACATCAATAGCACAAATGTTAACACAGAAATAACGTAACAAAATACAAATGTATGATCTGACTAAAATAATGATTTAAATTGTTGGAAATTATTTACTTAGAACTGTTAACGAATGTTAACAGTGTTGGCGTCCCCTAGGGGTTTCGAACCCCTGTTACCGCCGTGAAAGGGCGGTGTCCTAGGCCACTAGACGAAGGGGACCCATGGACTGTTATTTATCTGCAATGTTGGCGTCCCCTAGGGGTTTCGAACCCCTGTTACCGCCGTGAAAGGGCGGTGTCCTAGGCCACTAGACGAAGGGGACACACGAATTGCATTGATAAATGCTTTGCTTAAGATAAAGAGTGGCGTCCCCTAGGGGTTTCGAACCCCTGTTACCGCCGTGAAAGGGCGGTGTCCTAGGCCACTAGACGAAGGGGACACAGTTTCTTTACTCAAAGCAAAATGTCATTTGTATTATATGTTGGCGTCCCCTAGGGGTTTCGAACCCCTGTTACCGCCGTGAAAGGGCGGTGTCCTAGGCCACTAGACGAAGGGGACACACTGCGCTTACTGTTCAGATAAGCATAATACTTTTGATGATGTTAATAGTGGCGTCCCCTAGGGGTTTCGAACCCCTGTTACCGCCGTGAAAGGGCGGTGTCCTAGGCCACTAGACGAAGGGGACGCATATATTACTATCATCGGTGTTATCAATTGGCGTCCCCTAGGGGTTTCGAACCCCTGTTACCGCCGTGAAAGGGCGGTGTCCTAGGCCACTAGACGAAGGGGACGCATCTCGATAACTAGTTAGTGGTGGAGCTATGCGGGATCGAACCGCAGACCTCTTCGCTGCCAGCGAAGCGCTCTCCCAGCTGAGCTATAGCCCCTCTACTAACTTTGTTGTTCAGGAGGATGACTCATCCCTTACAACGGAGCGCATTCTATGCACCTCTCGTGAAAGAGTCAACTCATTTTTATCAAATAAATGCTACTCGATAAAAAAATGCGCAGTTCGTTGAATCTTTAAACGTAAAGCACCTACAAAGCGCAACTTTAAGGCATAAAAAAAGCATACCTAGGTATGCTTTTTATCATTTACTAATCAATAAGTAAATTAAGCTTGTAAGCGAGCCTTACAAAACTCAACAGCTTTAGCAATACGGGCAAGACTGCGCTCTTTACCTACTAACTGCAATGTTACATCAAGCGATGGCGACTGCCCTGCCCCAGTGACAGCAACACGCAATGGCATACCAACTTTACCCATGCCAACTTCAAGCTCTCTTGCTGTTGCATCAATAGCATTATGAAGATTTTCTAATGACCAGTCTTCTAGTGCACTAAGTTTTTCACCCACTAACTGCAATGGTTCCATTGCTACGCCACGTAAATGTTTTTTCGCCGCGCCAGCGTCAAACTCTTCAAAGTCTTCAAAGCAATAACGCGATTGCGTAGCTAACTCTTTTAATGTGTTAACGCGTTCGCCCAATGCGGTAACGATTTCTTCTAACGCTGGGCCATTGGTTGTATCAATTTTTTGATCATCCATGTGCCAAGAAAGGTATTTAGCAACGTGTGAAGGCGCTGCTGTTTTAATATAATGGTTGTTTAACCACAATAACTTGTCAGTATTAAAACCTGACGCAGCTTTATTAATAGCATCTAATGAAAACAATTCTTTCATTTCATCAATACTAAATACTTCTTGCTCACCGTGTGACCAACCTAAACGCACTAAGTAATTAAGTAGTGCTTCTGGTAAAAAGCCATCATCACGATATTGCATGACACCAACAGCGCCATGACGTTTTGACAATTTCTTACCATCGTCACCTAAAATCATCGATACATGCGCATATTCAGGAATCGGTGCACCTAATGCTTGTAAGATATTAATCTGGCGCGGCGTATTATTGATATGGTCTTCACCGCGAACAACATGAGTAATTCCCATATCCCAATCATCAACAACAACACAGAAATTATAAGTTGGGCTGCCATCAGTACGCTGAATGATTAGATCATCAAGTTCACTATTTGCGATAGTAATGTTGTCACGAACATGATCATCAAAAGATACTTCACCCTCTAACGGGTTTTTAAAACGAATAACATGATCAACATCCGTTGGTTGCTCAGCAAGGTTACGACAACAACCGTCATAACGAGGTTTCTCACCTGCTGCCATTTTCTCTTCGCGTAATTTATCTAATCGCTCAGTTGAACAATAACAACGATACGCTTTATCTTCTTCTATTAGTTGCGTGATTAACTCTTTGTAACGATCAAAACGTTTAGTTTGGTAATATGGACCTTCATTCCATTCCAAACCTAACCATTCCATTCCTTCCATAATGGCATCGATAGCTTCTTGAGTAGAACGTTCGATATCAGTATCTTCAATACGTAATACAAACTCACCGCCCATCTTTTGCGCTACAAGCCATGAATATAAAGCAGTACGAGCGCCACCAACGTGAAGATAGCCAGTAGGGCTAGGAGCAAAACGTGTTTTGATTGTCATAATCAATAATAACCTTTGGATAAACTCTATTGATAACTCATCAATAGATATACAGAACAAATAATGTATTAAACCTACAAATACCTATAATAGGTTTAACTATGCGCTGCATTTTAGCAATTTACGCCATAACTACAATCAAGTTTATTGATGATTGTGAAATATTCGATTGAAATCATGCCAAAATGGAATTAATTTGTTCAACCTGCTGTAAAAGTCACCGCTTAATAGTATTTATCAAAAAAAGCGTTGACTCTAAATCGAGTCTCTCTATAATACGCCTCCGAAACAACGAGACAGCAAACGCTTTTTCTTGTTTTGTTAAATCGGATGATTAGTGCCACATTGTGGAGAACATCACCCTTCTTATAAAGAAGTAAAACTATATGACCCGGACGATTAGCTCAGTTGGGAGAGCATCGCCCTTACAAGGCGAGGGTCACTGGTTCGAGCCCAGTATCGTCCACCATTCTTTTATTGAAGAATTAAAAAATCAATTAATCCCCTGAGGACGATTAGCTCAGTTGGGAGAGCATCGCCCTTACAAGGCGAGGGTCACTGGTTCGAGCCCAGTATCGTCCACCATTCTTTTATTGAAGAATCAAAAAATCAATTATCCCCTGAGGACGATTAGCTCAGTTGGGAGAGCATCGCCCTTACAAGGCGAGGGTCACTGGTTCGAGCCCAGTATCGTCCACCATTCTTACTCCAAGAATTAAAACTAGGACATCCCCTGAGGACGATTAGCTCAGTTGGGAGAGCATCGCCCTTACAAGGCGAGGGTCACTGGTTCGAGCCCAGTATCGTCCACCATTCTTACTCCAAGAATTAAAACTAGGACATCCCCTGAGGACGATTAGCTCAGTTGGGAGAGCATCGCCCTTACAAGGCGAGGGTCACTGGTTCGAGCCCAGTATCGTCCACCACTCTTTTATAGTATTTCACTTAATTATCTATCTTAAATTTTAATTAGCTTTAGCGATAACACTTTAGTGAAAGTATTCTCAATTCTTAACAATTAACGAACGATATATTAGCAGTTAATGCGAAAAAGATGCCTACCTCAAATTAGCTTCTTATAATGGCATAGGCAGCGATATTAATTGAAAAAATAGAGGAAAGTAGTTTAATGCGGTCAACGAGCCATTGGCGTCTATGGTCGTCATTGCGTTTAGCATAAGGGGCATCACCGCACAAGAAACTGCGACGCACACAGCGGTTAATCACGTAATAATAAGAAGTGGCTGATAAATCAATAAGCTGGTGTCTTGCTCTCGTCATTGTCGACTCCTACTACGCTCGATTTAAACTTATCAAAGCATAGTGGAAGTGAACGATATTTCAACAATCAATAAGAAAAAGAATCGCCGTAAAGCCCTAATTTACATTAATAATCTATCAATATAAATCAGGCCTCCGGCGCAGATCCGTACGTGCGCTACTAACGCATACGGCTCCTACATTGAGTCAAAGGGTGAGGCGTTGGCTTGGATACGGATGTCGATTACGGGTGTGTGGAATAAATATCCAGATTAAGCCTTTCATTCGCTGCCAGTTAAAGCTTTTACCCTTTTGACTTCGACGCCTTAGCGCTTTTATCCAAAGTTTACACACCTCGGTTCTCATTGTTCGAATACTTTGACCATTATCAGGCACAGCGAAGTAATTGAAGTATCCTGTTAATGCGCGTTTGAGCCACTGCCCAACAACGTATGGCGACTTATGCCGCGTTTTCATTAGCACTTCTTTGATATGCCTGAGTTTAGCTCTGAGCCTTTTCTTTATTGAGAGTCTCAAAAGTTTAAACTGCCCGTCATTTCGGCGAACACTGCAAATATGTGTAAATCCAAGAAAATCGAATGTCTTAGGTTTACTTTGCTTGCGTTGCCGTCGATTTAAGCTGGCAAAACGACCGAATTCTATCAGGTGCGTTTTACTTTCGTTTAAACTCAATGAAAATGCCGCCAGCCGTTTGGTTAATTCATATTTCAGTCGATTGCCATCACTTTTGTATTGAAAACCAATAACAAAATCGTCAGCATATCGAACGATATAAACCTCCCCACGTGCATGGCGGTTTCGCCATTGAAAACCCACAAATCTAACACATAGTGTAGGAAAATATTCGCCAACAATGGCGATATAACTGCACCTTGCGGTGTCCCTACCCATGATGTTTGCTTTGTGCCTCCATCTACAACCCCAACTGTTAACCAGTTGTTGATAAGCCTTAAAACGCGTTTATCGCTAATTCTATGTGCTAAAAATTTCATCATCCATTCGTGATTAATTGTATCGAAGAAACCTTTTAAATCAGCATCTAAAATCCAGCTTACTTTCTTTGTCGTCGTCGCCATATACACCGCATCTAATGCTTGGTGCTGATTGCGTTTTGGACGAAAACCGTAACTAAACCCTAGAAAGTCTGACTCATAAATAGGCTCTAACAGCCAAACGATCGTCTGTTGTACAATTTTATCTTCGATGGATGTTACACCGATGGGTCTTAGTGTACCGTCGGCTTTAGGTATCCAAATTCGCTTAACAGGTTTTGCTTTGTAACATCCAAGTTGAAGCTTTTGATGTAACGCAGTTAACGATGCTTTGGCGGTTTGTTGATACTCTGACCATCCGATATTATCGACGCCTTTAGCCGCCCGTTTATTAAGGTGATTAAACGCCTTATGCAACGAGGCCAACGTGATGTGGTGAAATAGATTATTAAATTGTAGCGATTTATCACGTTTTGCTGCTTCCCCTAGCCGATCCAAACGAGGCAGCAATACTTCCACGCTCTGCGTCATGGTCTTACTCCTGTTGAATGACTTTCTCTTTGTCAGCTCCCTTCGCTCCACATACTCCGCCACGTTGATTTTCTCACCGCTTTGTTCGCATGCTTCTTCACTACCAAAAAAAAGGGACAGGCAAAAATTTCTCGGGGTCTTGGCGGCTTGCTGAGCCTTACCAAGCAGAGGGCTTTCACCTCCAATCTTCTACCGATTTATCTCGGCGCACTGCCTGTCCCTTTTTTTTTTTTTTTTTTTCTCTAGTCGATTAACGAAAAAAACATCAACACTCACACAATGAGCAAACAACATCAACACAACAATAGAATCTTCTATTATTCAATATTCAAACCTCAAGGCATGTAAATTAGAAGACTGTAAACAGCATGTTCACAAACTTATCAATTTTATCTTTAAAGAATAAAACATCGTATAAAGTGTGATTACAACTCACAATCAACAAATGCCCGAACGTTGTATCGTCTATACGAGTACTTCGCCCATTAATAGGGGTGTAATAGGGCTTGTATGTTACAAATTCTCTATAATTTCTAACCTTAAACGTATTGGTACACTGCTGTTTTACTGTGAGCTTAAAACTATCGGCAGACCAACTAGTCGAACCCGTTGTGCAGGTGATTTGTAACAAATTTTCTTCAATATTATTGACTGAACAATTTTCTTCAGAAATACGATTGGCACAACCGCTTGAACCTAATAGCAACAAAATGATTAAAGTCAAACGTTTAAAGACGCTACTTCCCATTCTCAATCACTTCCGGCAATGAAATGGCCAATCTAGCGCTACAACCGTCACCACCGTCAACGCCAGTTTGGATTCGTGATGTTGAGCGATTAAAATTAAAGCCATAACGCCACCAACCGCCACGTAAAATAGCATCATCATCACCAAATAACGATTTATACGCTGTCTGACTGGGTGACTGTTGTTGATAGCTATAAGCATCATCAGCAACCCATTCAGGTAAGTTTCCTATCATGCCTAGTAAGCCAAATCCGTTAGGCGCTTTTTGTTCATCTCGTGTCAGAGTTCGATAATTATCTGCATTAAAGTCTGTGTTGAATTTAGTCCATGCATATTGGGTGTCTGGTTCATCTCCCCAATAGAACATGCTATTAGTGCCTGCTTTACAGGCATATTCCCATTCCATTTCACTTGGCAGTCTGAGGCTAAACTGTTCAGCCCAGTCTGTTACATTATCTCTATGGACGCCTGTAATAGGATGTAAACAACCAAAATTACAGTCAAGTTTAACGCCACCATATTTATCCCACGCTTGCTCAGGGAGCAAATAATCACTGATTAAAAATGGGGTAATAACAATCGGATACTTTTGCTCGAAATCGTTTTCATCCAAGTCCATTGAGCCATCGGTCACTAACTTCGAGTAATAATCTGGCGCGGCCCCGACTTTAAAATTATCACTACCAGGGAGCAAATGAAAAGCCATTTGCAGTTTCTGGTGGAAAAAGACGCCAATATCAAATTGATTGTCAGCCATCGTAAATTGTCGCAGCGCGATAAACTCAAACCCCAACTCGTTTAACGGCGCTTTAATAGTGTCTATTTCAGCCTGTCGCTGCTCTGGTGTGGCCTCTTGCCACTGTAAAATATTGTCTATTAACATGTTTATTTCTTCACCAATCTATTATTCAGCCACTTTATAAGGAGGCGGCAGCACTAAGGACTCATCATCAAAAATCCACCAACGACATAAATGACCATTATTTACAGGCGGCTCCCATTGACGCTTATCAACGGCTAACACCGCCGCAGCTAGCAAAAAGGGGGAATATTCATCCATAAACGGTGACGAGTAAAAAGCGTGCTGCTTTTTCATCTGCTTTACGTGAACTTGCGTCGTCTGCGTGATCGCATTTGCAAAGCCTGCTTCATCATCAATTGCGATAAAATAAAACGGCTCAATCATAGCACGGTAAAACGGGGTATTATTAATAGGAAACTCTGCCATAAACTGCTCATACAACCGTTGATGATTGGCGGTAGGATCTAACATGCCCTTCAAATAACGCACATAAATCATTGGGTGTTGTACATTGCCTCCACAATATCCAAGACCACTGCTGTGATATCGCCACGCATCGTCTTCTGTATAATTAAGTAACAGGGTTGTTATGTCATGATTTCGAGTGGCAATGGCATAACAAAGGGCTTCTCCCCACCGAGTATATCTAAAGCAAGATGCATTGTAGTTTGGTATTTCAGAAACAAAAGTAACGTCTCGTTCTAATTCACCAGAGACAAAGCTTGGCAGCGTGATGCGTTGTGAAAAACTATCACCTACATTGCCCATACATTGCATCATTTGACCTGCATAAATGCTTTGAGCAACCGTCAGTGACTCCATTGCATTGGATAAATCCATAGGATCTTTAGTGACATAATACAGTCCGATCCCCAAATTAAAGTATTCTTCTAGCGATTCTCGAACAAACTTGATATCACGCGTCTTAAAATCAAATGGTATTTTCTCCACTGAAAGATTCAAAAGTACATTCCGCCTAAAATCAATAAACTCATTTTTTGGCTGCTTATTGGAGTTGGTTAAACTTATTTTCTTTGTTTTCGGTAGTTTTTTTAATTTCATCACAAACTCAATAAAATAGCGGCCAATGACCGCTATGAAAAATACTAATCAACATTATAAACACTGTGGTTCAACGATATCAAATTACCAACAGAATCATAAACGCCTTTTGAATAGACATTAAATTTAACATTTCCCTCTTTTAACATCTTAATTGCTTTCCTAATATTAGGATCAACCGCCACGTCTTTATCATCCAATGCTTTAAGTTTAGCTTTCATCGACTCAAGCAAGCTCGCCCTATACTTAGGCGTACCTTGTTCAACGTATTCATTCTTATGTAAACGTTTGTTTTGCCCTGCATTACCACCTTTGGACTCATTCCACTCAAGGACATTACCATCGCGAACGGTCATGCTATCAATATTATTATTCTTTGAACCGTCAGGCCACTGCGGGCTAACATTTTCAGCACCGTCACCGTATCGCTTTTTAACACCGATTTCTGTGAGTAATAAGCCTTCTGCTTCCGATAAATCACGATGTTTTCTATCTAACTCTTTCCATTGTGCAGACGACTTATCAGAGATTTTTTGCTTTCTCGCAATAATTTCACTCCTTTTGTTCACAATACTTTTCAAGTTCATCAAAAAAAAGGGACAGGCAAAAATTTCTCGGGGTCTTGGCGGCTTGCTGAGCCTTACCAAGCAGAGGGCTTTCACCTCCAATCTTTTACCGATTTATCTCGGCGCACTGCCTGTCCCTTTTTTTCCCTTATGTTATTTAATCGGCGGGTACTTTATGCGGTTAGACAAATAACCAACAGCAATGGCGTTATACATGGAATCAGTTAATGCTAATAGATGTTCAAAATTATGATAGGTCAAATAAACACGGCCTTTAATACCGTCAGGTGCAACTAGCTTTGCCGTTAATGTAGCATTAGGTAATGCGCGATTATCAAAGCGAGTAAGACCAAGCGCTTTCCATTGTGATAATGATTTGTAGTCGCCCTTCTCTAACATTGAACGATCAAATTCTTTCGGTAACTTAACTTGGCGCCCCCAAGTATACTTCTCTTGCCAACCGATGTTTTCCAATAGCTTAGCGGTCGTTGCAAAACTGTCATCAACAGAATGCCAAATATCAACTTTTCCGTCTTGGTTATAGTCTTGGTAACTACTGAGATATTGACTTGAATCTATGTTGAATAAACCAACTTTGCCAGTCCAATTACTTTTGATTTCAGTAACGCCTAACGCAGGCGTATTCAATAAGTCGATAGTGGCTTTGATTTCTTGCTGATAATAATCTTGTTGTTGATTCGCATAGGCTAATGAACTCAAGACACTTAACGCATTGTAACCATCAACACTGTCTGAAAAATCATTAGCAACGCCCCATAAAGCCACTAAAAAACGCGGCTGTATGTGATATTTTTTTTCCAATGCTTTGAGCAAAGGCAAATGCTCTTTATATAAAGATCTCGCTTTACTCACACGCTCTTCATTAACTAATCGCGGAAGGAATGTATCAAGCGTTTTAACCTTATTACGCTGGCGCTGTTGAACCACCACCGCTTTTTTAAACAACTTGATAGAATTAAAAGCTTCTTTCGTTTTGTTAGCGTCTGAGCCCTCTTTTACTAAAGTTTTCTCAAGCTGCTTAACGTATTGATAGAAAGATAATCCAGACTGCGCATTTACAGAAAACACGGCACTAATAGCAAAGGTGAACGCTGCAATTCGAGCAATCATAATTATCTTACCAATAAAATAAAGGACAGACATAAATATCTCATTGATTTAACCCAATCACAATCAGTTCAAAATTAAATTGCACTAACTAAAACCAATGAAAAATTGGGCTCATTTAGTAAACAAAAATGAACTGGGGACATGAGAACTACGAAATGATGAAATTTGAACGAGTAAATTCGTCAGCTCTATTGCTGAGGCGGAAAATAATAAGAACAGTTAATACTGAGGATTAGCCGACGCCTTTACACCAACTTCGACCGTGATGGTGAGCATAATCTCGTAAATGAGCTTCATTGCCGGCAAAACTGCCGTATTGCCGTCAATTATTAACAAAAAAGCGCCTGTCCCTTTTATTTCTTTGGCGCGGAGGAATTTAGCCTCTTTGCCTTTAGCCTTCGCCTTTAACTCTTTAATGTCATCAAGGGTTAGGTTGTTCTCTAGACCTTGCTCCATTAAGTTCTCGGCGCGGTGTGCGGCCATCCAGCCGAGCCAACCGTTTAAGTCATCGCCCAACTGCTTGAACGTTTCGACTAAGCCTTGGCTGTCTTCCGAATGAGACTTACCGCCTTCATCTTTCCAAACAACCTTATCTGTCTTCTCTTGGATAACGCCGTCTTTCCACTTAGGCGCACCGTAGTTAGTGACTGCCGTCATTACGTCAGCAACGCCCGTCGCCAAACGCGCCGATACATAGCCCGATTTATCGACCGACCA
Organism: Psychrobium sp. nBUS_13; assembly: GCF_051201665.1. Taxonomy (GTDB): domain Bacteria; phylum Pseudomonadota; class Gammaproteobacteria; order Enterobacterales; family Psychrobiaceae; genus Psychrobium. Next base: position 1,248,736 of record NZ_CP179210.1, on the reverse strand, counting down.
TGCGTCGCCTAAGATATCTTTCTCAGCACGTTTGACGCCCGCAAGGCCATCAAATACGCCCTCTGAAACTGAGTCGTACGCGGCCTTAGCTGTCTTGCGCCAGTTGCCACTTTTGAAGTCATCAACGATACGTTCTACCGTCGACTTCCCCTTAGATTTAGCCCCTTGGCCGATGGCCTCTTCTGCGGCGGTAGCTTTGCGGGAGAATAAAACATCGTCGTTGATATCGTCGTCGGATTGTTCTATTATTTCGGTAGGCTCTTTCGCGGGACTTCGGGATAATGAACTCCCGAGCGGTTCCGCGATTGAACCCTTTTCAAAACTATGGTCGTAATATCTTCGACCGTCCACATGCTCCTTGACTACCGTTACGATATAGAAGTGGACCCTGAAAATCGGACACGATATTAAGTGATTAATCTGCTTTAATAACTAGCATCACAGCTGGAGTAGATTATGACTAGAAAACGTAGAAACCACTCACCTGAGTTTAAAGCTAAGGTGGCATTAGCTGCCGCTAAAGGGGATAAAACTTTAGCAGAGTTAGCACAGCAATTTAGCCTTCATGCAAATCAAATTACAACCTGGAAGCAGGAATTGCTTAAGAACGCCTCGTCGATATTTGATGGAAAGTCTCCGCTAACCAAGGATAATGACATAACAGAGGTCAACAAGTTACACGCTAAAATTGGTCAGTTAACAATGGAAAATGATTTTTTGGCCAAGGTGCTCGATCATTAGATCGAGCCCAGCGAAAGGATTCGCTGGATAAAACCAACAAAGTCGCTATAACACGTCAATGCCAGCTACTTAATATCGCACGCTCTACAGCATATTACTGCCCAATTGGTATTTCTGATGATGAGCTCGCGCTGCGAAAGATGATTGACGAGATCCATCTTGAGCGGCCATACATGGGGAGCCGGCGCATTCGTACGGAACTGGTTAAACTTGGAAAAGACGTTAATCGCAAACGTGTTATTCGACTTATGAAAGCAATGGGTATTGGTGCCGTGTATCCAAAACAACGGACAACGATCGCCGATAAATCGCATAAGATTTATCCTTACTTATTGCGTGACCTTGATATTGTCTATGCAAATCAAGTGTGGGCAATCGATATTACTTATATTCCGATGAAGAAAGGCTTTCTTTATCTTGTGGCAATAATCGACTGGTATAGCCGTAAAATATTGTCTTCTAAGCTCTCGAATACGATGGATACACAGTTCTGTTTGGATGCACTAGATGAGGCATTACAGCGCCATGGAAAACCTGAAATCTTCAATTCGGATCAAGGTAGCCAATTCACTAGCAATGAATTTACCGCTAAGTTAAAAGCTAACGATATCAAGATTAGCATGGATGGAAAAGGCTGCTGGGTAGACAATGTGATGATCGAGCGCTTCTGGAGAAGCTTGAAATATGAAGAGGTTTATTTAAAAGCCTACGAGACCCCCAAAGAAGCAGAACTTGAAATTAGCAACTATATAGTGTTTTATAATGAACAGCGATACCATCAAAGTCTAAACGATTTAACACCAGATCAGGTTTATTTTGCTAGACAAAGGTTCGCCGCATAACTTGGATTAATCACTTAAAACTAAGGTTATGTGTCCAACCAAAGGGGTCCACTTCTGTGTTACCAAATATGGCGCCACTCATTGAATCATTCCAAAGTGGAAAGCTGATGACACCGCATATTGATCAATGGTTTTTAGGTCAGGTGTTATGGCCAGTAATTAAAGACCATAGCTTAATTCACGACAGATGCTTTACTCATCCGTTATCACAACCAATGCCTGGTAATAATCCAGGCGATATCCGCCATATTGGCAGCTGTGAGTATTCCCAAGATAAAGATAAGCAAGAGCAATATTTAGTGCCATGGAAACAGATGTTATATACCCAAACTATTTTAAAATGCTGAAATCGAGCATTTCAAAGAGGTTTGGGTATGTCCACCAGCGAATCAGTAATCGAGTTCAGCCTCAAAACGAGGCTATTTTCTCATTCAGCTGCTTAGGATTAATAACCCAACGGACTTTCCCCAAAATTTGATTAAATGAAATACGGCCGATTTGCTCGACGGACAAACTAGCCTGACTATCCCCCGCTAAATAAAAGCCAGCGGTATTGTCCCCCCAAACTATTCGCTTTACGATAGCGCCATAATAGGGATGAGCAACTTGCACAATATCATTAATGCGATAAAGCCGTGCCGGCCGAACCACCAAAAACGCATCATGCTGAATACCTGGCATCATACTGCGCCCTGCTGCTTTTATAATCTGGTACCCGAACATCTAAATTTACAGCTTAGGATAAATCAAAGTTTGCGACGGTGGATATGGAGAGACAGCACTGAAAACTTCAATGCCCTTCGTTGTCCAAAACACTTCAGCAAACCGATTTACATCATCTAATAGCGCCAATGTCACTGCTTTATCAACGTGCTGTTTTGCCGCTGATGTTTTAAGCATAATACTATGAACTAAATCATGTACCTCTGGGAATAAATCCAATTGAGGCTGCTTAAAGTAATCTCCCCAAATGATTCGAATTTCTTCTTTAACCTTATGTCCGTGCATTTCTTTTTCACTAATCAATCGATTGAACTGCGCTTTGTCATTGAGCGATAATTCTGTTTTGTCAGCGAGTTCGTTGAGTAGATCAACTAAACGAATCATCGTCAAAACAGCCAACTGGGCACTGATAGGATCATAAATTTTACAGGGAATATCACAATGCGCTGAGGCACGTGAAAAATGGCATTTTTTATCTAATTTATTTAATACTTTAAATAACATATTTGCCTCTATCCATTATCTTTGCTGCGATTTTTTAAATAAACTTTACGCAGTTTATAACTTGCAAAGGCACCAATAACAAGCGCGGGAGCAGCCCACAATAAGTGGATTAACCCTGCGCTTGGGTGGCTATGATCATGACCTTCATGTGCCATGGCATAAAACGATAGAACAGATAGTGCTAATGGTGAGAGAGCGATTAGCGATTTATTTAACATGATTTCCTCTTTTAACTTAGTGAAATTGGTGAGCTGGTGTTGATAACCACTCTTTACTGAGTTTTAGTCCCGTAATACAACCGTCGCAAATAGGATGTCGTTGACTAAACTCTAAGAGCGGATGCAACGTAATTTTTGCCGTTAACATCAAAGCATGATGGAATGATGTTGAGCACGCGCCTTGATTAATCAGGCTAAGCACGCGCTGATGTGGGATAGTTAAATAACGTAAGGCTTCACATTCAAGCCCTTGCTGTTCAAACAGCGATGACAAGTTATGTTGCCCAGCAATCCATGCCTGCAACAATTCAATGTTCTCCATGTCGTTATTCCATAAATCTTCAATAATATCGACTGCTTGATAATAAGACTGTTCAGCATCAAACCATGACTGTTGATGAAAACACTCATTACCCACTGCCATCATCATTTTCCATTGATCCATAATACACCACCTCAAATACGAATAATTATCGTTTATAAATGATAATTATTCGTATGTAAAGCTTTTGTGAAAATAATATTGCTTACAAAGCCTGACGTCTAAAACGATCTAGAGCAATTAGTATTCACATTATTCTTTATTCGCTAGGAGTATATAAATGACAATTGCTACCACTCAAACCACTAATTACGGTTTATTGAACACGCCAACAGCACCTATTCAATCTTTTAGTGACGATAAAACAGCGAATAACCAAAAGCAGCCGCTAGGCGGAAATAGCCCGTCCATCTCTCTGTCACAATTAGGGAAAATAAATCAAGAAATTGACGTTACCGCAAATACAATCGATTCAATACTTATCAGCGGCATGTCTAAAGAACAAAAAAAGAAGTTGGTGAGTTATTTAATCAACTCGATTCATTATTTGACAAAAGCCCAACTGAGGAAGGCATAGAACAAAAAGCAGACAAATTATTAAACCGAGTCGATTCGATCATGGAATCAACGTTTAATAAACTCCCAAAAAATCAGCAAGACTCAATCGTTTCATTATCAAAACGTGTTGAACAATGAGAGTCAAACCTTGAGCTTGAACAACAGTTAACGGTTTATTCCCAACAAGACATGATTGCTAGTGCTCAACAAACTGGTCAAACGCAATCTAGTGAAAATAAAGAACAGCTCCTTGCAAGTAGTCATAGAAATGACAGCGAAAAATCATCGAAAAAGGCACTTTCAACGGCCCAACTCAATTCATTGTCAGCCGCTGAACTGCGTAAGCTCCCCGCCGCCACGTTGAAAAAGTTAAGTGCTGCGCAACTTAATAAACTCTCGACAGCGCAGCTAAATAACCTCGACCTAGCACAGCTCAAACGCCTTTCATCAAGTGCTGTCTCAAAGCTCAACGAAGGACAGTTATACCAAGTTGACAAAGTTATTGCCCACTTTTGCTGGTTAAAATAAAATGAATGTTGCGTTGCTTTCAATCCCAATAGCCAGCTATTGCTCAATCAAGCGCCTTGCCTTCATTTGTTGTTCCTTCGCAAAACAAGATCACAAACTTAATCAAATTAATGGTATTAGCTAAACTAAATAATGGATAATAAAAAAGCGCACAACCCTGAAAGAATTGTGCGCTTCAATCACTAAACTGATGATTAAATAGCCATTAAATGACCACGTAATTGAGCAAAGTTCGCATCAATATCTTTCGACAAAATATCTTTATCAGCGACATCTGCCAATGCTTTTGGCAGCGTTATATGAATATCTAAAATCTCTTCAACAGACTCTTGGAACTTCGAAGGATGCGCGGTACACAAGAACACGCCTGTTTCGCCTGCTTGCAGCGAGTTATTAAGTGCGAACGATGCGATAGCACCATGAGGCTCACATAAATAATCAATGGCGTATAGGTCTTTTAAGCCGCTAACAGTTTGCGCCTCATCAACCTTAACACCCGTGATTAACGATTTGTCCCAATGCTTCACTTTAAGTCAGCTCTTCGATGCGTGGCCAATTGTTTGGCGCTGAAACATCCATCGCATTTGAGCGTGTCGCGACTGTCGGTGTAGGCGACCATTCTCCTGAAGCTAAATAACGTGGCACCGTGTCATTAAGGTTCGTCGCAGCGATAAAGCGCTTAATTGGCAGCCCCATTGCTTTAGCCAACATACCCGCCGTTAAATCGCCAAAGTTTCCTGATGGCACGCTGATCACAATTTCTTTGCGCTCGGCTTTAGGGATCTTTGCAACTACTTCAAAGTAATAACAAATCTGCGCTAATAAACGCGCAATGTTAATCGAGTTTGCAGAGTTAAGACTAATCGCTTCTTTAAGTTCAAGATCGTCAAACGCATCTTTAACCAATTGCTGACAATCATCAAAACGACCTTCAACCGCAAAGGTATGGATGTTATCGCCTAGCGTACAAAACAGCTTTTCTTGTAAAACGCTGATTTTCCCTTTTGGATACAGCACCGCGACATTAATATTATCTAAGCCATAAAACGCATGAGCCACTGCCGCACCAGTATCACCAGAAGTTGCCGTTAAAATCGTCGCTTTTTCGCCTTTACCTAAATGATTTAAACACTGTGCTAAAAAGCGTGCGCCAAAATCTTTAAACGCCAATGTTGGCCCATGAGTCAATTCAAGTGCATAGACACCATCGCGAACCGGTTGTACCGCTAACGGAAAGTTAAACGCGCTACGCACCATACTCTCAACCGCATCATTACCGAGTTCATCTCCCAGAAATGCCGTTAAAATATTAACACTACGCGTGACAAAGTCTTGCTCTAATAGTTCATCAACGTTACCTAATTGCGGAATGTACGATGGAAAGAACAACCCTTGGTTATCACCTAATCCTAATTTCACCGCTTGAGCAAAAGATACTCGTTGCTCATTTTTCTTTAAATTATACAGTTCCACGATTTGCCTCCCTACGGGCACCTTGACTATCTAGTTTACAGACGTGGCAAAAGCCATCGTCGTTTTGAATATAGTTGTCTTGTAAATAAAGTGCTAATTGCTCAGCCTTTGTTAAATTATCTGTTACTGCAAACAATGTTGGTCCGCTGCCACTTATGCCACTGGCGATAGCGCCCATATCAAGCATTGCTTGTTTATTTTCAGTGAATTTTGGAATGATTGGCCCGCGTACAGGCTCTGCAATCACATCCACTAATAATTGCGCGGCCAATTCACTATCGCCGCGATGGCTAGCATCAACAAAGGCAGCGATGTTTTGGCCAAATTTAAGTGCTGTTTTTAAATCAACAGCCTTAGGCATGATTTCACGTGCCTCAGCGGTTGATACCTTGACGCCTGAATATGCCACCACCCAATACCAATCATCGAACGTAGGTAAGCTCGAACAAAGTTGATTGCCCTGCTCTACCATCAATTGCAAACCGCCAAGGTAACTCGGCGCGACATTGTCATAATGAACACTGCCACTAATTTGTCCTTCAAGTTGTCCCATTAACAGCAATAAATCATGGTTAGATAACGCGTTATCATAAAACTCGTTCAAGGCATAAAGCGCGGCAACAACCGATGCGGCGCTCGATCCTAAACCACTGCCTACAGGTAATTCTTTTTCTAACACCATCGAAATCGATTGGTGTGATAAGCCTCTCTTAGCTAGCGTTTTGTGATAAGCCACCGCGCAGTCATATAAAATATTTTGTTTAGGATCGCTTGGCAACTTGTGAGCAAAGCGGCCGATGGTTTGCACATCAATCGCTAGTTCATTGGCATCATTCTCGCTAATAGTGACAAAATCACCTAATAACTGACCATCAACTGGCGATAATGCGCCGCCAAGCACATCAAAGCCAACACTGACATTGCCCATCGATGCTGGTGCAAATACCCGAATACTCATTAATTAAACCTCACGTTGCCATGCTAATGTACGTAGCATATCAGCAAAAATACCCGCTGCGGTTACTTCATTACCCGCACCGTAACCACGTAAGACTAACGGAATTGGTTGATAGTAGCGTGATGTAAAGGCCAGTGCGTTTTCGCCGCCTTTGACGCCAAATAATGGCTCACTCGCACCAAAGGCTTTGATTTGTACCTTACATACACGCTCGTCACCTTCGCCTTCGATAACCCCAACATAACGCAATACTTTACCTTGCTCGCTTGCGTCATTAACGCGCTGAGCAATCGCCGCATCAGCTTGTGGTAAGTTCGCCATAAACTCATCAATAGAGCCGGATGCATCAAAGCCTGCTGGCAATACCGAATCAACTTGAATATCTTCAAGTTCTAATTCCATGCCTGTTTCACGGGCTAAAATGAGCACTTTACGCGCCACATCCATCCCACTTAAATCATCACGAGGATCAGGTTCAGTAAAGCACTTGTCTTTCGCTATTTTCGTCGCTTGTGACAATGTCATACCGTCATCAAGTTGACCAAAAATAAACGAAAGAGAGCCAGATAACACACCGCTAAATTCCACTAGTTCATCACCTGCACTTAATAAATTTTGCAAGTTATCAATAACAGGTAGGCCAGCACCTACGGTTGTTTCATATAAGAATCGGCGACGTTTAAATAATGCGGCTTTACGAAGTTTTTCGTAATAATCTTGTGAGGCCGTATTAGCTTTCTTGTTTGGTGTTACTACATGGAAACCAGCTTCTAATAATGACACATACTGATCGGCAATAAACTGACTCGATGTACAATCAACCACCAACGGGTTAAGCAAGTGATTATCTTTTGCAAACGAAATTAATCGCGCAACATCATAACCTTCATTGGTAACAGCAAGCGCTTCACGCCAACTAGCGAGCTCAATACCTTGCGTTGTCAGCACCATTTGCTTTGAATTGGCGATACCGCAAACTCTAATAGCAATGTTTTGTTTCGCTAAATACGCTTGTTGCTGGCTCACTTGACTCAATAGTTCAGCACCAACGTTACCCGCACCGACTAAAAACAGATCGATATATTGCATCGAATTAAAGAATCGCTGATGACACGCTTTGATTGCTCGAGAGCAGCGATGTTGATCGACGACTGTTGAGATAGAGCGCTCAGAGCTACCCTGCGCAATCGCAACAACATTAACGCGTGCTTGAGTAAGTGCTTGGAAGAATTTAGCGGCTACGCCTTGCACTGTCTTCATGCGATCGCCAATTACGGAAATAATCGCCAATTGATGACGAATTTCTAGTGGCTCCAATAAATCATTTTTAAGCTCTAATTCAAATTCCGCTTCCAATGCCGCTTTTGCCACAAGGTGATCACACGAAGGTACACAGAAACTAATACTATATTCACTGGATGATTGCGTGATAAGGCTAATAGAAACACCCGCCAATGAAATCGATTCAAATATGCGTGATGCCATACCAACCATGCCCTTCATACCAGGGCCTGATACGCTGATCATTGAAATATCATCAAGGTTTGAAATCGCCTTCACTTGGTTTTCATCATCTTGACGGTCGCTAGAGACGAGCGAGCCCGGCGCATCAGGGTTAAAGCTGTTTTTAATTAAACAAGGGATATGATATTGCGCAATAGGAACGATAGTTTTTGGATGCAGAACCTTGGCACCAAAATAAGAAAGCTCCATTGCTTCTTGATAACTTAATTGCTCAATAAGTTGCGCATCTGCAACCAAACGTGGATCGGCGTTATAAACACCGTCTACGTCAGTCCAGATTTCACAGCAATCAGCACGTAAACACGCCGCTAAACACGCTGCTGAATAATCAGAGCCATTACGGCCTAGGGTAACGATTTCGCCGTAACTATTAGCCGCGGTGAAGCCCGGCATGAGCCAGATGCGTGACGCTGATAAATCTTTGTTTTCAATTTTAGAACGCGACAGTTCAATATCAACTTGTGCTTCTAAGTAATCACTGTTTGCCATCATGAAATCGCGTGGTTCAAGCAAATCAACGGATAAACCACGTGCCGTTAATAACTGGCGCATAATGGCAATCGATAATCGCTCACCAACAACGAGGAGTTGAGCACGAATATTATCAGGACATTGTGCGAGCAAATTGACGCCATTAAGTGTACGAGTCACTAGTTCGTATTCCACATCCCACACAGCATCGACTTGCGCCTTATCAAAAGCAGGGTATTTGTTGGCTAGGCCATCAACAATGTGTCTAAACGTTGCTTTAACTCTTGAAAGTGCATCATTGTCACTCGCGCCAGTGCAATTACAGTCCACTGCTTCAACAATATTATTCGTGGTTTTACCCGGTGCAGACAACACGACAGCGAGTTGCCCTTTGCCACTTCTCTCAACCAAAATATCTGCAACACGTTCAACTCGCTCTAAATCAGCTAACGAGGAACCACCAAACTTCATTACGCGCATCTTCTACTCCACTTACTCTTAAACTTTTACTCACTTGCCATCAAAAAAATAGCGCCCTAAAACGAAAAAACCCGCGTCGGTTACGGCGCGGGTTTTTGCTAAATCTGTTTTACTCTACAGCGCAAACACCCCTCCGGAAATAATACCGATGGTAATAATATGGGTGTTAGTTGTCAGTAACATTATGCTGCTGTGCTCTGTTGAATAATTGTCCTTTAGAATGACAGATAAAAAACGTCTGTCAATCACAAATAATTAACAATATTCGCGACTTTAGTCGATACAAGCAATAATCTTGATGGAATAAACTTTAATCCTATCTCATTATTTGATTATACCAATTGCATTAAGTAAGTGATCTTGTTGTGCGTAGAGAAAATCAGCTAAAACAAGGCGCTCGATTGACTAATAGCTGGCTATTAGGATTGAGAGCAACGCCATTTTAGTTAATTTTAACAAGTACAAGTGGGCAAATATTTAATGCAATTAATGGTATTAGACTAGGGTCTGTTGATCTTTGTGGTTCAAATTTTGTTCAATCCAAAAGGATTTTGGGCACATGTTCATTGTTCCAGACTGAACATAAGCACCCACATCCTTGTGGGCGAGGCATGAGGATTGATGCTGGGTTTACCCCAGTGAATGACGAATAACGCCGCACAAAATACTTTTAGGTGAATCCTACGGACAGCATTTGTTTGTTGTTTCTAAGGCGTTATCGCCTATTCGTGTATTGCTACAGGGATGTAGCTCATTAGGATAATGCAGGAGCTATTATCGAGCCAGCTACACCACATAGGCTATGCCTTGTAGAAATCCCAAACAAATTGCTGCAAAAATGAACTCAAAAGATCAACAGACCCTATATTAACGCTATATCTAAGATGATTTAGTTCTTATCTCTAGATGCTGGATTTAGCAGGATAACCGTTATTCACTTTACGAAAAATTTATGTCGATAGTAAAAACAGTGTTAAGTAACTTGCAACTACACTGTCTTTTCCATTAGATTAAAACTCATGTTTAACAACGTTATCTGTACTTGCTTTGAATAAACCTAATGGATATTTAAGTTTCCAACAAACGCTGACTCCGGCATCACTCGCTGTCAATATTCTAAAAGGATTTGAGAAAAGCTATCGTCAGTTTTGTTTAATTACGCAGGATTCAAAAACACGATTTGAGAATCAGGATTGGGCGGGTGTCCAATTAGCCAATAAAGAGCGACTTCAAAGCTATGAACATATGATTAGCATGTTGTCATCCAAGCTTTATAATCAACTCGACTCACCTAAAATATCGACGGCATTGTGGCAAAAAACTAAGTCATATTACAGCAGACTCCTAGCTGGACACCCACAAGCACAACAAGCTGAAACCTTTTTCAATTCAACGTTCTCACGCCTTTTTCACCGCCAAGGAATCAATCCACAACACCTTTACATTCAATCAACGATTGCCACGCCAATAACCTATGATGTCACTGCGCTTTGCTACAACGTTCCTATTGGCGGCATCGTCTCTACCTGTATCGAATCAATTCTTCATAAGTTTCGTTTTAATAGTCAGTGGCGTAGCCTTAGCGATGATGTAACAGCTATCCGTAAACAATTGACACCATTAATCAAGAAACATTGTTTTCGTCATATTGAGCTCATTCAACATGTTTTTTATCGCAACAAAGGGGCTTATCTCATTGGTCGCCTTAAGGGCAAACATCAATTGCCTATCGTGTTTGCACTATTGAATGACGAAAACGGAAATCTTTATGTCGATGCGGTACTCACTCAACGAGATGACTTGAGCATCCTGTTTGGTTTTGCACGAGCCTATTTTATGGTTAATGGTAAAGCCACCAGCCAAATCATTGCATATTTGAACGAATTGATGCCGAGTAAACCCCGTTACGAATTATGGTCGGCACTTGGTTTAGTTAAGCACAGTAAAACAGAGTTTTACCGTCAGCATCTCGCTCACCTAGCGCAAACAAACGATCAATTTGAAATAGCTGATGGGATCAAAGGCATGGTTATGACAGTGTTTACCCTGCCCTCAAGTGATACTGTCTTTAAAATCATTAAAGACGAATTCGCACCGCCCAAACAAGTAACCCATCAAATTGTTAAGGATCGCTATAAACTAGTAAAAGAGCATGACCGTGTCGGTCGTATGGCAGATACACAGGAGTTTTCAAATTTTCACTTCCCTCGCCAGCGGATCTCAGCGGCATTACTCGACGAACTCAAAAAAGCTGCTCCATCACAGTTACTTATCACCGACGAGCACATCATTGTCAAACATCTCTATACCGAGCGGCGCATGATCCCCCTCAATATATTTTTGAGGCAAGCGAACCCAACACAAGTTAATAACGCGGTCGATGAATATGGCAATGCCATTAAGCAATTAGCTGCCGCCAATATATTTCCAGGCGATATGTTATTTAAGAATTTTGGAGTAACTCGCCATGGCCGTGTCATTTTTTATGATTACGATGAAATTTGGTACATGCATCAATGTAATTTTAGAACGATTCCTAAGCCAGAAACCTATGAGCAAATGATCGCCAGTGAACCTTGGTATCGGGTTGGCGAATTTGATGTGTTTCCCGAAGAGTTCGCGCATTTCATGTTAGGACAATCACGCGTGAAACGAAGTTTTATGAAGTTACACCCAGAGCTACTCTTAGCTGACTATTGGCGTCAATTACAGGAAAATTTTAACCAAGGAATTTACGCAGATGTTTATCCATATCGCAAAGATAAACGATTGTTTCACAAATAGCTTTAAAGCCCTGTGTCAAGACGTTAGACTAGCAAAAAATTTTTAATTAATGAGCGTAAAACTATGCATATCAAAAAAGACATTGTCGTTAGCCTTCACTATCGTTTAACTGACGATCAACAACAAGAAATTGAAAACTCATTTGGCGATGTACCTATGTCCTATTTGCACGGTCATAATACAATGATCCCAGGCCTTGAAGCAGCGGTTGAAGGTAAGCAAGCTGGCGATCGTTTAGACGTCACTATCTCACCTGAAAATGGCTATGGCGAATACGTTGAAGAGCGTAAACAACAAGTGCCAGCAGCGGCATTTGAAGGATTAGATCCTCAACTAGGTATGCAATTTACAGCAGATACTGATCAAGGCCCAATGCCAGTGACTGTTATTGAAGTGACTGATGAGCACGTTACTGTAGACGGTAATCACCCTTTCGCAGGTCAAACACTTCACTTTGAAGTTGAAATCGTTGAACTGCGTGACGCGACACCAACGGAGTTAGAACATGGTCGACTTCATCAAGAAGGCGGTTGTGGTCATGATCACGGCGAAGGCGAAAGCTGCTGTCACTAATGATGACATAAAAAAATCCCGCTCAATTGAGCGGGATTTTTTGATAATTTAAACAAATTATTGTGGTGGAAAGTTAGCGAGTATTTCATTAACCGCAATATTCACTTTTTCGGCACGTTTTTCTGGATTCGACTTTTGACTCAATCGAGTATCGAACGAACCACGCCAAATAAGTTCTTTTTTCGGCGCAATAAAATCTATCACTAACGCACCTTCTTTATATTCTCGCTGTAAGCTATTTAAGTTCATATGTAGGCTTGAATGAGAGCCATAATAGCCGCGGCCAAAACTCCAATAGAACGGATGAGTATTTGCAACATCTCGTTCACGCTTTTTACTAATTGTTGTGTGGAAGTTTACTAATACTGAGGCTTCACTTGGTGCTACTTTACGTAGTCCTTTAGCTGCCAATCTTGCTTCAATCGCATTAACAATACGTTTATTGTTTATGTCACTATTAAAGTACTCTTTGTCACTGCCAGTAGGTTTAGATTCTACAACCCATGCATAGGTAGATAGTTGGGAAAAGTTAACGGAATTATCATAGTCATAATTCGGCGTTGATTTACATCCTGTTAATAACAACGCTAATCCAATTAATGGGGCGATAGCAATTTTCATCATAAACTCCTTAATATTTGTGATCTTAGTTTATCAGCTTTGACAATAAACATCGTAATTAATTGTTATACCAATTGCATTAAGTAAGTGATCTTGTTGTGCGTAGAGAAAATCAGCTAAAACAAGGCGCTCGATTGACTAATAGCTGGCTATTAGGATTGAGAGCAACGCCATTTTAGTTAATTTTAACAAGTACAAGTGGGCAAATATTTAATGCAATTGGTATTACTCTTACTCATTATTAGCGTTAAACAGTAAATTAGTTTATCAAAACTTGGTTAATATCAACTGAATTAAAGTGCCTAGTCGTCCTCTATAACGCAGAACGCATCAAGCCATTGCGCACTAGACTGACGATGTAAAACTTTGATTTCACCGGCCACATTTTGATCGTCCAAACTCGCTAGGGCTATCGCTACATAGTCTGACATCAGATCTGGCATAGCCCACTCAATGTTACTTCCACACAACATGCAAAATTTTCGTTCAACATCAGAGCTAGAGCGATAACTCTGCAACGATTGAGCGCCTTGTAGTAGATATCAGCACGCTTAAAACGGGCACAGGTGGCAAAAGCCGCACCGTGTTGCTTTTGCCACATAGTGCAATGACAATGTGATACCTTTTGTGGTTGTGCACTAATGGAAAACACCACTTAACCGCAAAGACAACTTCCTCGATTCATTATTTCCTCCTTGACTATACCCATTTACTAACGCTTAAAATAACAGGTCGTGTCCATATCAACGACTTCAACACTAACGATGGTATCACTATCAACAATAACTTTTACTGATTCTCCAACAATACCCAAGCCACTTGAAGATGCATGTTTCAGAGTTCGGGTAGGATTCGAATACAAGGCATGATTTTTAATTAATGGTTATTCCCTGATTATGAATCATAACGCGGTAGTCGTGTTCTACCCGAACTCCCGTAGGGCAAGGCGATAAGCGACCAACTGCGTCGTTATAAAATATTTGTTAAGAATGACTTAACGACACATCTTATGCCTAGCATTTGGCACGCTTCTCGATTTGCTGAAATCGAGCATCTTCATGTGGTTTGGGTATACAGACAACGAACGCTTCTGCTCACCGGTTCTGCCATGCCAAATCTTCGCTTGTATATGAACAAAGAGTGCAGGTTGATATTCAGAATATTCGATGGCGCGAACTTAGATATCTGGGCCTGTAAATAATTGAGAATTAACAGCCGCCTCACGAACGCTTGTTAATAATTGATGACTATCGATAGCAGCTGCATGTTCAATAATAAAATGTGGCATCGTGAATGGTAGTTTCGATTAAACATTGGTGATACCTACTTTACTGTCCTATTTTGATGAAGTCACGTTATAAAATGTTACATTTACTTACACTTGAGAAACATTAACAGCCTGTTTTATATGACACGAAGCGCCTCATAATTTAAAGTAACGCCAACAGTTTTATGCTCACTGTTTACAACAATAATGACAAGAGATAATTATGATAAAAAAAGCACTCAGCAGTGCCATTATCGCAGGACTTGCAAGCCAAAGTGTCTTGGCTGACCAAACATCTCCTGTGCTTGGCATGCACCATAAAACGCCAGATTTAATGGCATTTACCAACGCCACCATTTACACATCACCTAACGTAAAACTCACTAACGCCACCTTAGTTATTGAAAACGGACACATTAAGTCTGTTAGTAAAAATGGCAAACTCCCTAAAGGAGCCAGTGTTGTTGATGCCAAGGGGTTAACAATTTACCCAGGTTTCATTGACGTTTACTCAGAATATGGCATTGATTTTAGCTACCCATCGTCTAAAACACGTGGTCCGGTATATCGCATTGACCGCATTGGCGGCAACGCTGCCAACGGCGCTATCCATGCTCAAATGAATTGGAGCGATCACTTTTCCCCAGATCAGAAAGCAGCTCAAAAGTATCTAAAAAATGGATTTACCGCCGTTCAAACAGCAAAACATGACGGTATTTTACAAGGACGCGGCGTTACAGTGAGCTTAGCTGACGGCATTGCTAACGAACTAGTTTACAACGCCAATGCCCAACATTTTGCGTCATTTAACAAAGGTAGCTCAGCACAAAACTACCCAAGTTCATTGATGGGAAGCATCGCGCTGTTACGTCAAACATTTTCAGACGCTAATTGGTATCAAAAAAGCCAAGGTAAATCAGTTACTTTTGCGGGCGATAACATTGAATATAACGCGGCCTTAAATGCAATTAGTAACATTGAGAAGCAAGGTGTTTTCTTTAGTAGTCAAAGTGAACAATCGCTACTACGTGCGGCTAAGCTGTTAAATAACTTTGATATCAAGGCAACATTCTTAGGCAGTGGTTTTGAATACGCACGCTTAGATGAAATTGGTCAGCTTAACGCAAACCTAGTTATGCCACTGACATTTGCAGAAAAGCCGACACTTGGTACAACTCAAGGGCATGATATCTCTCTGGCAGACTTACGCCATTGGGAGCGTAACCCTGGTAACCTTGCTACGCTTGAAGATTCAAAGCTTAAGTTAGCAATTACTAGTCACGGTACCAAAGGCAATGATTTCCTCACGAATCTTCGCACCGCTGTAAAACATGGTTTAAGCGAAAAAGCAGCGTTAGCAGCGTTAACAACTAATCCTGCAAAAATAGCAGGCATTGCTAACGAAGCAGGACAATTAAAAGCTGGATACAACGCCGATTTCGTTATTACTAAAGGCGATATCTTTAAAAATGGCGATATTGTATCGGTGTGGACGCAAGGCCAAGAGCACCAGTTTGTAAACCCGACACATTTAGCGATGAGTGGCGATTACTCACTTAAGAGTCATCACAGTGATGAACCACTCTCTGTATCTATCGATTTAGCCGGTAAAAAAGCCAAGGTGACTATTAAACAAGGTGACACGACGCTTAAAACCAGCAATGTTGAGAAAACAAACGATAGCGTTAGCTTTGTGGTAACAGAAAACGATCAAGCGATACGTTATCGTTTATGGCAAGGCGACCAAAAAAACGCCCTTGAAGGCCGTCAAATTGATAGCAAACAGCAATCAATGCTGGTGACAGCGAATGAGGTGACTAAAGACGCCGAAGTGGCTAAGAAATCAGTGGATGATTCGATTGAATATGTTGGCAAATTGACCTGGCCCAATCGCGCATTTGGTCAAGCAACATTGCCAAAATCGCAAAAGTTGCACCTTAAAAACGCAACGGTTTGGACGTCAGAAGATGCTGGTATCCTTGAAAATACCGATGTTATCGTGGCCAACGGTAAATTTGTAAAAATAGGAAAAAATCTAAATACGCCTTCCGGTTATCAAGCGATTGATGCTACAGGTAAACATATTACCGCAGGCATCGTTGACGAACATTCACACATTGCAATCTCTCGAGGTGTTAACGAGGGAACAGAAGCCATTACCGCCGAAGTACGCATTGGTGATGTTGTAAATCCTGATGATATCCAGATTTATCGCTCACTGGCCGGTGGTACAACGACAGCTCAACTGTTACACGGCAGTGCAAACCCTATTGGCGGACAAGCGCAAATTATCCAACTGAAATGGGGGGAATCAGCGCAAAACATGAAAATGAGAAATGTACCAGGCTCTATCAAGTTCGCGTTAGGTGAAAACGTTAAACAAAGTAACTGGGGCTCAGACTACCGTTCTCGCTATCCGCAAACTCGTATGGGTGTTGAAGCGGTCATGAAAGATGCCTTTGTTCGCACTAAAGAATACAAGGCAGCGCAAAAAGCTTACGGTAAATTGAGTAGTAGTGAAAAACGAAAAACCGCATCTATTCGTAAAGATTACCGTCTTGAAACACTTGATGAGATTTTAAAGTCGCAACGTCACGTACACATTCATTCATATGTCCAATCTGAGATTTTAATGTTCTTGCGACTAGCAGAGCAATTTGATTTCACGGTAACAACCTTTACGCATATTCTTGAAGGCTACAAACTTGCCGATGAAATGGCTAAACACGGTGCTGGTGGCTCTACATTTGCTGATTGGTGGGGTTACAAGTTCGAAGTATATGATGCGATCCCACAAAATGCCTGCTTGATGAATCAACGTGGCGTATTAACGAGTATTAACTCTGATAGTCCAGATTTACAACGTCGTCTGAATCAAGAAGCTGCAAAATCAATTACTTACTGTGATATGTCACAAGAAGACGCATGGAAAATGGTAACCATTAACCCTGCTAAACAGTTAAAAATTGATAACCGCACAGGTAGTATTAAAACAGGTAAGCAAGCCGATTTCGTTATCTGGGATCACAACCCATTGTCAGTATACGCGCGCGCAGAGCAAACTTGGATTGACGGTCGTCAATACTTCGACTTAGCAACAGACATGGTAGCTAGAAAAGCACAGCGTGTTGAAAAGTCTCAGTTAATCAATAAATTAATTGGCGATAAATCACCTAAAGCAAGCTCAACTGCGCTAAGTGCAAGCGAGAAAATGATGCAACCTGTTTGGCATTGTGATGATCAACATGACACTTGGCAACAACACATCGATCATGGAGTACACTAATCATGACTGCTAAAATTTCAACATTACAACAATGGATGCTAGGCATCACTTGCGCTTTGAGCATGAGTAGCGCAATGAGCCACGATATGGTGCCCGGTAAAAAACAAAGTGCTCCAATCCTCATTAAAGGGGCTACGTTACATACAGTGAGTAATGGCGTTCTTAATAACAGTGATATTTTGCTTAAAGATGGCAAAATAGCCGCCATTGGCAAACAGCTATCTCAACCGTCAAACGCACAAGTCATTAATGGTCAAGGCAAGCATGTTTATCCAGGCCTTATCTCAACCGTAAGTCAACTTGGCCTACGCGAGATTGAGTCGGTTCGAGCAACTGTTGATATCACTGAAGTCGGTGAAGATAACCCACACTTGTTGGCACATGTTGCCTATAATCCAGATTCTGAGATTATTCCAACTATTCGTGCTAACGGCATTACCCACGTACAGGTAACACCAAGCGGCTATATGTTAGGTGGACAATCATCAGTCATCAATCTAGATGCATGGAACATTGATGATGGCTTAGTTAAATCAGCTGTCGGTGTACATTTGTTCTGGCCATCAAAACCTGGTTATTGGGTGCCAAAGAAACGTTTGCCAGAGGCATTAAAATCATATCAAAAGCGTCTAGATCGTTTGACTGATTATTTTGCCCAATCTAAACGTTATGCCACGGCTTATAATGCAGACAAAACAATCGAGCAAGATATTCGCTGGCACGCAATGCTTGGCTTATGGAGCAAAGAGAAAACACTATTTGTTCACGCCGATGCCATAAACGAAATTGAGCAAGCCCTGCGCTTTAACCGCACACATGACATAAATATGGTTATTGTTGGCGGCCGTGATGCGTGGATTGCCAAAGAGCAAATTGCCGCTCAACAGGTACCAGTTATCTATACGCACGCGTTTGGTATACCAGCGCGTGGCGATGAAGATATTGATCAAGCCTTCAAAACACCAAGCCAGCTAAAAGACGCCGGTGTGACTGTTGTTATTGGCTATGAAAGTGCTTGGGATAGTCGTTCTCTAGCATTTGCTGCGGGTATGGCTGCTAAATATGGATTAGGGAAAAAAGCCGCGCTTGAAGCGATTACCCTAACCCCAGCTAAATTATTGGGTGTCGACAAACAGCTAGGCTCTCTTGATGTTGGTAAATCGGCGTCTTTAATCATTACCAATGGTGATGTGATGGATTATCAAACACATAGAGTACAACAGATGTTTATTGATGGACGTAAGGTTGATTTAAATAATCGCCATCGTCAGCTTTATGAAAAATACCAGCAAAAAGTTGCAATTAAGTAACAATTAGTACTAAAAAGTAGTTAACAATAAAGCCACTATATTGCTTTTTAACAAGCATTTAGTGGCTTTTTTATGACACAAAAGTGACATGTTAAGCCCAGGTCAAAAAAAGAACAGGTTTTATTCCGATAACAATTGACTCGCCTATATTCCGCTATATAATGTTTCTAGCTTGCAAGTAATTTTCTGATATTTATGCTCAATTTCGATGTTCAGCCTTTGGTTAAGACCTCGCCTTGTTTCTCATAAGTAATAGCAAAACTTACAACGCTTAGCCAAAATGTTTGGCAATAATTACTAATGAATTTTATAGGATATAACTATGTCTACTACTACTGGTACCGTTAAATGGTTCAACGAATCTAAAGGCTTCGGCTTCATTTCACAAGAATCAGGTCCAGATGTGTTCGCACACTTCAGCGCAATCAACGGCAACGGTTTCAAAACTCTTGCTGAAGGCCAAAAAGTTGAGTTCACTGTAACTCAAGGTCAAAAAGGTCCTCAAGCTGAGAACATCACTGTAGTTTAATTGCTAAACTAACGGATATTTAAAAAGGGTAAGCTTGCTTACCCTTTTTTGTGTCTTATACCAATCAAAAAATAGCAGCTCATTTTTTCTCATGTTAAATAAAACAACTATCGAACCTATTGGCGTTCTCTCTTCACCGTTTAAACAAAAGTTTTCAATTCCTCGCCAGCCAAGACTCGCTCCAGCAGCAAGAGGTATCATTAAGTTGTCTGATGGCTACAATTCTCCGGATATGGTGCGTGACCTCGAAACATTTTCACATTTGTGGTTGGTCTTTGGTTTTCATGAAAATAGCGATAAAGGATGGCAGCCTTTGGTACGCCCACCGCGACTTGGCGGCAACAAGAAAACTGGTGTATTAGCAACGCGCTCAACATTTAGACCAAACGGCTTGGGGCTATCAGCAGTTAAATTTGAAAGCGTCATTATCAAAGACAATATGGCAAGCATAGAAGTCAGCGGTATCGATTTGCTCGATGGTACACCGATTTATGATGTCAAACCCTATATCAACTATTCTGATGTCATTGATGCAGATTGCGGATTTGCACCAGACGCACCGCAACTTAAAACAGTCAACTTTTCTGAATTGGCGGTCAGCTTTCTGAATCAACATGACGTGCCTAACGAGTTTGAAGTATTGATTGAGCAAATATTGGCACAAGATCCTAGACCCGCTTATAAACAGCAAAAAGCTGACGATAAAGTGTATCGCGTCGAGCTCTATAATTTCGATGTGCACTGGCAAGTAATCGACGACTGCGTACTTGTAACAAATATTCATCCTATCTAGTTACAGCTAGGGTTACACCTGATACAATCCGCCTTTAATTTTCGTTCTATAACTTTTTAAAGGCATTCACAATGCGTACTACCAGCTACTTATTAGCCACTCAAAAAGAAACACCAAATGATGCAGAAATTGTTAGTCATCAACTTATGATCCGCGCCGGCATGGTTCGCCGCTTAGCTTCGGGATTATATACTTGGTTACCCTCGGGTTTACGAGTGATGAAGAAAGTAGAAAACATCGTTCGTGAAGAAATGGAACGTGCTGGCAGCGTTGAAGTATTAATGCCAATGGTTCAGCCAGCAGACTTGTGGGCAGAAACAGGTCGTATCGAACAGTTTGGCCCTGAATTATTGCGCATTAAAGACCGCCACGAGCGTCCTTTTGTATTAGGCCCAACCCATGAAGAAGTTATCACTGACATGGTGCGTAACCAGCTGAAAAGCTACAAACAGCTACCAATGAACTTGTTCCAAATTCAAACTAAATTCCGTGACGAGGTTCGTCCGCGTTTTGGTGTAATGCGCTCACGTGAATTTTTGATGAAAGATGCATACTCTTTCCATCTATCAGACGAGTGTATGGAAAAAACCTACCGCGTGATGTTTGATGCGTATTGCCGTATCTTTGATCGCCTAGGTTTAGAGTACCGTCCAGTATTAGCAGACAGCGGTAGCATCGGCGGCGCATTGTCACACGAATTCCATGTATTAGCAGAATCAGGCGAAGATGCTATCGTATTTAGTGACGGCTCTGACTACGCCGCTAACATCGAAAAAGCTGAAGCATTAGCACCACAAGGCGAGCGTCCTGCACCAACGCAAGAACTCACTAAAGTTGATACACCAAATGCGCGTACTATCGATGAAGTGGCAAAGCTATTAAATATCGATGTAACGACATCAGTAAAAACCTTGTTGGTTAAAGGTGATACTGAACAAGCACCTGTCGTTGCTGTTGTACTGCGCGGCGATCATGAACTTAATGATGTAAAAGCAGAAAAAGTTGACGGCATTGCCGTACCATTTGAATTTGCCACTGATGAGCAAGTCAAAGAAGCAGCTAAAGCCAGCCCTGGTTCAATTGGCCCTATTGGTTTAGCTATTCCAGTATTTGTTGATCGTTCAGCGGCTCACTTAAGCGATTTCGTGTGTGGCGCCAATGAAAACGGTGTTCATTACACTGGCGCAAACTGGCAACGTGATGTTGAATTAGCAGACGCTAACATTGTTGATTTACGCAACGTTGAAGTTGGCGATCCTAGCCCATGTGGTCAAGGTAAACTTGAAATTGCACGTGGTATCGAAGTGGGTCATATATTCCAATTAGGTGACAAGTATGCAGACGCTATGGGCGCAGGCGTATTAAACGAGCAAGGAAAACAACAAACACTAAATATGGGTTGCTATGGTGTAGGTGTATCGCGCATCGTTGCTGCAGCCATTGAACAAAATCATGATAAAAACGGTATCATGTGGCCACAACAGATAGCGCCATTTAAAGTTGTTATCGTGCCAATGAATATGCACAAATCAGAAACCATTGCAGAGGCAGCTCAAACACTTTACACCCAGCTTCAAGACGCAGGCATTGAAGTACTATTTGACGATCGTAAAGAGCGTGCAGGTGTTATGTTTGCTGATATGGAACTGGTCGGCATACCTCATACCATCGTTATCGGACAAAAAAGCTTGGACAACGGTGTATTTGAGTACAAATCTCGTCGCTGCGGCGATAAGCAAGAAGTTCCAGTTGCTGAAATTGTTGATTTTATTAAGAAAGAACTTTCTTAAATACTAAATCGATGTGAAATAAAGGTAGCTTAATCGCTACCTTGTTTTTGTGATAAATTCTGACAGAATTCACTATAAATACCTTCATCAAATTCCACCAGCTGCCGATTCATAAACCCGTGTTGTGCGTCTAGTTGCTGACATAGCGTATTAGGTAGTAACCGGACTGACTCTATAACTGGCTGCAGTTCAAAATGCGCTTCATGACTAGGGAAAATCAGTTCAACCGGAGATAGCGTTGTTAAATCCAGGTGATATCTAATTTGTCCTGGATAGAAACATAACCCACCTTCGATCATATCAGCATGATCGCAATCCGCTAAAACACGCCAAATAGCACTTGCGCCTGCGCTAAATCCAATTAAAAATCACGGCTGTGATAGTGTAGAAATGAGCGTTTTAACTTTGAATGTCAATGCATCGAGTCCACCATTGCAATTAAAACATTCATACGCGTCAGCTTGTCCGTCAAATTTAAGACAGCGTCCATCATATGGGGCAACAATTGTCACTGTTGCGGAAAAGCGACAATCAGCAATGAGTTGTTTTAAGTAGTCGTTGTGCCCGAAGATGTCACTGACGATAATTATCTGTGTTGCAGATGCCATACAGTTGCCTACGTCCAAAACCTAATTAACCTGAACTCGGGATAAAAATTGAACTAATAGCCCAAGCCACGATCAGCTCTTTTGTCTAGAAAGAATAATCATAAGGACTCGGGCATGAATAATTTAGAGCTTATTTTCACAGATGTCGATGATTTCTGTTTAGCATTTCTTCCTGCATGGCAAA